>JAZRYY010000009.1:0-135395 GCA_045600985.1 Paludibacteraceae bacterium
GACCTGAATGTGGTATATATCAATGGTACCGGTTATACAGGAAATGGTGCCGGAGTAGGCCTTGATACCAATGATGGTCGCAGTCCTCAGACGCCGGTCAAGACCATTGACAAGGCCAACAGCCTGCTGACCACGCCTGCCAATGGCGGCACGTGGGATAATAACATCATCGTTGTGATGGGTGAACTGACCACCAATGGCGATTTCCGCAGCAACGGAAAGAACCCTGCTACCCTGACAGGCCGCTGGAATGGTGTAGATTACGAGGGTACTATTCAAATAAAGCAAATTAAAGCGGGCACTGGCGAGCATGATGTGAATCCTGTATGCAATGGTCAGTCGGGTCACAGCGCTTATGTACTGGCGGATACCAAGTTTGAGTACCTTACTTTCAAAGCCAATAGTAACGCTGACGGCAATAACCTTTTGGAACTGCATGGCAACGATGTGTGGTTTGGCAAAGGCTTGGAGATGAAGAATTTCAAGAAACTGTCGGATGCTCATGGTAATTTGGATAACGTGCAAAATACACCCGAGTTTACAGTCGTATTGACTTGCTCGAATCCCAATGAAGCAACGTTGAGAAAATACACTGCCAACCGCACCAAACCACAGGTGGTCACCATTGAGTCGGGACACTACGGACGATTCGTAAGCGGACGTTTTACCGATGGTTTCTTCGTGAAGGCTGAAAATACCAGCCATAGTATCCAGGGGTCGGCAGAAAACCCGATGTGGGCTATCATCAATGTAGATATTGATAAGGATAATCCGAACACGGACAACTATACCTGCGATATCAACTGTATTGTGGCCGGACTGACCGACGGCACGATGTACAGCGACTTTGAGATCAACCTGCATGGTGGCAAGATTGGCTACGTGGTAGGTGCTAATCAGGGTAACTGCGTGGTGAATGGAAATAAGACGTTTACTCCCGAAGGCGGTGTGAGTGGCAATTATGGTCAATGGCCCAATTCCTCATTCTTCGGACGAACCGTTATCAACGTAGATGAACAGGATGGACTGAAACCCCTTGAGGTACAAAGTATCTATGCCGGCGGACTGGGACGAAGCGCAGATGGAAAGTCTGCAACGACGGTAGTAGATATGTATATATATGGCAGCACGGCAATCAATATGAAGAAAGGCACCATCAATGGTGAACTCTATGGCGGTGGTGCCGGTGGTGTGCTGGGCCTTAATCCATGGGATGCGCACGTTCCGTATGCTACTACGGATGCTGATGATGCCAACACGGCTGTGATGAATAAGGTGCAATATGGTACGTGGGGTGCAAAGCATCCTGGAGACGCCTTATCTACGGTGACGCTTCATAATGCCGATGGCATGGGGGGCTATACAACAGAAGTGCTTCGTCTGGATAGTTCTTCTACTACAATCAACATCAGCGGCGGTACTATCAACGGCTCAGTCTATGGCGGCGGCTATGGCTATGTGTCCAATATGCTGGAAAAGATCACCATGCAGGGGGTAGGCTCCGTGTTTGGTAACTCCACCGTTAACGTTACCGGTGGCACCATCAACGGCTCGGTGTATGGTGGCAGTCGCGGACACTACAAGTATTATGGCATTACCAATCTTTATGGTCAAACCATCACGCACATTGCCGAATTGAATGGTAAGGTGGACATAAATATCAGCGGTACGGCAGAGACATATCCTACTATCAATGGTAATATCTATGGCGGCGGACAGGGCATTGAATCCAATAACGAAGAGGAGTATCTCCGCATTGCCACCACAGGCAATAGCGCATTGGGCGACCAATATAAAACCGACGTTACCGTGACCATCGACCTGCCGGAGGGACATCCGCTTGCCGGCAATATCTATGGCGGCGGCGAGATGGGTGCTGTGGATGGCAACACAAAGGTGATTATCCTTGATGGCGAAATAGAAGGTAGCGTTTACGGCGGTGGACAAGGCGAAGAAGGACACCCCAATAAAGCCCAAGTCACCGGCAACACCAACGTTCAGATTGGAGAATAACGAAGACGAACGCCCTGCAGGCTACGAAAACAAATAAGACAATATAATATATACACGTGCGTATGCGCAATAGAGCAAAACATATATTCTCCCTGCTGCTTCTGATAACAGGAGCAGCAGTGGTAGCGATGGCACAAGAGGGGCCATCGTTCCCTCCGGGAGCCGACCAGCCGAAGAGCACGATAAAGATTCTGGGCAACGTATATGGCGGTGGCGATATGGCTAAGGTAGATGGTAGCACCGATGTAACCATCAATGAGGGGCAGTTTGCCGGAGAAATCTTCGGTGGCGGCAATGGTGCGCTCAATATCGATGGCACAGTGAAGATGTCGGCCGACGTTAGCGGTAGCACGGCAGTGACCATCAACGGCGGCGAGATTATCTTCGTAGATGGCAAGGAGGAGAACAACCACAACATCTATGGCGGCGGCAACAAGGCATCGAACATCGGCGATTCCACCAAAGTCAGGATGAATGCGGGTATGGTAACCTGGTACACCTTCCTGAGCAATCAAGCAGCCACTATCCCTGCTTGGTACACATGGTACGACCAAGCCATGAACCCCAACACCCAAAAGACACCTATCATCGCCGTCTTCGGCGCCGGATATGGTGCCCACACCGACGTGGCCCACAACACCAACGTCACCATCAATATCCCCGGTACATCCGATATCAAGCCTGCCAATGGCACCGCATTTACGCATGCCGAACTGGAGGAAATCGACCAGATCATCATGCGCTGGATGCCTGACCACCGAATGGTGGGTCAGTTCGTGTCGGCAGTGCATGGCGGCGGTTACGATGGCACGGTAGGTGCCTACGACGCTGGCGCAGGCGCCATCAACTACGATAAGACATCCTATACCTCCCAAACCAGCATCACCATTGAAGGTCAGCCGTTCATCTACAACATCTTCGGCGGCGGTTTGGGTTCTAAATCCGGCGCCGATGCCAACGGCAACGTCAATAGCCACGTGGGCGCAGTATATGGCGGAACGAAAGTGAACATAAAGGGCGGCATCATCAACGGCGACGTGTTCGGCGGTGGTGCCGGTATAGCCGGGCAGAAGCTCATCAGCAATCCTATGGGTGGAAGCCCCGCACAGATAAATTTCCCATATACGTTTGCGGCACAGGTGTATCGCGAAACGGATATAACCATCAGCGGCAATAGCACCGTCATCTTCGGCAACGTGTATGGCGGCGGCGATATCGCGAACACGGGTTGGTACACCGCAAACGCACGTCCCACCATGGCCGGTCACCAAAACCAGACCAACCAGAGCGGTGCTCACCTCGACTTCACCACCTCTCTTCACCTCGACGGAGGCGACATCCTCGGCTCAGTATATGGTGGCGGCAACGGACGCAAACGCGCGGATATTGAGCAATATAAGTTTATTGGATCCGTGATTGGTTCTACCAACGTAAGCGTGAACGGCAGCCATATATGGAGCGACATCTACGGCGGCGGCAACACCGGCTGCGTCTATGCCTGCCAAACCATTGCTGCCACAAAAGGCGAATCCGGACGCGCCATGCAAAGCGGTGTTATAGATGGCAACACCAACGTAAGCATCCTTAACGGCATGGTGGCACGTGATATCTTTGGTGGCGGATATGGCGACGACCCAGAGGAACATGAAGATGCTATTTCTTCTGCCGACGTATATGGCAACACATACGTGTACTTCTCCCAAGCCGATTTGGAGTTCACCAACTACTGGAAACGCCGCACCGTGGCTACGCAAGAAACAATGGGCTCTTGGGGCAACCCAACCGGCGAAGAAACCGGCCACTTCTTGCCCCAGCGCTCGGGCTACGACTCCGAAAACGACATTGACTACCGCAACACCGAAAGCGACATCACCCACAACCTCTACGGCGGCGGCAATATAGCCTCCACTATCTTTGGCAATACGTACGTATATATGTCAGCAGCGCCTACTGCGCCATCCGGCTTCAATACAACCGACTACTATAGGGAATGTATTGCCAATGTGGCAAAGCCACACTTCTCCGTATTCGGCGGCGGCTATGGTCAGTTTGCCAAGGTGCAAGGCGATGCAAACAGCAACATTAACCTGGCAGAAGGCACCGGTTTGCATAGTATTGTGGGCGGCGGCATGAATGGTCCCGTGGAGGGTAGCACCAACGTATCAGTCAACAACAATCCTTCCTCACTGGTGCACCACGTATATGGCGGCGGTTACTACGCACATTGTGGCAACACGCAACTGAACATCACCAGTGGTACCATCTTGGAGAACGTATTCGGTGGTGCCGTGATGGGCAACATCAACGAGAATGGCGTTGCTTCAGATATTGCCACCCATATCACCATCGGCCGAAAGAATCAGTCTAATCCTATCAGCATCGGCGGCAACGTCTATGGCGCCAACGACGTATCCGGCATCGTGAATGGCATAGCGAAACTGACCATCTACGGCGGCACCATCAATGGCGACGTGTTTGGCGCCGGCAACGGTGACCACATCGGTTACTACGAGCCAAACAAACTGCAGTACGACTTGGGCAAGCACGATAATAACTACTACAACGTCCTTCATCGAGAACCGGGTGCAGCCAATGGCAAGACCTACGTGGGCCGTCCGCAAACGATTGGCGGCGTAGAGCTGACGCTGGATGGAACAGCAGTCGGCAACCGTGTGACCGTGCGCGGCCAGGTGTTCGGAGGTGGTAACTCATGTACCGTAGGTGCGTGGGACGCTACGATGCTGGCTCCTGAAGGTAAATACCATGGCAATCCGCATGAAACGCGCGATGATCCTGACTATTTCCTCGGCGGCGGCAAGATTGACGTAACACTCGGTTCGCACGTTACCATTGGTCGCACACACGCAGCTATCATGGCTGCAGGGGATGCCATTCAAGAGAAATACCTCTCCGACGATGAGAACGTATCGGGTCTTTTCATGGGTTGCTCAGGACGTCACCTTGCTACGCAGGAAACTTCAGAAACCGATAATTTCTATCACCATTACTACGATGCCAACACCAAAAAGTACTGGCCTGGCTTCGCCGTATATCAGGAAGATGGCACTACCCCACTGTCTCGCGCAGAGGGTCTCCAGTCGTTCAACGCATACATGAATAATATTCTTGTATGGACGGATGATATCCGCCTCACGATTGCAGATGATGCCGAAGATATTTGGCTGGCCAACTTCGTAGGTGGCGGCTTCCGCGGTTCAATGAAATTGAAAACCAACGAGGGTAAATTCGACTATAAGTTGCCCGAAGGCGTAACCGTCAGCCACGCTGTGGTAGGCGGTGCATATAATACCGACGTGGTATATCGCATCTTTGAAACCAGCGATGGTCACACCTACACTGAGACGGCAGGCCACTACAACTATCTGACCGATGCCGGCGGACTCACAAAGTACGATCCATCCACCAATCCAACCGGCGACTACCATCACATTGAATATGCAGAGGATGGCGAAACCATCATGGGTATCGTTCGCTTCTACTACGATGGCGGTATGCTGGCAGAGAACGGCGGCAACCGTGCCCACGATATACACGCCGACCCACGCGCCAATGCAGACGAATACGCCACGGCATATTTTGAACCAATACCGGCAGGCAGCAGCGATCCTGCCAAGGAAAATCAAGCAACTCGTGATAAACTCTTCACGGCCAACAAGGGCAAAGCTTTCCTTCATCTGGATTTGCGCTGCGCCATGGAGCCGGAAGTGACAGAAGCCAATCCTTCAGCCGGCACACCTAAGAGTGTGAACGGCGGCAACGTATATGGCGGCTGCTACATGTCTGGTCTCGTGCAAGGCGACTCATGGGTGGATTATGGCGCATGGCTATCTCCAACTTGCACCGACCCCTACTACTTCGATAAGTCGAACAACATGCACATCTATGATGAGGCCGCCAACTTTGAGCGTAACAAAGCCATGACCGTGTATGGCGCAGGCTATGGTAAAGGCACGCACACCGAAGGCGATACGTATCTCTACATCAAATCCATAGCAACCAGTGCAGGCGGCGATGGCGACCAAACCGGTAAGTTCCCATACCTCTTCAATGCCTTCGGCGGTTCGAATATGGGCACCGTGAACGGCAACACGAATGTCTATTTCGCGGTAGGTAAGCAGGGCACGCTACTCGGTTCGCTCTACGGCGGCGGCTACAAGGGCGACATCAGCGGCAACACCTTCGTAGAACTGGCAGAAGGTTTTGCCACGAACGTGTATGGCGGTAGCCGACAGGCTAACATCGGTGGTGCATCCCACGTGTGGGCATACGATGGCAAGAGTCGCGGCATCAACGACGCCAACCACCTCATCATCTGTAATCTCTATGGCGGCAACGATATAGCCGGCACCATCAGCGGCACTATGCCTGCGGCTTTCACCGCAACAAAATGGACCGACCTGGAAGACAAGGAGTTTAATACCTATGTGGAAATTTCTGCCGACGACAACTCTGCCAACCGTGGTTTCCCATTGGTGGGTAGCGCATACGCAGGCGGCAACGGCGAGAAATGGGCCGAGGATAAAGGCACAAAGCCCAATGTAGGCAACGCCCTGATGGAGATTGGTGGCGGTTCTACCTTGCGTGCTTTTGGTGGCGGCAATATGGCCACCGTGACAGGCAATACCTATATCTTCAGCGATGCTATCAGTACGCAGTTTGCCAATGTCACCTTCTCTGCCTATCAGAAGAATATCATGCAGAAAGTGTTCTTCAGCGGCGTACCAACCGGCTACACATGGAATGATAAAACGCTCGTAATGGACCCTTATCATGTGGTGAAACTTTATGGCGGAAACAACGTAGCCGAGATGGCCATCCAGCCTACATGGAACCTCCTGCAAGGCAAACTCGGTTCGGTATATTCAGGAGGAAACCTGGGCGATATGACCTACTATAATCCCAGCGGCAATTCTGCCACTGCTGGTCAACTTAATCCTACTCCAAAGGGCCTTCGCATCGACGTAAGTAGCGACTTGGTTGAAATCAACGAGCTCTACGGAGGATGCCGTATGGCAGATGTAATCGCCAAAGATGGCGAGGGTAACCTGGTTACGTTCGCAGGCGCAGATGAATACGGTGCTACCGTGAACGTGAGCGGGGGACGTATCAATAACGTATACGGTGGCAACGATATTGCCGGCCACGTCTATAACGGCACCAATGTGAATATCACCGGCGCTATCTCCGGCGACGTATATGGTTCTGGCAACGGCAACTATGTTTATCAGTACGACGCCACAAAGGATGCCCCGGCAGCAGGCGTGATGGAAGAGCGTGTGGAAGGTACCCCCGGCAATGTGGATTATATCTATTATGCCTTCCGCGGCAACAACCCGAGTGCTACGGCCATGCAAAAACTGCAGGCCATCAATGCCATCCGTCCAAATGTGGATAAAGCATACCTCAATATCGCCGGAACGGAAAGCAATCTCGTGTACGTGAAGGGAAACGTCTATTGCGGCGGTAACGCATCTACCGTGAGTGGAGCAGAGTCTTATACGAAGTTTGATATTGGTTCCTATTGCGTGCTTAATGGCGTGTATATGGGTTCGAATGGCCAGGAGATGACCGAATCCATCAGTCTCGATCGTATTCAGGCAAAGAATAATCTCTATTTCAATAGTGCAGCTTTGCTCACAGAATATATGAATGCTGTGGCTATGGCCGCTTTGCCACGTGAGTTCACGCTCAGAACGGACCTCGTAAATGCGTATATCGGCACATTCTGCTTAGGTGGTAATCGTGGCTCCATGACCACTATTGATCCTGTGCACATGACCATCCCTGCCTCCGTAACCATCTTCAATAAAGTGGTAGGCGGCTGCAATGATGCCTATCTCTCCTATAGCGGCTATTCTGCTACTGGCGGTTTCATCACCTGGAACACCGATAAGACCCAACCAAAGATCACCCTCGATATCCACGCGAAATTCGAGCCGTGGAAGATGCATGTGCCTGAGCGAAATGATGACGGGTTTGATGCGGCCAAAGCCAATAAATTCCTCGTTAGTCCGGTGGTTGCCAACATGCTCGATGATAAATATTGCAACGTTTATGGCGGCTGCTACACGCACGGATATGTATACGGCGACGTAGAGATTAATATGTATTCCGATATGATTGGCAACTTTGAGACTCAGCATCCGGGCGTACTTGCCAACAATATCGAATACAACGAGTCGCACGGACGCCCCGTGTTCTCTGTGTTCGGAGGCGGTTATGGTCAGAACACGGTTGTGTATGGCAACACGCATATCCGCTTGCTGAATGAGAATAACACCCTCGCTGATGCTCCGGCACCTGCTCCTGCGCGAGCTGCCATGACAGATCCGGAACCATTGCACCCTACGGTGAATGCCATTTACGGTGGTGGTGAGCAGGGCAAGATGATTGGTACGGCCACCATCCATATCGCTGATGGCACGGTTTATTCCAATGTGGTAGGTGGTGCCTTAGCCGGCAATATATATGGCAACACCGAGATTCTGGTGGGCTACCCAAGCTACTATGAAGTGCAGAAAACGGGCGAATATAAGCTGAAGCGCTCTAATTTCACAGCAGCCGAACTTGCCAAAGTGGATGGCGCTGGCGACAAGGCTGTGCGTCAGTCGATCTTCCTCACCAAAGGCGACCGCATCAATGCCGCTGTTTATCAGGCTATCAATGATTATGGTGATGCCAAGCAAACCGCAGCGCTGCAGCTTACCCATAATAAAGTCAGCAAAACGTGGGATGATATTGAGATTGATATCAAGGGAGGTATCTATGGTGGCGGCTACTCACGCGAGAACGTAGAGGATGGCCAAACGGCTATGGCAAACACCGTGCTTAAGTTCACCAGCACCTATAATCTTGCCACTGCTCACCCTGAATATTGGACCAGCGATGCCACCCTATCTGGCTCTGCTATCGCGCAGGCCAACCAGTACGTCTACGGCGGTAATTCCAATATCTGGGTGCAGGACGAAGTGAATGCGCAAAACTGGAACGATTATGCTAATGATGCAGCCCGGAAAGAGCACATCACGATCTCTACAGAAACCGACCCGACGAATCACCTTGGCAAGGGTGGTATCTTTGGTGATGGTCACTCTTCTTTGGTAGCTGCCTTCCGTTCGGCGGCAATCGATGGTTATGGCTATGCTCAGCACCAGGCCAACGATCCTAAACTGCTCAACACCTTCCAGCGTCTTGATATCCTTCAGATTCGCGACTGCTCCATGAAGATGTATGGTGAAATCGACGTGGCTACTGGTCAGAACGACCCAACCAACTATGCCGTTTCGCGTATTACCGAGTTGATGCTCAATAGTAATATCGATGACACGGGCAACCTTTCGCCTACCAACCAACTCAATGCCCGAAACGTCATCGACTTTTATAATCCGGTTCACTACCTCGGCTCCATCACCTCAGAAGTAACGTTCAAACCAGTGGCAAATGGTGGCTCAAAATACCACGATATTGATGGTGTTGTAGAAAGCCAATCCTACTACGATTACAAGAGTGCCCTCGTGGCTGGCAACTATGATTATCAGGAGCATGGCATTCATGCGGGAGACGTCTGCAGAGAGAATTTTGCAAAGCGTAATGCCGGTACGGCGAAAAACCTGATTCGTATCGACGACCCGCAAGGTCGAGGTGTGCACTTGAAGGTGGTACAGGAGAATAACTATAGCATCAATTCGCAAGGTGTAAGAGAAGAGCAATCGTTCTATGGCCCACTGAGTGGCGTGTTCCAATTTGAGTTAACCCATGTCAGCGCACGCGGTGGTGGTTATGTGTATAGCAATAATATCCATGGCCAAACCATTACGCAGTCTGATGCCACCTATCCAGGCACCAAGCCATCCGATGAATCCTTCTTGCAAACGTCGGGTAACGTGTTCTTTGTGCCAATCACGTTGGAAGGACGTGAAGGCAAGCGTCAGGTATATGATGACTGCTATCCTGTGCCATTCTCCAATCATAAAGACGGGCAATTGGATGAAGCCCATTATTGGTTCGTAGAAGGTGATGGACCAACATGGTGCTCGTATCCGGAAACGCCAACAAAAGTAAATGCTACCACCATCACCATCGAAACAGCAGAAGAATTGGCCTGGGTATACGATTATATTGATAAAGGCTATGATAGCAATAAAGCCACTACCGCCCCGACTGAATACAATTCTGATTATGATATCTATCCTGCTGGATTTGCCGGATGGACCATCCAGCTCGGGAACGATATTGATCTTGAGCAGCTCACCATTCTCGACCAACGTGAGGTGCGCATGATCTGGTGTCCTATTGCAGACCAAAAAAACACCTACTTTAAGGGAACCTTCGATGGCAAGGGATATAAGATTGATGGTATGCTGCTGGATGTGGATTTCATCACCACCAAAAACACCTATGGTCATGAGCACTATGCTACCCAATACGACCACTATTTCGGCCTCTTTGCCAAGACGCAAGGAGCTACTATTAAAAATGTAGAACTATCAGCTGCATTGGTGCGTAACGTTGGAGGCAACGATGACGAACAGGTGCATATTGGTACGCTCATCACTGAGGTGGATGGCACAACAGTTATGGATTGCTCCGTGCAGCAAACCGATACTATCACCTCCAATATGACGCGGGAAGTAGAGGCTGCTGCGGCTTTCATCTGCCATACAGCAGGCGCCCCTTCCACGATAAATCGTAATTTCGTAAGTGGCAGTATCTACTCTGAAAATGTCACCGCTCCTATATCGGGCTTCATATCTACGCTCGGCCATAATTCTACTATGGAACATTGCTATTCGCTTGTGGATGTCCGTGCTCAGCAGGTAGCAGGACTTGCCTATATGGTAGATGCGGCTACGCTGGAGCATAGCTACTATGCCGGAACGCTGACGCGCACCGATGCCAACACAAACTGGGGTGCTATTCTTGCCAATGCCGGCGCTCAGGCTACCGTTAAGCATTGTTACTACGATGGCGATAAGAATTCCAAAGCCAAGGGCTATCAGGGTAGTGATGCAACTGTCTTCAGCAGCAAGGATACCAACTATACCTCATGGTCCACCTTCGGTCTTTCTACAGCCGACATGACGGGTGCGGAGGATTTGAAGGTTTGGCGCTCTTGCTATAGCCATGGGCATTCGGCTGAAGAAGAAGCCGAGGAATATCGATGTGAATTGGATGCAACAGATGGCTTAACAGAAGCTAAGGAATCCGCCTGGAATAAAGGCGTATGGACCTATATCCCGGGCTTCTATCCGTTCCTCAAGTCGCAGGAGATTGATTGCTCAGCCCTCACCACCGCCTTCCAAATGCCAACGGCAGAAGCGCTTGGCCTCACATCGCTCAACGTAGCAGAAGATGAACGCTGGTATAACGTTAATCAGGACTTCCAGTTGCCCACCTACGGCAATATGTACTGGACCGTGGCCAACAATACGCTTCTCCTTGATCCGGAATCCAAGAAGGCGCAGGGTAAGGTGGATGCACATCTCTATCTCGGTGGCCCGGATGCTCTTACTCTCAATTGTGACGAGTATGTCCGTTGGATGCGTGATATCTACGTCATTCGAGAGGATATTAATAAGCAGGAAGACCTTGATTGGTACGGCAGCCTTTCTGATGACGCAAAAGATGCTATTAAAGATCAACTCCGTGTTCCATCGTTCACGCAGGGTATGCTCCGCAATAAAGAAGTAACCAACATCTCGAAGAAGAATGCCAGTGGCAAGTATTTGGAGAACGGCTTCGATGGCGATTTGCATATCTGGAATCGAGAAGGAAGTGCCGGAACGGTAACCAATCCATATCAATACAAGGTTAATGGCGTCATTACCTATTATACCGGCTATGATAATCCTTATCTCTGGCACGAAGTGAATCTGCCATATGTTGCAGATCACGTCAGCGTATATCGCTCAAAAACTCAAAGCGAGTATAATATCTCTGCCCGCAATTCCAGCCTTGCAGAAGATGCCGACGGTGGTAATTTCTGGCTCCGTTCATTCGATTCATCGGCAGAAATACCGTATGGTGGCCACACCTTCCAGCAGGCTTGGCATGATCCTGCTACTGGAGAAAACTATGGTCATCGTCCGTCTGTCCTCCGCTTCCCGAAAGTGATGAAAGTAGATGGCAATTCTTATCTTGCTGGCGACTATTGGTGCTACGAACAAACCAACACTATCGACGGCGAGAATTACACCAACGGCGGCTCGGAAATCCGTTTCCATAGCACCACAGGAAATACCGTTTATGGCACCAAAGATTATGTGGAAGACCATCGTGGTGTAGTTGGTTTCATCGTATACGGCAATCCAACCCTCAGCAATATCCAGTTGGAAGGTTACTATTGGTTGCTGGAAACCGAGAAGCGTGATACGCTCGGCGTGAACGACCCATTGGTTCGCCCGGAAATTAATACCGATATCGCTCAATGGTTCTCGCTCCGCCAAGACCCAATCATCCCGCCGCTCGGCATTTGGATCGACGGACCGGAAGACTTTAAGGAGCAAGCGTATGGCGGAGGCAATTCCGCTCCGTTGCGTATCTCAGGAATGCACGAACCGGGAGCCAGCGAGATGTATGGCGAGAAAGAGGCAAGCTTTACGGCTTCCGGCAGCAATGGCCTGTTGGGCGTGTTCAGCTATATCGACCAAATTATCAATATCTACGATGTGAATGGTCATCTCACGTTCACCACGCCGGTACGTGCCAACACGGGCTTCACCATCAATCTGCCAAGCCATCTGTTCCTTGTGCAAGGTACCAACTCGCCAAAGCAGGTGAAGGTGATGCTTTAAGAAAACCATGCTTCAATAAAGATATTATAACTACGAAAGGGGCACCCGCAGGGTGTCCCTCTTCTGTTTAGGCTGAATATACTGAAAAAATATTTGCATATTCCGAAAAAAACGCTTTTTTTTCTGCAAAAGTTTGCCGATATTGGAATTTTTTCGTACCTTTGCAAGCGAAACTTTTTACGATATGGAATTTCAAAAACCAGAAGACGTTATTATTCGTCATATTCGCGAGTCACTTCGCACGGGCGAACTGAAGGCGGGCATGCGATTGCCGGCCGAGAGAAAACTGGCTGAGCAGTTTTGCGTGAGCCGTGCTTCGGTGCGCGATGCGCTTAAAACGCTGGAAACCTATGGCATTATCAAGACCTTCCCGCAGAGCGGAAGTATCATAGTGGGATTGGAAACAGCGGCCTTGGATGGCTTGCTCTCTGAAGTGCTGGCGCTGGATAAAACCGACTTTGCCGACCTTGCCGAGATGCGCTGTATTCTGGAGGTGAATGCTGCGAGACTGTGTGCCGCACGTGCTTCTGAACTGCAGATGCAAACCATCCGTGAGGCGCTGGATGCCTATGAGAAGATCAGCAAGCAGCAGGATATGGCACGCGTGCAAGCCGCCGATTTCCATTTCCATCGCTGTATAGCAGCTGGAAGCGGAAATATGGTTTTGCGCCAGATGCTGATGCTCATAACGCCCGATATCATGGCTGTTTATAGCCGTCAGAATGTTTGCCAAAAAGTGGCGAACGATCCCGTCGAAGAACACAAGCAGATAATGGACGCCATCTTCCAGCACGATCCGGAAAAGGCCGCCAATCTGATGCGAAAACACCTCTCTGGAGTGGAAGAGTATTCGCTCGTGATGCGCGAAAAAAACGCGTAAACAGCCACCAAAATACAATTTGGTCAACCAAAATCTAACGAAAACACAAAAAAATCGACGAAAAATTTGCATATATGAAAAAATTGTAGTACCTTTGTCGTCGAAATAATTGGTTAACCAATTTAACTTTTACACCATGAAGCACGTATTCTCTATCTTCGTTTCAATTTGTACGTTTATGGCATGCGCTATTGCCATGTCTTCTTGTGCGCCTGTGCGTGCGCCTCAAGGGGCAAGTGTTGAACTGTCGTCCGGCGTGGCGGAATTGCCTGCTTTTGCTGCCGTGTATGAAGAGGCCAAAGCGCAAGCCGATGCTGCCCTGGCAACAGATATTTGCGTGCCAATGCCGAAAGATGCGGCTGGTGGTTTCACCCATGAGCAGCATAAGCAAAATTATTATACGATGTATGATGCAGGCATCGTATATCAGGTTACGGGTGATAAGCGCTATGTGCAGCTGGTTGAAGATATGCTCACGGCATATGCGGATATGTATCCTACGCTTGATTTGCACCCTTATGGCCATTCGCCTGTGCCGGGAAAAGTGTTTTGGCAAACGCTCAACGAGAGCGTATGGCTCGTGCATACCTCTCAGGCCTATGCCGCTGTTCGTGAGGCTATTGCTCCGGAAAAACGCGAGTATATTGAAAAGAACCTCTTCTTGCCGATGGCCGATTTCTTGGAGAATGGCACGCCTGATAATGATGCCAATCATCGCATGTTCAACCGCATGCATAACCATGCCACATGGGGCTGTGCCGCTGTGGGCATGATCGGTTATGCCATGGGCAACGAAACGTTGGTGCAAAAGGCTTTATACGGAAGTAAAATGGATGGAAGTGCAGGCTTCCTCAAGCAGATGTATGAGCTCTTCTCGCCGGATGGCTACTTCACGGAAGGCGCGTATTATCTGCGCTACGCCATCTGGCCATTCATGGTGTTTGCGCAAACCATTGAAACCTACGAGCCGGAACGCCAGATCTTTGCGGAACGCGACAGCATCCTTATGAAGGCAATGAACGTGCTTATTCAGGAGGCCTATAATGGCGAGATTATCCGCATGAATGATGCCCTCTTGAAAACGTATGCCACGCAGGAGATTGTGGCGGCCGTGGATATTGCGTATTGGGCAAGTGGAGATGCCTCTCTCTTGAGTATCGCCATGCAGCAGGGTGGGTTTGTGCTTTCCCCGGCAGGCGTGGCCACAGCGCGAGCTTTGGCAGCCGGAAAAGAGCAACCGTTCCTCTATAAGAGCCTGCTGCTGCGTGATGGTGCGCAAGGTGAACAAGGAGGCGTTGCCCTCCTTCGCGAAGGCGACAGCGAGAAAGGAATGTTGCTTTCCATGAAAGCCACGAGTCATGGTCTCAGCCATGGCCATTATGATAAACTGACGATGGCGCTATACGACAACGGTGAAGAAATTCTGATGGATTATGGTGCTGCACGTTTCCTGAATGTGGAATCGAAATCCGGAGGCCGATACACCCATGAAAACGATACCTATTCGCAGCAAACAGTAGCGCATAATGCCCTGGTGGTGGACGAAACGAGCCATTTCCATGCCGATTATGATACGTCGAGCGAGTACGCCAGCCAAATCATGTGGTGGAACGATCCTGCGCATTTCGAATTAAGCTCCAGTAGCAACGCCGCCATCGAGGTGACGGCAGTTCAGGCGTTGGATGAGCATGCCTATGAGCCTGAAGGCGTGAAGATGGTGCGCACCATGATGCTCGTGAAGAGCGAGCTCACGGAATATCCACTCATTATAGATATTATGCAGGCGCATAGCGAGCGTGCGCATGCGTACGACCTGCCTTGGCATTATAATGGCCATATCATCGATGCCAATTTCTCTATTCGCAGAAATGCCGCTTCGCTCTGCCCTGCCGGTAAGCAATATGGCTATGAGCACCTCTGGCAGGAAAGCAAGACGCCCGTGAATGGCAATATATGGTTCACATGGCTGCAGGGTAATCGTTTCTATTCTGTCACCACTACAGTTGAGCCCGGCGCATACGCCATTCAGGCGCGAAGTGGTGCGAACGATCCAGAACAGAACTTGCGCATGGAACCGTGCATGATCATCCGCCAAACAGGCAAATCCAGCCATACGTTTGCATCCGTGATTGAGCCACATGGCCTATATGATCTCGTGGTGGAAAAAACGATTGGAGCTAATCCGCAGGTGAAGGAAATTCGCGTGCTGGACGATAGCTTTGGGCAGCCCAGTGTGGACGTTGATTTAGCAAATGGTAGCACCATCTCAATACGAATCAAATGAAAAAGCACCTTCTTCTCGTAGCCGCTATGGCTATCGGTATGGCCGCGCAGGCGGTTCTCCCTTTTGATCACACGGTTTTCTTTGCAGCTACGGCTGTCCATCAAAGTGGCGATACATTGGAACGTGATGCATATGCCACCACTACGGATGCCGTTAAGGCTAACCAATGGAATGGTTCGGGAAAGGCCAATTATCATGATGGTCCCAGCAGTCCGTTGGCAGCATCTGATTTGAGCTATACAGATGCCAATGGCAAGCAATATGTGGATAATGCCGCAGGTAAAAAAGTGGTGGCAGCTAAGCCTGATCCTGCTTTTGACAGCAATCATGGTCATGATGCCATCTTCTCGCTCACCAATAGCAGTTCCACCTATACGGGCAAACCTTATTATGCCAGTTTCCTCCTGCGCGTAGACGAATGCGGCAGCTCTGCGGGCAACGATTTTTTTGGCTTCGATGGCAATCACACCGGCAACACGCAGCGTGGACGTATCTTCATCAAGAAAGGCACTGCCAGCAATACCTATGCAGTAGGTATGGGCTTTAATGCCGCCAATGGCACCACGCCGTCAGGCGATTTCGCTTTTGGCACCACCATCTTAGTGGTCGCTAAATTTGTGCCTGCCGCTTCCGGAAACGAAAGTATCGCCCTCTACGTGAACCCGCTTCTCGATTCAGAGGAATCTTCCAATACGCCGGTCTACACGGAAACGGCTACTGCTGCCCTCAAAGGTATCAAGGGGCTTACCCTTCGTCAGCGCAATAATATCCAATATCAATTGGCTGGTTTGCGCTTTAGCGAAACATGGGCTGATGCGGCTAAAAGTGCCGCCGGCGGAACCGTTACGCCTGATCCAGAACCAGTCGATACGGCGGTAAGTGCTTATCATTTCCAGGTGGGCTTCGATTCTGAGTATGCCGGTGGCAACGGCTGGACCATGAGCAATTGCGGCAGCAGTACCTCTCAGAACCACGGAGAATTTGGAACCACCTCTCGCGCCATGACGTTCAATAAGACCGCCGATCGCGATCGCTGCACGGGCTCTTATATAGAAACGCCGGCCGTGAAGGGAGCAGGCGTACTCCGCTTCTGGGTGCTTGGTTCCAGTGCGGTTACCCAGGCCACTATCAGCGTAAGCAAAATAGCCGGTACCGACACTATCGAAATGGCATTCTTCCCAGGCACTTTTGGCAAGACGTGGACGGAATATCAGGTGGTGGTGAATGATACCAACTCCGTCAAATTACGCCTTACCACGGATGGCTGTAATATCGGCACCGGAACGCTCTATATCGATGATCTTTCCCTTACCGGCTTTGTCGGTGGCACCAAACCTTCCGTTACGAGCACACGTGCCGATTCTGCCAGCAACACCATCTACGCCACCATCGTAGCTGGCGGAGCTGAGGATCACGTGCAAAGCGTGGAACTGCAATGGGGATATGAGGCCAATAATCTGTATCGCACCACGGCCATGAATCTGCAAAACGGCGAGTATGCCAGCACGATTCGTCCGCTTGGTAATGGTCGTCGCGTTTACTATCGCGTCATCGCCTTTAATCAGGATTATCTGAGCGATACGTCTGCGGTGGCTTCTTATGTGACGCCTGTTCCGGTGGATAACAGTCCGGTTGTGTTCAGTCAGCGCCCATATGCGTATCAGCTTTATCCTCGCTCCCTCACTACCAATCAGGCCGTTGTTACGTTAGCCGGCCGCATGAATCGCGCAGGAATGACGTCCGTTACCTTGCGTGCCTATCGCAATCAGGTGCTGATGGAGGAGCAAACATGCACGGATTCGGTCTTCCTTAAAACCTTCACCATTCAGGCTGAATTGGCAGAATATACATTCAAATATCAGAGCAATCTGGATGCGGAGGAAGTGTTGATAGCCGATCACGTGGTGGCTGGCGACGTGCTGGTATTGGCAGGACAATCAAATGCTGCCGTAACCGTGACGGGCGATCCTAAGACGCTCTACACCAGCGATGAGAAGCAAATCACCAGTCCGTATTGGCGCAACTATGGCTGCGTGCAAAAAGAAAATGAGTACAACCCTGCAGACACCACTTGGGGCATTTCCAATTCTGCTGGATGGAGCTATGGCAAGCAGTATTGCAATGGCTACGGAGCGTACGTTTTGCATCGCACGCTGGAGGCAGAGCAGCATATCCCTACCGCTATTTTGAACTACGCCGTAGGCGGTAGCACGATTGCCCAAAATATGCCTAACGAGCAGGACCACGAAGATCTGGACACATATTATGGACGGGGCCTTTATCGTGCTCGCCATGCGGGGGTGCAGAATGCCGTACGCGCTATTATTTGGGTGCAGGGTGAGGCCGATCAGAACGGTGTGTACGCCCAGTATGCGGAGCAGTTTGATCGTCTCTATCATAGCTGGATAGAAGATTACCCGGGGTTGGAACGCGTGTATGTATCGCAGATCAATGTGGGTTGCGGCACGGGTGTTTATGCCAGCGAATTGCGTGAAGTGCAGCGTGCTTTTGCTGAAACGTATAAAAACAGTCAGGTACCCCTCACGGTGATTACCAACGTGGGCATTCCTGTGCGATACGATAGTTGCCACTACGAGGTGGAAGGCTATGAAACACTCTACGGCCAATATGCCAATATCCTCCAGCAGGATCTTTATCAGAAATCGTATTCCCGCGTACTGACCTCTCCAATGATTCAGCGCGTAGAGCGAGGGGTCCAAAAACTGACTCTGGTCTTCGATCAACCTATGGTGTGGCCACAGCGCGAATGGAATCGCGATATGAAGGATTTCTTCTTTGATGAAAACGATCAGCAGATAGCCGTTTTGTCAGGTTACGTGGACGAGGCTAATCCTGCACGCGTGATTTTGGAAACAACCAATGCCATCACGGCTTCCGCTCTTACCTACGGCCCGGATAGTCGTGCCTATAGCGCTACGCGTGGTATGGATACCATTTACGTGGGCCCGTGGCTTAGAAATGCAGAAGGCTTTGCGGCTCTCACTTTCAATCGTTTCCCTATCACGGAGGCCTTGGTAACTGATTTGCAGGCATTATCAGAAAATACGGCAGTAAAAGTATTCAATAAAGGCGAAATGATCATCATTCGCAACCGCAGGCAATACACGCTGTTAGGCATTGAAAAATAATAAGCATAACGTTATACTTAATTAATTATTCACATCATGAAAAAAACTTTTCTCTCTTTGGCATTCTGCGCAGCAGCTTTGTGTGCGAATGCAACCATCGTAGTAGATGAGACATTTGCAGACTTTCCAACCGGGTGGACTGCTTCAGGCTCCGTAACCACTCCTGCCACAGGAGGTGAGCGTGCATTGGAAGCTGCTCTCACGTATCAAGACGCCAATGCTGCATATGTTCATTCTGGCGTGGGTTCAGCTGTAAAAACCGCTTTGGACGCCAGCGATAAGTATCAGCACACCAAGGCATTGCCAAGCGATGTTACTTCAGATTGCTATGTGGCTTTCCTGTTCCGTGCAGATAATGAACAAAAGCAATCTCAAGCACAAGTGTTTGGTCTTGGTGCTCCTTCTTTGGCAGCACGTTTGTGGGTTGGCAAATCTTCCTCAACCGACGCAACCGTAAAGGCAACCAAGTGCCGCCTCGGCGTTACTCGTTCAAGTGGTACTGGTGCAGACGTGCAATGGGGTACTGCGGAAGTAAACGTAAACGAAACTCACCTTATCGTGCTCAAGTACACTATGACGGCAACCGATACCATTGCTTCAATCTTTGTTGATCCTGCTATTGGTGGTACTGAGCCAGCCGCTGCTTTTGCATCAGATAATCAAATGGGTGCTGGCAAATGCAAGGCAACTCTCAAGAATATGACGTTCTACACAACCGGTAATACCAAGTCGTATTTCACCGTAGGCGGCGTGCGTGTTGCTACCACTTGGGCTGAGGCAGTAGCTGGCAAAGCTGCTCAGCAGGAAGAGGTTACCTATGCAGATGCTCTTCTTGCAAACTTTGGTGACTCTACTCTTTGGATCAATCGCTTGGATGCAGCTCCTGCAGAGGCGGCTTTCCCTACCGATACACTCAATGGTTATGTGCTTACTTCAACGGCTGTTGTAAAGAGCGGCAAAACCGACACCATTGATAACAAGCAGATTAAGTTCTATGCTCGTGCTCACATGGACAAGAAAAACTATAATCCAAGTATCGTTACTCCTTTCGTGCAGGGCTACACCACGTTGTATGTATATGGTCACTCAGGTAGCGATACCAAGGATGTAAAGGTAGAAACGCGCAGAGCTAATGAATCATGGCAGGATTGCCAGGTTCTCACCTTTATGAGGGCTGATGCAGTATATACCGTTACCATCCCTGATTCAGTGCAGGTGCGTTTGAGCAATACGACCAATAGTGCAATTTATGTTTATTACATAGGTACCGCTCACCCAAAAGATGCAGTTGGCGTAAGCTTGAATCCTTCTGCTCTTGAGAACGTACAGGCTGAGAAGGCAGTGAAAGTGATTGAAAACGGTCAGCTCTTCATTATCAAGAACGGCGTTCGCTACAACGCTCTTGGCGCTAAGCTTTAATCGATCATCAGCTCTGCTGGCAAACCTTGCCGGCAGAGCCTTATATCTCATTCCAAAGCGGATGATATGAACCGCCTGCGCTACATACTTTCGTGCGTGCTGATGATGCTTGCCTGCATCGCCAGTGCCCGAACCGTGCGCGTGAGCAATGCGTCTGCCATCAATAATGGCGCATGGACGGCAGGCGACACGCTGCTGATGTATGGCGGCACTTGGACCGATCAGAAAATAACATTCAAGGGTACTGGCACGGATGCAGATCCTATCGTGCTTATGGCATCGCAACCGGGTGATGTGATCCTTACAGGAAGCAGTATTCTTACGCTGCAAGGCACTTATCTCGTGGTGGACGGGATCACGATGACAGGCGTTTATACAGGCACGTCCCATCTTATCACGTTTGCAAAGGCAAGCCGAAACTGTCGCCTTACCAATAGCTCTATTCTCAGCTATAATCTGGTTGACACATCGAAAGATACGAAATGGGTGAGCATCCATGGACAAGACAACTGTGTGGACCACTGCCATTTCGAAGGCAAGCAGAATATCGGCACAATGATGGTGGTTTGGCTGGTGAGCGGAGTAGAAGCACGCCATCATATCCATCATAATTATTTTGGATTCAGAAACCCTTTGCTTGATAGCAAAGGAAGTGAACTGAATGGTCAGGAAACAATACGTATAGGTGACTCGTCCACCTCAATGACGAATGCTAATTGCGTGGTGGAATATAATTATTTCACGCAGTGCAATGGCGAAATAGAAGTGGTCAGCAATAAATCCTGCGGCAATCGCTATTATCGCAACACGTTTGAAAGTTGCCGCGGCATGCTCACGTTGCGCCATGGAAATAATTGTACCGTGGAGGAAAACTTCTTTCTTGGGAATGATACTACGGACACTGGGGGAGTGCGTATCATTGGTGAAGGGCACACGGTAATAAATAATTATATGGAGCGTTTGCGCGGCTCTAATTACAGGGCAGCTCTTTGTGTGGTACGCGGCAAGCAGAATTCAGAATTGTCGGAGTATTTTCAAGTGAAAAATGCGTTGGTATCGGGCAATGTGTTTGTGAATTGCAAGCAGGCCTTTTGCATCAATTATAATTCGTCTTCAGAATGCAAAATGCCAGTAATAGCGAGCACGATTGCCAACAATAGAGTCTATTTGGATAGCGACAATAAAAATAATCAATTGGTGTATATGGCCGACCCGGTTGGTTTAGACATCACATGGACGACAAACGCGGCTAATCTTCTGGGCGTATTTAAAAATACCACGCAGGCTGCTACAGATTTCACCATTGATGCAAACATGCAGGCCCCCGCAATTGCGCCATGGGCTACAGCGCAAAACACTGGTCCCGGCACGCAGGTGACCACCATGTTGAGCTCCATTCAATCGAATCAAAAAGCCCTGAAAATAATCACGCCAGATAGCCACATCCGCATCATGCGCAATGGCCAGACGTTTGATATACGAGGAAATAAAACCAATTAAATATACAAAATGAAAAACCGTATTTGTTCAATGTTTGTACTGCTGCTAATGGGAGCATGGTCGGCTATGATGTCTGCACAGATCTCTGTAGGCGGTAAAGTCTCCGATGCGCAAGGCGAACCTTTGTTGGGCGTCAGTGTGCTGGTGAAAGGCACAGGAACGGGTACACTCACAGATTTGGATGGACAATTCCAGCTGGATGTCCCTTCAGAAAAGGCAGTGTTATCTTTCTCCTATGTAGGTTTCCAAACCCAAGAATATGAAGTGGGAGCACAGCGTGCTTTCATGGTGACGCTCCAAGACGTAACTCAAGACCTCGACGAAGTGGTGGTGGTTGGTTATGGCGTGCAGAAAAAGAGCCACTTAACGGGTTCTGTAGCCAAGTTCAACGATGAATCGGTCAGCAATCTGGCTTTTTCTCGTGTGGACCAGGCTTTGCAAGGCAAAATAGCAGGTGTGCAGATTAATAATACCACGAGTGAAGCCGGTGCAGCACCGCAGATTCGTGTGCGCGGAATGGGTTCTCTTTCCGCCAGCAACGAGCCTCTCGTCGTGATAGATGGATACCCTACGGAAGGCGGTCTTTCATTCGTAGACATGAATGATGTGGAGAGTATCGAAGTGCTCAAAGATGCCGCTTCTGCTGCTATTTATGGTAGCCGAGGTGCCAACGGTGTTATTCTCATCACCACGAAATCCGGTTCCGTGAATAAGCCTAAATACACCGTGAAAGCATATACTGGCTTCAAGCAGGTCTATAAATTGCACGACCTCTATGATGCGCATGATTATGTGCGTCTGATGCAGCACGAGAAAGAATTAGGAGGCGCCGGCCCAATCCAAAACGAGCTTACGTGGCTCAATATTGATAACCACACTGATTGGCAGCGTGAGGGATTGCGCAGCATAGCCAATATCACCAATGTGCAGATGTCGGTAAGTGGCGGAAAGAAAGATTTGAAATACTACGTCAGCAGCAACTATACTACCGATCAGGGCATTATGCGTCACTCTAAATTTGATAAATTTAATGTGCGTGCAAAAATGGATGCTCAGCTCTCTCAGCACGTGAAATTGGGCATTAATTTCGCCCCTTCTTTCACGCAGCGTGAAGCACCAGCCACCAATTTCATCGATTATTATCGTACCTATTCTTGGTTGCCTGTGAAGCATACAGAAGCAACCGCTGCTTTGACGGGCCAGCCTGTGGGTAGTTGGGCGCATGGTCGTCACTTCAATAACCTGGAGTACACCTTGGAGGATGGCACCGTGGTGACGGCCTCGCCTTGGGGTACTAATAATAACAACCCTGCATGTATCATGGAGAATGAAACGCGTACCACGCGTGATTTCCGCCTCAATACTAATGCGTATTTGGAGATTGAGTTCTGCAAGGGCTTAACCTTCCGCACCAGTGATGGTTTCTATGTGCAATATCGCGATTATAACCAATATCACAATCAGGATGCCAAAGCCGATGGGGATGCCAACTATGCGTTGTATAACAATCGTATGGCTATTGATCTCCTCTCGGAGAACACACTCAACTATAATGCCATCTGGGGCAAGCATGAATTTGGCGCTATGGTGGGTTTCACGGCTAACCTCGTCAAGTATAACACGGCAGGTTTGCGCGGTACTGGTTTCCCCACCGACCTCGTGCCTACCATTAATGCAGCCACGGAGATTACGCAGTATGATTCGGATGGCGTGCTTCGCTCATATACGAATGCGGAAGATGAAATGCTCTATTCGGTGTTGGGCCGCGTGAACTATTCATACGATGGCCGTTATCTCCTTTCTGTGGCAATGCGTGCTGATGGCAGCTCAAAATTCGGCCCTGAAAATCAATGGGGTTATTTCCCATCTGTTTCCATTGGTTGGCGTATGAGCGAAGAAGCATGGCTTAAGGAGCAAACATGGCTCAATCAACTCAAGTTCCGCGGTTCTTGGGGTATGACGGGTAATAACGATATTACCAATTATGCGGCATACGATAAACTCACTTCTGCCAATTACACGTTTGGCGTAAACAATACTGTTGCAGCCGGTTTGGCTAATACGTCTTCTACGCTTGGTAACCGTGCTATCACCTGGGAGCAGACGAGCGAGTTTGACGCAGGATTCGACTTCTCTGTACTCAAGAGTCGCATCAATCTTACCGTGGATTGGTATTATTCGCAAACCAAGGCGCTGCTTTTCCAGCAGCCAACTCTCGCGATTACCGGTTATTCACAATATTGGAACAATATTGGCAAGGTGCGCAATATGGGTGTTGAGGTGGAACTTAACACGTTCAATATCAAGAAGAAGAATTTTACGTGGCAAAGCAATATCAATTTTTCCACCAACAGCAATCGCCTTTTGGCCTTGGGTGAAGGACAGGAACGTCTGCTTAGCACTGGCGAACGCCAAGAAGTGTATGCAGCCATTGTGGGTGGACCATCAATCCAATACTACGGTTATCAAACGGATGGCATATGGCAATCGCAGGAGGAAATAGATGCCTTCCTCAATGGACGCAATCCTTCCGATGTTTTCCTCGTAGGAAAGACGGTGCGTCCAGGTACCCTCAAGGTGGTCGATCAGGATGGCAATGGCATTATTGATGCATACGATCGTACGGCATTGGGTAATCCATTCCCAACCTTCAGCTGGGGTATGACGAACAGCTTCAATTTCCATAACGTAGATATCAGCTTCATGTTGCAGGGCGTTCAGGGAGTGAAAGTGCTGAACGGAGATGGCTACTATAATGAAACCAAGATGATCAATAAGGCATATATTGCCAACCGATTCATTTCAGAAGAGTATCCGGGCGATGGCAAAACGCCTACCTATATCTGCTACGACCCTGTTGCAGGAAAAGTAGCTCGTGGCGACGGAATGGGTTGGGAATTGACCGATTATCTGATAGAGGACGCATCCTATGCCGCCCTCAAAGACGTAACGATCGGCTATACCTTCATCAAGAAAATGTTGCGCAAGGCGCATATGCAGAGCATCCACCTCTACGCAAGTGGTCAGAATCTGGCATATATATGGAGCAAGGGCTACCGTGGCATCAATCCTGAGGCACGCGCCACCTCCGGCCTCTATTCTTCTCCACTTATCAGCGGTTATCAACGTGGTGGCTTCCCTATGCAGCGAACCTACACGATTGGTCTTGAAATACAGTTCTGATTTTGCAATCAACACCCCTTATCACGATGAAAAAGACTATCTATATATTGAGCGGCTTATTGCTCCTCACTACTTCCTGCTCGCTTAATCGTCAGCCTATTTCTGAAATCGGCGATGAGTCCTACTATAAGAACGATGCGCAGATTAATGCCGCAGTCGTGGCTTGCTATAATGGCTTGCAGGCGCCTATGCTCTATGAATGGATGTTTACGGAAACGCGAAGCGATAATGCTCGTTTCTACACCACTTCCACTTCCAGTGTTGCCAATACGGCTATTCTGCACTACGATCAATCGTCGATAGAAACAACCGATAATAATATCTATCAATATTGGTTGGCTACCTATAATAATATTGCGCGATGCAATACGGTCCTTGCTCACGTGGACGTAGTGGCAGATTCGGCTTTGCATGCACAATACGAAGGCGAAGCACGCTTCATTCGTGCGCATCATTATTTCAATCTGGTGCGCCTCTTTGGCCCTGTGTTCATCATCACGGATCGTATTTCTGCAGCGGAAGCAAAAAAGCAGGATCGCTCTTCTTTGGCTGCCGTATATGCGCAAATAACGACTGATCTGGAGATGGCTGCCCAGCTCCTTCCTGCCGCATATGGCAAAGATGAGTTGGGGCGTATCACGTCTTGGGCAGCGAAAGGTTTGTTGGCCAAAGTGCGCATGACGCAGGGGCTATACGATACCGCCACGGCCAATCTGCTCAAGGATATCGTCACCAACGGCGGCTTCTCTTTGCAGCCAACGTATGCCGATGTATTCAGCATCACCAATGAGCTCAATAGTGAAATTCTCTTCACGATTCGCTACACGGGTGGCGGTTTGGGCTTGGGTTCACCATTTGCCAATTATTTCGCACCTCTCCAAAGTGGCGCATTTGTGGTGAACGGCAGCGGTATGGGCTATAACTATCCAACGGATGATGTGGTAAGCGCATATGCTTCTGATGATCAGCGCCGCGACGTAACCGTGGCACTCAATTACACCAATACCGATAATGGCACGGTTGTTGACAGAAGATATGTGAAGAAATATCTTACGGAGGTAGTGCTCAAGAATGATGGCGATGCCGATTGGCCAGTACTCCGCTATGCCGATATTCTCCTCCTCTATGCAGAAGTGCAAAATGAGTTGGCGGGGCCGGATGCTGCACTTGAGTATATCAATCCAACGCGCACTCGTGCCGGTTTGACGCCTATCACGTCGGCTGCCGTGCCCAATAAGCACGCGATGCGTATGGCTATCGAAAAGGAACGCCGACTGGAATTGGCGTTTGAGAATCATCGCTGGTTTGATCTTATTCGCACAGAGCGCGCTATTGAGGTGATGAACAGTCATTGGGCAAATGAGAGCTACTACGACGCTTTGAGCATGCCTACGCTCACCAATCAAATGCTCCTCCTGCCTATCCCACAGAAGGAAATTGATATTAATCCAAATATCACCCAAAACGTAGGATATTAATCGTAGTTCATATAATAGAAAAACATACACACTATGAAAAAAATATATATCATACTCTTGGCTGCTGTGGCTTTGATAGCATGTCATGAAGACGCAACGGTCAGCCAGTACCAGGTGAAAGCTCCGTCCGTCAGTTCGTTCGAACCAATGGAAGGTGAGGTAGGCACGGAAGTAACCATCTATGGCGAGAATCTTACGCGTGTGGATACGGTGCTTTTCGGCACGGGTCTTGCGCAAATCAAGTATCGCATTTCCGATAAGGAATTGGTGGCAGAGGTGAAATCCACCACCAAATCAGGTCCAATTACGGTTAGCAATACGGCTGGTAAATACACCACCGAGCAGTCGTTCCAGGTGAAATATTCGCAACCAACCATCGATGAATATCCAACCACGGCAACCGTTTACGATCAGGTGGTTATTACGGGCTGGAATCTGCATTTCATTACAGCCGTTCTCTTGGATGGCAAGATGGTGAATATCGTTGCGCAACGCAAAGAGGAATTGGTGTTCTCCGTACCTTATCATGACGATGAAACACCTGTGACCCTTCGATTCTCTTATTTCGACGGAACGGAAGATCGTGAGTTTGGACCGGAAGGTGCCACCTTCATCATTCAGATGTTGAAGCCTGTTATTGCCACCTGCCCGGATATGCTGGAGAAGTATCATCCTATCACGATAGAAGGCGAGTATATGGATCTGATTGATTCCATTTTCTTGGGCGATCTCAAAGCAGATATCCGCCTCAAGAATGAGGAGAAAATCGAAATAGACGTCCCAGCCAATTATTTCGACGGTCCCTTTACCTGCAATCTTCGCGCTGTCTATTATGGCGTGAAAGAGATGGTTATCAAAGAAGGTTTCCAGGTGGTGGCAGACCCTAACGAACCTCGCTACAACGTATATAAGCATATCACCTTGTCGGGCCGACAGGCAAGTGGCGGTACGGAAAATTCGTTCTTTGATGCCGATCTCGGTTTGGTAATCTCCAGCTGCGAGGCCGAAGATAATATGATGGCTATTGATTTCTTCCTGTATGATAATACGGGGTATGCACAGTTGTATAGTCCATCAAATGCCACCAATACGGCCAAGAACTTCAAATGTGATGGCGTCAGCATCACGGCTACCGATCCAAATGCATGGAATGCGTTCTATCAAACGGATTGTCTCTTCCGCGTGCTGGATCCAACCAAGGAGGTGCAAAAAGCCATAATCGATGCCTATGAAGCCGGCACTATCGTGAAGCTGGATGAAGAATTCTTTGCCGGCGTAGCAGCACCTTCGGGCAAAGCTCCTCGCGTCTATAAGACCGATGAAGATCGTAATGCAGGTGGCACCTCTCATTTCAGCAGTGTCAGCTACGCATGGGGATGGGTGAAGAATATGTCCACCGGCAAGAATGGTATTATCAAGATTACAGACGTGGTAGCCAGCGAAGAAACGGGTAAAACATATGAAGTAAGCTTCGATATTATCTGGGAAAAATAAAGAGATGTTCTAATAATTGCTTTTGAGGGATAAATGAAAAAGATGCTTAATCTCTGCTTCTTGCTATGCATGGCATGGGCAGTAAACGCAACGGACTATCGTGTTACGAATGCGGAAGAATTTAATAAAACAGCCAAGAAAGTGAAGGCAGGCGATAAGATTGTGCTTGCCTCAGGCGTATGGCAGGATGCTGCTCTGGTGCTCAAGCGTGCACAAGGTACTGCTCAGGCGCCTGTTGTTGTCACCGTGGAAGAAAAAGGAAAAACCACCTTGGAAGGCCGTTCCAATATACGCTTCTCGGGCGAGTACGTCATCGTGGAAGGACTCGTGTTCCAAAACCCTAAAGACACGATGCAGAAGATGGTGATTGAGTTTAAAACATCCAGCACCGATTATGCCAACCACTCTGTGGTTCGAGAATGTGTGGTAAAGGATTTCAATCCATCTGATAAAACCTATCAAACCACATGGCTTTCGCTCTGGGGCAAGTATAATACGGTGGAATACTGTTATTTCGGCGGCAAAACCAATCAGGGTACCACCTTCATTGTATGGCCTAACGATTCGGCTTCCATGGAGAACCACCATCATATCCATCACAACTATTTCGGCTATCGCAAGCCGCTTGGGGGCAATGGTGGAGAAACGATTCGTGTGGGCACCAGCCACGTCTGCAAGAATAATTCCCAAACCATCATCGAAGATAACTATTTCGAGCATTGCTCCGGTGAGGTGGAGATCATCTCTATCAAGAGCTGCGAGAATATAATTCGCAGAAATACGTTCTTTGAGAGTGAAGGCTCCGTAGTGCTGCGCCATGGCGATAGAAACGAAGTATATGATAATGTCTTTATCGGCAATGGCAAGCGTCATACGGGTGGCGTACGCATTATAAATGCCGATCATAAGGTCTATAATAACTTCTTCTATAAACTGGGCGGCAAGGAGTTTCGCGGCTCGCTGGTAGTGATGAACGGCATTCCTAATTCATTGCCTAACGGATATGAGAAAGTAAGAAACGTGACGATTGAGAATAATACGTTCGTATCTTGCACCAGCCCTATGGAGTTCTGCAATGGCAAGGGTACTCGCGATCGTGACGATAAGCCTGAGAACGTACTTATCAAGAAGAACGTCTTCTTCTGCCCTACCGCTCCTCAGCTCGTCACGGAATATGATACCAACTATGATATTCGTCTCGTGGACAACGTGATGGAGGATATGAATGGTCGCGATGAACGCGGCGCATCTGCAGAGTTGGAGGCTTCTTTCTGGAATGATATGTATATGCCAATGGCAAAGGGCTACGGCTTCCAGCCTAAAGCCGATCAAGTGCTCGCTACGGCAACCACCTGTGGCCCCCAATGGTATAAAGCAACAGAGGAGGTGCAAACGGCCAAAGTGGATCGTGCACCAAAGACATGGGCAGTAGAGGCCGGTACAGACCTCCTTCTTAAGGCTATCAAGAAAGCACAGGCCGGCGACGTACTCGAATTGGCAGACGGCATGCATATCACCTCTAAAGTGCTCAAATTGGATAAGGATATCACGCTCCGTGCGGCGGCTAATGCCAAGCCGGTTGTGGCTACGGTGAATGAGTCCAATACTGTCAAACTGATTGAGATTGGCAATAATGCACGCGTGGAATTGCAGGGGTTGCATCTTGTGGGCGACCATAGCGAAGCTCATCCTGCCAAGTATTGTTTCGCACTCAATAAGGAAACGGCCAATAACTATGTGCTGATCGTAGATAAGTGCGAAATATCAGGTTTTATGGTGGATAAGGGCGCAGTTTTCAAAGCGAATGTGAATACGTTTGCCGACACCATCATCATTCGCAATTCAAATGTTCACAACTGCTTCCGTGGGTTTGCTTTGGCAGAGGAAAAAGAGGAGAAAGGTCTGTATAATGCAGAATCAGTTGTTTTCAGCAATACGATCTTCTCTGCCATTACCGAATGGGTGCTTGATTATAATCGTCTCGGTATGGACGAATCTACCACGGGTGGTTCGCTCCTGGTGGACCATTGCGTCTTCAATGAAGTGAACGATCGTCCGGATCAGGTGGCTCTGCGCCAAAAGGGCATTCATAATGTGCTCATCAAAAATAGTATTTTCTGCAATTCTGAGTGCAAAAATGCATTCCGTTTGGAAGGTAAGCTCCAGCAGGCTCAAAACTGCTGCTTCTATCTTTGCGGACCGGCTAAGGCAACTGCCAAGGCGCCTGTGACGGATATGCTGACGGATGTGAATCCTAAGTTCGAGAAAAAATCATTTGTTCTCTCCAAGAAATCACCTCTTGCCGGTAAAGCTACGGATGGAGGAAATATCGGTTTGAAATAATCCATTTGCAGCATATACGTGAAAACGATCCTTTCCATATTGCTCTGGATTCCGCAGATATTAAATAGCCTGCCAGATTTCAGTTACGCTGGCTATAAAAGTGCGGAAGCACCTCTCCCCGACGTGGCAGTAGTGCGTACCGTGTCGCCAATAGATGGCGATAACACCGCCCATCTGCAGGCGGCCATAGATTCGGTAGGAAATCTGCCTATGGATGCCAATGGCATTCGTGGCGCACTCCTCCTCAATCCCGGCATTTATCAGATATCGGGCACGTTGAAAGTGCCATATTCCGGTGTGGTACTCCGGGGCAGTGGAGACGACGACGATGCCCTCCATAATACGATTTTATATGCCGTAGGCGATACGCCTCATCAGCGAGATGTGGTGCTGATTGGCAATTCTTCTCGCATTTGGGGCAATACGCAGGTGATCGGTACGCAGCAGAATATCCTGGACGATAGCATACCTTGTGGCAGTCGTACGCTGACGGTGGCAGATGGCAGCAAATATCAGGTGGGACAACCTCTGATTATCTTCCATCCCTGCACGCAAGAATGGCTGGCGGCCGTTAATTATGGGGGTGTACCATATCCTGATCCATCCAGTCCATCCGACCCCGACGAACGATGGACCACCGGTCAGCTGCCCATCGTCTATCATCGCTATATCACGGCCATACGCGGAAACATCATTGAAGTGGATGCACCCGTGTTCTATACCTTGCGCAAAGCGCTCGCTCAATCGTATGTGTACGTGCCGAGTATGAACGGTACGATCACGCAATCGGCGCTGGAGAATCTTCGCATCGAGATTGAGTCCGCTGGCGGCACGGATGAGAATCACGCATGGCAGGCGGTGCGCTTCAAGAGTTGCGAGAATATGTGGGCAAGGCATTGCACCTTTGTGGGCTTTGGCCAATCGGGTATCATCACGGAGGCTTGTCGCCGTTCCACGTTCACGGATTGCAGGGCTATCGATCCGGTGGCTATCGTCACAGGCGAACGCATGTATAATTTCAACACCTATCTCTATTCGCAACTCAATCTATTCAGCAATTGTTATGCACGAAGCGGACGCCACCATTATGTTTCCAATGGCACGTCCACCACGTCGGGCAATGTGTTCCTCAATTGCGTGAGCGATAATATCCAGAATGCCAATGAGGGGCATCGCCAATGGACGCAGGGTATGCTCTATGATGGACACAAAGAGATCAATCTGTGCCGAACGTTCGTGTTGGGACTCTATAATCGAGTTGCGATGGGAACGGGGCATGGATGGTCGGCTGTCAACTCCGTGATCTGGAATGCGGATGTGGATGCCTCATATGGCACGATTGGGTTGCAGCAACCGCCTACTGCGCAAAACTATGCGATTGGATGCAAAGCGAAAAAAATAACAGGCAATCCGGTGAGTGCCACCAATTTCCCGCTGGGCCACGTAGAGGGCCAAAACAAGAGCGGTATGGAGCCCGTATCGCTATATCTCTATCAACTCCAGCAGCGCGGCATATGCACCTCTCTCCCGGAATTGGAAAATCCTCGTCGCTGCGAGGCAAAGCTCCAATACGACGGCGGTTTGGTATATATATTGCACGATAGTAAAAAGTTCTCTCTATTGGGGCAACCAATAGAATAATAAAAACGGGGAATAAGCTTCCCCATCTATAAAAATGACGAATAATATGCGTAAATTTTTCTTAGTTGCGTACGTATTGATTGCAGTTTCCGTGTCTGCTCATGTGGGCGTTTGGGATTTCGATTATATGAAGTCACTCCGCGAGTCTTCCGATCCGGCAATGGTGGATGCTCGCAAAGCCATTGCCCGTGCGGCTGATAAGGTTTTGGAGGAGGAACCTGCCACCGTCTTGGAACAGAAGAGTGTGGCTCCTTCTGGCAATAAGCACGATTATTATTCCATGGCTCGCTATTGGTGGCCTAATCCAAAAACGGAAAATCATCTGCCATATATTCGCAAAGACGGGCAGAACAACCCGGAAACGGAAGGATTGGGACGTGAAGCATTATCTCACTTCCAAAAGCAGATAGAGATTCTGGCGCTGGCTTATTTCTATACGCAAGAAGAGGCATATGCCGATAAATGTTGGGATTGCCTGAGAGCATGGTATATCAATAAGAAATCGTATATGACGCCGCATATGGAGTATAGTCAGGTGGTGCTCGGACGCGACGATAATCATGGCCGTCATGAGGGACTACTGGATACCTATAGCATGCTCAATGTGCCGGATATACTGGCTATTCTGGCCTCTTCCAAGGCTACGAAGCAAGCCGATGTGGAGGCTATTCGCGCGTGGTTTAGCGAATATGTGACTTGGATGACAACGGCCAAGCAGGCCATCGATGAGGATAACTATCGCAATAATCATGGCACGGCTTTTCATGTGCAGCTGATCGTGTATGCGGCTTTTGCCGGCAACGATAGTTTGGCTAATCAGTATATCCAATCCTTCACGGAGCGTCGTATCCTGCCTCAGGTGAAGCCTAATGGCGCTCAGCCGGAGGAATTGGCTCGTACTCGTGGGTTTGGCTATTCATGTTTCAATCTGCGCCACCTGTTGGATTATGTGGACATCTGCTATCAAACGGGCTATCCCGTTTTGGAAAAAGACACCGTGGCTCGCCAGCGAATAATGGCGGCTATCGATTTCCTTACGCCATATTTGGGACGACCTGTTTCTGCATGGCCCTTCCAGCAGATCAACGAATGGGATAAGCAGCAGCAGGAACTGTGCTGGATCCTGCGTCGTGCCGATAAATATTTCCCGGAGAAGGGCTATATGGGGCTTTTTGAGAAATACAACACGGCCAAGCCATCCAATCGCCGCTGGCTCTATTAATCGGGTGCTTAGAATAATAATTATTAATATTTAACCATGAACTATAGTGCAAACCGAGTGCAGAACCAAGTTTACTTGTTATGCCGAGGTGTCGCCTATAGTGCAGAATTTAATTAAAAATTAAATTATGAAAACAAGAAGTGAAGCTTTCGTTTTTGAGAAAGATGTGGAATGGGAAGTACCAGGTCCTGGTATCCGTCGTCAGGTAATGGCTTATGATGGCCAAATCATGTTGGTGAAGGTATGTTTCGAAAAGGGTGCAGTGGGCACGCCACACGAGCATTTCCATAGCCAGGCTACCTATGTGGTTAGCGGCAAGTTTGAGATGCTTATTGGTGATGAGAAGAAGATCATCAATGGCGGCGACGCTTACTATATTGAGCCGGATCTTATTCATGGCTGCGTCTGCCTCGAAGAGGGTATGCTCATTGATGTGTTTTCTCCTATGAGAGCCGATTTTCTTAAGAAATAAGCAGCAGAGATATGAAAATTAAGAATCTTCGATGGGTGGTGCTCAGCCTTATCATGCTCGTAACGATCATCAATTATCTCGATCGTGGCACCCTTAATTATATGTTTGTCACCAATGAGAAGGTGGTGAACGCAGAAGGCATTGAAGAGGTTCAAACGGGCGGTATAGCGGTTGATCTGGGCATGGTGGATGCAACGCTCAGCCCAGATGAACAGCGCCAGCAGGCAAAGAAGCAGTTGGCACTCATCTCTATGCTCTTTATGATTGCATACGGCATTTCTCAGCTGATCTCGGGCAAGGTGTATGATAAGATAGGCACCCGCAAAGGCTTCGTGTTATCTGCCGTTTTGTGGGGAGCAAGTGATGCACTCGCTGCGCTTTCAACGGGCTTTAAATCGCTTACCGGTTTCCGTATGGCATTGGGTCTTGGTGAGGCAGGACCATGGCCTGGCACCACGAAAAGCAATGCAGAGTGGTTCCCACTCAAGGAGCGTGCCTTGGCGCAGGGGCTTTTTGGAGCAGCTGCCAGCTGTGGTTCCATTCTCGCACCAATCATTATTCCGCTTATCTATCTGGCTTTTGGATGGAAATGGACCTTCGTGATAGTGGGTTCGTTGGGTATTCTGTGGGTACTGCCTTGGCTGCTGATCAATAAGAAAGGTCCGAAAGAACATCCTTGGATTACGGATGAGGAGCGCGAATATATCCTCTCCGGTCAGCCGGAAGCAAAAGTAACCAACGATAAGAGCAAGTCCTGGGGCGAGTTGCTCCGCGATAAACGCAACTATTCGCTCATCCTGGGACGCTTTTTCTTGGATCCAATATGGTGGATGTTTGTAACATGGCTGCCTATCTATCTGATGGAGAATTTCCATCTGGATATCAAGCAGGTGGCGTTCTCTGCATGGGTGCCTTACGTTGGCGCAATGGTGGGGTCTATCCTCGGCGGCTGGTTCAGCGGTTGGCTCGTATCAAAGGGCAAGACGCTCAATTATTCACGCAAATTGGCCATGGTGCTCGGCGCATGTATCATCCTGCCTGCCATGTTCTTTGCAGCTAAAGCACCTTCTGTGCTGGTGGCAGTGGTGATGATGGCCTTCGTGCTCGGAGGATTCCAGTTCGTGATGACGAATATCCAAACGCTCGCTTCCGATCTCCATACCGGCAAAACCGTTGGATCGCTCGCTGGCATCGGCGGAGCGGCGGCTGTTTGCGGTACGGTTTCCTGCATGTATTTCGTACCAATGCTTACCGCTACGGGCAATTGGACCGGATTCTTCGTCCTCTTGGCTGCATTGGTACCACTCTCCATCTTGAGCATCTTCATGCTCGTTCCTGAAATCAAACAAATAGAAAACAACTAAACAACATAAAATGTTATATATATGAAAAGATTAGAAAACAAAGTCGCTATCGTAACGGGTGGCGCACGCGACCTCGGTCGTCAGGTTTCTCTTACCCTTGCTCGCGAGGGTGCTAAAGTGGTAGTTAACTATTTCGATAATCCTGAAGACGCCGATAAGACGTTGGAGATGATTGCGGAATTGGGTGCTGAAGGTATCAAGGTGCAGGGCGATATGACCAAAGCAGAGGATGTGAAGCGCCTGGTGGACGAAGCCGTGAAGGCGTTTGGTAATGATATTCACGTGCTCGTTAATGTGGTAGGTGGTATCGTTGGACGCAAAACGATTACCGAGCAGGATGAGGCTTGGTATAATTTCCTCATGGATGTTAATATGAAGTCTTGTTGGCTCTGCACACGCGAGGTAGTTCCTCATATGCCTGTAGGCTCTTCTATCGTTAACTTCTCTTCACTCGCTGCTCGCGATGGCGGTGGCCCTGGTGCTTCTATGTATGCCACCGCTAAAGGCGCTGTGGCTGTGTTCACACGCTCTATGGCTAAGGAACTTGGACCTCAGGGCATCCGTTGCAACGCAGTGGCTCCTGGCACGATCGCTACCTCTTTCCACGATCGTTTCAATACCCCGGAGAATCGCGAACGCATGAAGGGCATTTATCCTCTCCGTCGCGAAGGTGATGCACAGGATGTGGCTGATCTCGTTCTCTTCCTCGCTTGCGATGAGAGCGATTATATCACGGGCACCAATATCGATATCAACGGCGGTATGTTCTTCTCATAATCGCCTTTACATCCCATAACACAAAGAGGGTGTGCCATAATGGCGCACCCTCTTTGTGTGTGTAACCGCACAACCTTAGCGGCTGGTGCTGGTGCGAGAGCTCGTAGAAGTGCCCGTTGAGCTGGCAGTACGTGAGCTGGTTGAGCTGCTCGTTGAACTTGAGGTACGTGAGCTGCTGGCAGGAGTAGTTGCACTCGTGCGGGATGAAGAAGACGTGGCACCACGGGTCGTTGTGGTGGTGGTAGAACCCGTCGTGGTGCGGATAGTGGTGCGAGCCGAACCGTCCGTCTTTACGCGGCTCTCCGTTGACGTGGAGCGAACTACAGGAGCAGCAGGAGTAGATGTGGCACTCGTTTGGCGAACAGTCGTAGTGGTCGTGCTCGTCGTAGTCGTGCTGGTAGCTGGACGAGAACTGCTCGTAGTAGTTGAAGTGGTTGCTTCGCCACGTGCACTGCTGTTTGTAGTGGTCGTTGTGGTGCTTGGTTGACGAGACGTGCTGGTGCTCGTTGCTGTGGTTGCTTCGCCACGTGAACTGCTACTTGTAGCGGTCGTCGTGCTTGGCTGGCGAGACGAAGAAGTCGTGGTGGTGGAGGCATTCGCTGCAGTACGTACATCAGCGGCGTTGCGAACGGCACGTGAGCTGCCCTGGTTGGATGGCGTATACGTCATGCCTGCCGTACGGCGAGAGAACTCTTGCTCTGGGTGAGCCGTTGCATAATCGTGGCGAGATACGGTAGTGGTGTGAACGTGATAATCCACGTAGTGAACCGTCTCCACGTACGTAACCGTATGGCAATATTTATGATTATGCATATAAGTGTTCACGTATGCCTGATAGTGGCTCAAATAGAGTGGGGCTGGGCGCGTGTAATAGCTTGGATAGTAGTCCCAATGATATGGAGAATGCCATACTACGTAGTTTGGACGACGGAAATAGCTATACATAGGAGGAGTCTTCACAAACACCGGCTGAACCACGTAGTTTGCGCCATAAATATATTGCGCACCAATCACCTGGCAGTATGGTGTGCTGTAGCCCATCTCCACTACCACGGTAGCCACGTCCTGGAATACGTTTGCGGCCAATACGGCTTGGATTACCAGCATATGGTTGTAGCCATTTCTTACCTCCACTACGCGAAGATAATCCACCCAACCATCATGGTTCAAGTCCAGATTGGAAATCATATAGCTGGATGAGTTCAGAATACGTTCAAACTCCTCAATGGTGTTGGCCTGAGCAAACGCTGCACCTACGGCCTGCAAATCCAAATAGAGGCAGATATCTTGCGTAGTGGCATTCACCTGCACCTGAGTGGTGGTGTAATGTGATGGAGATGTTTTTACTACCGTAGTGGTTGCAACTGGTTTGGTGTACACCACCTGAGTTGGTTGGGTTACTACGGTTGTCGTAGGAGCTGGAGCCGGATGCATGGCAGCCGTCGTCAGCAACGTCGTTAAGCAGCTTGAGCACAACAATGGCAAAGCCGCTAAAAGCACAATGCGTGAAAGTTTCATATCATTCAATTTTAGTATTTAACGGTTATAATTCGGGCAATTTCAATAATTACCGCTGCAAAATTACTAATTTTATCTCATATATGCAAATAAATTTGCACATTTCGTATTTTTATAGTACCTTTGCACCCGATTATGAGCATTTTATCCATACATAACCTCTCGATTGGCTATGGTTCCACCCTCATTCAGGAGCATCTCAATCTTTCTGCGCACGGCGGCGAGATGGTCTGCCTGTTGGGCCAAAACGGATGTGGAAAATCCACGCTCATTCGTACCCTCGCAGGGCTCCAACCTGCCCTTGCAGGCACCTATTCGCTGGATACCAACGAGAAGGCGGCTGTGGTGCTTACCGATCGTCTTTCCGTGGATCATGCCACTGTCCATGACATCGTGGCCATGGGGCGCTACCCCTATTCGTCTTGGCTCGGCGTGCTTACGGAAAATGATAAACGCATCATTCGAGAAGCTATTGCCAGCGTGGAACTGACCCATAAAACCGAGGCGTTCTTTAATGAACTATCAGATGGCGAAAAGCAACGTGCACTCATCGCCAAAGCCATTGCGCAGCAAACGTCGCTCATCATTCTGGATGAACCTACGGCGCATCTCGACCTGCCCAACCGCATCAAAACCCTCCTCACCATGCGTGAATTGGCCCACCAAACAGGCCGCATTGTGCTCATCTCTACCCATGAACTTGATCTTGCCCTTCAAACGGCTGATACTATCTGGCTCATGACGCCCAAAAACGCATCCTCTGCCGCTGGCGGGGTAGTAGTGGGTACGCCTAAAGAACTTATTACATCCGGGGAATTTCAAACCGCTTTTGCCGACGAACACTTCACCTTCGCACCTAATGGTCGCTCCCTGCAGATCGTGCTCAAATAATCTCTCTTTTTCCGCCTGAATACACCTTAATTTAAATTATTATCCCTCTTTTGCCCTTAAAATAGCAAAAAAAGACGTTTTTATTTGGTCGTTTCAAAAAAAAGTAGTAATTTTGCACCGCTTTTCGTGTAAAAGCACATAGTTAACATCAATAACAACTAAAAAAGTACCGTAAATGGCAACAAAGATTCGTTTGGCTCGTCATGGTCACAAAGACTACGCTTACTACCACATCGTAGTAGCAGACAGCCGCGCGCCACGTGATGGCAAATTTATCGAACGTATTGGTTCTTACAACCCTAACACCAACCCTGCAACTGTTGATCTCAAGTTCGACCGTGCTCTCTATTGGGTAGGCGTAGGTGCACAACCAACTGACACAGTAAAGAACATCCTTTCTGACGAAGGCGTACTCCTGATGAAGCACCTCCTCGGTGGTGTTAAGAAGGGCGCATTCGACCAGGCTGAAGCTGAGAAGCGTTTCGCAGCTTGGAAGGGCCAGAAGGACGCAAAGAATGGCAAGATTACTGCAGAACTCGCTGCTAAGAAGCTCGCTGCTGCTAAGGCTCTCCTCGCTCAGGAAGTTGAGCAGAACAAGGCTCAGGCAGAGAAGCTCGCTGAGAAGCGTAAGGCTGCTGCTGAAGCTCTCGCTGCTGCTGCTCTTGAGGCTGCTAAGGAAGCTGAAGCTGCTGAAGCACCTGCTGAAACGGCTGAGTAAGCGAACGCAATATCAAATTCATTTGATTATTGCTGAGCGAGAAGCCGTTGGCAATGTTGCGATAGCAATGTTGAAGCAGCTGCTGAATAAGCGAAAGATTTTGCCCAAAAACACCGATTTCATCGGTAAAATGGAGACCCATCGTCGCAAGACCTTGGGTCTTTTTTTTATTTTTTATCAATATATTGCAAGTAAAACTTGCATATGTCAAAAATTTGTAGTACCTTTGCACGCTATTATCAATCTTAATGCCCAACTAAAGAAGAATCCATTATGGCAGTAGCCGTAATCAATCTCATATGCGCGCTCGCAGGCATGCTCATGTATGCCCATTGTCCTCATGGGTACAACTATACCTTCTGCGCATCGCTGATGTGGCTCTTCATCGTCCAAAACGCGCTCTATATCATCCTCACGAAGCGCACCTATAAACTGGGATTTGAGTTCTTTTTTATGATCTCGTTCTTCTTCGTTAATTTTGCTTACCCGGTTTTCTATTTCCCTGAGGACCCTACCTGGAGTTTCTTTGAGATGTCGTGGCATCACGGCGTCATCAATCAAACCACGGCCATCGCCTATCTCGGCTATGCGTTTTATATGTTGGGCCTTTCTGCTTTTACGAATACGCGCACGTCCGAGCCTCCCGCGCCGGCGTTCCACGTGGGCGCACCCACCTATGTCTGCCTCTCGGGCGTATGCCTTGCTGCCTTCGCGCTCTATGTGCTTACGGGCGGTTATGCAGCTCTGCAATCCGTGTACGGCGGAGGAGGAACGCTCCGAGACGTGGGTGTTTTCAGCTATTTCAATAATCTCTTCACCATCGCCGCCCTCCTGATGGCGATGTTCATTTGGCACATCAGAAAGCAGCAGTGGTGGATGTATCTCGGCATTATAGGTGCCCTTATCCTTATTATCCTCTCCACGGGCAGTCGCCAATTGGCGTTGAGCATCATGCTGATTCTGGTGGTGGGATTCAATCGTTACGTCTATCGCTTCAAATGGTGGCAGATCCTCCTGCTCATCACGGTGGGTTCGATGGCACTTTTCTTCATTGTACAGGTGCGCAAACTGGGGGCTGACTGGTATGCTTGGCAGCGTAAACTTACCCATCTGGAGTTGCGCAGTTTTTTGGATATTTTTGAAGACCTCACCGTCAATAATATCAATTCCTTCGTGTTGGTTCATTTCGCCAACCATCACGAACTCACGTGGTTCCAGGGCATGATCATCGATATCGTATCTCCTATACCCAAGTTGGGCTCATATATCTTAAGCCACAGTGAATTGCCATGGGAGATGCTGCAGGGAGGCGACCTGCCCAGCCTTTTGATTATTGGTCACAATGCCAGCTGGGGTACCGGCACCAATATGGTGGGAGAAGCTTACCGCTCATTTGGTATCGTGGGTACTGCCATCTGCATGTTCCTGATTGGTTTGCTCATTCGCAAATCATATGCCCGCTCCAATAGCAGCATTTATTGGTACACGGTCTACTACCTCATGGTGGGCCACGCAGTTATCTACCCTCGTGCACCGCTCCTCTACGATCCGCGCACCGTGGTTTGGGCATTACTCTTGCTCTGGCTTGTTCGTTTCGTAGTGGTTCGCATGAAAGCGTATCAGGAAAACGCTGCCAACCATACGCCAGTATTAGCATAAACAATCAAAATATATCATCTTATGAATTCAACCTGCACATCACAATCTTCAAACGCAGTTATTGAACAGCTTAAAGCACACCGCTTGGCCTTCTATATCGTGGTGCCCGTAGTGGTGGTTTGCTCCGCGCTATATCTCTTCCTCACGCCGAACTATTTCCGCTGTACGGTAACGATGATCACGGAGAACATGATGGCCAATGAGCAGAATCGCGTAATGACGCTCAATCATCCGGAGAATTATGATCTGGGGTTCACCATCCCCGATATCACCATCAAGTGCCAGGACTTTGAGCAGATTGTTGGCTCTACGCGCTTCACCGTGGATATGTTCGATACGCCTATCCGCACGATGGATGGTTCGTTTGGTGGTGCTTATAGCCAGTACCTCAATACGCAAATCAAGCCAACGCCCAAGGAGCGCATCAAAGCTCTCTTCCGTGCGCCAGCAGAGGGTGCACCCCTCAATGGAGCGGAGGTGGATCCGTTCCGTCTTATCGGCGTACAGCAGGTGGTAGCGGCTAAAATCCAGGAGAACCTCTCCTGCAAAGTGGATATGGACTCTAAGCTGGTGTCTATCACGGCTACAGCACAAGATGCTCTGGTGGCTGCGCAGGTGGCTGATGCCGGTGCACAACTGCTGGAGCAGTACATGAGCGGCTACTACGAGCAGAAAATGGAAGAGCAGGTGGAGAATATGCTCCAGCTGGAAGCTGCGGCTGAGAAGGCTTATCTGGAAGCCAAAGAGGCACATTCGCCCGATACCCAAATGGCATATGATGTCTACCAGAGTTTCCGTCGTCAGCGTATTATTCTTGATGCACAAAAGACGCACCATAAGACGTTCTACGTACTCAATAATGCCACCGTTCCAGCCATCAAAGCCGGACCAAAACGCGCCACGATGCTCATGCTGATCCTCATGCTTTCTGTGCTGGCTACGGCAGCCTGCATACTTCGCAAAGAGATCATCCGTTGGCTCTTTATGGAATAAACAGCAACTCACTGATAACCCAATATCATGCCTCGCGTGTCCGTCATATTGCCTAATTTCAATCACGCCGCCTATCTTGAGCAGCGTATTGAAAGTGTGCTGCGGCAGTCGTTTGGCGATTTCGAGATCATCATGCTCGACGACGCCTCCACCGACCACAGTCGCCAGATCTTGGATACGTATGCCCGGCATCCGAAGGTGAAGGAGGTTCTTATCAACGCCACCAACTCCGGCAACACGTTCATCCAATGGGAGAAAGGTCTTCAATTGGCCACGGGTGAATACGTTTGGATCGCGGAGAGCGATGATTGGGCCGATTCCGACCTGCTGCAAACATTGGTAGACAAGCTGGATCAGCACCCCGAAGCCGCCTTGGCTTTCTGTGCATCAGAATGGGTGGATGAACATAACAACGCCATCCCTCGTACGTGCACTCGCCCCTGGAAGACGGATTTTGTGATGGATGGCAACACCTTCACCAAGGAGTATCTATTGGGCTACAACCATATCTGCAACGCCAGTGCCGTTGTGTTCCGTCGCAGCGAAGCGGTCATCTTTCCAGCCCTGAAAATGTGTCAGGCCTATCGGGCCAGCGGCGACCGCCTCTTCTGGATCTGTTTGGCCATGGGCAGCAACAGCGGTAGCCGTGCAACAGTTTGTTACGTGGCAAAGAAGCTCAACCATTTCCGCCAGCATCAGGTGAAAGTGTCGGGCGCAGCCGCATCTCGCGGGCAGAACGTCATCGAAGATCACGCCATTGTCAGGTGGTACCTGATGACCAGCAAGTCATGCGGGGTGAAGGAGCTTACCTGTTGGCAGAAGAGGTGTATTTGCGGCTACCATTATCACGCCATCAAGGCCGGTAACGTGAGTAAGGCCGGCAAAAAGAGCGCCCTCAGTATATGGCAGGAGGAGAAAGAGTTTGGGTGGTTGTCGCACCTCGTTTATTTGTTTAATCAAGCCCTCAAACGTATCCCATGACCCTCCTCTATTGCATACCTCATATCTTCCGGCAAGGCGGCATGGAACGTGTACTCACGCAGAAGCTCAATTGGCTTGCTATACACACCGATTACCGGCTCATCGTGGCTACTACAGAGGCCACGCCACAGGGTCTGCCCAAAGCCCATTTCCCGCTCCATGAGCGCGTGGAGATAAAAGAACTGAACATCAATTTCGATGCGGAGTTTGGGTCACCACTGCCGTATAAGTTTTGGCAGCACATGCGCAAGCAACGCATCTATAAAACCGCCCTTGTGCAGCTCATACGCGAGCAATCCGTGGACGTATGTATATCGCTCTGTGGCAAAGAAATAGCCTTTTTGAGCACACTCCCCTGTGCCACTATGGCGGAGATCCACTTCTCCAAAAACGAGCGGCAGTTGCGCCTGGAAGCCTATCATAAAGGGCTCTTTTGGACGTTGCTCGGTAAGCTCCGCAACTATGCCCTCCTACGCGATGTTCAGCGCCTCAAACACTTCGTTTGTCTCACGGAGGCCGACCTCCAGGCCTGGCAGAAGAGCGGTTGCAAGCACGTACAATGTATCCCTAACCCATGCGGGGTAGTCCCCGCAGAGTCGGTTGGTACCGACAAACCGATTGGCTATGCAGGCAGAAAGAAGACGGTGATTGGGGTGGGACGATTGCACCCGCAGAAGGGTTTTGATCGGTTGCTCAAGGCTTGGCAATACGTGGAACAGCGACATCCGGATTGGACATTGGAGATCGTGGGGGACGGACCGGAACGCGCAACGTTGGCACGCCTCAAAGAGGATCTGCAGCTCAAGAACGCGACGCTCATTGGTGCACAAACCGACATGCTCAGCGTGTATACCAGTTCTTCGTTGATGGCCCTCTCGTCGCGCTATGAGGGTTTGCCTCTGGCCCTGATTGAGGCGATGTGGTGCGGCATGCCATGCGTCGCTTTTGATTGTCCGCAGGGACCGGCTGAACTCATCACACCGGAGCGGGGTATACTCGTGCCCAATAATGATATAGAAGCTCTGGCGGAGGCTATCTCTGCGATGATAGAGGATGAGACACGTCGTCAGTTGGCGGGTCAGGCAGCCTATGATTACGCCCATCAGCACTTTGCCGAGGACGTTATCATGGAGCAATGGTTAACCCTCCTTCACGAATTAACGCATTCACGATTTAACAATAAATATGCACGTCGTATTTGACAACATAGTATTTCGCATCCAGCGCACCGGCGGTATATCCGTAGTGTGGCAGGAACTCCTGCAACGCGCTCTGGTAGACAACAGCTTCACCAAGCAGGTGCTGGACTACCCATGCGATAACCTCTGTCGCCGGGAACTGCAAATCCCCGACGAGGTGCTCACTATGATGCCGGTACGACACTTTGAGAGATATCGTCGGGTAGTCCCGACAGACCAGCAAACTATGCTTTTTCATTCGTCGTATTTCAGGACGATGGATGATCCGCGGGTGCTGAATATCACCACGGTGCACGACATGACGTACCATTTCTTCCGCAAGGGTCTGCCTAAGGCTGTTCATTGCTGGGAGGAGCAGCGGGCATTGAAGCGTTCGGCGGGCGTTATTTGCGTGTCGGAGCACACGAAGAAAGACCTTTTGGCGGCTTATCCATGGATGGATGAGCGTCGCGTGCGAGTGGTGTACAACGGTGTGAGCAGTCATTTCCAACCCCTGCCGGAGGTGGAGAACAAGGGCTATCTGCTCTACGTGGGTAACCGTATTGCGTACAAGAACTTCCAGTTGGCTGTGGAGACAGCGGCGCTCTCGAAGCAACATCTGATGATCGTGGGTGGTCGTCTCTCCGAGCAGGAGCAGGCATGGGTGGAGCAGCGGCTCAGTCCTTCGCAGTACACGGTGCTCAATGGTGTGCCCAATCAGTCGCTCAACCGCCTCTATAACGAAGCGCTGGCACTTCTCTACCCTTCGGCCTACGAAGGTTTTGGCATACCGGTGCTGGAGGCAATGAAAGCGGGTTGTCCGGTGGTGGCGATGGAGGCGTCGTCCATTCCGGAAGTGGCGGGCGATGCGGCCCTTCTTTTCCGTGCGACTGACCCCAAGCCGGCAGAGACGATGGCGGATTTCGTGCGGCAACTCAAGAATGGAAGCCTGTCGCGAAGCGAGTTGCAAGCCAAAGGTTTTGCCAATGCTGCACGTTTCTCCTGGGATAACACCTACCAGCAAACCAAAGCGTTCTACGAGGACGTCTATGCAGGCGCCCATACATAAAAGCCCTGCTGAACATAAGAAACAATCAATCAATATTATACTCAATCATACTCAAAAACGAAAGATACATGAAAGTATCCATTATTACAGTCACTTACAATTCGGCCGCCACACTCACACGCGCTTTGCGTTCGGTAGAGCGTCAGACTTACAGCAACATTGAGCACATCATCATCGATGGTGAATCTGCTGACGCCACCATGCCTATTATCCGCGATTACGCGGCAGGCAACAGCAACGTGCGGTATATTTCCGAACCCGACAAGGGAATATACGATGCCATCAACAAGGGTATCCGTTTGGCGACGGGCGACATCATCGGTATTCTCAATAGCGATGACTGCCTCACCGATCAGGACGTGATTGCCACAATCGTTAAGACCTTCCAAGAGACCGGCGCAGACCTCACCTATGGTGATCTCGTCTATTGCCGTTATACCGATATCGACCGCGAGCTGCACGTCGTTCGCAACTGGGTCAGCAATCCTTTCCATGCGCATGATCTCTCGCTGGGGTGGATGCCTCCGCACCCTACCCTCTATTGCCGCAAGAGCGTCTACGACGAGGTGGGGCTTTACAATCTGAGCTACAAGATCTCTGCGGATTACGACTTCATCCTTCGCGCCTTTTCGCAAAAGAAATATAAGAAGGCGTACATCCCCCAGTGCCTCATCAATATGTCGCTTGGCGGGGTGAGCAACCGTAATCTCCGCAGCATCACGCGCAAGAAGAAAGAGGACTGCATGGTGATGAAGAGCAATCACATGCCTGTTCTTTGCACCGTTTTATGCAAGAACCTGCGTAAGATTGGTCAGTTCTTCCATTAAGAAGAAACTCCGTTCACGCGTTTAGCTGTCGCGCCTTCCGGCAAACGTCTTTACATCAAAAAAGAGGATGCACCGCATTGGTGCACCCTCATTTTTTTTGCCGCTTATGCGACGTTTGGGATCATCTTATTTTACGATTGCGCCCATAGCGTTGTAGATAACGCCATTCTTCTGGATGTAGAGGTGACCCTCGTGGATGAACTTATCGCTCACCTCATTGAGCTCAATGTTCTCAACTGCAGAACTGCAAGCCTCTACAGTTGCCTTGCCTGTGCCAGCAGTTACTACGTAGCAGTGCTCACCTTCTGTGAGGTTCGTGATGTCTACGGTCTGGTTGGCGTCGCCGTCCCATTTGGTACCGTTGATGAAGATGCAGTTGATCTTTTCAGCTACAGAGCTTTCGAAGGTGTAGGTGAACTCGTTGGTCTGAGCACCTGCTGCGTCCTTCACTGCTGCCATCTCGTAGATCTTGCCATCAACACCGTCTGCCCAGATGTATACAGAGCACTTCTTCTTGGTGGTGCTTTCTGCGTTGTAGCCACGGGTGGTATCGTTCATCCATGCTTCTGGCATGGTTGCGTTGATCTTGAATTTCTTAGGAGTTACGCTAAGGTCTGAAATAACCTGCTCAGCTGCTGGCCAGAGGGTAGCGTCTGCATAGGTCTTCTCTGCGGTTGCTGAACCCTTAGCTACGATGCTGAGGTTAGCGAAATCTGCTTCAGGAACGAAGGCAAAACCGGCTGCCATCATCTTTGAACCCCATGTACCGAATACGTAAGGAGCGTAGTCCTTCAACACCTTGAACATCAAGAAGCCGCAGCCATCGATGCCATAACCGCTGTTGGCGTACATGGCTGCTGGAGTACCTGGAGCCTGGTGCAATTCGCCACCTTCGTCGCCCTTGAAGTAAACTTCTGCAAGACCATTGGTGCCATTCTCCTTACCGAAGAACGTCTCTGAGGTGTTGTTGGACATGAAGTTGTAGTGGAACTCGATTGGAGTTGCAACGGCTACGCCGGCTGCCTCGGTTACGTTCTCGAATACGAACTGCTGCTTGTTGCGAGTAGCCTTTACGAATACTACGAAATAGCCATCCTGATCAACGGTCAACTCGTAGCATGCGCCACCTGAAGGCATCGTCAAACCGTCTACCTTCACTGGGTTGGTCTGGCCCTGAACGCGATTGTTGGTGAAATCAACAACGGTGCCGTTGATGTCGATGTGTGAGTAGGCCGTATCAGCCATCACGCCTACAGTCTTGTAGTCTACGGCGAACTTGTTCTTTACGGTGAAGTGAGTGCCCTGCGCCATCACCTCTCCGGCAGGGATAGAGGCTTGGGTAGCACTCATAGTGGTAGTACCATCTGCCAATACATCACCTTCGCCCTTGTTGTAAGCGAAATCAACGTCTGCCATCATGCTCACGCTGGCCATGAGAGCAGCTGCAAAAAGGAAAATTTTTTTCATTTTTGTTGGATTTTAGTTAGTAAAAAATGTTAATTATAAAAAGTTTTTATTGTTTGTTTCCTTTGAAAACATAACTGTTAACAACGTTCTTTTTCTTACCCGGGTGAGCAGGATCCGCAATCTTATCCGTGAACGCGCATGAGATGGTTACCTGCTGCATCTCGTTCAACGTTCTGCCATAGAAGATAGAGCCGAAACCATTGGACGCAAGATCGTTGTTGAATACCACATCACCGGCGGCATGCGCGATATTGGCGATGGCGGTCTTCTCCCAAGTTTCTGTTTCAGTTTCCGAGAGAGCGCCGCGGTAGATTGTAATCTTGGCCATATGCAATTCTTCTTCTTTGGTGGACACGGTATCAATACTGAGTGTACCGGCGATGCCTTCCAGTTTGCCGTCTACGCCAAAGGATACATCGGAAGAAACGATGGTCCATGTGCCTTCATAACTGCCTTGCGCCATCAATGCGGCAGGCTCTTTGGGCTCTTCCACCACTGCAGGCTTACATGCCGACAATGCGATACCTGCAAGTGCTATCAAAAAATATATCTTTTTCATAATCTTTTTTATTTAGGGGGCACATCAACTGCAGTGCCCCGTTATACGTATGTAGCGTAGAATCAATACCCTTCGTTTTGGTCTGCTTCTGAGATGGCACTATTAGAGTTGATCTCAGCCTGAGGAATAGGACGATACCATTTCACGCGACCTGATGCAGCACCTGCAATCTCATAGTTGAAAATGTTCGTGTAGCGCAGCAATTGCTTGGTACGACGCAAGTCCATCCAGCGGTGTCCCTCTGCATAGAGTTCGCGTGCACGCTCATCCAAAAGAAGATCGATGTCCTCTGCATGGAAAGAGGAATAGAGAGCCAGTGAAGCATAGGCTGGGGTATATGAGCCGAAATGCACATCATTGGCAGCGCCATACGCGCGTGTACGCACGTTATTAATAAAGGTCTCTGCATCTGCCTTCTTATTGGCCATCAGCGCGGCTTCTGCTGCTACCAGGTAGATATCCGAGAGATGGAGCACCACGATATCGCGATAACCACTGGTCATATTGGTGGAGATGTTCTCTGATTGTGGGTCATCGAATTTCTTCACAACCGGCGCAGCAAACATGCCAGGGTTGTTGTTCACAAAGCCCATATATTCCTGCGATTTGCCATTTACCCATGCGTTAGGATACGACATCACCATCACCTGTGGATCATTGACGCACTCGCCCTTGCTCAGCTGCTCTGCGTGCGCGGCTTGATAAGCCGTTGCCAAAGAGGTATTGGCCGTACCAGGGAAGACGCGCATAGCTACGGGAAGGGAGGCCTGATTGGCTGCTGCTACGTTATAGTAGGCGTAGTAGCCCTCTGTGCCCCAGCCGCCTTGCGTGGAATTATACATCGTGGTCATGAATGTGCCATCGTAGCGAGTATCATTGGCATCCCAAAGATAAGAAGACTTAGGGTTGCTGGCGTGTAAACCATTCACGTATTTCTCACCCGTACCAGCGCAGTCGCCATAGTAGCTGCCGAAGGTGTTCTGCAGTCCATGGCCACCCTTCTTGATGTCGCCAGGGAAGCCTGCGCGCTCGTATTGTACGGCAAAGATAACCTCTGCATTGCCTTCGTTGGCTGGGCTCCATTTCTCTTCAAACGTCAGAGAAAGCGCTTCATCATTGATAGCCAATTTTGCTGCTGTAAGGGCTTTGTCGAAATACGTAGTAGCAGATACGGTGTACGTTCCTGCCAATGGATCCACCATCTTCACGTCCAAATCCCAACCTGCGGCCAGGCAAACCTTAGCCAAAAGCGCTTTGGCTGCACGTTGCGATGCTACGCCCTTAGTGTCGCTGTCTGGCAACGTGGCATCTGTTGTCAGGTCTTCCAACTCTTGGATCATATTGGCGTACATCTCATTGAGAGGAGTACGTGGGTAACTGCGGTTCGCATTATTGATATACTCCGTCACGTAAGGAACAGAACCAAACTGCTGAGAGAGAATATAATAGCAATAGGAGCGAACGAACTTCATCTCTGCCGTATATTGGCCATCTGTATCATAAAAGATGCAGGCATTGGCCATGTTGATGCAAGAATAGAGATCTGCGTAGAATTTCTTTACGTCGTCGTTCTCAGCGGTGAAGGTGTATTGGTCGAACTGAGTACCACTTTTCTTATTGCTGGCCATATAAAGGTCTACGCCCTCTTCGTATACGTCCACACGAGATACAACAGGCTTCAGCAGCGAATAAGCATATACGCGCAGCTTGGATGGGTCTTTGCTGAGCACATCCTCTGCCGTTTGATTGGCTGCCTTTTTGTTGTCTGGATCGAGCCAGTCCGCGCAGCCGGTCAGCGTCATGGTGCCCAAAAGAAGAGCACATACTATATATTTAATATTTTTCATAATCTAAACTTTTAGAGGATTAGAACTTAATATTCAAACCGACCTGCGTTGTGATGGTGCTTGGTGCATCGTTATGCAGCGAAGCGTTGGCCCATTCAGGATCGAAGCCGCGATACTTCGTCCATACGGCAGGGTTGGTAACGGTGCAGTAGATACGCAGTTTCTGCATATGTGCCTTATCCAAATACTTCTTAGGCAGAGAGTAGGCCAGCGTGATATACTTGATCTTGAGGAAGCTGGCGTCCACCAACTTGTTGCAACCATCCAGCCAGTAGGCGTTGCCAATACCAGAGTTGGCACCTGCGTTGTTGGGCAGAGGGTAAGCACCATAATGCGTGCTGGTTTGGAAGACAGGGTTGATGTAGAGACCCGTAGCTGGATCCATGCCATCGCAGTCAATCAGCGTGCCGGCAGGGATGTAGTAGTCCATATTCATACGCATACGGCCACGATCGGAATAGTTGAGATATTCGCCATAGAAAGCAGAGGAAAGGATCTGTCCTACCTTGCCATACAGCGAGAAGCTGAATTCCAATCCTTTCCACGACAAAGAAGAGGTCAAGCTACCGGTGATCTTAGGATCGCTGGAGTAGATGCGCTTATCTGCTGCAGAGAATTTGCCGTCGCCATCTACGTCTTTGATGATAGGCTGACCTTCCGTCCATCCATAGCATGCATAGTAGTAGTCGGCTTCTTTCACCTCAGCACCAGGCGTAAAGCCTTTGCTCTTGGCAATGTCGTTATCTGGAACAACCATTGGTTGGTCGCTGACGATGCCATCCCACTGATATTCATATACATTGTTGATAGAGTGGCCAATGAAGAGACCATCATTAGGAAGGTCGGTACCAGAACCATTGATTTCCACCACCTCGTTGTGGTTGTGCGCCAAGGTGAAACTGGTTTCCCAATGCCAGCCGTTCTTCTCTACGTTCACGGTCTTCAAGCCAAACTCAATACCGCGGTTGAGCACAGAACCTACGTTGGTAACCACCTTCTGGCCACCAGCCTCGAGAGGCAACTCAACGGAGTAGAGCAGATCGCTGGATACCTTGTTGTAGAAATCAATCGTACCCGTGATGCGGTCGCGCAAGAAACCGAAGTCGACACCTGCATTCCACTCGGCTGATTTCTCCCACGAGAGGTTAGGGTCGATGATGGCGTTAGGATAGTAGCCCGTATCGTAGCTGCCACCGAAAGGATAGTAAATAGGTCCGGCTATGGATTGGATTGTAGCGTAGTTGCCGATGCCGGTGTTGTTACCTGTCATACCATACGAGAGACGCCACTTCATGTTGGTGAGCCAATTGGCGTCCTGCATCCATTGCTCTTCCGACATACGCCATGCCAATGCCACTGAAGGGAAGAAGCCCCAACGGTGTCCCTTGGCAAACTTGGAAGAGCCGTCGGCGCGGACGGTGGCGGTTACCATGTAGCGACCTGCGTAGGAATAGTTGGCACGGAGAGCGGCCGACATCATTCGGTTCATCTGATAGTCAGAGGAGCTGTTGGCTGCGTCATAGGTGCCTGTTGCCAAGTTGTACCAAAGCGAACCGTCCATTACGCCGGTGTACTTGAAATAGTTGTAGTTGTACTGCATGCCGGTGATGGAATAGAGTGCCATCAGGTTAATGCTGTGCTTCTCTTTGAAGGTTTCTGCATAGCTGATGGTGTTGTCCCATGTGTAATGGAACCACTGGCGCTTGGTAAGTTGCGCCTCATTGGTCTTGTAGTCTGTCACTTTAGTGTCGTCAAACTGGCCAATGGTGCTATTGGAATAACTTGGCGCAAAGAGCGTCTTGATCTGCAAACCCTTCACTGGAGTTACCTGCAGGTAGAGGTTACCCATCGCACGCCATGAATCTTTTTCTCTGGTGCGGTTCTCCATATAAAGGAGAGGAGTTACCTGGTCAGAGAACTGGTTTTTGCTAATCGAACCCAACGCCTCAAATGCACCCGGCTTCTCAATGATATTGCCGTCTTCGTCGAAAGGCTGCATGAATGGATTCATACGATAGGCAATCTTCACCGCATCATCGTTGGCATAGGTATTGCCCAGCCAGCTGGCGTTGATATTCAAGCCTGCCTGTACGTATTTATTGATATTGATATCCATTGAACCCTTGATGTTGATACGCTTCTGCTCATCACCGATGTAGATACCCTTATCTTGATTGTAGCCTACGCCCATGTGGTATGCCACGTGCTCAGAAGAGCCGTTTACTGCCACGTAGTGGTTCTGCTGGAAACCTTGACGCATCACCAGATCACGCCAGTTAACCGTCTGCCCACTCTTAAGGATCTCCTTCATACGATACTGACCACCGTACTGCGCGGTAGACTCCGTCAGGCCATCATTATAAAGTGCCATCTGCTCGTAGCCAGCCATCGTATACACAGGCTGACCGCTACTTGGGATGGCTGAACCGCCGGCATAACCAAGGAACTTGAGGAAACGATAGTTATAGAACTCCTGACCGTCCATGAAAATATCATTCATGCGAGCGGCGTTCACCACACCAACGTACATGTCGTAGCTGATGCGAGGAGCTTTCTCTTTCTTGCCCTGCGAAGAGCCCGACTTGGTGGTCACCTGTACGACACCGGCCGTTGCACGTGAACCATAAATAGCCGTAGAAGAAGCATCCTTGAGCACGTCGATACGCTCAATATCTGAAGGATTGAGCCATTCGATATCATCGCAAATGATACCATCTACCACGTAGATAGGCTTGGTATCGGAGTTGGTGGATGATTTACCACGGATTTCAATGTCGAAACCGCCGCCTACACGACCCGTTGACTGGGTAATGTTCACGCCTGCCACTGAACCCTGGAGGGCCTCTACTACACCGGTGGTGCCCTTAGCCACGAGAGCGTCATTGCCTACGGAAGAAACAGAACCGGTAAGGTCGTTCTTCTTCATCTGGCCGTAACCCACAACCACCACTTCTTCAATTTTCTGGGTGTCTTCACTCATGGTTACTTTCACCACTTTTTGGTTGCCTACTTTCACTTCCTGGTTGGCATAACCAATGTAAGAGAACACCAATACATCACTTGCCGTTGCAGCAATCGTGTAGTTACCGTCGAAGTCGGTAATCGTACCAGTTGACGTTCCCTTAACCTGAATACTTACGCCAATCAGAGGCTCGCCGCTTTCGTCAACCACGATGCCGGAGATCTCCTGCTGTGCATAAGCAAAAAGACTGATCATGCTCAGCATCAGCATCATCACGCCTTTCTTGATTGAGGTAAAAATCTGTGTCATATTGTATAAGATTGTTGTTTGTAAATTCGGCATATATTCAGCATGCGCTATTCGTAAGAATAGTGCGAAGTTACATCTTTTTTCTGAGTCTGCCAAATTTTTGGGCATACAGGAACTGTTTTTGTACAGTTTTCCACACATTCCGTCATTTTTTCTACATTTTCGCATTGTTTAGGACGCATGTACATCAAAAAATGCACCGACTACCATAAGAGGCAATCGGTGCAGATTTTAGTTGTTTTAGCACGCTAAACGTGGCAATATGTCTTATTTCTTGGCTGCTTTTTTTGCAGGAGCAACTTTCTTTGCAGTTGGCTTCTCTGGTTTAGCTTCGGCAGGCTTGGCAGCCACTTTGGTGGCTTTCTTAGCCGCAGCCAGTTCCTTCTCCAAGCGGGAGATCTCAGCCTCCTGATTGTTGATCGTTTTGAGGAGTTCGTTGAGCTCTTCGTTCTCAATGGTGGTTGGGTACTGCTCTTCCACGCGAAGGAGGAAGTCGGAGAGGATGTTCATATAATTGATGAACGCATCGTAAGCTGATTCATAGCTGGTATTGCCAGCGTCCACGTGGTTCATGTAGCGGAAATGATCAGCAGATTGGAGCACGTACCAGTCGCGACGGAGGGCAATATCCTTGCAGAGACGTACGCGTTCGGTAACAGCATAGAGCTTCTCGAGCGCCTCGTGCTGGAGGTCGTTGCCATTGAACATAGAAAGGTCTTTACCCTCGCCGCACCAAGTGGTAGCGTATGGCACAGGAATAACTTCTGACGCAGCATTCTTCTTCACAGCCTCAGCAGGCGTTGCGAAGCCAATCTGACGCTCGAGGCAGAAGTATGGGAGAGCCTTGAGGAAATCGAAGATACCGGTGCCAGCGTTTTGGAGTACGCCAAATGCTTCCGCAGGCATCCAGAGGTTAACCACTGGTTCTTCACCTTCGATAGCCGCGATCTGGTTGGCATATTTCTCAGCGTCCATTGGGAAATTGTACCACTGTGGATCAGAGAAATGGAACTGCATTTCGTCGCTGAGTGCGCCGTTGCGCATGAGGAGCTTGAGGCCCTTGGCAGCAGCTGATTGATAAACATAATTGGCAGAACGCCAAGAGAGCAACTGCTTGGCACCTTCCATCATAACGGCCTTGTAACCAAGCTTAGCCACTTGCTCGCCGATCTCATCGTTGTAGAGGAGTTCAGTGTTCCAGAGGGTGGTAGGCTTCGTGCCGAAGATCTCTTCGATCTTGGCAGCTTCGCGCTCGAGCTGGTGAGCGAACTCGGCAGGAGCGTACTCAGCAGCGAAAGAATAGCCATAAGGAGTAGCCACAAGTTCAACGGCTTTGGTTGCCACCAGTTCCTTGAGGAGATCAATGATTTCAGGGTTGTGCTGCTCGAGGAGCTCGAGGGTAACGCCTGAGATGGCGAAAGCGCAATGGAACTTGCCGTGCGACATTTCCACCATATCCTTAACGGTGCAGAGCAATGGCTTATAAGAAGTGTTAACGAGCCAATTCATATGCTCCTCTGATTGCATATCGTCGTAGTAGTAGTGGTCTTGACCAATATCAAAGAAGCGATATCTTTTCAAACGATATGGAGCATGCATTAAAAAGCAAAAACTGAGAGTTCTCATATTGGAATGATTTAATGAGTTAATGATTAAATGTTCGCCCAAGGGGCTTAAAGATGTAAATTAGTGACCGAGTACCTGGTCGTAGATCTTGCGAATCTTGAGTCCGGCGTCGTACCATTTGATGTTGTTGACTTCTTCCTCGCCGAGTACACTGAGTGATTTATACATAGCAGGGTACTTCACGATGGCATAGATAGCGTCGGCCATGGCGTCGATGTCCCAATAATCCGTCTTGATGGCGTGATAAAGGATCTCTGCGCAACCAGACTGATGTGAGATGATGGACGGGCAGCCTACCTGCATGGCTTCGAGCGGAGAGATACCGAATGGTTCGGAAACGGAAGGCATGATGTAGACGTCCGATTGGCAGAGCATCTCCTGCACCTGCTTGGCGCGGATGAAGCCCGGGAAGTGGAACTTATCTGAGATGCCGCGTTTAGCCGCCAAATCGATCATCTCTTGCATCTTATCGCCAGAACCCGCCATGACGAAACGTACGCCGTCGGTTTTTTCGAGCACGCGTGCAGCAGCCTCTACGAAGAACTCTGGGCCTTTCTGCATTGTGATACGACCAAGGAAAGTAACCACCTTATCCTTGCGCTCGCGCTTCACGAACTCGCTGCGGTTCTCGAGTGGATAAACGGCATTATGGACGGTAGACACCTTGCGTGGATCCTGACCATATTTCTCAATCACGGTGCGTGCCGTAAGATCGGAAACGCACATGATATGATCGGCCATGTCCATACCGCGCTTCTCAATAGAGAAAACGGTAGGGTTCACATTGCCACGTGAGCGGTCGAAATCCGTAGCGTGCACGTGGATAGTGAGTGGCTTACCGGTGATCTGTTTAGCAAAACAACCGGCAGGATAGGTGAGCCAGTCGTGGCTGTGGATCACGACGAAATCGAGGGTGTGTGCCAGCACAGAAGCTACGGCTTCATAGTTGCCAATCTCCTCAACGAGGTTGCTTGGATAACCGCCGGCAAAGCCCACACAGCCCAGCTCGTCGGTGCCAATACGGTTATAATTATAATGGATGCCATGATCGCGATAACGGAAATAATCGTCCGGACTCTGGATATTGCCCATTTTGGCATTCACCTGGTCCCAATTAACGTCTTTCCAAACGATAGGCACATTGCATGCTGCAATCAGGTTAACGAAAGAACGATCTTCGTCGCCCCAAAGCTTAGGCACCACAAACGTGATGTCCATGTCGGGTTGCTCGGACATGCCTTTGGTGATACCATAGCTGGCCGTTGCAAGTCCTCCGAATACGTGAGGAGGAAACTCCCAACCAAACATTAATGCTTTCATACTTTAATTATATTAAACTATGCTCTATCGGCTGCACTCGGCATAATAAATAAATTTATTCTGCGCTCGTTGGCACGATAGTTCATAAATTACTGCACTTTTATTTATAAACCCATTTTCTTTTCAAGCTCGGCCTTGTATTCTTCGAGCGTGTTGCACATGGAGATAACGGCCGAAACGGACGGAGCATACGACATGGCTCCGTGTCCCTTGTAAGGAGGGTTGCCGTCGTAGATCTCGTTGAGGGTGCCGATGCAGAGCTCCGACATCTCTTGCTCGAAACCAACCAAAGCACGCTGGATGAAGCTGACGCCAGACATCTTATATACTCGCATGTACGCGGCTGCGTATGCGGCAATAGTGAAAGGCCATACAGGTCCGTTGTGGAAATTGCGATCGCGCTCCAACTGACCGCCGATGTACACCGGACGATAGCTGCCCGATTTAGGCGAAATGGTACGCAAACCGCGTGGGGTGAGCAACTCTTTCGTGCAGATATCCACCACTGCTTTCTGCTGCTTGCGGTCGAGTGGTGAGTATGGCAATGAAGCCGCCCAGATCTGATTTGGACGAACCTCCTTGTCGTGGTAGCTGTCCACTACGTAATCGTCAAGATAGAAGCCGTTCCAGAAGGTCTGAACAAAAGCATTCTTCGTAATCTCAGCCTGATATTCCATCAAGTCGGCCTGCGTGTCCTTACCCAAGGTGCGGAGCACTTCAACGCCAAACATGAGGGCGTTATACCAAAGGGCATTGATCTCAACTACGTAGCCGGTGCGAGGCGTGATTGGACGACCATATTCCACGGCGTTCATCCAGGTGGCAGGGCGGCTGGTGCCGTCTACCCAAAGCAAACCATTTGGATGGAGGAACATGCGTGGGTGGTTGTTCTTGCGCAGGAAATCAATGATATCAAGCACAATCTTGCCGTAGAATGAAGCAGCTTCACGAATATCCACATGAGCAGCGTATTGCTGTGCGCAGCGAACGAACCAAAGGATAGCATCCGGTTCGTCCATATCGCGGAGGCGGATATCTTCATAACGGCCCTCCAGGAAGGCGCGAACCTCAGGCACTGCGGTGCAGTTCATGATGGCGTCCCAATATTCAGGACGATTAATGCCAAGGGTGCAGGCTGGCAGAGAGAAGAACTCCTCACGTGCCGTAGCATGGAACCAAGGGTAGCCTGCCAAAAGATAGCACTTGTCGCCCTCGCGCTTATAGAATTGAGCAGCGCTGTTCTTGAGTGTTGCAAACATGTCGGTACGAGCATTTCTGCGCTCCATCTCCTTGCCCCACGTAGAGGTAAGAGTACGCGTATTTACGGCAGAAATACCGGCAGAGAAGATTACTGATTCACCCTTCTTCATTGGCAATTCGAAATAGCCAGGAACGAGGTTGTCTTCCTTATAATCGAAGCCACGCTCCTGCTCTTTCTGGTATTCAATACCCTTGTACCAGAGCGGATTGTGCACGTACTCGCATTTCTTTGAGAACTGCATATAAAGGCGTGGGAACTCAGGATACATCTGGCAGCTTCCGCCATTCGTTTCTGCCTGCATTTCTGCGTTGGCACGGCCATTCTCATGCGTCAACTCGTTCACCGAACGGAAAGCAAGGAACGGACGGAAGCGAAGCGTGGTAGCTGAATGTGCTTCCAAAAGCGTGTAGCGAATAAGCACGCGAGGTTCAAAACTAACGAGCATGCGCTCTTTCTGGAGGATCACGCCACCCACACGGTAGATGGTCTTGCTGATTACCTCGCAATCAAACTCGCGAATGTACTTGTGACCGTTCGGAGAGAAATTATTCTCGCCATACTTGTGGATGCCCAGATTGAACTCGGCACCATGCTGAATCACCGTTTCATCAAGCGAACTCAGGAGCACATAGTTGTCGTCACCAAGTTCGGGAAGGGGCAGCACAAGTTGGCCATGGTACTTGCGCGTATTGCAGTCAACCAGGGTGGTCGAGTTGTAGGCGCCGGAACGATTCGTGCGAATCATCTCCTTGCCTAACGAACGATCCAGGTTAACCAGCAATTTCTTGTCGAAATTTAAGTAACTCATTGTGTTTTTAGTATTATTGTGTATTGTTTATGTGTTTTCTATGGGTTTTTTACCGCAATAACGGGTACCTTTTGCGCAAAGAGCATACAAACGGGTGTGCAAAGGTACTGCTTTTTTATGGAATACGCAAATATTTGCCATACAAATTGCATATGTTTTACAACATATAATCCCTGCCATACCTCTTTTTCCCCCTTACGTGCGTTTTTTTTCTTTATTATTTGCATAATCCAAAAAAATGTAGTAATTTTGCACCCTATTTTTATATATTGCACGAATATGCGCACTTGGCAACACATACGTTTCATCTTCCTGCTCGCGGGCATTATGCTCGCCTGCATGACCGTGTATGCCCAAGATACATCTGCCCCGAAGAAGAAAGTGAAGGGCGAAGTTCGTGCGTGGAAAATGACGAACGACTACGGCATTGCCGATACCGTGGCAGTGGACACGCTCCCGGAGAATTTTGCGTTGCGCAGTCTGCTTTACGATCATTCAATGGCCTGGTCGCACAATGGCAATCTGGTATCTCCTGCTCAATCGAAACTCTATTTTGATCGTTCCGGAAACGGTTTGCTATCCTCAAGCGGCAACACCAATAATGATTGGTTGCACGGCGGTTTGCAACTGCTGGGAAACGTGCGCCCAAAGATGGATTTTCTCTTTGGAAACGCCTACGAGCCACTCATCATCACGCCGCGGGACGTGGAATATCATCGCACGTCGATCGCGTATTCCGACATCACGTATAAGAAAACCTTCAAGCGCTATCACGAGGAAAACGATATCCATTTCTCGTTCACGGGCAATATCAAACCTCGCACCAACATTGGCGTGGTGCTCAATTATCTCACCGCCCCGGGACGCTATCTCAATCAGGAAGGCAAGCTCTTTAATGGATACGTCAACGGCAGTTATGATGGGCGTCATTATGGGTTACATGCGGCTGTTACGTTCAATAATCTGAGTAATTTTGAGAACGGTGGTTTGGTGGATCCTGCGCAGGTGGGTGGCGCTTTGGAGGCGGAAGATCTGCCGGTGAGAATGCACGGCATGTCGGGTTTCAGCTATATCGCCGGTTTTCTCGATCATCACTACACGCTCACCAAGCAAAAGGACACGCTGGAGATTCCGATGCTCACGTTCAATCACGTCTTTGAGGTAAACAACTCGCGGCGCAGGTATATCGAGAAAACAGCCAGCCAGAACTATTTCGACGATACGTTCCTCAATCGCAAACAGACCAACGACTCCGCCAATACGCTCAATATTCGCAATACGCTCTCAGTGACGCTCAACGAGCAGTTCAATCGTGCTCTGCGGTTTGGCGCCACGGCGTACGTCACCAATGAGAATCAGCGCGTAAGATACAAAACGCCGCAGTACGAAGAGCTCCCCATCGACACGTTCCTCGCTCATCATATCTACACCGTGCACCAGATGCCCGACACCGTGATGGGAGGCAAATGGATGAACAATACCATGGTGGGCGGCTCTATTTATATGCGTGAGGGACGATGGTTCCACTACTATGCCAACGGCGATATCTGCCTTCTGGGCTACAAGCTGGGCGAGTTTCAGGTGAATGGCAACGTGGATGCCACTATTCCGCTGCCCAAAGATTCACTCGTGCTCCGGGCCAGTGCTTACGTCAAGAATGAGACGCCGTCTTGGTATTTGCAGCACTATCGCTCCAACCACTATCTCTGGGACAACGATTTTCAAAAGACCTATCGCTTCTTCGTGGGCGGCGAGGTGTGCTACCCAAGCCAATGGGTCAAGCTCCGAGGAAAAGTGGGCTTTGAAAATATCACACGATATATCTACTTCGCGCAAGATGGTTATCCCGTGCAGCATGATGGCAATATACAGGTGCTCTCCGCGGAACTTCGAGCCGATCTCACCACGCCATGGCTCAATTGGGAAAACAACGTGGCTTATCAGCTCTCCAGCGATTCCGTGCTCCCATTGCCGGCCATCACGCTCCATAGTAATCTCTATTATCACGGCTGGTGGTTCAAGGCCATGTACGCGCAAATGGGCGTGAATATCCGCTTCCATACGCGCTACTACGCCACCGTTCTCAATCCTGCCACGGGTCAATTCTGCCTGCAGGACCAGGTGAAAGTGGGAAACTATCCGGAAATGAACCTCTACGGCAATTTCTTCGTCAAGCACATTCATTTGCGCTTCTTCGCAGAATGGCAGAACTTCAGTTATCTCTTTATGAAAAAGACGCCAAAGAACTACCAGATCATGCCAAACTACGCCGTCAATCCGCACACCTTCCGAGCCGGTGCTGCCTTCTATTTCTGGAGGTAAACAACAGGAGAGTTGCGCGAGACCTCAGCGAGACTTCGTACACACAAACACACAGTACACAATTAAGGGATGTTCTAATAATTGCTTTTTGAATGATTTTTGGAATTTTACTTAGTAGATTGCTGTGCAGAAGGATGGAGCTATGCGGGCATAGTGACTGACTGATAATCAGCAAGATACAAGTAAAAAACAAAAAGAATCAAAAAAAGTGAAGAACTACCCAAATTTATTGTTAAACATGTAAACGGGGAATTTTTAGAACATCCCTTAATATAGAATGTATTCAGAAAACCTAAATAAAGCAATCCAACAGAGCAAGCAGGAAGCTATGCGTCTTGGCTGCGAAAGCGTGACGCCAGACCACCTGCTCCTCGGTCTTTTGGCTATCACCGAGAGCCGCGCTTATCGTCTGCTTCAGGAGGCAGGCGTCGACATTGAGAAGGCGAAGATGGCCATTGAAAGTCGTAATTTCAAAGAAGGCAGCCAGGACACCAACCCTGCCTTCGATAAGCAATCAGAACGTATACTCCGCATTCTGGATCTGGAAGCGAAGCTCTATAAGATGGAAACACCTTCCACCGAGCACCTCCTGATGTCGATCCTCCGCGAGCGTATCAATAAAGCCGCCGTCTATCTGAAAGAGACGTGGTCGGTGACGTACGATACGATGGAATCCCGCCTGCCCAAGCCGCAGCAGCAGCCGAAAGCAGGTGCCGGTTTCTCCAACGATCTCGACGATATGCCGCAGGATAACAACGCCCCACGTGAGCCGCAAAAAGAGGCCAAGAAAAGTGATTCCAAGACGCCGGCACTGGATAAGTTTGGCAAGGATCTCACCCGTCAGGCTGAGGAAGGCTATCTCGATCCCGTGATTGGCAGAGAGAAGGAGATTGAGCGCGTGATTGAGATTCTTTCGCGTCGCAAGAAGAATAATCCCATCCTCATCGGCGAGCCGGGCGTAGGCAAATCAGCTATCGTGGAAGGATTGGCGCTGCGCATCGTGCATCATCAGGTGTCGCCGCTGCTCTTTGGCAAGCGTATAGTCACGCTTGATATCGCCTCTATGGTGGCTGGTACAACGTATCGTGGCCAGTTTGAGGAACGCATGAAATCCGTCATCAACGAACTGCAGAAAAACCCCAATATCATCCTTTTCGTGGACGAGATTCACACCATCATTGGTGCGGGTAACGCCTCTGGCACCTTGGATGCAGCCAATATTCTCAAGCCGGCTTTGGCACGCGGAGAAGTGCAATGCATTGGTGCCACCACCATCGCCGAGTATCGCAAATCGGTAGAGAAGGATGGGGCACTGGAGCGTCGTTTCCAGAAAGTGATGGTGAATGCCACCACCAAGGAGGAGACCTTGGATATCCTGCGCCGATTGAGCGAAGCGTATGGCAAGCATCATAACGTATGCTATACGGATGAAGTGCTGCAGGCCTGCGTTTCTCTTACCGACCGCTACATCAGCGATCGTGCCTTCCCGGATAAAGCCATCGATGCGATGGATGAAGTAGGAGCACGTGCGCAGGTGGAAGTGAAGGAAGCACCGGCTTTCATTGCTGAATTTGAGCGCGAACTGGAAGTGATCGACACCGACGCTGAGAAAGCTACGCAAGCCGAAGATTTCAAGACGGCTATCGTGCTTCGCGATCGCAAAGAAGCCCTGCAGCGCAGCATGAACGAATCCATTGCGCATTGGCAGGAAGAGCGAAAGAAAACACCTGTGATGGTGACGGTAGAGGATGTGGCACATGTGGTCAGCCTGATGTCGGGCGTGCCTGTACAACGTGTGCAAACCGCTGAACATAAGAAACTGCGTGATATGGCGGGCGTGCTCAAGCAGCGCGTGATTGGTCAGGACGAGGCAGTTGACGTTATCGTAAAGGCTATTCAGCGTTCACGTCTTGGTCTCAAAGATCCCAATCGTCCTATCGGCACGTTCTTCTTCCTTGGCCCTACGGGTGTGGGCAAAACGCACCTCGCACAATGCCTTGCCGAAGAAATGTTTGGCCAGAAAGATGCACTTATCCGCTTCGATATGAGCGAATATATGGAGAAGCACACCACCTCGCTTTTGGTGGGAGCGCCTCCGGGATACGTGGCACATGAGGATGGCGGCAAACTCACAGAAGCCGTTCGCCGCAAGCCATATTCCATCATTCTTTTCGATGAGATAGAGAAAGCACATCCGGATATCTTCAACGTCTTGCTGCAAGTGCTGGACGAAGGTCGACTCACCGATCGTCAGGGCAAGGCGGTGGACTTCAAGAATACGATCATCATTCTCACTTCCAACGTGGGCACACGCCAACTCAAGGATTTTGGTGCTGGCGTAGGCTTCCGTTCCAGCGATACGCTCGATGAGAAGGAAGCGAAATCCGTGCTCACAAAGGCGCTGGAGAAGCAGTTCCCGCCTGAGTTCCTCAATCGTATCGACAGCGTCGTCACGTTTGGTGGTTTGAGTCACGATTCGCTTTTGCAGATCTTTGATTTGGAGCTCCGCGGCATTCAGGGACGAATGGCACAGCAGGGCATCACGCTCAACGTGACCGACACGGTGAAGAACCATCTCATTGAGCAGGCCGACAGCAAGAAATATGGGGCACGTCCTCTCCGTCGCGCCATCCAGCAAAGCATCGAGGATGCCCTCACCACGCTCCTTTTGGAGGACGAACGTCATGAGCATATCGACGTGGTGATGCAAGGCAACAATATCCTCGCGCAATGGAGCTGAAATCACAACGCAACACCGCTGCAGCTCATTTGATTATCCTTATAGAATAAATAAAAACCCTCTTTATAATTATGAACGTACAAGAAATCACAGATGCTAACTTCTTTGATTTGTTAGCTTCCGGTCAGCCTTTGGTAGTTGACTTCTGGGCACCATGGTGTGGCCCATGCAAGATGGTAAGTCCGATCGTAGACGAACTCGCTGACGAATACGCAGGCAAGCTTTGCGTAGGCAAATGCGACGTGGACGAATGCGAAGATGTGCCTGCCGAATATGGCATCACCAGCATTCCTACCATCCTTTTCTTCAAGAATGGTCAGCTCGTTTATAAGCACGTAGGTGCTGCCCCTAAAGCCGAGCTGCAGAAGCATTTTGAAGCATTGCTCTGATACTCTCTGGCAGCAAGCCTTTTTCTCAGCAGGCCACGCCGCAGTCATACAAAAAGCAGCCGCACTTCGCTATGAAGTACGGCTGCTTTTTTATGTATAACGGACACCTGTCCAACCCAAACGCTTATTTCTTCTTCTGCTTGGCTGCACGCACGTTATTCACGATCAGAAGCAGCAAGATGGTGAGGAAAATGAGCGAGAAGAGAGGTCGAAGTTCTGGCGTAAGACCGCCCTTGCGCGCGTCTGCGTATATAAATGTAGATAAGGTCTCCAGGCCTCCGCTGCCTTTGGTGAAGAAGGTCACGCCGAAATCGTCGATGGAGAGCGTCAGGGCCAAGATAAAACCACTGATCATGCCCGGACGAAGTTCCGGCATCAGCACCTTGCGAAGTGCCTGCCAAGGCGTAGCTCCCAAATCAAGTGCGGCCTCATAGATATTCGGATTCATCTTCGTCAGGCGAGGCATAACCGAAAGCACCACGTATGGCGTGCAGAACACCACGTGCGCAATGCAAACCGTTATCATACCACGGCTGAGACCGAAGAATACGAAGAGGAGGAAAAGCGAAATACCCGTCAGAATATCCGGATTGATCATCGGGATAGAGTTGAGGAATTGAATCGTTTTTCTTGATTTCGCACGCATATTATAGATGCCGATAGCCGCCAGCGTACCCAGGAAAGTGGAGATCATGGCTGCAATGATAGCAATCAGGAACGTGAAGAAAATAGCACGATACAAATTCGGGTCTACTCGCACCTGTGCCGCCGAATCATAGCCCGTGAAGAGATTCTCATAGAGCTGGAAAGTGAAGCCGGTCCAGTTGCCAAACACTTTTGATTTGGTGAACGAGAAGATGATGATCAGCAGAATAGGTGCATAAAGAACCACCAATAGGAGCCATAGATACGCATGGCCAAACACCTGCTGCGTTTTCAGAGCACGTGCTCTTCTGCGAGCCTCGGCCTGCGCAGACGTCATACCCACGGGGGTGCTGAGATACTCAGAAAGACTCATATCAAACCTCCTTTCTGCGAATCGTCGTCCTTGCCCTGATCAAGGAACGAAGTGGCCGCGATAATGATCAACATGATGAGCGAGAGGGCTGCGCCATAGTTCCACATGGCAATACCGCCTTCGCCAAACGAACGTTGAATGAGCGAACCGAAGAGCGTAATCTTATTGTGGGTTAAGAGCTCGGCGATGGCAAACGTGGAAACAGTAGGCATAAACACCATCACGATGCCTGAATAGATGCCCGGTACGGAAAGAGGCAGGATCACTTTGGTGAACACCTCCACGCGGTTGGCACCCAGATCTTCGGCCGCCTCGATGAGCGATTGATCCATCTTTTGAAGCGTATTATAGATAGGATAGATCATGAACGGCAGATAATCGTAGCACATACCAAAGAGCAAAGCGCCTTCGCCCAATGGCAGGCCAAACATATTGAAAAGTTCCACCGTGGCAATGGTGCGGAGCAGGAAATTGATCCACATCGGCAGGATGAACAACATGGCCATCATCGCCGGTGTCTTAAATTCCGCACGAGCCATGATATAGGCAGCCGGATAGCCCAGCAAGAGGCATATGATCGTGGTGATAAGCGCGATGGCAAGCGAATAAATCAACGTATTCACAGCCTCCGTGGTGTGGAAGAATTTCGTGAAGTTATGAATGGTGAAATCGCCCTGACCGTTGGTGAACGCATAATAGAAAATCAGCAACAACGGCAGCACCACGAAAAGGACGAGGAAGAGCACGTATGGCCATGCCCACGTGCGGCGGGAGGAGAACATCTCTCCTAATCTCCGCAAGGGTGATGACTTTTTCATTTCTCCTCGGTACTTACGGTTGCTTTCTCAAAAATATGAATATCTTCCGGACGGATGAGAATACCCACCTGGTCGCCATCGTCCCACGCATCAGTGGTGTTGGCATGGAGGTCGCCATCGGTGGTGCGAATGGTGAGGTGGTTGTGATCGCCCTTGAATAGGATGAAGTGTACTTCACCTTCCAATGTGCCTTCTTCGATATGATCCTGAAGATCCACCTTATCGAAATCCACTCTCACTTCCACTTTCTGGCCTACTTCATACTTCTCTGCCACTTCGGCAGGAATATCCCAATCAGCACCCAGGAATGAAACCTTCTTATTCTTCTGCATTACGCCTTCGAAGATGTTCGTGACGCGCTCTTTCTTCATGATCTGGATATCGGCCGGATCAATCCAGAGGCACACTTCTTTGCCTGGCTCAAAGGCCTTATAGTCTTGCACGAGAATCTCGAAATTATCGGCGGTCTTCACCCACATTTCGTAGTGCACACCCTTAAAAATGCAGCTTTCCACCACGCCTTTAAGTTGCGCTTTCTCGCTTTGCTTGGCAATATAGATATCCTCCGGACGGAGCACCACTTCTACGAGACTGTTCTCGCCAAAGCCTTCGTCCACGCATTCAAATTCGTGGCCGCAGAAGCTCACGAGGCGGTCGTGGATCATCGTGCCGGTGAGGATATTTGATTCTCCAATAAAGTCAGCCACGAAGCAGTTTTGTGGCTCATTGTACACATCGGTAGGAGTGCCGATCTGCTGTATCTTGCCCTCGTTCATCACCACCACGCGGTCTGACAAGGTCAACGCCTCTTCCTGATCGTGGGTTACGTAAATAAAGGTGATGCCGAGTTGTTTATGCATCTCTTTGAGTTCCATCTGCATATCGTGGCGCATCTTCAAATCGAGAGCTGCCAATGGTTCATCCAGAAGCAACACTTCCGGCTGATTAACGATAGCACGCGCAATAGCCACACGCTGCTGCTGGCCGCCCGATAGGGTGTCCACTTCGCGGTCTTCGTAGTCGGTCAAGCCAACGGTTTTGAGTGCAGCCTTCACCTTCTGATTGATGGTGGCTTTATCAAACTGCTTGAGTTTAAGACCGAACGCGATGTTATCGAATACGTTCAGATGGGGGAATAAAGCGTATTTCTGGAACACGGTGTTCACAGGACGCTTGTGTGGCGGTGTCTGCGTGACATCTTCGCCGTTGAGCAGGATATCACCTGCGGAAGCTACCTGAAAGCCTGCGATGCAGCGGAGCAGAGTGGTTTTGCCGCATCCTGAAGGACCCAAGATAGTTACAAACTCGCCTTTCCTGATTGAAAGACTTACATTGTCTAAGGCATACTTGCCGTCTTCAAATTGTTTAGAGACATTCTTTACCTCGATAATGTACTCGCCCTGTGCCTGTGGCGCCTGAGCGAGAGCCCCTTCTGCGGGGAAGTTTGGTTTTTGCATTTTCTTTTCGTGTAATGGCCGAATCTACGGAACTGTAAAATGAAACATAAAATGATAATTTTGTTAAACTTTTGCAAACAATGGGGGCAAAAAAAGCAGTACCCCTGCATTCGTTTTAAAAACGAGTGCAAAGGTACTACAATTTTTTGGCACGTGCAAGAAAAATCGTATTTTTCTGCCGGTAGCAGCCTATGCGGTGCCCCTTGTGGGGTAAGAATGGCCAAATTATGCCTGCATAAATTTGTTATTTTAATAGAAAATTGTACTTGCCTGAATAAAATCGTGAAATCTTAAAAATCGTACATTTTTTATTCCTTTTCCCACGCGTAGGTGTTGATAAGTCGTAGATAAGTACCTGATAAGACTCTCAAAGGGATCTCAAAAAGCTGGGTAATCTTAAAAATCGTACTTTTTTCGGGCGGTGATGTTGAGTGGCTCCATCTTCTTTAGTTATTTATCATCGTAGTGGCCATAGGCAGAAATCAACATCACTGTGACAACCTCTTCATAGATGCGATATACAAGACAATGTTATCTTATATGTCATAGCGATAAAAGATATGCATTCAAATCCTGAGCATCTGAAAAAGTGCGGCAAGTACCGGCCTTGTGTTGTAGGTCGGCGGACTGAACTTTTGTCAGGAACTCGTCTTTGGTCATGGCACAATTATGCTCTTTTGCCGAAGTTGAAACCTGAGCTCCTAGAGCGGCAATTGCGTTCAGCAATCCCTCTATCAACTGTTGATTTGTGCTGTAGGTTACTGTAGCTACCATAGTTATAAGTATTGTATGCGGCTGCAAAGATACAGCTTTTTTTTTGATTGTGCAACATTATTGGCAAAAATGTGCGTTTTTTACGAAAACAGCCACCCTTCGTGAGGAAGGATGGCTGCGATTATAGCACGTGGATTAACCACGAATGAGATTAGAGACCGTAGTTCTGATCGTAGCGATCGTTGTATCGTCCGTTGCGATAACGACGCTCTGGAGCGCCGATTTCGTCGGAGTGGTCGCCTTCTGAGTAGTCTTCACCATCTACACTGAGACTGGTGGCAATGATGTTGCTATGCATGCGAACGATGGCGATGTTTGCTGAAATATATTTCTTCATAATTTTAAACCTTTAAACTGTTAAACCATTAAACTATTATTTCACCAAACGTCCGGTTGCATCATAGATGCGGTCAGCGACGCGGATGTAGAGTTTGCCATCCTGCATGAACTTCTGCATGTCGGTTGCATTCAGATTGTCGAGACCAGTAGCCTGATCAACGAAGTCGGCTGCATAGATAACGCGAGCAGGTGCAGCAGTTGGAGTTGCCTCAGAAACGCCACTCAAATCGATGTATGCCTTGTTTGCGCCAATGGTAGCGGTAGCCGTACCCGTCAAGCGGTGCAACTTATTGTCGGCCGTTGAAACGAAGTAAGCATTTGGATTAGCATCAACGTTAGGCATAGCCAAGCCGCCGGTGAGTGTACCAACGAGGCCGTTCTTGTTGTCAACGGTATTAACCTTATCGCCAGAGAGCGCCAACGTGAGCGTAGTGGTGCCTTCACCTTCAGGAGCTTCGAAGAGGTAAGGCACGCCAGCTTCAAGAGAAGCCTGCTCTGCCAATGCAATAGACTTCAAAGAGCCGTCCACAACCGTCTTGCTTTCAATATTATAGAACGTAAAGCCAGAAGCGGTCACAGCGTTTGCTGAAACTGCATAAGGCAAGCAAATCGTGCCAAACTTACCAGCATCAACTGAGCGAGAATAAGTTGGGAAGAAGGAAATCTTTTTCCAACGCAAATATGCTTCGCTTCCAACAGCGGTGCTTCCTCCAGCAACGGTTTGAATACCATTGAGCTCAACATCACCAGCTGCAACAGCAATTTGACCAGTGGTTACGAAGTTTGCATTCGATGCTCCGTATTCGGTGGTCACGCCATTGACAGCAAGTGAGCGAGTGCCATTACTACTACCTGTATTGCAGAATTCAACCACAACAACGCCAGGAACAGTCGTTACGAAATGCATGTAGGGACCTTGAGCGAACTGTGAGTTACGAACCATGTATTCTGTGCGTGTTTCCAATGCGTCAAGATTGAAACTTGCTTCTGCATTTTCAAAATTGTAGTCGGAATATGAGATTAACTGGTCCTTAGCAGGAGTTGTAGAATCTGTCAGTTTAACCTCAGCTATACCCAACTTTGAGAAATCCCATACTGTTGGTTCAGAAATAGTAGGAACCACTTCCCATTGAGCGGTGAGAGTTACGTCGGCAGAGATGGTGTAGGTGGCACCAGCGGCATATGTGTTCACACCATCGCTCCATCCTGTAAACTTGTAGCCGCTCTTTTCGAGGTCGCCCTTTGCGGCCAGAGTAAGATTACCTGCGGCAGAATAAACTGGTGCAACAGAACCCGTAGCACCTTCGCCTGCGGCATAGGTAACTTGATATTTGCGGGTGAGAACTACGTTTGTTGCTGGGTTGAATGGAGTATATTCAAAAGTGACGTCATATACGCCAGCTTCTTCAACAAGCCAAGTGGCATTACCACCACTACCATTATCCCACCAGAAACCTTCAACCCAATTATCTGCCTTCGTGTACTTGTATGCAATATCGCCAACTGGAAGATTAACATTTTCAAATGTCTTTTGCCATTTCGTTCCATCGCTCTCATCCATCAAGGCGAAACTCCATCCATTAATTGAAGAAGCTACATAAGGAATAGCATGGAGAGGCTTGTTGGTTGAAACAGAGATAGTCTTCCATGCGTCGTCTGCATTATTCTTGCTTGGATCGAAGGTTACGGTAACTTCGGTTTCAGTATAAGTGGTGAACTGTACGTTTTTATCTTCAGAACCGTCACTACCAACACCATTCGTGCTAATCAAATTGTCGGAACCCCAACTTGCTGCCCATTCTGCTGTAGCAACCTTGAATAGGTAGCTTCCGGCAAGAACAGTAGTGGTATAAGTGTACGTTCCATTGTCCTGATACTCCATTTTAATGCCAGTTCCAGCAGATACATCCCAGCTCTTGCCACCGCACCAATTGTTTTCGTTAGTACCATTACCTGCAATGTAGTATGAAGGGGTAACAAAGTTGTATTCAGCGGTAGCGACATCACTGGCAATGCCATCTTTTACGACAACAGCAGAGAGATAGCGGGTGCCTGTTGCAGAAGAAGTGACACTGCTCTTGTTTAGTGCGCCTTCATCAGCAAGGAGCTGATCTTTAGTCCTATAAGCGCCGCCGATGCGTGCATAGATGGTACCCCCTTCTACATATGAGATGTTGATACGGTCAGTATTAATTACCAGTTCTGCGCCTGATGCAGGGTCAAAAGTAGGAGCAGCTGGCTTGCCAGCCCATTGGGCGGTGAATGTTGTATTCTCAAGCAGAGTAACTACGGCACCGATGGCCAAAGTGGTACCGGCAGTCTTAGTTTCTTCACCAACCTTCACGTCTACATTTGCTGTCCAACCGATATTAGCAAAGCCTTCTACACCTGTGATTTCCGGAAGAGTTACCTCTGCTGCATTGCCGGCATCTGGTGCTGTGCCCTTTTCGGAGGAGAATGAGTATTCGTAGGTAACACCACAGTCCGAGATTGTGATAGAATTGATGAAATTAGAGGCTCCGGTCTCGTTGCGGGTTAGAATAAACTCATTGGAATAATTTGCAGCTTGTTCAGCGGTAAATGTGATGGATACTTCTCCTGCGCTAGATGATATACCAGTAACATCCATCGTTTTGTATGCATAATCACCATTATACATTGCAAGACCAGATCCCGTAGAGGCATTTTTGTATTCAATTTTTATAGTGGTTCCTGCAACAATGGCGCCCGAAGTCATTGTGACTTTCAGTCGTGTGTTATTTCCTCCAAGTTTAAGTCCTGCATTGCCAAATTCTACAGCTTTGCTACCAGCATTCGTAAATCTCAATCCTGTAGCAGAAGCAGTTGCAGATTCCAAGTCTGCGGGAGCAGTTGTGATCGCAGGTAAAAACGCACACTTTGTATCTGCGGCAACCGAAATTTCAAGCGCGTTGCTTACGGCATCCTCACAATCCGTTTTAGTGGCTTTGCAAGTATAGGAACCTGCGTCTGCGAGTGTGCATTCGTCAATGGTATAGCTCTTGCTCGTAGCACCAGAAATAGCAGCTCCGCCTTTATACCACTGATAAGAAATCTCTCCATTACCAGTACCAAGAGATGCAGAAAGCGAAATTTTCTCTCCCTCAACAAATGCAGTCTTATCACCTTCGCTAGCGATAGTCAAACCAGATGGACAAACAGGATCAGCATTTCCGGGTACGACTTCCACAGATTCCAAACAAAATATCTTATTTTCACCAGAACCAGAGGAAGTGTTGAACACCTTTATTACATCAACCGTATGAGCGTCCAAGTCGGCTTGTGTAACAGGAATAGTTAATGTTAAACAGCCGGTGTTTTCTGCTCGTTCCATAATGTCCGTTAGAACAAGAGCATCACCTGACTTACCGCCATAATTCGATGTCGTGTACCCTGTTAGGTACGCCGTATTATCCCAAGCAACCGTCAAGTTTGCTACCGATGAGGCATTTTTCAATCCGTCTGTAAGTTTTACCACAACAGTACAAGGTTCACTAACGGGAATTGCAAGAGCAAATGGAGAAACAAACAAACCTGATACAGAAGTTGCAGGTGTACCAAATTTAAAAGATTGTGTCGTGTACAGTGGTGTAGCTACAGCTGTTGATGTACCATAACCATTAGTGGTACCAGAATTTTGTGCAGACTTTACGAAATACTTGACACCATTATACCAATAATTGGTAGCAACGGCAACAGTACCAACCTGATCAAACGTAACCTTCTCAGAAGGATAACTGATTGTAGAAGGCGCCACAGATACAGGTGCAGACATCTCCGCCCACATCTGGCCGATGCCGAGCATGGTGAGGATCAGAAAGGCGAAGAGCCGGGTGGCGTGTCGCCTTAGATTGAGTAAAGATTGTTGAATCATAGTGATTAAATTTAAAATTATTTAGTAAAATTGAGTTCTATTATTGAGTTTTGCATCAAAAATTGCAGTTTACTTCATTTTTTTTGCAGAAAAATTTGCAAGTTTCAAAAAAATGTAGTACCTTTGCGCCATCTTTATTCCCGGCGATGTTGGTTTCGGCCTCATCTGCCGGGTTCGTTCCTTTTATATACTCCCCCTATTTATTTGCGATAGCAGGTCGTCTATCTTATTGCAGTCTTCTTCGACAGAATCAATTTGAGCAATAAAATTGCGACTATCAACTCCCATCCATGTCAAGAAACTGAGCATGTGTCCGTAGATATAGCGTGCTTGTCTTGTACTGACTACTGTTTCTCCATCTTTTCCTTTCTTGAAGCAGATTGGCTCATGGTGCGCAATACGATTGCGCATTTCATTAATCTTCCCAAGTTCATTAAAGATAAATTGATAATCAAACGTCTGCTCTCCAACTTTTTCTGGGCGTGCGCTAAATATATCCACTAGTGTTCCTCCCATTGCTCTATACTGATTGCGTGCAAACAGATATCTCCACACCCCCATCTCGCACTCTGCAATTAACTGTTCTTTATCGTAGCGACGATTTAACTTCGTACTAATGGCATAAAGTATGATATCTTGCATGCGAGCACAACCACGATTATCAAACTCTCCACCTGCTTGAGCTGCATCTCGCAACCAATCAGGATTAGAACGACTTAAAGAATAATGCGCATCAATGGCATTACGAAGCGCCACTTCAAATAAAGAAATTACACCAAACAGGGATTCTGAAAGCAAGATATTACGGAAATACAACTCCACAGCAAGTTCTTCATTGCTGCAGCAAGCGTCCTTATATCGGGTCATTCGAGACGGTGTTAATATGGCTTCGTAGTCAGTGTACGTCATGTTCTTTAAGGTTGAATCATAGTGATTAAATTTAAAATTATTTAGCAATATTGAGTTCTATTATTGAGTTTTGCATCAAAAATTGCAGTTTACTTCTTTTTTTGCTTAAAAATTTGCAAGTTTCAAAAAGATGTAGTACCTTTGCAGCCGAAAACATCAATCGATGTTATGGACTGGGGTATCTCCGGTTGGAAATCGTCTATTGTCTGGGGCCTGTAAAGGGCGTACTTTCAATAGGCGTTTTTTCTATTTCAAGTCCAGTCACAATTTGTGATTCCGCATATAAGTTTATTAAATTGCTATTCCTGTTTTCAGAACATCCTCATAAAGAGGTGAGTTATCCTGGGACTCAATCAACACCGGTTCTATCAACGTGTTAACCTTTCTAGTTGCACGCCACAAACGAGCATACATTGTCCATCGATCGTCTGTTTGCGGAACGACAACTGCCACATCAATATCACTTTCAGGACGAGCAGTACCCTTACTATAGGAGCCATACAAGTACAACTTCGCATCAGCAGCGAAAGAAAGTACCACTTTTTTGTACTCGTTGACTATTTCTACAACTTGCTTTTGATCCATAACTGCAATTCCTCTGTTTGTTGTAATATTATTTGGCAATATTCCGGTGTGAGCCGTTTACTTAGCTGTTCTTTGCCATTCGGACTTCTCCTGCTGGTATTGAAATAGTCATTGTTTTTGTTGCTGCTTCCATGTTCGTCAATTAAGTACGGGTATTAAATCGGGTGCAAAGGTACGAAAAAGATTTGACATATGCAATATCCTAAAGGATATGTGTCAATTTATCGCCATATTTTCGTCAAATATTCTACATTTAATTTGTGTGAACGCAACTGTCCACAGGAAGTTTGTCGTGCAAAGGCTGTTCGCTTTGCGCCCATCGGGCACGCCAGACTTCATCAGTGGCTAGGACGCAAAGTGCTGTTAGCACTCGCAACCTCGCTTCACTCGGGGCGCAAAAGTTCTTCGTAATATATCAAATGATTGCGTTTCGCATTAGCGATTGCGCCTTTTGCGTATCCAATCAAAAAAGTGCCTTAGCCACCTGGCAACGAGTTGCCTTTTTGGCTAAGACACTTTATTATTGGATTGCGTTAATAATCAAATCAAAGTAAACGCGGAAGGTTGCAAGAGTATTACAGGCCATTGACCACGCGCTTGATGTTATCCGTAGGCGCGCTCGACCCGAAATTAAGCAGCATGCCCAATTTCAATCCACTCAGCTTAAGATATGTCATTAGTTGAGCAGAATGGATAGGAAGTAATTTTTCGACTGCTTTCAGTTCCAGAATAACTTTATCTTCCACCAGCACATCTATGCGATACGCTTTTTCAATGGTTAGCGTCTTATAATGGATAGGTAATTCCACTTCTGTCTTGACGTTCAATCCTGCCTCTCTCAGTTCGTAAGCCAGAATTTCCTGATATGCGTGCTCAAGCATTCCGGAGCCGATGGTGCTCAATATGTTTTTATGAGCGTGATATACGATATTTGATATTTCATTTTCAGTCATAATATACAATTTAATTAGCATTGAAGATTAGTAATCTTGTGTGAACGCAACTGTCCACAGGAAGTTTGTCGTGCAAAGACTGTTCGCTTTGCGCCCATCGGGCACGCCAGACTTCATCAGTGGCTAGGACGCAAAGTGCTGTTAGCACTCGCAACCTCGCTTCACTCGGGGCGCAAAAGTTCTTCGTAATATATCAAATGATTGCGTGTCGCGATAGCGATTGCGATATCTTGCGTTTTCAATAATAAAGTGTCTTAACCACCTGGCAACGAGTTGCCCTTTTGGCTAAGACACTTTATATGGAATTGCGTTAATAATCAAATCAAAGTAAACGCAAAGGGGGATTAGAAGAAGAGCGTGAGGAGGGAGTTGGCTGGGGCAGTTACTTCTGCGAGGTAGTCGCCGATGCGGAGGGTGAAGACTTCCTCAGCTTTCTTGGTGTTGAGGATATTGACGGCGATGGTGCCGTCGGCTTTCTTAACTGCGCAGATATGGAGATTATCGGCAGCAGGAGTGCTGGTAGAAACCACCACATCACCCGGACGCATAGAGCGGCTGATCTGCTTCAACGCATAATAATAAGGCGTGAAATAGATATCATTGTGCTCATAATCGATCATGACCTGTGCAGCCGCGAAATTATTTACGTGGTTAGGTCCACCGATAGAATCAAGCACGATATTCCAATCGATATAACCCGTCATCCAATGGTTCATGCCATCGATGATATAAGAAGCATAACGCTGTACGCCAGAATAAGCAGGGTGCCATTCAGGCCAGAATGGGGTGGAGTAGGCCCAATCGGTAGCGCAATTATTCCACCAGAACGCATCATTCTTAAACCAACCGGACTCTTTGAAACCGGCATAATCGCTTACGCCCGGCCAAGGATCGCAACCGAGATTATCGATGCAGCCCTCGGTGTGGAGCAAGGTTTTTTCAGGATAAAGATTATGGATGGAATCAAGAATCTCCGGGAAGCAGGAAGTGGTGCTGCCATACCAATGGAGCGCCATACCGGTGGTATACTTGCGAGCGGCAGCATCGCCATAGATAGCCTCGGTGTAAGGGCCCATCTCGAACGTGTTCTGATCGAAACCAAGGATCTTCACGTCGCCAAAACCAGTCTCATCCAATTGTGGACCAAGATAATTGGCGATGAAATCCGCCTCAACTGCAGGTGGGAAATCCATTGATTCCCAGCCGCCATCGTTGCCCATTGGTTCGTTCACGGGAGTGAGTGCCCAGATATTGAGACCTTCCTCGCGCCAAGCTTCGAGATACTTGATGAGATATTTGGCATAGGCATCTCTATATTCGGGGAGGAGTGCGCCACCACGGCGAGCCTGCTCATCACGCTGATAATACATCTTATTATCCTTCATCCATGCCGGAGCAGTCCAGGTGTTGGCCACGATGCGGTAGGTTTGATCCTTCTGGCCAAGCTTGATAGCCTGCACATCCTTCATGAGATGATAGAGATCATAGTGCTCATCCTGCACGAAAGGATATTTCTCTTTGGAGAAACCTTCCTTATCGCGATCGAGAGAGAAGGATGTCATATCCACGTCGCCATCCTCTTCCGCGAGCGAATACTTGCCTTCCACGGAGAAATCGCTTGCGCCAATTTGCGTGCGTGCCATCGTGAAATTGGCGCCATTCTCGCCATAGAGTTCCTGGAGAATCATATCGCGATCCTCTTTAGAAACGCATGCGAGCACGTATGCAGAAGATTCGGTGAGCGAACCGCCGAAGCCATCAATAGTTTGGCGCTTTTCGTCGGGATTGATGACTACGTCAGCCTGCTTATCGCCTGCCACACGCTTGAAAGTGACAGCCTGAGCAGCTTCGCATTTTTCTCCGCTTTCAGCGGTTAACAGAGTAGTTGCCTGTTTTTTTTCAGAAGAGCAGCCTATGAGTGCCAAGGCTACGAGAGAGGAATAAAGAAGTTTTTTCATGGGGATTAATATGAAAAGAAAAAAAGTCCCTCAGGCGTTGCCCAAGGGACATAGTAATTACATATCAGCGCTGTCGCCATCAATAGCTACTGCGATAGAATTGGCGATTTCAGCCATTTCTGCTGCAGAAAGCTTGAGCTTAGGATTGGAGAAGAGCATATCCGTTTCCTTATCCAATGGGATAAGATGAATATGCACGTGATTCACCTCCATGCCCAGCACGGCTACGCCAACGCGTTTGCAGTCGGTGGCTTCCTTGATGCCTCTTGCCACATCTTTTGCGAAGAGCATAAGGCCAGCGAGCACATCGTCATCCAGATTGAAGATATAGTCGGCTTCCGGCTCCTTCAATTTAGGAATAACGAGGGTGTGACCTTTCTTCAAAGGATTGATATCGAGGAAAGCATAGTAGCGATCGTCTTCAGCTACTTTATAGCTTGGTATTTCACCATTGATGATGCGTGTGAAGAGAGTCATGCTTGTGAGGGGTTTGAAAGTTTCAGAGTTTCAGAAGTTTAAACGCCCTGTGGGCTGTTTAAGGGTTTAAGAGTTTAAGAGGTTAAAGGGAAATCTCCAAAATCTCAAACTGCATCTTGCCGGCAGGCACGGTGACTTCAACGATATCGCCCACTTTCTTTCCAAGCAAGCCCTTAGCGATAGGGGTAGTAACCGACAATTTGCCAGCAGCTACGTTAGCCTCACCTTCGGTGACGAGGTGATAGGTTTTCTCTGCATTATTCTTGAGATTCTTGATGCGAACCTTGGTGAGAATCTGCACTTCGTTGGTGCTGATACGGGTTTCGTCAATGATTCGTGCTTCAATAATCTGTGCTTTGATTTGGGCAATCTTGCTTTCCAGATTAGATTGCTCTTCCTTTGCTGCGTCGTATTCCGCATTCTCGCTGAGGTCGCCTTTTTCACGAGCTTCAGCAATGGCGCGAATGACGCGTGGACGCTCTGTACTCTCCAAGAACTGGAGTTCGTCCTTCAATTTCTGCAGACCATCTGCAGTCATATAAATAGATGCCATATCGTGGTATAGTGTATTTTTATGGGCATTGCCCGATTAATATTTTCTGTTGAAAATCTCACTGGCGATGAAGGCTTTTCGAGCAGCTTCAGGGTCAGTGAGGTCCATTTCGAGCTGTGGTGCGTTCGCTTCCACAGGGCGAGATTCTTCTTTTTTCATATGGTATGGGGGTCTTAGATTCCCTAAAATGATAAAATTTTCATGGCTTGGAAAAGTGAGTTAAAAACATCGAGAAACTTCCCAGCTTCTCGATGCCATTAAACCTAAACCTTAACTATGAAAATTTTTTCGAGTGCAAAGGTACTGCTATTTTTTGATTTGTGCAAGAAAAATCGTGTTTTTTTGCATTTTTTACACGAAAATGCGAATAAAATAGTGGAAAATCCAAAAAAATGTAGTAACTTTGCACTCGCTTATGAAGAAATATTTTATTGAAACATATGGCTGCCAGATGAATGTGGCAGATTCAGAAGTGGTGGCATCCATCATGAACATGGCGGGCTATGAGCCAGCAGAAAGTGTGGAGGAGGCGGAAGTGGTGATGCTGAATACGTGCTCAGTACGCGATAATGCAGAGCAGAAGATTTTCTCCCGCCTGAACACGCTTCATGCCGATGAACGTCGTGCCAAGCAGAAGAAGATTTTGGGTGTGATCGGTTGTATGGCCGAGCGTGCGGGTGATGAACTATTGAATGAACATGACGTGCAATTCGTGGCTGGTCCGGACTCCTATATGGACCTGCCCAACCTGTTGGCGCAATGCGAAATGGGCCTGAAAGCCAGCAGCGTGGAGCTCTCCACCACGGAGACCTACAAAGATGTGCTCCCTTCCCGTTTGGGCAAGACGATTTCGGGATTCGTGAGCATCATGCGAGGATGCAATAATTTCTGCTCATATTGCGTGGTTCCTTATACGCGTGGGCGTGAGCGTTCGCGCGACGTGCGCAGTATATTAAAGGAGTTGGCCGATTTGGAGGCACGTGGCTATAAAGAAGTGACGCTGTTGGGCCAGAACGTGAACTCTTATCATTACGTGGGGGAAGATGGCGAGGAAGTGGACTTCCCTATGCTGCTGGAAGAGGTGGCGAAGGCAACCACGATGCGCATTCGATTCACCAGTTCGCACCCAAAAGACATGTCGGATAAAACGCTTGAGGTGATTGCCAAATATGATAATCTCTGCAAATTCATCCATCTGCCGGTGCAATCGGGTTCGAATGCCATTCTGAAGATCATGAACAGAAAATATACGCGTGAATGGTATCTGGATCGAATAGCTGCTATTCGCCGTATTCTGCCAGAAGCCACAATCGGTACGGACGTATTCTGCGGCTTCCACGATGAAACAGAGGAAGATCATCAGCAGACGCTATCGCTGATGCGCGAGGTGGGTTTTGATACGGCCTTCATGTTTAAATACAGCGAGCGTCCGGGCACGTATGCTTCCCGTTTCCTGGAAGATAATATTCCGGAAGAGACGAAGATTCGCCGCCTGAATGAGATCATTGCGCTTCAGAATGAACTGTCGCTTGAAAGCAACACGCGCGATATCGGCAAGGAGTTTGAAATACTGGTGGAGGGCTTTTCGAAGCGCTCTCATGATCAGCTTTACGGCCGTACTTCGCAGTATAAGACCGTGATTATTCCTCGTGGAGGACGTCATATTGGCGAACTGGTGAAAGTGCGAATCCTGTCGGCTTCATCAGCCACGCTGATAGGCGAGGTAGTAGAGAATTGATATTCTTCCTTATATGAAAGAAAAGCAGCCGCGGGGCTGCTTTTTTCGTGTAGCGGGTGTTCTAATTATGCTTATTTAAGAATCGTGATCATGCGATTGCCATCGATGGTTTCTTCCCGGCGAGAAGTGCCGACTGGTTCTGCGGGAGCAGGTGTTCCGGCGTGAGCGAGGAGGGACGGATTGATTTCCACGTGCACTTCGTCGTAGAGGCCGGAGGTGATGAAAGAATCGAGTACCTGACGTCCACCTTCCACGAGGACGGAATGAATATTCATTTGCGCGAGCCAATCGCAGAGAGCCTGCAGATTATGAGCCTCGGCAAAGGTGCCATCCGATTGCTCCATTCCTCGCCATACATAGGTGCGGCAAAGGCCGAGATAATCGCTTTCTTCCTGTGCATCCAGGAGCATGGTGGCAGAAGATGGAACACGGCCTCGGGCATCCAAAAGGATGCGAACCGGATTGCGACCTTCCCAACGGGTGGTGCAAAGGCGAGGATTATCCATCAGGGCAGTGCCGCTACCCACGAGTATGGCCATATTTTCAGCTCGCATCTGATGGACGATCTTTTTCGTGACCTCGGTGGAGATGAGAAGCGGCTTACCCGGCTGGTCGGCGAGGCGATTATCCAGAAAACCATCGGCCGTTTGTGCCCATTTGAGCGTGATATATGGGCGATGGTGCTCATGGAGCATGAGGAAGCGACGAATCAATTGGCGGCATTCCTGCTCCAAAACGCCACAGGTGATCTCTATGCCGGCCTCGGCAACGATCTGCAGACCCTTGCCGGCTACACGAGGATTAGGATCGCGCATGCCGCAGACGAGACGTTTGGGGTGCTTCTCTTTCACCAAAAGTGCGCAAGGAGGCGTCTTGCCATAATGACTGCATGGCTCAAGGGATACATAGAGCGTGGCCTGATGGATCTGCTCCGGCGTAACGCCTCGCTCTTCGGCCTGGCGAAAGCAGTTGACTTCGGCATGCGGTCCGCCATACTGCTGATGCCAACCTTCGGCCAGCACTTCCCCTTCGGCACTTACCAAAACCGCTCCCACCATGGGATTGGGGGCTACATAGTATTCGGCCTGACGTGCCAAATCAAGGCAACGCTGAATATATTTTTCGTCTTGCATCATTCTTCGAAATTATAATCTTCTTCGTTGACGTCTTCCTGGATGTGGCGCATATCGGAGAACGTAAACCCTCTGCCAATAAGGAAGCGTACGAGCTTATCTTTGGCCTTTCTCGGGTCGGTTTCGCCACGGAGCGATTCTTTCTTTTTATCGGCTATGTGCTGGAGTATGGCGAAGTACTCTTCTTCCGGGAAGCAGGCGATGGCTTCGCGGATCAGATTGGCAGGCAGATGCTTCATGCTCAATTCGCGACGCACTTTATCCCGTCCCCAACCCTGATAGCGTATTTTATCCCCAACAAACGCTTGGCAATAGCGCTCCTCGTTGATGAAATTCTCATCCAGCAGATAGTCGATCACGGCTTCCATATCTGCAGCCGGACAGCCCCAAGCATAGAGCTTATCCTTCACCTCTTGCGGACAATGTTCGGCCAACGAGCAATAGGCCGCCGCCTTAAATTTGGCTTCCTCAAGCGTCAGAGGTTTTTTGCCATCACTATTCTGTTTTTTCCACATATATCCTGAATGAGTTGAATGTGCGTAAAGCCCTCATCCTCCAGCATTTGGCAGGTGGCAGGGCCGAAGCGTTCGTTGATTTCGAAGGCCAGGAGGCAGGCGTTTCCGGCGTTTTGGCGAACCAATTGGGCGATGCGGCGATAGAAGAGGAGCGGATCGGTGTTGGGCACGAAAAGAGCCGTGGCGGGTTCGTGTTGGAGAACGTTAGGCGCCATGGACGACTGCTCTTCCTCGCAGATGTAGGGCGGATTGGAGACTATGATATCGTAGCAGCCGGGGAGGGCACCCTGCAGGATATCAAGATGATGGAAGAGGATGTCGGCGGCGTTGGTTTGCGCATTTTGTTGTGCCACAGAAAGGGCTTCTTCTGATATATCGCAAGCGTGTACTTCCCAATCCGGATGCTCTTTTTTGAGCGCGATGGCGATGCAGCCTGAGCCCGTGCCTATATCCAAAAGGCGGATGGGCTTAGGGCTGGAAGATTCTTCCAGAGGATTTTGGCCGCGGAGGAAGAATGCATTCACGGCGTCGATCAGTTCACTGGTTTCCGGGCGGGGAATGAGCGTGGCAGGCGTAACCTCCAGGCGCAGACCTCGCCAATCCGTATGGCCAAATATATATTGCAAAGGCTCATGCTGCAGCAGGCGATCAACAATCTCGTTCACATTGGTGCCGGGATTGGCGTCTGCAGCGTTATCCATCTCTTCCAATATCCAACGCGCCATGGCATTGGCTTCCTGGCGACCAAAGGTTGGGGTCAGGCTGGCAGAGATTTGACGATATAATTCGAAATTGAACAATTGAAATATACGTTAGCAGAGGAGTGTTTGCTGCAATATTCGTTAACAGAGACCCATTTCGTGGGCTTTTTTCATGAGATACGCCTTTGCGGGTTCGTATTCATTGGGGATGATGCCATCGAGAATAGCATCCTTAATGGCCATTTTGAGATCGCCCACTTCGCGGCACGGCTGGAGATGGAGAATCTCCATAATTTCTTCACCACGTACGGGCGGTTGGAAATTACGAATACGATCCTTTTCCTCAATCTCCTGCATCTTTTGGCGCACGAGAATATAATTTTCGCGATAGCGGCGTACCTTATCTTCATTCTTGGACGTGATATCGGCATCGCAGAGCATCATGAGATCGTCGATATCGTCGCCGGCTTCAAAGAGAACGCGACGGACAGCAGAATCCGTGACACAATCTTCGATGAGAGCGATAGGACGCATATGGAGATCGACGAGCTTCTGCACATAGGTCATCTTCTCATTCTGCGGCAGTTTCATGCGGCTGAAGATCTTTGGAATCATCTTCTTTCCGAGGAAATTATGATTATGGAAGGTCCAACCAATACCCGGTTCCCATTTCTTGGATCTGGGTTTGCCAATATCGTGGAGGAGTGTACCCCAACGCATCCATAACATATGATCGGCCGACCATTCTTTTCCCGCCTTGATCTCTTCCTGCTGCGACTCGGCAACGTGGTCGAGCACCTGGAGCGTGTGATCAAGAATATCTTTATGGCCTCGTCCTTCTTTCGTTTCCACTCCCTTAAGCGCCTGCAATTCCGGGAAGATAATGGCGAGCAGGCCGGTTTTATCAAGCAATTTCCATCCTACGGAAGGACGGCGCGAGAGCATGATTTTATTGAGTTCGTCGGCAATACGTTCCTTGGAAATGATATTGATGCGGTCTTTATTTCGCTCAATAGCCTCAAACGTGGAGAGATTGAGATAAAAGCCGAGCTGGCAGGAGAAACGGATGGCCCGCATCATGCGGAGCGGATCATCAGAGAAGGTGATATCTGGATCAAGGGGCGTGCGAATGATGCATTGCTCCATATCGCTCATGCCATTGAATGGGTCAAGCAATTCGCCATAGCGGCTGCTATTGAGGCAGATGGCGAGGGCGTTGATGGTGAAATCACGGCGGTTCTGATCGTCTTCCAAAGTGCCATCTTCCACAATCGGATTGCGGCTCTCTCGATGGTAGGATTCACGTCGTGCTCCCACAAACTCCAATTCTATTTCGCCTCGCTTCACCTGAGCCGTTCCGAAATTGCGGAACACGGCGAGATGAGATCCTTTGAGACGTTTATTCACGGCTTCGGCCAACGTGATGCCACTACCGACCACCACGACATCAATATCCTTGCTGTCTCGCTGCAAGAATAAATCGCGAACCCATCCTCCTATGACGTAGCATTCCAGCCCTAATTTATCAGCTTCTTCGCCAACGAGGTGAAGCGTTTTATCGTCCAGTTTTTTATTGGTAACTATCATAAAAATTGCGGTAAAAATGGCCTAAAAACAGGTTAGAGTCGATTTTCTATTCCAAAATTTCTGCAAAGATACAAAAAAATTTTGATATTTGGCACATTTATTGTAATTTTGTAGACAAAATGAAGAAAAAAGCGCTCATATTAGTACTTTTGGCGTTGCCAATTATGGTTTTTGCCTCGCCAAAGCGACCGTCTCGTGGGGCCGACGAGATAGGCAATTATACGCGTGCTTATTTCGATACGAAAACAGGTGATACCATATATGAATCGGCTTTGCACGATCTATATGTATTCCCTAAAATGAAATTCAAGAACAAGAAGCAGGAGAAATTCTATTGGCGTACCGTTCGCGACGTGAAGAAGACATTGCCGTATGCCAAACTGCTCGCCAAAGAAATAGATGCCACATCGAATTTGATGAGCAAAATGAGCCGACGTGAACAACGCAAATATTGGAAGAGCTACGAGAAACTGCTGTTTGCCCAATATGAAGACGATTTTCGCCACATGACCGCCTCGCAAGGACAGATGCTGATGCTGCTGGTGGATCGGGAATGCGATCAGACTTCTTACGAGTGCATCAAGATGTTCAAAGGCACGATAACGGCCAATTTCTGGCAGGGAATAGCCAAACTATTTGGCAATGATCTGAAAGCAGAATATGACGGAAAAGATAAGGATGCGATTGTGGAGAGAGTAATAACGCTCGTAGAAGCCGGGCAACTATAGCTTTTGGTTTTTTGCTTGCATCTTTTCGCCTTTTAATAAGTCACAATGTCCCGCATTGCTCCTTCTTAAAAAACAAAGGTCTGCTAAGTAAAAATTCCAAAAGGAGAGTTCCTGAGTGGGCGAGGAAAGTTGACCGGACAAAGGCCAGAAATATTGAGAAAATCCTGAGGGGATGTGATGTTAATCAAAGAGAGTTGGACTATCATGGTCCAACTTTTTTAGTATGGCCATCATGAGCGTTTCCCGGATGAGTCGGCTTCGGTTTTGGATGTTGTAGCGATCACAATACTGCTGCAAGACGCGGAGTTCAGCATCATTGAGCATGATACTGATGCGATTTTTTCGCTCCATTTTCTTGCGGATGATATGTGAGGGCTGCTTGGGCACGGCGAGGGGTTATGGGTGAGGGATTAGAGGAAGATGCCGAGGCGGAGGCTTGGCGTGAGGAAATTACGATGGGAAATGCCGCTATATGGCTGATTATCAATGGTTTCGGTGGTGAGGAGTTGCGCCTGCTGGAAATGCAGGTCTGCCCCCAGAAAGAAAGCTCTTCCGAGAGACATTTCACGTCGCCAACCGAATTGCATATCGGCACATAAACCTCCCTTTACGAACTCCGTAATGCCAATACCATAGCCTATGCCAAGGCTAATCATAGGAGCATCTTTTGCCACGAAGAAAGGTGCAGCAAAACGAGCCTGAATGGGGAGGAAGATATAATTTTTGGAGCCGACGATGGAGGCGTCGATACCCAAACTGCCGCCGACGATGATTCGTTTATCCAATAAATTGGCAGAGCCAATGATGAGACTGGCTTGCACGTTTCCGCCTTTATCCTGCTTTGAAAATGAAGCAAGTCCACCGTTGAACTCAATACCAACCGTCACTTTCTTTGGTCTAGCAACTGCTGCAAGTTCCTCCTGAGCTTTCTCTTCCTCTTCATCAAGAATGGCTTCCACATCGGTCATCAGATACTGGAATCGTGCTCCGGAAGCATCTTTGATGACCACAACTTCCTCGTTTTGATAGATGATCGTGCCCGTGAGGCGGGTGCCAGACTTAAGTTTGACCACCTCCGCCGACGCGAAGTTGGCCATTGTGAGGCAGATCAAAGAGGCGAATATGTATAGAAAATGGTGCTTCATAAGATGGTATGCGGCTGCAAAGGTACAAAAAATATTTGGATTTCCCAAATAAATAGCCCTGAGGTTGGCGATTTTTCCCGGCAGAACGCAGAAAAAACGTCGTTTTTTAGTGGACAAGCGCGAAATCAAGTTGCTTTTTGGCCAAATCCGCCCGTTCGACGCGGACCGTGAGACGGTCGCCAAGTGAGAACACCCGACCAGAGCGCTCGCCACGGATGCAATATTCCTTCTCGTAGTAGTTATAATAGTCGGCGGGCAGGAGTTCGCGAATAGGAATCATGCCTTCGCATTTGGTATCGTCCAATTCTACGTAAATACCCCATTCCGTGAGGCCGGAAATAATGCCGGAGAAGGTTTCTCCAACGTGGTCTTCCATAAATTCCACCTGCTTATATTTGATGGACGCCCGCTCAGCCTGAGCGGCGAGTTGCTCGCGATTGGAACAATGCTTGCAGAGCTGCTCGTATGTATCTTCGCTGACGGCTTCTCCGCCCTTGATATAGTGATCAAGAAGGCGATGCACCATCATATCGGGGTAGCGACGAATAGGGGACGTGAAATGGGTGTAGTATCGGAAAGCAAGACCATAGTGGCCGATATTATCGGTGGAGTAAACGGCCTTGGCCATGGCGCGAATGGCGATGGTTTCGATCATATTCTGCTCCGGCCTTCCCTGGACGTCAGTGAGGAGGGAATTGATGTGCTTGGAAAGGGCCTGCTGGCTGCGGGCAGAAGGCGTTTCTTTACTGGTTTTTGGAAGCTTGAGATCGTAGCCAAAACGCTTGATGAAAGAAGAGAAATTCTTGAGTTTCTCGGGATCTGGCACGTCGTGGATACGGTAAACGAACGGCTTATGGAGGAGTTTGCCAATATGAGTCGCGACGGTTCGGTTGGCAAGCAGCATGAACTCTTCGATGAGTTTGTTGGCATCCTCGGAACGTTTGAAATAGACGCTCAAAGGCTTGCCGTTTTTATCGATATTGAATCGCACTTCTTCTCTCTCGAAATCGATAGCTCCGCGTTCGAAACGAGTGGTTCGAAGTTGCTTAGCAAATGTGTTCAAAAGTGCCAAAGCCTGCTGCAAATCCACAAAACGCGGGTGGCTGTAGTGTCGCTGTAGTGTCGCTGTAGTGTTGAAGCGGTATCAGGAATGGTGTTTTGCTGGATGATTTCCTGTGCCTCTTCGTAGGTGAGGCGGAAGTCGGAACGGATGATGGTTTTGCAAATTTGATAGTCGATGACGTGTGCTTCACTATCCATCGCAAAGATGACGGAGTAGGTGAGTTTCTCCTCGTTGGGCCGAAGGGAGCAGATGCCATTGGAAAGATGCTCGGGGAGCATGGGGATGGTGCGGTCGACGAGATAAACGGATGTGCCACGTTCGTATCCTTCCCGATTGATATTGGTGTTGGGGCGAACGTAATGCGTGACATCTGCAATATGGACGCCGATTTCGTAAAGAGTACCCTGGGTGTTTTCTTTAGAAGAAGCGGATTGGGATTCTCGGGGAGTGTCTTCTGGTGAAAGGATGCGGAAGGAGATGGCGTCGTCGAAATCCTTGGCGTCGTGAGGGTCGATGGTGAAGGTGAGAACGTCGCGCATGTCACGGCGTTTTTTTATTTCCTGCGGGGTGATGCCAGCATCTATTTTAGCGGCTTCAGCTTCGACGTCTTGGGGGTAGGAGTAAGGCAAACCATACTCGGCCAGGATGGCGTGCATTTCCGTGTCGTTTTCGCCGTCCACGCCCAGAATGTCGATGATTTCTCCTTCCGGCATGATCCGGCTGTTGCCCTTGCGGATGAGGCGTACAATAACCTTATCACCTTCTTTTGCGCCGTTGAGATTCGGAGCCGAGACGACGATATTATCTTTGAGGAATTTGTTATCGCAGAAGACGATGCCTCCGCGACGGCTGTATTCCAGTCGTCCCACAAACTGCGTAGGCATCTGCTGCTCCTGTTCGCGCAGCATTTCCTGCTTTTTCTGCCTTTCCCCGGCGAGTCGTGCACGATCTCGTTCGCGTGCTCGCTGTTTAGCCTCAAATTTGAGTCGCTTTTCCTCGCGACGCATGGCCCTGAAATCTCGATTTTTCATATCTTCGGGTGCAAAGGTACTACAAAAAAACGAGATATGCAAGGAAAATCGTCAAAAACTGTAGCCTATGCCCAATTCGACCTGACCGAGATATTTTTGTTGACGGAACGAACCGGCACCAACCAGGTTGGCGCGAGCGAAGGTGGTAAAGTGCCGATACTGGTACTGGATATAAAAATTGAGTCCAAGATTCATATCCATGCTCCAAGGAAGATGAGCGGTTGCCGCATTAATGGCATTGAGATACTCAGAACCTTCAATGAAATGAAAGCGCATCTCGGCCTCCAAACCGAGCGTGAGACGATGGTCTGTGCCCCATTGGCGGGTGAAGCAGACAGGAAAGCGCGTAATGAATCCCATTTGCCATGTGTTGGTTTGAATCGGCTCGTCCAAAGGCTCCCAGAGATAATGATTATCATAGTGCGGCATACCTTCCGGCCAGGCGCATTTATGGGTGCAGAGAATAGGCTGTACGCCAGCTTGAATGCCAAGACTCCAGCCGCAATGGAAGAACCATTTATTGCCGGGAGTATAGGTGGTTAATTGCCAAATATTGGAGCCGATTTCAACACCATGACACGGAAAGATCTGATCGGGACGATGGTGGGCAAGCGGATAAGCAAACTGAGCGTAATAAGCAAGCGAAAGGGTAGGCAAAGGCATACCATCCGTTGGCTTTCCCCACTTGCTCGTGGTTTGGATGGTGCGGCGTTTGAGACCGTATTCCTGCTGGAAAGAATGGAGGGAAGAGTCGGTTTGCGTGACGTTGAGCAGGTCGTATGATGCGTCTTGAGCATAGGCCGTAAAGGCAACAAGCGCACAAATGCATATGGAAAAAATGCGTGTCATATTCAAAACTGATAAGCGATATGGAGAGAGAGGTTTTGCGAGAGATGTTTGCTGGAAATGAAGAGTTTATCCTGCGTTTCATTCCAATCAAAATTATAGAGAACAGGCATAAATCCGAATGAATATGTGGCCTTGACGGCAAGATGCTTATAACGGAAACCAAGTCCCAAATCGAGGGTCAGGTCCTGGTCGATAGGGAAGGTACCTGATGTGGAGAGATGGACATCCTGCGTGCCATCCTCATAGAAGAGGTGCTCCACTTCTCGTTGGTGGTCGGCAATGCCCCAATCGTAGGCGGGGCCGAGGAAAGCCGTGAGGCTCCAATCCTGATAGAAATGATGGGTATAAGTGAGATAAAGCGGGATGTGGATATAGTGCATACCGTATTGGCATTGGGTATAGTCGGCAGCAATTGGCCAATAGGATACTTTGCGGTCGTCGAATGTTACGTGGCAATCGGGCACAGGTGTTTCCGTATAGCGGTAGTAGAACGCAGTGCCGATGCCGAAACCTTTTCCGTTGAAGAAATCGTAACGGAACTCGGGACCGATATGGAAGCCGTCGAGGTTCATGCTGGGGCAATTGATGCCACGCAGATAGGTGTGATCATATCCCACGCCGATACTCCAATAAGCCTGGGCAGATACGGCGAGCGTCAAGATAGAAAAAAGAGCGATTATAAGAGAACGTTTCATACTGTTTTTTGAATTTGTTCGGCCGAGAATGAGCCGGTAATAATGATGAAAATGGCTTCGCTTTCCGTACGTTGGTAGAGAACGTACTCGTTAGGCTGTTTACCGCCATCGCGGAAAAGTTTGACTTGAGTTGACTGCTGATTCTTTTGAAGAAAAAGAAGCTCCCGATAAGCTTTATCGGCACGCAGTTGGGCGAGATCGTAATCCATCTGGCGGCAGCCATTTTTGCGGTCGCTACGGATGATGATGATGTTTTCTATTTCAGAAAGGACCGGCATGAGAGAATAGCCGCCAATATTGACGGATTGCTCAGCCGACATAGCCTCCAACGTGGCCTGCGTGATGCAGACGTAGCGGACCTCACGGCTGGATTGATACTTGCCGTAAATTTGGTTTTGCGCTTGCGCAAGGAGCGGCAGCAGGCAACATAAACTTATCAGATAAAAATGTTTCATACGCGATTAATTAAGCAAGTTGAGAAGATCGCCATTATCGGGTTCGGCCTGGAAAAGAGCGAGTGCGGAACTGAGTTCAGCAGCCGCTTCGCCCGGCGTTTGACAAGTGTCTTTGAAAACATAATGTGCAGGCTGAACAGGTTGTCGGAAAATGGGGATAGCGATGGCAATTGCAGCCACGGCGGCAGCTGCGGCCCAATAAGGAGCTCGTGAAGGGCGAGACGTGCTGAACGGCATGGCGATAGCAGGCGTTCGGAGTATGTCGTCTTCCAAGGAAGCGTCCAGAAGGCGTTGAAGGATTTGTTGATCGGTCATTGGCGGAATTGTTGAAGTGTACGTGAAAGGATCACTCGTGCGTTGCCGACAGAGATACCCGTTTGCTGCTCAATTTGCTCGAAGGAAAGACCTTCTACGATACGCAGCCGGACGATGAGTCGTGGTTTTTCGGGCAGCATGGCAAGGAGATGATCGAGCAGGTCCTGTGCCTCAAAACGAGTGTCGGGCGAGGGCTCAACGAGCGTTGGCGTCTGGTCTGGCAACGGCTCGGTATGATTGTCGCGCAGAAGGTTGAGACATCTATTGCGAACCATGGAGAGGACAAAAGGCAGTTCGGCACCATCCGGCGGCAGTTGATCTCGTATCTGCCAGAGTTTGAGGAGCACGTCCTGCACCACATCTTTGGCATCCTCCTCGCTTCGCAACAGGCGGAAGGCGAGCGAGTAGAGCTGCGGGAACATGGGGCGATAGTGTTGCTCAAAATGCAGTTCCTCACGATGGGACAATATGGGTATTTTCAGATGCATCTACGTCAATAACACATAAGGGTGCAGAATTGTTACAAAAGGACATGAAAAATCTTCAAAAATCATGCAAAATGCAATTTGAGAATGGCAATTTTAAGCATTTTTAACGTTTTTAGGCAAAAAGTTTTTATATTTCATTTTTTTTTACTACCTTTGCCGTCGCTTATCGCGCGTATGCCCTATGCGCGTTCCTAAAATTGAAAAAAATCATTTAAATATTCACAATATGCGAATTAAAGTAAGTAACGTAAATCAGGTAGCGTGGAAGGAAATGGATGTACACGCTAATCTTCCTGAGAATTTGAAAAAATTGGAAGAGATTGCTTATAATCTCTGGTGGGTATGGAATTCAGATGCGAAGAATCTGTTCCGTGCAGTAGATCAAGACGAGTGGCATAAGGCTAACTCCAATCCAATCGTGATGCTCCACAATTTGTCGTACGACAAGATCGTAGAACTCGGCAAGAACAAAGAGTTCATGGACAAATTGAACAGCGTATACAAGAATTTCCGTGCATATATGGATGAGAAGCGCGATCCAAAGAAGCCTTCTATCGCTTATTTCTGCATGGAGTACGGTATGACGCACGTATTGAAGATTTATTCAGGTGGTCTTGGCATTTTGGCAGGCGACTACATCAAAGAAGCTTCAGATTGCAACGTGGATATGACTGCAATCGGTTTCCTGTATCGCCACGGCTATTTCACCCAGACGTTGAGCCCAGAAGGCCAGCAGATCGCCAATTATGAAGCGCAGAACTTCAATAACCTGCCAATCGTTCAGGTAAAGAACGAGGACGGCACTCCAATGGTGGTGGAAGTTCCTTACCCAGGTCGTTACGTGAATGCTTACCTCTGGCAGGTGAATGTTGGTCGCATGAAGCTTTATCTGCTTGATACCGACAACGAACTGAACTCAGAGTGGGACCGCTCAATCACTCACCAACTTTATGGTGGCGACTGGGAGAACCGTATCAAGCAGGAAATCATGCTCGGTATCGGCGGTATGTTGGCACTGAAGAAACTCGGCATCAAGAAAGACGTATACCATTGCAACGAAGGCCACGCAGCTTTGATGGGCTTGCAGCGTTTGGTTGACTACGTAGCAGAAGGCCTGACCTTCAACCAGGCATTGGAAGTGGTTCGTGCATCAGGTTTGTACACCTGCCACACTCCAGTTCCAGCAGGTCACGACTACTTCGACGAAGGTTTGTTCTATAAGTATATGAGCGAATACCCAGCTAAATTGGGTATCGATTGGAACCAGTTCATCGGCATGGGCCGTACCAACCCAGACGACAGCAACGAGAAATTCTCTATGTCGGTATTCAGCCTGAATACCTGTCAGGAAGCAAATGGCGTATCCTGGTTGCACGGCGAGGTGTCAAAGAAGATGTTTGCACCTGTATGGCCAGGCTATTTCCCGGAGGAATTGCACGTAAGCTACGTTACTAACGGCGTACACATGCCAACTTGGGCAGCTTCAGAATGGAAGGCTATCTATGAGAAGAACTTCCCTAAGGAGTGGTATAAGGATCAGTCGAACCCAGCAATGTGGGCTCCATATGCAGATATGGATGACGCAAAGATTTGGGAGACCCGTATGGCGTTGAAGCACAAATTGATCGACTATATCAAGGAGCAATTCCATGAGTCATGGATGAAGAACCAGGGTGATCCTGCTCGTTGCGTTCGTGCCATGGAGAATATGAAGGCTGAAACTTTGATTATCGGTTTCGGTCGTCGTTTCGCTACCTATAAGCGTGCTCATTTGCTCTTCAACGATTTGGAGCGTTTGGATAAGTTGGTAAATAATCCTAACTATCCAGTACAGTTCCTCTTCACCGGTAAGGCTCACCCAGCTGATGGTGCAGGTCAGGGTCTGATTAAGCGCATCATTGAGATCAGTCGTATGCCACAGTTCCTCGGCAAAATCGTCTTCTTGGAGAACTATGATATGCGTCTTGCAAAGCGCTTGATCTCAGGTGTGGATATCTGGTTGAATACTCCAACCCGTCCTCTCGAGGCTTCTGGTACTTCGGGCGAGAAGGCACAGATGAACGGCGTATTGAACTTCTCCGTATTGGACGGCTGGTGGTATGAAGGTTATCGCAAGGGTGCAGGTTGGGCATTGACCGACAAGCGTACCTACGAAAATCAGGCTCACCAGGATCAGCTCGACGCAGCAACCATCTATCAGATGCTTGAGAACGAGATCATCCCAATGTATTACGCTCGTAACACCAAGGGCTACTCTCCAGAGTGGATTCAGACCATTAAGAACTCGATGACTCAGATTACTCCATTCTACACCACCAAGCGCATGATGGACGATTACTTCGAGCGTTTCTACAACAAGGAAGCTAAGCGTCACGCCCTGCTTGAGGCTGATAACTTCAAGGTGGCTAAAGAGATTGCCGCATGGAAAGAGAATATGGCTGCTCATTGGGACGAAATCGAGTGCCTGAGCATTACGTATCCTGACGCAGCTGCGGCTAACGTGGGCGACAATCAGCATGTAGAGATCGTACTTGATACCCATGGCTTGAATGACAAGGGTCTTGGCATGGAACTCGTATCTGTTCGCAAGGGTCTCCACAATAATGATCACCTCTATAAGGTGAAAGAGTTCAAACTCGTGAAGGTGGAAGGCAGCAAGCTTACCTTTGCGCTTGATGCCCAGATTGATAAGGCAGGCGGCTTTAAGTACGCTTTCCGTATGTTCCCAAAGAACGATCTGCTCCCACACCGTATGGACTTTGCATACGTTCGCTGGTTGTAAACCAGTTGTTGGCTCTAAACCAATTGCTGGTTAAGGCCAATCAGCATAAACTAAGAGGCGTTCCCAATTTGGGAGCGCCTCTTTAGTTATGAATAGTTATGTGAAACCTAATCCTTAAATATAAGTGCGTGTGTATGTGCGATGCGTGCGTATGTACGTGTGCGGAATCAAACCCATTTCGAGAGGGCGAGATTTTCCTTTCGGGTCATTTCTGCACGGGTCTCGGGCGTTTTATCGGCTTGGCCGGTGAGATGGAGGACGCCGTGGATAATGATGCGGAGCAATTCGTTATCAAAGGAAGTGCCCACCATTTCTGCATTGTGGCGAATCATATCCAAAGAAATGAAAATATCTCCAGAGATGGTGTGCGCCGTGCCATAATCAAACGTGATGACATCGGTGTAGTAGTCGTGGCCTAGGAATTCCTGATTGACGGCCAATTCCCGCTCATCATTACAGAAAATATACGTGATATCGCCAGTTTGAAAGCCATAGTCTTGTGCTACAGAGCGAATCCAAGCAGATACTTTTCGCTTGTCGAAGACGGGCATATCTACATTATCTGTGGTGAATTTAATCATGGCATCACGTTATTAATGGAAGAAAATATAGGCGAGGAAAATAGCGGCGATGATGCCGGCAAAATCTGCCAATAAGCCACACAAAACGGCGTAGCGCGTTTCCTTAATATTAATAGAACCAAAATAGACGGCGAGAATATAGAAGGTGGTATCGGTAGAGCCTTGCACGATAGAAACGAGGCGTCCGACAAAAGAATCCGCACCATATTGCGCCATGGCATCTACCATCAAACCACGTGCGCCTCCTCCAGAAAGAGGACGCATAAGTGCCGTAGGAAGGGCAGGAACGAAGTCCGTATTTAATCCCAAAGCTGCGAAGCACCATCCCATGCCGCCAACCAGCATATCCATAGCACCCGAAGCACGGAACATACCCACGGCAACGAGAATGGCGATGAGGTATGGAATAATGCCAATGGCTGTGGAGAAGCCTTCTTTGGCGCCTTCAATAAAGGCATCATATACATTCACCTTCTCAACCATGGCTTGGACAATAAACCAAACAATCACGCCAAGCAGGAGTAATGAAGCACCAACAGAACCCCACTTGGAGAATATCTCCTGTGGAAGGAACATCGCTGCGGCTACCACACCGGCAGCTAATGCGATAAGGCTCAGCAGAACACCCATAATAACGGGATCAAAGAGTCGAATCTTTTGAGCTACTGCTACTGAAATGATGCCAGTAACAGCTGCTACAAGCGTGGCGAGCAGGATGGGAATAAAGACGTCTGCGGGATTGGTAGCACCCATTTGTGCGCGATAGACCATGATGCTGACGGGTACTAACGTAAGACCGCTCGTAACCAGAACCAGGAACATGATCATAGGATTAGACGCCTTATTCTTATCGGGATTGATGTCCTGCAACTCCTGCATGGCGCGAAGCCCCATAGGAGTGGCGGCATTATCGATACCCAACATCGTGGCAGACAGATTCATGAAGATACTGCCGAAAGCAGGATGGCCTTTTGGTACTTCCGGAAAGAGACGCGTGAAGAAGGGCGAGACAAGGCGCGACATTTTCGTGATGACGCCACCTTTTTCGCCAATCTTCATGATGCCCATCCAAAGCGAGAGCACGCCAGTAAGGCCAAGTGATATTTCAAAACCCGTCTTGGCAGACGAGAAAGTGGACTGGAGAATATCGTTGATTATTTCGGCCTGACCAAAGAAAATCATCTGCACAATGCCAAAAAGCACGGCAATCAGAATAAGACCAATCCAAATGTAATTTAAAACCATAAGCGAATGAAGGTTGTTGAGATATTGATGGGATAATTTATAGGAATGTTCCAGAAAATCATTCCTTATTTGCGTCCAAAGTCGGCCGGAATTTCTCCCCAAGACTCTGTCTTCCATTTAATGATGGGATTGGCGTATGAATTGACAAGGAGCCAATTTTCCGCGCGCTGGATGATGGGGAAGAGCTGGCGGTTTTCTTCCGTGGGAGCCAGCTTGGTTTTGCACTTACGCAATCGCACCCATGATTGTGCCGTCTTGCTATCGGAATAAATGCGCAGATTGAGATAATAGTTTGCCATATCAGGACGCTGTTGTGCCCATTGCTTCATAAGTGCCAACGCGTGAACAATAGCCAAAAATTCTGCAATATTATTGGTGCCTCCCGGAACGGGTCCAAAATGGAAAAGTTCGGCTCCCGTTTCTGCATCCACGCCTCGATATTCCATCATTCCCGGATTGCCAGAGCATGCGCCATCTACCGCAAGGGCAGGAAACTGCGGACGTTCTGCCTCTGGAAGACTGGATAAAGATGGCAAGGCGGCAGATTGCGATTTGCGCTGAATATAATCGGAAGGTGAAGACTGAAAAGCCTTTTCGGCTTCTTCTCGGTTTTTGAAACCTTTATATTTCGCGCCCTCTACACCTTTTACCTGCAGTTCGCAGTCGTGCCAATTATCATAGATGCCGGGTTCATTACCAGCCCAAACGACGTAATATGATGACTTTTTATTGCTCAAAACTTGCGTATGTAAAAAAAAAGCAGTACCTTTATTCGGTTTCCTCATTTAGGCAAGTACAATTTTTTATTAAAATGGCAAATTTATGCAAGCATAATTTGCACATTCCAAAAAAATGTTGTACCTTTGCAGCCCGAATAGGTTAGGCCCTGTAGTTGCAAGCGACTACATCACCTCGATGGCATAACCATCAAACGAGTTTGAGTTCTGCTCTTCTCGGCCCTGTAGTTCAATGGATAGAATACGAGTTTCCTAAACTTTAGATCCGGGTTCGATTCCCGGCGGGGCTACCAAAAATACCTTTGCGCTGCAAAGGTACAAAAAAAATAGCATACACGCAAGTATTTGCGTGTTTTTTTTAATCATAGTCGTATTTTCTTCCTAATGACGTCTGATTTATGGCGTGTTTATAAGAAAATACCATTCAAAAGCAGAAAAATACCAATCCGTATGAACGCAAAACGAGTATTAGATTTTCAACGTCAATTGGCTGTAAATAACAACCGAGAGTGGTTTAATGCACACAAAGACGAATATTTGGCCATAAAAGCTGATCTTGAGGCTTTTACTCAAGAATGGATACAGGCAATGGCAGACGTGGATGAGAGTGTGGCGGATTTGCAGGTGAAAGACTGCATGTACAGAATATATCGCGATACTCGTTTTTCTGCAGACAAAACTCCTTACAAGAATTGGATCGGCATTATTTTAGCTCCCAAAGGTGGCAGAAAATCGCAATATGGATGCTACTATCTGCATTTCCAACCTGACCATTGTTTGTTTGCTGGCGGTTGCTGGTGTCCTGATCCGGATATGGTAAAGGCATTCCGACAAGACATCTATGACAATACGGAGGAGTTGGAAGAAATATTCTCACGCGAAGACGTGGCACCTTATTTCCAAAGCTTTGATAACGACGGCAGAATGAAGAAAATCCCGGCCGGTTTTCCGAAAGATTATGCCCATCCAGACTGGATTTCGCGCAAGTCTTTTACCGTGGAGCATCTATTGACGGAAGAGCAAATGTGCTCCGCCAATGTGCTGGAAACCGTATTGACGTTATGCAAAGCTGCCAAACCTATTAACGATTTCCTTAACTATACGATCGACGAGAATAAATAAGGAAGTGAGGTTCGTGTATCGGACTCTTGATATCAACCAACAAAGCCTTGGAAGTGAGCTCAACTCTTAATAGACCAATCTGTTTGGCGACAAGTTCGTCAAAAGCCTGAGTATACCACTTCAATAGAAAGCGGATCTGCATCTGATTGTGCAGAGCGGAGCTCAGTGGCTGTAACGATCTGCTCATGCTTGACAGCTGTAACCGTTGCAGATGAAGACGAACCGTAGTAGTAGCCGTAGTAGCTTGAAGTTTGATTGGAAGACGAGCCAACAGAAACCGGCACGAGCAGCATATTGAGCGTGTCTGGCACCTGAATTGCATAGGTTTGGAGCAAGGTTTCTACCGGCGTGTCGACGGAAGTGAGCCCAAGCGTATCAAGCTGCGTTTCTACCGAGCGAACGTATTCAGCCAAAAGATTGATGATGCTATAATTGTAGTATCCTTTTGTTTTCAGGTCGGAATCGATATACGTGGTGAGCGATGAAAGGATCGCACAAGTATCGGTTGGAAGTTCGTGCTTACTGAAGAACCGATCAACAGATGCTTCGCGGATGAGGAGCATGTTAGGCGCAGGGCGAGCCCAATCATCACGTTTCGGATTTTCTGGTACTTCCGCATTTAAGACTTCAAAAGTGAGCGCGGCCTTATTGATATAAGGACGACGATATTTTACGTCTCCACGTGCAGTAGTATAGCGCATGGAGTCGAGGATGGTAGTGGTGATTTCACGAATAGGAAGACTAACGCGAGTGTACATACCAGCCGGAGAAACAACGTAGTTGATGGTGGTGTTGGCGGTCAGGTTGTCCAGTTCGTCGTTGATGTAGATATAGCGGTTCACCTGTCGCACTTCGGAGTTGGCGTAGTAGCCTTTGACATCATTAACCGTGGTATCGCGGCCGGCCTTATTATATGTGAAATGATAGTAAAGCGCGAGGTTGATATCCGTAATGTGGAGAAGTGTGGCAGAGCCGAAATCAGATTCAATATAGAGACCTTTAAATGCCTGATTGAAGACTTCCTGATTGGAGAAATCTTTTGCTGCAAAGAGGCGTTGCGCAAACTCGTTGGAGAGTTTCATGCGAACGAACGGAATATATGATCCGGTAGCAGAATTGTAAACCGAGTCGGTTGGACGGTTGGCCACGAGGAATCGCTGGCGAGAGAGAATGTTCTTATCGTCGGCAATAGTGACGTAATCTTCAACATCAACGCTATGGGAATATGGCGTGGAGTAATCCAAAGTTTTCTTATCCATTTCATATACCGCAACCGACATAGGCGTATTGCCATCTCCAAACCAGGAACGATAGTAGAAGAAAAGGCAAACGGAATCGACTTCGGAGTTGGCCGGATATTGGAAATTGAGCGGGCAGGTGAATTGGGCCAAAACATCGGCGTGCAATGTGCCGAAACGAGAATCGCATTCGCCAAGCAGGAAGGAGTCTGGGGTGGTGTAAATATCATGCGCAATGGCCAAAACAGATGAAGTGGGGAAAGTGTCTCTTCCCACAATAATCTGATCTTCCTCTCCCAAAACTCCAGCACCAACAGATACGCCGCTATTTTTGCAAGCGACGAACAGAGTGGCCCATGCTATGACGTTGATAAATATTAAAAGTTTTTTCATTTTTACAAATTAAATATCCCAAATCTCTGCTCAAGTTGCGCAGTTGAAGCGTTTTTCAACTCTCGTCCAACTCTCGTGCAACCCTCGTGCAACTCTCGTCCATCTCTCGTGTAGGGGGTGAGGGAGAGGTTGGCGTGGTTCAAATTAACAATAGGCGTTATGCGTTTTCAATCCTCGTTTTATTCCTCCGGCATTACCTCTTGGATAAAGTTGACGGCGTTTCTTGCTTCTTCAGCAGATGCGTGGAAAACAGGCAGCCCTTTCTCTTCTGCATATGCGATCAGCTCCGGATTTGCTCCATCGTTTTGCACGCATACGGCATCTGCGTGGTCGATAGCCATTTTCATGAGGTCTACGTAGGAAACTTCTCGATTCTCAAGGTCGGCTATGTCGGCCATGTGTACGCCAGGAAGGAGAACTTTATTGGCGAATGCAGCAGAGAACGGCTTCGTGAACTCCTGATTATCGATGCCTACGATAATCTTGGCATCTGCGAAGAAAGGTGTATCGTTGAACGCTTTTCTTATGTAGAGAGGCGCGAGTGCCGACATCCATCCGCTCGTCATGACCACATTAGGTGTCCAACGCAGTTTTTGAATAGTATCCAATGTGCCGCGTGCGAAGAAAATAGCTCGCTCTTCATTGTCGGCAAATTCTACTCCGTTGGCATCACACAGACCTTTTCTGCGATGGAAAAAATCGTCATTATCGATGAAATAAATCTGAATGCGAGCCGACTGAATGGACGCCACTTTGAGGAGCAGCGGGTGGTCGGTTTGATTAATAACAATATTTTGTCCGGAGAGGCGAATCACTTCGTGGAGCTGATTCCGTCTCTCGTTGATTTCCCCGAATTTAGGCATGAATGTGCGCGTTTCAATACCGGCCTCCTGACAATGTTGGGGAAGGCGACGATTCAGCATTCTTATAGGCGTTTCTTCCTCAAGGTAAGGGAAGATTTCCTGGGAAATGAAGAGTACTCTTTTTGAAGTTGCCATAATCCTAAATTTTTCCGTTAAAACAGTAGCTTTTTCTTATGAAAAAACATAAACCCGATGCAAAGTTACTAAAAATATTTGAAATAGACGAATAAAAAGCAAAAAAAGTACCTTTTTTAGTGTATTTTTTGCAAGAATGCGGAATTTTTCGTATCTTTGCACGCATTTTATGTTTGGGAGGGGTGCGTCTTGGCTGCAAGTATGCATGTTTCCTGCAAAAGGCAGAAAAAATAAAAAGACCATGCAAATAATAAAGACAAAAGCAGAGCTGCAGAAAACGGTGGCAGCCTTGAAGAATTCAGAGAAGACAATTGGCCTTGTGCCAACGATGGGTGCGCTGCATGAGGGTCACGCGACGCTGGTTCGCAAGTGTGTGAGTGAGAATGAGGTTACTTTTGTGAGCGTTTTCGTGAATCCGACGCAGTTTAACAACAAAGAGGATTTGGAAAAGTATCCTCGCGACCTGCATCGCGATGCCGAATTGCTCGCGAGCATAGGTGCTGACTTCGTGTTCGCGCCCACGCCCGAAGAGATGTATACCGAAGAGGAAATGAACGAGACCTTTGCATTCGATTTTGCGGGACTTGATCAGGTGATGGAAGGCAAGATGCGTCCGGGACATTTCAATGGTGTGGTTCAGGTGGTGAGCAAACTGTTTGAACTTGTGCAACCAACAAGAGCATATTTTGGCGAGAAGGATTTCCAGCAGTTGGCTATCATTCGCAGAATGGTGAGCGTGATGGGATTTGATTTGAAGATAGTGGGCTGCCCCATCGTGCGAGAAAAATCCGGTTTGGCCCTGTCGTCACGCAACGAACGCTTGAGTGAGGAAGAAAAGAAGACGGCTTTGAATATCTCGCGTGTGCTCTTTGAATCGCTTGATTATGCGAAAGAACACAGCGTGGAAGAGACACGCCAATGGGTAGTGGCACAGATTAATGCTGTGGACGGATTGGAAGTGGAATATTACGAGATAGTGGACCAAACGAGCCTGATGACGGCAGCCGATTTCAGTCACGCCATTGGTTGCGTAACGGTATATTGCGGACCAGTACGACTTATAGACAACATTAAGTATTGATAACAAAATTAGAAAACGATAATGGCATATCAGAAACTTACATCACGTAGTGAGAACTACTCACAGTGGTACAATGAATTAGTAGTAAAAGCCGACCTGGCAGAACAGTCGGCAGTCCGCGGCTGTATGGTGATCAAACCTTACGGCTATGCAATTTGGGAACGCATTCAAGCGGGTTTGGATGCACGTTTTAAGGAAAGAGGTGTTCAAAACGCTTATTTCCCAATGTTGATTCCAAAATCCTTCCTGAGCCGTGAGGCAGAACATGTGGAAGGTTTTGCAAAGGAGTGTGCCGTGGTAACTCACCATCGCCTGATGAACGACCCAGACGGCAACGGCGTGGTGGTTGATCCCAAAGCACGTTTGGAAGAGGAGTTGATTATTCGTCCAACTTCAGAAACCATTATTTGGTCGACGTATAAGAACTGGATCACATCGTATCGCGATCTGCCAATTTTGTGCAACCAATGGTGCAACGTAATGCGTTGGGAAATGCGTACCCGCCTGTTCCTCCGTACGGCAGAATTCCTCTGGCAGGAAGGTCATACCGCTCACGCAACCAAGGAAGAGGCAGAAGATTATGCACGCCAGATGCTGGATGTATATGCAGATTTCGCAGAACGCGAGATGGCTATTCCGGTGGTGAAGGGCGTGAAGAGTCCAAACGAGCGTTTTGCAGGTGCTTTGAATACGTATTGCATCGAGGCCATGATGCAGGACGGCAAGGCTTTGCAGGCAGGTACGAGCCACTTCCTGGGTCAGAACTTTGCAAAATCGTTTGACGTAACTTTCCTGACCAAGGAGAATAAGCCTGAGTACGTATGGGCAACTTCTTGGGGCGTATCCACCCGTTTGATGGGTGCTTTGATTATGACCCACTCCGATGATAACGGCCTCGTGCTGCCACCACATCTGGCACCAATTCAGATTGCTATTGTGCCTATCTTCAAGAAGCAGGAGCAATTGGACGAGATCCTGGCAAAGATCAATCCTATTGCCGACGAACTGAAGAAACGTGGTGTTCGCGTGAAAGTGGATACGGCAGACAATATGACGCCGGGCTTTAAGTTTGCAGAATATGAGATGCGTGGTGTGCCTGTTCGTTTGGCAATTGGCGCACGTGACGTAGAGGCTGGCACGATTGAAGTGGCTCGCCGAGACACTCTGACCAAGGAGACTTTGCCACTCGAAGGAATCGTGGAGCACCTGATGCAGTTGCTGGACGACGTACAGGCAAATATTTACCAGAAGGCATTGGCTTATCGCGTGGGCAACACCCGCAAGTGCGACTCCTGGGAAGAATTCAAAGTGGAGATTCAAAAGGGCGGTTTCCTTGAATGCCACTGGGATGGTACGCCAGAAACCGAAGAGAAAATCAAGGAAGAGACGAAGGCAACCATCCGTTGTATTCCATTGGATGCAAAGGATGAAGAAGGCAAGTGTATTTACTCAGGTAAACCATCTCATAAGCGCGTGATTTTTGCCATCGCCTATTGATTTGGCTTTTTCTGGGCATCTTGCGGCGTTTGAACTCAGTCATTTAGGTCGCCTAAACTCCTTCGTCAAAACACCACAATCTGTTCCAGAAAAACTCCAAACAGTTTTAAATAATGAACATTTGGTTTGAAAATATTATACGCCTCGTAGTCGTGGTATTTTTGCAAGTATTGCTAGTTAACAATCTTCATTTTTTGGGGATTGTTAACCCTTGCATCTATATCCTTTTCCTTTTGGCTTTGCCGGCGTCGCTGGATAAACTATGGCAATTGCTGATAGGTTTTTGCCTGGGCCTGGTGATTGATATATTCTCCAATTCTCCCGGTGTTCATACAGCATCCTGCACGGCTTTGATGCTGGTGCGTCCATATCTGTTATCATGGATGGTGCAAGAAGAGGAACGATTGGTGGGAACGCTAAATGCGAACTCGCTGACGTGGGGCGTATATATTCGCTATGTGGCCGAAATGACATTGGTGCATCACGCATTGGTGTTTGCCCTGATGGCATTTACCTGGCATGCGGCATGGCTGACGTTGATACAGATTGTGGTGAGCAGTCTGGTAACGATAGGTTTGTTGCTGTTTTGGGAAGCGGTAAACAACAGATAAGACAGAATGATCAGAGAAAACGAATTATATAAGCGACAATACGTGATCGGCATAATTGCGGCAGTAATTGTGCTGATATACATTTTGCGTCTGTTTTCTCTGCAAATTCTGGACGATACAGCAGGCGACAAGGCTCGTGGTATCTCGCTGGTGGAGCAAACAATATTTCCTCCTCGTGGTCTAATCTACGACCGAAATGGGGAATTACTGGTATATAATCAGCCGATATATGAGGTGATGATTGTGACCAGTTTGCTTAATTCAAAAGAGTATACATTCGACACGCTGGCTTTTTGCCACACGATGCAGATTGATCGCGAAACATTCGACCACCGCATGGCGGAGATCAAGAAAATGCGCGGTTATTCCAAGTATCGTCCGCAAGTGTTTATGACTCAGTTGGCCGCAGCCGATATTGCTCCTTTGCAGGAGGCGTTATACAAATTCAACGGCATCGATATCCGCAAGCGTACCATTCGTGATTACACTTATGCCACAGCAGCCCAAGTGCTGGGCAGTATTGGCGAGGTGAACCAAAGAGATATAGATAATGATTCATACTATCGCTCAGGCGACTATTCCGGTCGTGATGGCATAGAGCGTACGTATGAAAAAGAACTGCGCGGCGAGAAAGGCGTATCCATCGTGATGCGCGATATTCGTGGTCGAATACAGGGTCCGTACAAAAACGGCGAAGAAGATCGCGATCCGGTGGCAGGCAATAATCTGACAACGACACTGGATATTCAATTGCAATTGCTGGCAGAGGAATTGCTGGCCGGCAAGATTGGTAGCGTGGTGGCAATAGAGCCGGCGACGGGAGAGATATTGGCCATGGCCAGCAATCCAACCTGGAATCCGTCGTTGCTGATTGGTCGTCAGCGCTCGGCTAATTATAATGCGCTCCTTCACGATAAAACGAAGCCGCTTATGAATCGTGCCACTCAAGCACAATATTCGCCGGGTTCAACCTTTAAAACGCTGCAGACATTGGTGTGTTTGCAAGAAGGCGGTATCACGGAGCGCACGAGTTATCCCTGTAGCGGTCCGGGCAGTACGCCTATCAAATGTACGCACCACCATGGCTCTCCGGTTAATTTGGTGAATGCTATAGAACAAAGTTGCAATCCTTATTTCTGGCAAGCATATCGCGATATGCTGGAGAAAGAAGGTTATGGCAAAAATAATGAGAATTTCCGTCGCAGATACCAGCTTTGGGTGGACGATGTGAGAAGTTTCAATTTAGGCCAACGTTTCAAGGATTCCGACCTGTCTGAGCAATCAGCAGGCAGTGTGCCAAGCGTGGCGTTGTACGACAAGATTTATGGAAAGACGGGCTGGCGAGCCCTTACCATTCGCTCCAATTCCATTGGTCAGGGCGAGGTGTTGGTGACTCCGTTGCAGTTGGCCAATATGGTGGCCACGATTGCGAATGGCGGCTACTATATCACGCCCCACCTCAATAAGCATGATTCGATGCTGACCCATCGCCATGAGACGGCTGTGGAGGCAAAGCATTTCAAAGTGGTACGAGAAGGAATGGGGCGCGTGATGACGAATGGAACGGGTCGGCACTACCAATTGCCCGACTCCATTACTTCTGGCGGCAAGACGGGTACCGTGCAGAACCGCGGCGGCAAAGATCACGCAATTTTTATCGGTTTCGCACCATTGGATGAACCAAAGATAGCGATTGCCGTAGTGGTGGAGAATGCCGGCTTTGGTGCCACATGGGCAGCACCAGTGGCCAGCCTAATGATGGAGCAGTACCTTACAGGGGATATAAAAAGAAAAGATTTACGACAACGCATCGGCTCGGCCGTTTTAAACAGCGATGTCGTTAGAAGATAAGAAATGGCAGACAGAACATCGAACATATTCCGTCATGTGGACTGGTGGACGATTGGCATCTTTCTGGTGCTGGTAATTTTCGGCTGGATGAATGTGTATGGCGCAAGCTACACGTTCGACCAAACGTCTGCTTTGAGTTTTGATTATCGTTCTGGCAAGCAGTTGGTTTGGATCGCCACGGCACTCGTTTTGGGGTTCGTGATCATGATGCTGGATTGGCGGTTGCTGGATGTGTCGGCCTATGTGCTGTATGGAATTATGTTTGTGGTACTGTTGGCCACTCCGTTCCTTGCACGTGATATTAAAGGTTCACTCTCATGGCTTACTCTTGGTCCGGTGAGTATTCAGCCGGCAGAGTTTGCGAAATTTACCACGGCCTTGGCTTTGGCTAAATATATGAGCCGATATGAATACCGATTGCGCACTTGGAAAGACCTGATCGTGCCAGCCATCATTCTGGGCGCACCAATGTTCATTATTATCTTCCTGCAAAAGGAAACAGGCTCTGCGTTGGTGTTTGTATCGTTCTGCCTGATGTTCTATCGTCAGGGCATGTCGGGCTATGTGTTGCTGGCAGGCGTGGCAGCGGTGGTGCTGTTTATTCTAGCGTTAAAAGCAGGGACAATGGCTTCCATCATTACGGTGGGCGTGGTGGCTTTGATTTTTATTGCCATTTTCTGCTATGAAGGCTGGCGCGACAACCGCAAATGGAAGCCGAGCCGCATTTTTATCACGATAGGCTTGGCAATTGTGGCGGCGGTGTATAGCGGCGGTTGCGGATTCGCTTTCAATAATATTTTGCAACCTCACCAGCAAGGTCGTATCATGGTGATTCTTGGCATGAAAGACGATCCGCAGGGGTTGGGCTACAACGTGAATCAATCCAAGATCGCCATAGGTTCCGGTGGTCTGACGGGAAAAGGTTTTTTGGAAGGCACGCAGACAAAGATGAGCTTTGTGCCGGAACAGGCCACCGACTTCATCTTCTGCACCGTCGGTGAAGAGTGGGGTTTTCTGGGCTCAGCAGGTGTGTTACTCCTATATTTGGCGCTGATAGGACGCCTCATATTCTTGGCCGAACGGCAGAAAGATAAGTTCTCGCTGATTTATTCCTATTGCGTTGTGGGCATTTTTATTTTCCACTTAGGCATTAATGTGGGAATGGTGCTTGGACTTGTACCCGTTATTGGCATCCCGTTGCCATTCCTCAGTTATGGCGGCTCGTCGCTCTGGGGATTCAGTATCCTGCTGTTTGTCCTGCTTCGCCTGGACGCAGCGAGAGTAGAAAAAATGCGATAATGTAATACTAAAAATAATATAATTATGATTCTCGACAAATTAGAAAACGCAGCAAACTATTTCGACTGCGTACCTGGTTTTGAACGCTTTATGGAGTTCTACAACGACAATGATCTTGAAACCATGCCCGCTTGCAAAATCAAGCTTGATGGCGATGATTTGATCATCAACATCAATGATTTCAAAGGTAAGGCCGAAGCCGATTGCCGCATGGAGGCTCACAAAGAGTATCTCGACATCCAGATTCCTCTCACCGACGATGAGGTTATGGGCTGGAAAGCTGCCGTAGATTGCAACGATGTTACCAGCGAATATAATGAGCAAAAGGATGTGGAATTTTATGGCGATGCAGCCACCGCAAAGTTCTGCGTACCTGCAGGTCATTTTGCTGTTTTCTTCCCAGAAGATGCCCATCAGCCAGGTATCGCTCCCGGCAAGGAATATCGCAAGATTATCGTTAAAGCTAAAGTAAATCAATAAGACGTAACATCAAAACGTTACAGATATGAAACGACTCAAATTGATTGAATCTGACCCGTATTTGCAGCCTTACGCAGACGCCATTCAAGGGCGCTTTGATTATGCTGAACATAAAGAACATGAACTGACAGCCGGCACACCTTTAAAGGACTTTGCCGATGGCTATCTGTATTTTGGTTTGCACAAAACCAAGGAGGGTTGGACGTTCCGCGAGTGGGCTCCAAACGCTACAGCTATTTATTTGGTAGGCGATTTTAATCACTGGCAGAAATCAGAAAACTACCGTTTAACCTCGCTTGGAAATGGCAACTGGGAAGGCAACTTCGCTGAAAATGCCATGGAGCACGGCCAATTGTTCAAATTGTTCGTGGAGTGGTATGGCGGTGCTGGGGAGCGTATTCCTTCTTATGCTACGCGCGTAGTGCAAGACGAGCGCACGAAAGTGTTCTCTGCACAGGTTTGGGCCCCCAAGAAGGCCTACAAATGGCAAGTGAAGAATTTTAAGCCATCTTCTGCGCCTCTCTTCATCTATGAAGCTCACATCGGAATGGGCACAAATGAAGAGAAAGTGGGCAGTTACGACGAATTCCGCCAGAATGTGTTGCCACGTATTGCCAAGTTGGGTTATAACTGCGTGCAACTTATGGCCATTCAGGAACACCCATATTATGGTTCGTTTGGTTATCACGTATCAAATTTCTTTGCGGCATCCTCTCGTTTCGGTACGCCAGAAGAACTCAAAGCTCTTATTGATGAAGCGCATGGTCTCGGCATAGCTGTTATTATCGATCTTGTGCACTCGCATGCTGTGAAAAACGAATTGGAAGGTCTTGGTAATTTTGATGGCACACCTTATCAATATTTCCATGAGGGTTATCGTCGCGAGCATCCGGCATGGGACAGCCTCTGCTTTGATTATCAGAAGCCTTCTGTGCTCCATTTCCTCTTATCAAAGTGCAAGTTCTGGCTGGAGGAATACAATTTCGACGGATTCCGCTTTGATGGCGTAACTTCCATGATATATCGCAGTCACGGATTGGGCGAAGATTTCAGCGGCTATGCATCGTATTACAATCTGAATCAGGATGGCGATGCTATCTGCTATCTTACTTTGGCCAATAAACTTATTCATCAGGTTAAGAAACAGGCAATCACCATCGCAGAAGAGATGTCGGGTATGCCAGGCCTCGCATGTCCAATCAAGGACGGCGGTATGGGCTTTGACTATCGTTTGGCCATGGGAATTCCTGATTTTTGGATTAAGATGATCAAGGAAGTGAAGGATGAAGATTGGAAGGCCGGCCATATCCTTTATGAAATGACCAACCGTCGCGCAGATGAGAAGACCATTTCTTATGCGGAGAGCCACGATCAAGCGTTGGTGGGCGATAAAACTATCATTTTCCGCCTTTGCGATGCCGATATGTATTGGCATTTTGAGCATGGCCATTCTACTTTCATGGTAGACCGTGGCATAGCGCTCCATAAGATGATCCGCCTCGTTACTTCTTCTACCATTAATGGTGGCTACCTCACCTTCATGGGTAACGAATTTGGTCATCCGGAATGGATTGATTTCCCACGTGAGGGGAACGGCTGGAGCCATAAGCACGCGCGTCGCCAATGGGATTTGGTAGATAATGAAAACTACTATTTCGCTGATCTTAACCGCTTCGATGAGCAGATGGTTTCGCTCCTTCGCGAGCACATTAATCTTGTCAGCGATGAAAGCGGCGAGCACTTGCCTTGGATTTATAATCTTTGGGACAACGAGGGCGATCAGGTGGTTGCATTTATGCGTGGCGACCTCATTTTCGTGTTCAACTGGAACGGTCAAAAATCATTCTCAGATTACGGTTTCCTCGCTCCAGAAGGCTCTTATAAGGCTGTTCTTAATACGGATTCAAAAGAGTTTGGCGGTTTTGGCCTCTCGGACGACAATGTGGAGCACTTCACGCAATTCGATGCCCTCTACCATGAAGATGGCAAGGGTTGGCTGAAGCTTTATCTTCCTGCTCGTTCGGCCGTAGTGCTGCAAAAAGTGGCGGATGCACCAGTTCGTAAGACTGCTCCTGCAAAGAAGGCTCCAGCAAAGAAAAGCTCTGCAAAAAAGTAATTCCCAATCTTAAAACCTGAATAAAGAAATACTGATATGCGCTTAATTATTCAGCAAAACTACGATTTGCTCTCTGAATGGGCAGCTCGTTACGTAGCCGCTAAAATCAATGCGGCAGCACCTACCCAGGAAAAACCTTTCATTCTTGGTTTGCCAACCGGTTCCTCTCCCCTTGGCATGTACAAAAACCTTATTAAGCTCTATAATGAGGGCGTGGTTTCTTTCCAAAACGTAATCACGTTCAATATGGACGAGTATGTGGGTTTGCCTGTAGAGCATCCAGAAAGCTACCATTCTTTCATGTGGAATAATTTCTTCTCACACATTGATATCAAGAAAGAGAACGTGAATATTCTCAATGGCAATGCAGAAGATCTTGTAGCCGAATGCGCCCGCTACGAAGCCAAAATCAAGGCTTGCGGTGGTATAGATCTCTTCCTCGGCGGCATTGGCCCAGATGGCCATATTGCCTTCAACGAGCCTGCTTCATCGCTCTCTTCTCGCACGCGCCAAAAGACGCTCACCACCGATACGATTATTGCCAACAGTCGTTTCTTTGATAACGACGTCAATAAGGTGCCCAAAACGGCTCTTACAGTGGGTGTGGGTACGGTGCTTGACGCAAAGGAAGTGCTCATCATGGTGAATGGTCACAATAAAGCAGCTGCTCTTCGCCATGCTGTGGAAGAGCCAATCAACCATATGTGGACGATCTCGGCTCTTCAAATGCACCCGCACGGCATCATCGTATGCGACGAAGCTGCTTGCGAACAGCTCACCGTTGGTACGTACAAGTATTTCCTGGATATCGAGAAGAATAATCTCGACCCTAAAACGCTCTAATCTCACTTTCGCTACATGAGTAAAGCAAAATGGCTGATGGGCGGTTTAGGCTTCGTATTGGGAGGCCCTATCGGCGCGCTGGTTGGCGTGCTGATAGGCTCTCTTTTCGATCAACCTATGGCGGCTCTTAATCAGGGAGAAACGAGTCAGACCAGCGGTCCTCGCACACGCACTCGCGCAACGCACGATGATATTAAGGTGTCGTTGCTCGTGCTTATTGCTTGTGTGATGAAGGCAGACGGGCACGTTAAAAAAAGCGAACTGGACGTGGTGAAACGTTTCCTCGTTCGCAATTACGGCGAGCAGGGCGCATTGGAGGCATTGCAGATGCTTAGGGACCTGCTCAATAAAGAGATAGACCACGCAGCCGTGGCCAATCAGATGGCGAACTATATCAATTATTCCACTCGTTTGGCGCTCTTGCATTTCCTGTTGGAACTGGCCAATGCGGATGGACATTTTGCCGAGGAAGAGCAACAGCTCATCTATCAAATAGGTCTTGAAATGCGCCTCTCGACAGCAGATATACGCTCGCATTTTGCGCTCTACCAGCAGCCTACCAATCCTAATTGGGCATACGAAGCGCTGGAGATTGAGCCGGCAGCTTCCGATGAGGAAGTGAAAAAAGCATACCGTCGTGTGGCGATGAAGTACCATCCCGATAAGGTGGCTTCTGCCGGCGAAGAAATAAAGCAGAAAGCTACAGAGAAATTTCAAAAAATACAGGAAGCCTACGAAACCATCAAAAAGCAGCGTGGGCTATCGTAATCATCTACATTGTGAAAGCACCAAAAATTCTTATATTTGCAGCTATGGCAGCAGCATTTGCAGGTTGTGGAAAACAACCATCTCTTGAGGAACAGGTGAATGCTCTTTATGAGCATATGACGCCAGAAGAGCGCGTGGCACAACTGCATGGCATCTATCTGGCCCCGTTCTTCGATGAGAATAATATGTTGGACACGGCCAAATGTCGTGCGGAACTGAGCTTTGGCGTCGGTCATTTCTCGCAATTCTGCGTTACCCAACGCAAGACTGCAGAGGAATTGCGCGATCAGGTAGCCCAAATGCAGGCATGGCTGATGAAGAATACGCCAAGCGGCATTCCGGCTCTATTTCATGAGGAAGCTCTGACCGGCCTTGCAGCCTATGGCGCAACCGTTTATCCGCAGCAGATTGGTTTGGCTTGTTCTTTCAATCCTGAATTGGCCGAGAAGAAAACCTATTTGACCGCCTCAGACTATCGTAAGATTGGTGGCCGATTGGCGCTGTCGCCGATGGTGGATGTGGTTCGTGCGCCTTCATTCAACCGCCTGGAGGAGTCCTATGGCGAGGATGCTTACTTGTCGGCAGCTATGGGTGTGGCTTTTGTGAAAGGTCTGCAGCATGGCGACCTGAGAAAAGGTATAGCAGCCTGCACCAAGCACTTTTTGGGGTATGGCGGTGGTGGCGATGCCTGCGAGAAAGAGCGTATGGAAGAAATTCTGCTGCCGCACGAAGCGATAATCCGCACAGCAGGAAGCAAGGTGGTAATGACTGGTTACCATTCGGTGGATGGCGTTAAATGTGTGGCCAATCGTCAGCTTCAGGAAGACCTGCTACGCAATTATCTGCACTTTGATGGATTGATGGTGAGTGATTACGGATCGATTGAGCAAAACGAGGCTGAACCAGATGCCGTTCACCAGGCCGCTGCGGCTATTAAAGCCGGCAACGACGTGGATTTCCCTACCGGAAACAACTATAAACTTCTGTCTGAGGCCATTGCTCAGGGACTGGCTACAGAGGCCGAGCTGGAACAGGCTGTGAAGCGCGTGCTGCGCCTCAAATGCGAATTGGGTCTCCTGGATAAGAATCCGGATTTATATGATGAAGGAACTATTGAATGGGACAGTTACGAGGAGCAGGCTACGTCATATCAATTGGCAAAACAATCGGTAGTACTGCTGAAGAATGAAGGCGTTTTGCCTCTGCAGTCTGGCAAAAAAATAGCCCTTGTGGGCCCAAATGCGAACAGCATGTGGGCTATGCTGGGCGATTATACCTACCATTCAATGCGTTACTTCTGGCAGCGCGAAATAGAGGATAATATGCACCCACGCATCTATACTTTGCGTGAAGGCCTTGAGGAACGTTTGCCTGCTGAGTCCAGCCTGCTTTACAGCCGTGGGTGCGATTGGACGGAAGAGGTGGAGACGGTGATCGAGGATGGCGGCGACGAGCGTGCTGCTTACATGCGTTCCATCCAGGATCGACGTATTGATAGCGGCGAGGAAGCCAATGAGGAAGAGGCATTACGTATCGCTTCAGAATGTGATATTATCATAGCGGCTATGGGCGAGAATGTGATCCTATGTGGTGAAAATCGCGATAGAAAACATCTGCGCCTCCCTGGCAAGCAGGAAGAATTTATGGAAAAACTGATCGCAACGGGGAAACCGGTGGTGCTGATTATGTTCGGCGGACGTGCCCAAGTGATCAGCAGTATAGCAGACCGCTGTGCTGCCATCATGCAAGCCTGGTATCCGGGTGAAATGGGCGGTATTGCGCTTGCCAATCTGCTGATCGGAGACGCCAATCCTTCGGGCAAATTGAGCGTCAGTTATCCTGCAGAGGAGCTCTATGAACCGATCTGCTACAACTATGGCTTGGAGGGAGATAAGCGCGTGGCTTGGCCATTTGGCTATGGCTTGAGCTACACCACCTTCGCCTACAACCAACTGCAGATGCCTAAAGAAGTAGCCACGGCGGCAAAGAGTTTTGTGGTGAATATTGAAGTAACGAACACGGGTAAAGTGGACGGCGACGAGGTAGTGGAACTATATCTATCACCTGTAGATCGTTCTGCCAAACTGAAGCCCATCCAACTGCACGGCTTCAAGCGCATTTCGCTTGCTGCAGGCGAAACCAAGCAGGTTTCCTTCAAGCTCTCTCCAGAGCATTTCGGTTATTGGGTTGCCGGCCATTGGTGTGTTGACCCGGGCCAGTATATCGTGAAGATTGGCGCATCCTCGCAGGATATTCGTGCCGAGCAAACCATAGCTCTCGTTGGTGAAACCGTAGAAACACCTCTCCGTACTACCTATTTTGCAGAATAATCGATACATAGTAATCACGTTGCCGGACTTCTTTGAAGGGGAAGCCGAGCGTATCACGGGCATGTTTGAGGCAGGGCTTGAACGTTTGCATCTTCGCAAACCGGCTTCTGATGTCCATCATATGCGCCGCTTGCTGCAGCTCATTCCGGCCTGCTATCATGAGCGCATTGTGCTGCACGAGCACTTCTCGCTGGCGCAGGAGTTCTATCTTGGGGGCGTGCATCTTAATCGCCGCCATCCAGAACAGCCTCAGGCCTCGCTGAACGCTCAAATAGCCGTTTCCAGAAGTTGCCATTCCCTGCAGGAGTTGGAGCAGTACAAAGATCAATATGCCTATCTCAGCCTCTCGCCCATCTTCAATTCCATCTCCAAGACGGGCTATCAGGCGGCTTTCGCTCGAGAGGAACTGCTGCAGGCCAAAGCCCGGGGAGTGATCAACGAAAAGGTAATGGCATTGGGTGGCGTATGCCGGGGAAATATAGATCAGGTAGCAGATTTGGGCTTCGGTGGCGCCATGGTTTTGGGCGACGCTTGGCCTCACAGCTATAGCCATAGCAGTGTTTTCGGCAATCCTCCTATTGTTCTCTCCATCGCGGGGAGCGACCCAAGTGCTGGGGCAGGCGTACAGCAGGATTTGAAAACGATTACGAACCACCGCTGCTATGGCACTACGGTCGTTACTTCGCTTACCACGCAGAATACATTGGGTGTGCAGTCCGCGATGCCGGTGCCGGCAGAGGTGGTGAAAAGTCAACTGCAGGCCGTGCTCGCTGATATGCGCGTATGCGCGATTAAGATAGGTATCATCGCCAATCTGGCGCAGGCAAAAGTGATTGTTTCGGTGCTCAAAGACGAGAAGAAAAAACATATCGTGCCTGTTATTTATGACCCCGTAATGTTCTCCACCAGCGGCCACCAATTGATGAGCGACGACTGCATCGATTATGTTCAGCAGGAACTGTTCCCGCTATGCACGCTCCTCACGCCCAATCTGCCAGAAGCGGAGAAACTGCACCTGCCAGCGGCCGTGAACGTCCTCATCAAAGGCGGACACAGAGAAGGAGAAGAAATGACGGACGTGCTTTATCTCCGTCACGAACAACGTGAAGCAATTTTCTCTGCACCACGTATTGTCTCCACCAATCTCCATGGCACAGGCTGCACATTATCATCAGCCATTGCCTCCAATATGGCACTTGGCCATGATCTCGCAGCGGCCGTTCGTCTCGCAAAAAAATATATTACCAAGGCGATAGAGGGAGGCAGAGATTTGCATTTGGGCCACGGAAACGGCCCGTTATGGATTGAAAGAGACTTCTATAAAGGTTGACAATAAAATGCCTACGGCGTGACGCGAATAACCGTGAATGGACAGTGAATTTATTCATGAATCAATAAGTGAAACCAAATACAATTGTAATATGTCATTAATATATAAATACATATGCATCCTGATCTTTGCTGCGGCTTTGGCTGCAGGATGCGCCCGCCAGCCGATGCAGGTGGCCAGCATAGAAAGCGAACTGATTGCCATTGATTCCACGCTGGATGCCATTCAGGATTCCGATTATTTGGTTGCACTTGCGCCCATCAAAGCCGATTTGGAGGCAGAACTGAGTAAACCGCTCGGCGTGGCAAACATGGAGCTTACGAGTGGTCGTCCGGAATCAACTATGGGCAATTGGGCTTCGGATGCACTGAAAGCGATGGCCGACCAATGGCTCGCAGAGCAGGGAATGGGGAAAGCCGATCTTGCCGTGGTGAATATTGGCGGCTTGCGCTGCGATTGGCCGAAGGGCAATATCACGTTCCGTCATGTTTTCGAGCTCATGCCGTTTGATAATGAACTCGTTATCCTCACCCTCACTGGTAACGACCTCATGGAGTTGGCGCAGAATTGCCTGGACAGTGGTGGGGAGGGCATCAGCAAGGAGATGCACGTATGGCGCAAGAATGGCGAAACGCAGGCCTCTTTGCATGGTAAAGCTATCGTTGCGGAGGCCACTTATCTCGTGGCCACCAGCGATTATCTCTCGGGCGGAGCAGATGGCCTTTCTGCACTCACTCGCTTCTCCACTCGCACCCTCTCCGGATTGAAAATACGTGACCTCTATATCTCCTATATCCAGGAGGTGCGTGTCGTAGAGTCGGCTCTTGACGGGAGAATACGATTATAGAGGTTTAAAAGTTTAAGAGTTAAAAGTTTAAGAGTTTATAGGTTTAAAAGTTTAAAGATAGTATAGTTTTATGAATGATTTTTTGAAATTTTCCACTCAACATCTCGGCCTTAACTCAATGCATGTTGAGAATGTAATGAATGCCGCATATGGCAATGTACGTATGGGCGGCTATATCTCGCCTTCTATTTTGGAAGAGCGTCAACTTAATGTTACGCAGATGGACGTGTTCAGCCGTTTGATGATGGACCGCATCATTTTCCTCGGTACTGAGGTGAACGACTACACCGCCAATGTGATTCAGGCACAGCTCCTTTATCTGGATTCAGCCGATAGCGATAAGGATATCAGCATTTATCTCAACACTCCAGGCGGCTCCGTGTATGCAGGTTTGGGCATCTACGACACGATGCAGTTCGTGAAGAGCGATGTTTCCACCATTTGCACCGGCCTCGCAGCCTCTATGGGTGCCGTGCTCCTCGTGGCAGGCAAGGAGGGCAAGCGTGCAGCTTTGCCTCATAGCCGCATCATGATCCATCAGCCTCTTGGTGGCGCACAGGGTCAGGCCAGCGATATGGAAATCACGGTGAATGAGATCAAGAAACTCAAAACCGAGCTCTATCAGATTATTGCTAATCATAGCCACAACACCATCGAGCGTATCGCTCAGGATTCTGATCGCGACCATTGGATGACGGCAGAAGAAGCACTCAAGTATGGTATGATTGATCAGGTGTATACACGCAAATAATATGGCAAGAAAAAGCGAACCTACATGCAGTTTCTGCGGCGTGTATAAACCCTTCATGCTGGAGGGAATGAAAGGCACGTATATTTGTGCGGACTGTCTCCAGTTGGGCAATAATATAGTGCGCGAACATGCCCCCAAAGTGGCCGCACCAACCGAAGAACTTACCATCATGAAGCCGCAGGAGATTAAGGCTTTTCTGGATCAATACGTGATTGGTCAGGACGAAGCGAAGAAATATCTCTCCGTGGCGGTATATAATCATTACAAGCGCCTCAACGACCGTCTTCAGCGCAAGGACAAGGACGCGGTGGAGATTGAGAAATCGAATATTATTCTCGTGGGAAGAACGGGCACAGGCAAGACCCTTTTGGCCAAAACCATTGCCAAGTTGCTCAATGTGCCGTTCACGATTGTGGACGCAACGGTTCTCACTGAGGCCGGCTACGTGGGCGAAGACGTGGAATCGCTTCTCTCTCGTCTCCTTCAGGCTTGCGATTATGACGTGAAGCGTGCCGAACGCGGCATCGTTTTCATTGATGAGATTGATAAGATTGCACGCAAAGGCGATAATCCAAGCATCACGCGCGACGTCAGCGGCGAAGGTGTGCAGCAGGGCCTGCTCAAATTGCTGGAAGGCAGTATCGTGAACGTGCCACCGCAGGGAGGGCGCAAGCATCCAGACCAGGAGTATATCAAGGTGAATACGGAAAATATCCTCTTCATCTGCGGCGGAGCGTTTGATGGAATAGAACGCCATATTGCCAACCGCATGAATACGCAGATGGTGGGTTTTGCGGCCCAGACGAAGGTGAAGAAGGTGGATAAGGATAATCTCCTCAAGTATATAGCGCCGCAGGATTTGAAGCAGTTTGGCCTCATTCCTGAGATTGTGGGTCGTCTGCCTATACTCACGCATCTCGACCCGCTTGATCGTGCCGCGCTGCGCCGTATTCTCACGGAGCCGAAGAATGCGCTCGTCAAGCAATATGAACGTATGCTTGAATTGGATGGCGTGCGCCTCACGTTCGCTGAGGAAGCTTTGGATTACGTGGTGGACGTAGCGATGGAATATAAGTTGGGAGCACGTGGTTTGCGTGGCCTCTGCGAAACGATTATGATGGATGTGATGTACGATGCGCCATCGATGGGCGTGAAAGAATACACGGTCACTCGCGAGTTTGCCAAGCAGCAGATTGATAAGGCCGACATGCTCCAGCTCAAAGCAGAAAGTTGATGAAGAAAGCCCATATCATACTGCTCTTCGCCCTGCTGCTTTTCGCTGGCTCGTGTGGCACACGCTACGTGCCCAGACCGTATGGCTATTTTCGTATAGCCCTCCCAGAGCATGCCTATGAGGTGCAGCAGCTGGGCGGCTGCCCTGTGGTGGCTGAAGTATCGACGGCGGCGCAATTGCAAACGCAGGCCGACCCCTATTGGCTGGACATACGCTACCCGCAGTGGAATGCACGCATCCATTGCAGTTATAAGCCCGTGCAACATAATCTGCGCGAATTGGGCGACGATGCGCAGGAATTTGTGTTCAAGCACGCCGGTATGGCTTCTTCCATTCCCGAACAGGGCTATGAGAATCCCGAGAAGAACGTGTATGGCGTGCTCTATGAGCTCAAGGGTAATACAGCCTCGCCTTATCAGTTCTACGTGACGGATTCCACTCATCATTTTTTTCGTGCTGCACTCTATTTTGAATGCATGCCTAATCAGGATTCACTCGCACCCCTGGTGGATTTTCTCAATGAGGATATACGCCATATGATAGAAACGCTTCAATGGAAATGACTGATGACGAACGCTATATGCGATTAGCCCTTGCTGAGGCGGAGAAAGCTCTGGCGGCTGGAGAAGTGCCTATCGGTGCGATTATCGTGGCAGACGGGCAGATTATTGGCCGTGGGCATAATCTCACGGAGACGCTTCAGGATGTAACTGCACATGCCGAGATGCAGGCTCTTACGGCGGCTGCCGGTACGTTGGGTGGCAAGTATCTTACCGACGCCACGCTCTACGTCACAGTGGAGCCGTGCATCATGTGTGCAGGAGCATTGGGTTGGGCGCAGGTGAAGCGTGTGGTGTTTGGCGCTACGGATGAGAAGCGTGGCTTCACGCGCTTTGCTCCGCAAGCCCTGCATCCCAAATGTACCGTCACGGCGGGTGTTCTCGAATCCGACTGCCGCTCTCTCATGCAATCCTTCTTCCGTTCAAAAAGATAAAGCATTATGTCAAAACGTTGGCTTCAAATAACCACCAGAGTGGTGATTTTCCTCGCAATGATCGTCATCATTGCCCAACTCTATCCGCATAAGAGTGTGTCCTTCACGTATCGTTTTGAGGAGGGCAAGCCCTGGGCGTATGGTCTGATGACGGCTTCCTATGATTTTCCTATTTATAAGACGCCGGAGGAGTATTCGGCTGAGGTGCAGGCTGTGGTTCAGCAGTTCGCGCCCTATTATACGATGGACGTGGAGCAAACGAGCCGCAATAAGCAGGCCATCATGAAGGCCGCGCAGGATGTGCTTTCTCCGGAAGAAACAGCGTTTCTCAGCCGCCGTGTGGATAAGATCTACCAGAAAGGTTTGCTCAACGTGGATGAGATAAAGACGTTGCAGGACAAGGGTTATGAGAATATCACCATCATGCGCAATCACAAGGCGCATAAGCAACCTTTGAGCGAATGCTTCACGCCCCGAATGGCCTACGATACGCTGCTTTTGCAGTCGCCGCTTGGCGAGATGACGATGCTCAATCGCCTGGGCCTTAATCGCCTCCTTTTGCCGAATCTTACCTTCGATAGCATCACTACGGAAAAGATGTATGAAATGGCGATAGCAGGTGTCACGGAGTCGATTGGCATGGTGCAGGCAGGCGAGAAGATTATTGATCGTGGCGAGATTGTGGATGCGGGCACGTATCGCATTTTGGAATCGCTTCGCCGCACGATGACGGAGCAGGGTATTGATTACCGCCGTGCGGCGTGGTCGATGGCTGGAACGGTGACGCTTATCGTGCTTTTTATTGTGCTCATGAGCCTCTATTTGGTGGTTTTCCGTCCGCATCTCTTCGATGATCTGCGCACGCTCGTTTTCTTTGCTATACTCACCACGGGCATTATCGTAGCGGCCTGCCTCGTGGAGCGTTTCACGCCGCTTTCCATCTATATTGTGCCATTTGCCTGGGTGCCCATCATCACTCGCGTTTTCTTCGATTCGCGAACGGCTTTGTATCTCCATATGGTAACGGTGCTTATTTGTGCTTTTGTGGCTCCTCAGCCGTTTGAGTTTCTTGTGCTGCAGATGGCGGCGGGCATGGTGGCAGTTTCCAGCCTGAAGGATATGGCTCAACGCTCGCAGCTGGTGCAGACGGCGGCTTGGGTGGTGCTAGCCTATTCGCTGGGCTATACGGCCTTTATCCTGGCAGCAAAAGGTGCTCCGGAGATGCTGCATTGGCATACTTATTTCTATTTCCTTGCCAATGGTCTGCTCGTGGTTTTTGCCTACGGATTGATTTATCTTTTCGAGAAAGTCTTCCGTCTCGTCAGCTCCATCACCCTCGTAGAGCTCACCAATATCAATAGTGATCTGATGCTTGAGTTTGCGGAAAAAGCACCGGGCTCGTTCCAACATTCGCTACAGGTGTCGAATCTCGCGATGGAGGCTGCTAAGAAAGTGGGAGCCAATGGTCTGCTCGTGAGAGCGGGTGGTCTCTACCACGATATTGGCAAGATTGCTCATCCTGAGAACTACACCGAGAATCAGCAAGATGGCCCTAATCCGTTGCTTCTTCTCTCCTCTGAGGATGCTGCGCAGGCGGTTATCAGTCACGTACAGGATGGTTTGCGCCTCGCCGAGAAGCATCGCTTGCCGGAGGTGGTTACCCAGTTCATTCGTTCACATCACGGCACCAGCAAAACGCGTTTCTTCTATAATACCTATATCAATCAGCATCCTGGCGAACCGGTCAACGATGCTCTTTTCTCGTATCCCGGTCCAAGACCCGCATCCAAGGAGGCTGCTATCCTGATGATGGCAGATGCCGTAGAGGCCAGAAGTCGTTCGCTTGCGGAATATACACCTGATTCCATTCGCCAGATGGTGGATCAGATGGTGGCACTTCAGCTTGCTGATGACCAATTCGAGGAAGCACCTCTCACCTTCAAAGACATGCAGGAGATTAAAGCAGTCTTTGTGAAGAAGCTGATTTCGATGCACCACCACCGCATCGCTTATCCTGAACTGAAGAAATAAAATACGTTCCTATGCATAGCCCCGAGCCACAAGCTCGGGGTTTTGTTTTGCGTATACATAGAGCCGCAAATGCGTAAAATCTTAAAAATCGTACATTTTTTGCCTATCTCTCCACACGTAGGTGTTCATAAGTAGTAGATAAGTACCTGATAAGTCCCCCAAAGGGATCTCAAAAAACCACCAAATCTTAAAAATCGTACATTTGTAAACCGGGAAAAAGGACAGAAGCGGACAGTTCCGGACAGGTGTCCGGATGTCCGTTTCCCAGTAAATAAAGGGGTTTGCGGGCAAAAGGACAGCGGACAGTGTCCGGATATATATATTTGCTCGGGCGAGCGCTTGAGATGAAGCGGAGCACCAGTGGTTCTCTGCGATAGCGAAGCGGAGAAATGAAAAGATTAATCCATGAGTGACACAAGAGTTACCCAAGGAAAGAGGCTCGAGGGAACACTCGGGGAACGGTAGTATCTTATGGGCTTAATGGTGAGATAACTTGCGTTGGTATCGTTTTCTATTCTGCAAAAAATTGACGTTTTGGGTGTCTTGAAGTGGTCAATTTCCGCGTTTTATCAAAAATGCAACGAATTGCAGAATTTGAAAAACATGTTTTTTAACATAAAATCAAGAAAAAAAACACTTTTTTATCAGCTTTACGGAAATAGACAAGCATTTCCAGTATTTTACGATTTTATATGTTATAAAGTATAAAAATCGATGAATTTGCAACAAAAACGAGGTAAAATGTCACATTTGCGTCAATTTTTACGAGATTTGCAATTTTAGAAAATACGAGATTTACACTCGTTTTGCAGAATTGACAATCGAAATTGATTATACGGAAATTGGATATTTATGCAAAGTCGATGTGTAATTGATAGATTGTGTATTTTTGAGGGTGTCGTACGTGCGTAAATACTAGTATTGCTTGTTGTATTTGGAAAAAAAGCAGTAATTTTGCACCGTCTTAAGAAAGACGCAACGATAGAAGTAAACACAAGCAAAAAACAACAGCATGTCAACATTCTCTTACACACCAATGCAGACCTCGATGACCACGACGAGTGGTATCTTGGCAAGCCAGGCAGGCCACACGGCCAATGCCGGTGCAGGTCGTGCGTATACGGGTGTTAACACTGCTGCGCGAACCACCGTTAATACCTATAAGGCTACGGAGTTTCAGGTGCGTGGTAATCTTTCAGCGAGAGCCATTCAGCAGGAGATCCTCCAGCCTTATCAGGTGAGTGGTCTTACCACCGAGGTTTCTCCATTGAAAGCTCCGGGTCGTCCAGGTGTACCAAATTCAGGAAATGGTACAGGTCGCCCTGGGGGACCACAGGTGGGTGGTTTGGCACCAATTGGTGATGCCGTTCTGCCTTTGTTGGTTATGGCATTCGCTTATGGTATGATTTTTGTACGCAAAATGCGTAAAGCCGCACGTGCTTAACGCTTCGCGTAGAGTAAAGTAAAGGAAGGGATAAACCAATGGTGTAGCGCGAATGATCGTGAATGACCCGCGAATTATTCGTGAATTAAATGGCACTAGGTGGCATATAATTGTCCCGATAAAACGATGATGATTGATGTGCGTGGCTCCAGCCTTGCGCTCGCCACGCGTACTTTATAAAAATAACGCGCAAGCGCATACGCGTATAAGGAAAACTTTATAGCGCACGAAGCAGATGAGAAACGATTTTTATTTCGCACAGATACAACTCTCGAAAATTATGATGCATATGAAAAAAATATTTTGCATGTTGGTTGCCGTTCTGGCAGCCCTCACGAGCGTAACCCTCCAGGCAGCCACTAAGTATTATAACAATGGTGACTATATCACCATTGGTCAGGAAGTGGGAGGCTCAGTGTTCTACTTCGCGTGCCAAGACGGAGGTAAGGCTTATTATTCGACAGATTGGTACGGCATAACCTATGAGTCGCTATTGAATACGCGCCAAACAGAAATGTCGTGGGAAGTAGTAGATCCGAATAACGATGGTCTCTTCACGCTGAGAAGCGTTCAGTCGGGTATGTATCTCGCAGGAACTATCCACGATACGTGGTTGACATCTGATGCCGCCCAGGCGTTGGAGATGGAAATTACGTTCGTTAGTGGAAGTGCAAGTGGAGAGTTGGTGGGTGTGATAAAATCATCCAAAGTCAAGAACGATAATAATCAAAATGTTACCCGTTATTTTTCTTATACCGATCGATTTTGGTTTAATACCACCAGCGCCAATTCCTCAATGCGCGTGATTGGTAAGGCTTTCGTAGATCCGGGTTCGGATCCTGAAGCCGGTGCTAAGAATGAATATATTGTGTCGATAGCATATGATTATACATGGACAGAAAAGAAAAAAACTAATGGCGGCACCTACTACTACATCGACGATAATGGTTCGATGAAGGGCAAATATGATGCCAATCCGGAGGCAACGTTCGGTACAACAATGTTATGGCGTGCAGTGAGAAAGACGGCTTCAGAAAATACTGGAAATAGAAAACTTGCCTTTACTCTGCAAAATATAGCCACGGGCAAATATGTGCATTATAATGGAAACAACCAAATTACCCTGGTTGCAAATGAAGCAGACGCGTCAATATTGTATTGTACGAGTAATACGTGGAGCAATTATGCGTTATCTTCTAAGCAGTGGTACTTCTATCGGAGTAGTACCGATTGGAGATATTTAGCTGCGAATACTACAAATAATACCACTCACGACGCAATAACAGTTCAAGGAACGTCTACCACGGGTTTACCAAGTTATGAGCGTACTTTCACGCGTTGGGAAACAACATTTAATATTAATTATTCGTTCTCTCCAGAGTATAAGAATTTTGACGTGTATCTCCCTGCGCGGTGTGGAAATCTTGATCCTCAGCAAGTGAATGTCAATATTGATGGAAGTGAGGTGTATAGACGCTTAAATACTACCAGTACAAGCAAGGATATTACGAAGGCAGAGCTGAATTGGAGTTCTATTTATTTGGGCGTAACTTGGACGAGCAGCAATACAAAGACGAGTACGCTGAATACGAGCAGTTATGTTTCTGCAGATGATACGAGTCGCCCGATGATGACCTTATCTCAACTGAATGGCTCGGGTGGTTCTCGTTCATTCACCATCAATCCATATGGCAATAGCCCTCGTGGCTTGAAGAAGTATGATGCGCAATCTCGCACAAATAAATTGGTGCCGTTTGAGGATCAGGTGACATTAGTATTCAGTACGACCGTTGCAAATGGTGCTGCCAGCTATGTGGAAGTGAAATATATGCCAGTTAGTCGCTTGTCGTATGAAGCGAAGGAAGTAAGAGAACTTCGTGCCGATTGGGACTTTGATTCCTACACATTCCCGTATATCGCCAGCAATATTGTGGCGAATGTTTCCATGCGTACCGTAGAGGGCAGTGAATATGTGGACAGTCAGGGTAAAATAGTTTATTCCAATCTCACGCAACACATTATATCCGGTGATGATTGGGATAACGTGACGGCATCTATCAATAATTCTGCTAATTGGCTCACCATCAATGCAAACGGGCAATCACAGCAGTATTATTATGGAGGCGCATTAACGCCAATTACTGGTATGCCGGATAAGCATGCTTTCGTATTGTCAGCTCAGCAGAATACAGGTGCGAGCAACCGTACTGCCACAATAAGAGCCCAATTTGCATATCAGCAACCCGGAGGACAGCGTTATGAATCCGGCTCTATGAGTCAGCTTCTTTTGCAAGTGCCGCAAGTAGTGGGTGAGGAAGGTGCTGTGCAATTTATCAAGCAACGCGGTATTACCAACTCGGATTACGAGAACAATGGTACGGGCTGGCAGCAGGCGCACACCATTGAGAACGTAATCTACTATGTGAATGGTCAGACCAACATCGGCCTGCAGTTGCAAGAGCCGACATTCCATGGCTATATGCGTTGGTATGACTATAATACGGGTCGCGATCTTGCCTATAATACGTTAGGAACTAATCCGAACGTAGTAGATAATAAGGGTTTTAAATGGACAACGGTGCCCAGAACACTAAATCAAAACCCGAACATGGACTTCACGGTGATTAATGCTGATGCTAAGAGTCACGGTCGTTATGCATCTAAGCAGACGCATGGCATCACGCCTAATAATGGTGCTGCCTGCAATAAACCTGTGTTTACAGCATGGACCGATGGCGCAGAGCATATTGTGGCTTGCGACGTAAGTGCCTACACCGATTATGAAATTACCGATGCGCACGTGAAAGAGCCAACCCTCTCCTATCGTCAGAAATGGGTGTTCCGTCCGGCCAGTGAAATAGCAGTGGCTTTGGCGGCTACTACAGCGGATAATTACTACGAAAATTATAAGTATATTGCGCCGGCAGGTCGACAAATTGTGCTTACCACGCAATTCCGCTATAATACGGTATTTAATGATGCGTCTGAGAAATGCTACTATTATTTGGATGGCAGCACGTATAAAAATATTGGCGGCACAGGCGCCGCAGCCCAATGGTATCGCAAAGTAGGCGACGACGCAGAGGAAGAAATGGACAATAGTTTTGCGGGAGCCGACTTCCAGCAGGTGCAAGGTACGGCAGGCCAGAAGATTACCTATTCGCTCCGAGCTACTGCCAATGGAAAGACTTACTATATTGCCCAATTCGTGGTGGATTATCGTGCACAATCAGAAGTGGGTCCTTCTACGACAGAATTGATTACTCAGGCTCAGATGGATGCAGGCTATACGCAGTTGGGTGATCGAATCAATTTTGAGGACAGAAATGGCGATGCGTCCGTTACTACGGGCGGAAGCAGGTGCCGCACCACCCCAATGCCTTGGGAACAGAGTTCGTTTGGCTTTTTCTATCCGCAGTTGGGTGCACAAGGCAACAATATGCGTAATGCAAATGATATGTCGTTTGCGTACTATGGCGAGTATGCCATTGTTCATAGTACGAGTAAAGATTGGATGAGCGCGACGGCCAAAGAAGGCGAGTATTGTATGTACGTGGATGGTATGCAGACGCCAGGTTTGGTAGCCACCATCACGGTGCCCAATGCCACCATTTGCGCCGGCCAGATGATGTTCTGCTCCGCGTGGATTGCCAGTGGCAAAAATACTACGAAACCGCAGTTCCGTTTTAATATCCAGGCGCGTAACTCCAGTACAGAAGATTGGAAGGATATAGGCGTGTACATGCCTGGCTCTATGAACAACGACCAGCGATGGTATCAGGTGAAATTCCCATTGGTGGCAGCTAACGACTACAACCATGTGCGTGTGAAGATTTATAACTTTGCGCCGGGTACGCAAGGTAATGACTTCATGATTGATGATATTCGTATCTACGCTTCTCTTTTGCCGCTTACGGCATACGAGGTAGTGACCACCTGTACGGAAAATGATATGCTTCTTTCCGTGATTCGTTTGGACTATACGAACCTTACCTCCGATTTGGCAGGTCGTTATGTCTACTACGATATTTATGATAAGAATACCAATCAGAAGTTCCTACCAATCTGCAACTACCATCAGGAAGACAACACTGTGGCAAGCACCATTGCCGGTTCGTTCCGCGTGCCAGCAAGAAATTATGTGCCGTCAGCTGCTAATGGCGATGTGGTTATCACGAACCTGATGGACTATGCAGATGACATCATGAAGCAGCATGAGAACAGGGTGCCAAATATCATGCATAAGGCCTACCGCCAGGAGGAAGTGGCAGGTGCGCAGCACTGGATTCTTTATCTTATCCAGGTAATGCCAAGCAAGGTGGATGCGGGTATGGGATGGACCACTGCCATTAACCCTGACCATAATTATGCCGTGCGTATGGCGCAGAGCGTGCGCGACTTGGCTACGCCTCAGTGCGCTTTGCAGGCCGATCTGCCATTCGTGACGGTGGCCCATATGGAAATTGATGGTACGGTGACGATGACGAGCGGTGCTACTACCGTCTGCGCCAACAATCTCAAAGACGCCGAAATGACGTTGATGTATCGTAGGGCCGATAATACCACCATTACCGGTAGCTGCTATGCCGATTGGCTGGTGGGTGAGGATTTTGATGCCCGCTATACGGCTCAGGATGTAACGCCAGCCGAGAAAGCAACGGCAGATGCTGCCTTCCTTGCATATTATGGCTACAGCCGTGCCGACGTGTTGGAAGCATTGCGAGATTTGCGTCGTGCACCTACAGATGCTGCTAAGAACGACAATCTGCACGTGAAAAACGTGGAAGATTTGGTACCAGACGGAGGAAGTGGTTCGGGCTTCTCAAATGCGAAGAACTATCAAATCGTGAAGACTCTTGCCGAGAGTGGCAAACTCATTCTCTATGAGAAAAAGCGCGAGTTGTATACCCACAGCAATGTGCATAATTATTTCTGGATCTATCCAATCATGGGTACGGGTATAGCTACGGATGGCAGTACGTTGCCAGTTTGCCCAACCACCATTTGGCTCGACGCAGTAGGTGACCCAGATAACAACTCTATCCTCTTCTTCGGTACAGCAGAACATGCTACCAACTATGAGATTCCTACGGTGCGCGTTTCGCAGAAGGATGCCAACTCAAGCTTTAATATTCCGGTAGCTGCCATTGAGAACTGCGCAATGGGTCACGTGGAGCTTCTTCGCTCAAACGACCCAACCGCACAAGCCAACAAGAATGGCTTCAAGCATTCGTTTAATATCAATAATCCTACGGCAGGCAATAATGTGATATTCAGCACCAATAATGATAACACCGTGCTCATGCGCCCTGGTTTCACATATCGTGTACGAGTGGAATTGAGCCGTGTGCAAACCTCTACTATTGGCGCTTCCAACTGTGGAGGACAGGGTTATGCTTATTTCGATATTCTCATCGTGCCAGATTTAATGACCTGGGCACCGGTGAAGAATAACGATTTCGGCGACGACCGCAACTGGATTGGCAAGGATAATGCCGGCAATAATCTGCCAGACTCATTGCGCGTAGCGCCTATGATTCACACCAGCTGCATCATCCCAACGCTGTCTGATAATACGATGTATCCTGCCATCACCAATACGGTGCGCAGCAAGGATCTTTACTACACCACCAATAAGTGCCATAATATCCATCTTAAGCAGGGTGCGGCATTCTGGGGTCAATGGTTGCTTACCTATGATTCTGCATGGGTGGATATGAGCATCCCATCCAATGGCTGGTACACGATGGCGGCGCCGCTGCAGAATGTATATTCTGGCGACTTGCATACGCCTATGGCTGAGAATTTCAATAACAGCTTCACCAAGGTGGAACTGATGCCGGAGCTCCGTGGCCAAAACCACGCATTCTGGACCTGCTACTACAATCGTACAGCACCTATTTATTATGACCATGGCGGCTCGGTAGAAACGGCAGGTGCCAAGGGCGAATGGAACCTCTCGAATGCACTCAACGACCCTATTGATCCGGGCGTGGGTGTGGCCATTTGGGCAGCTAATGCGTCGAACAGCAATACCAATATTCAGGTGCGTTTGCCAAAGAACGAAGAGCAGTATTATTATTTCTATATGGATCAGAATGGCGACCCAATCGAGTATGCTACTGATCATGCGCCTGTCGTACTTTCGCGTGCCGCAAGCCATAAGTTTGCTCTGCAATTCGATGGTTCAGGCAAGCAGGAATTCACGCTCTCGAATGAGCAGGCCGATGATTATGTGCTCTTTGGCAACCCATCGATGGCGTACATCGATATGGCGAAGTTCTTGAGTGAATCAGTCAATAGTGCGGTATTCTATAATGATCGCTTCCATATGATGAGCAACTCGTCTACAAAGACCTATACCAAAGGAACGAGTTCGCCTTCTGAATTTGTGGTGCCACCTATGCGCTCCGTCTTCCTGGAGGTGAAGAATCCAGCAGCCAGCGGCGCACAGAACGTGAAGGCTACGCTAAAGAAAGAGCATCTCGTGCTCAGCCCATCGCATGCTGGAAACGGCAAGCCAGCTTATGCTCCTGCTCGAACGGGTGAGCCAGTCTCAACGGTGAATGATTATGAATCGAATGAGATTATTAAGCTATACGCATTCAATGATTGGACGTCTGCTTCTATGGCCGTGGCAAAGAACCCAACCGCTGCCAATGAATATGTGGATGAGGAAGATGTGCTCTTCTTCCAGCATCAGTATGATGAGAATAGCGGCTTGAGTAACGATCTCGGTATATACTCCGTAGCTGGTTCAAGAAACCTGATGGTGGATATGCGTCAAACGATTCAAATGGTGCCGATCTGCTTCGTGCTTGACGAGTACTATTGGAGCGATCGCATGTCGATGGTAGTGAACTTCCCTAACCATATGAGCGAAGTAATCTATTTCTGCGATAGCCAAACGGGCGATAGTGTGCGTCTCTACGATGGTATGTGCATCGAGTTCGATACGCCAGAGCCATATCAGTTGCGCTATTATCTCCAGGGTCAGGCTGCTACTGGTGACATCACCACCGATGCGGAGAACGTGATTCCAACCACGAAGCCTGACAATTCTGATGAATCGAAATTTGAGTTCGAAGCCTTGGCATATAATCATCAGGCCGGGCACGTGAATGTGTTTGCCAACGCGCTTATTGAGCGCATCACGATTATCGACCCAGCCGGTCACGTATGCGCAACAGTTGCACCACGCAGCCAGATGTGCTCAATCGCTGCTCCGCAAGGCGTTGTGCTTGTGAAGATTGAGTCTCGCCACGGCACCGTCATCCGCAAAGTCTTTGTAAAATAAAACGCAAGTGGCATAAAGAAAAGAAACGCACCCGTAAGGATGCGTTTCTTTTTTATGCCTGACATGTGTATTTGATTGAACACAAGTGTCGGTAAATTACTCGTGAATTATTCCGCGAATTATTTTTATAATTGTATTTAATGGAAGAGGTCGAAGCTGGCGTCCCAATCTTTCCAAACGGGTTCGCGTCCCAATTCGCGCAGACGGGCATCAATCTCTTTGGCGGTACGTTCGTCGCTGACGGAGAACTGCTCTAAGGCTTGCGGGTAGGTATGATAGCCGCCGGGATTGGTTTTGCTTTCTGCCGACATGGTGGTCACGCCCAACGTGCACATATGATCGCGAATGAAAGCCGGCTCGCGCGTAGAATAAGAAATATCCACGTCGTGATCGAAAATGCGCATGGCAAACGTCACCTGCGCCAATTCCTTATCCGACATGAAATAGTTTGGCTGGAAGCCCTCGTTGCAGGCCGGACGCATGCGCGGGAAGTTTACGCTGTATTTGGTCCGCCAGTAGTGCTTTTGCAGGTAGCGGAGGTGGTAAGCCATCATGGTGATATCGGTTCGCCATTCTTTCTCCAATCCAATAAGCACGCCCATGCCAATGCTGTGCACGCCCGCCTGGCCCATGCGGTCGAAGCCATTGCAACGCCAATCAAAGCGAGATTTCATTCCGGCAGGGTGGTAGATCTTATAATTGGCCTCGTGGTAGGTTTCCTGAAAGCAGATAACGCCATTGAGGCCGTGCTGCGTGAGCTCTTTATATTCCTCCGTGGCAAGCGGCATAACTTCAATCTTGATGTTGGAGAAATAGCGCTTGGCGATATCAATGGCCTCTGCCAGATACGGCACGCCGGCCTTGGCTGGATTTTCGCCCGTCACCAGCAGGATGTTCTCAAAAGGCGAGAGCTGCTTGATGGCCTTATATTCATTCTCAATCTGCTCCGGCGTGAGAATGGTTCGCGTCATGGGGTTTTGGCGATGGAAGCCGCAATATACGCATGAATTGGCGCACGAGTTGGTAAGGTAAAGCGGAATGAACATCGACATCGTCTTGCCGAAACGTTCTTCCGTGTATTTGCGACTGAGGCGTGCCATCTGCTCCAAATAAGGTGCCGCTGCCGGAGAAATAAGCGCCATGAAATCATCCACGGAGCAATGCTCTTTGCAGAGGGCGCGACGCACGTCGGCGTCAGTCTTGGCTGCTATGCGGGCCGTTGTTTCGTCCCAATCAATATGTTGTAGTTCGTCAGTAAACATGATTCATCAAAAATTAAAGGGGTACTCTGAAGATTCCCCTAAAGGGCCAAATGTTGGAAGGTCATGGTGAGGGCATCAAAGATGAGGAGGCGGTTCGTGAGGAGATTGCCCAACCTGTTGCCCTGTTGCCTTGTTGCCTCGTTGTCCTGTTGCCTTGTTGACACCAAATATTTAATGCATTCGCAGGCCTGGATGCTGCCAAGCACGCCAACGGCGGGACCAAGTACGCCTACGTCGGCGCAGGTGGTTTGCTGAAAGTCGGCTGGAGGCTCAGGAAGGAACGTGCGAAGACCGGCCGTGCCAGGAAGAATAGTCATCACCTGGCCGCTATAGCCTACGATACCAGCCGTGCAGAGCGGTTTACCCAAGCGAATGCAAACGTCGTTGACCAGATATTTGATGCGAAACGAGTCGGTACAGTCGAGAATGAAATCATATTGCTGCAGGACGCGTTCGGCATTCTCTTCGGTCAGCCATTCGTGATGGGCTAGGACGCTAATCTCGGGATTAATAGCCTGCATCTTATCTGCAATCGACTCCACCTTCGGTCGGCCGCAGTCGGCTGAGAAATGGGCTATTTGCCGCTGTAGATTGCTGAGCGAGACGTCGTCTCCATCCATAATGCCAATGGTGCCGATGCCAGCAGCAGCCAGATAAAGAGCACATGGCGAACCGAGTCCGCCGGCACCAATAATAAGCACGCGAGCTGCCTGCAGAGCAGCCTGGCCTTCTTGGCCAAAGCCTTCCAGTAGAGTATGCCTGCTATATCTTTTGTCCATATCTAATGCTCCTCCTCTTGTGGGTGCTGGGTGAGGTCTTACAGTTTTCTCAAATCGTGGGTGAGCTTGGCGGCACAGAAGTTCGGACCGCACATGGTGCAGTATTCGCCATCAGTATGGCCAGCCTCTTCGAAATATTGAAGCGCACGTTCTGGATCAAGCGAGAGGTGGAACTGGTCGCGCCAGCGGAATTCAAAGCGTGCTTTGGAAAGCGCATTATCTCGAACCTGCGCACCAGGATGGCCCTTGGCCAAATCGGCTGCGTGTGCCGCAATCTTATACGTAACCACGCCTACGCGCACGTCTTCTCTGTTTGGAAGAGCCAGGTGCTCTTTCGGCGTGACGTAGCAGAGCATAGCCGTGCCGAGCCATGCAATCTGTGCACCACCAATGGCAGAGGTGATATGGTCGTAGCCGGGTGCAATATCCGTTACGATAGGGCCAAGTGTGTAGAATGGTGCTTCGTGGCAATGGTCGAGCTGACGCTCCATATTCTCGCGTATTTTCTGCATAGGCACGTGACCCGGACCTTCGATGAAGGCTTGCACGTTGCGTTCCCAAGCAATAGAGAGGAGCTCTCCCATGGTGTCAAGTTCGGCAAATTGAGCCGCGTCGTTGGCGTCCTGAATGCAGCCCGGACGGAGACCGTCGCCCAAAGAAAGAGCCACGTCGTATTGTGCCACAATATCGCAAATATCAGCAAAATGCTCATAGAGGAAGGATTCCTGATCGTGGATGAGGCACCATTTCGACATGATTGAGCCGCCACGGCTGACGATGCCGCAGAGGCGACTGTCGGCCAAATGCACGTTGTGGCGACGAATGCCAGCATGGATGGTGAAATAGTCCACGCCTTGTTCACATTGCTCAATCAACGTGTCGCGATAAACCTCCCAAGAGAGGTCCTCCACCTTGCCATTCACCTTCTCCAAAGCCTGATAAATAGGCACGGTGCCAACAGGCACAGGGCAGTTACGCACAATCCATTCTCGCGTTTCGTGGATGTTGTCGCCGGTGGAAAGATCCATGAGCGTGTCGCCACCCCATTTGCACGACCAAACGGCTTTATCCACCTCTTCGTCGATAGAGGAAGTAGTGGCAGAGTTGCCGATATTGGTGTTGATCTTCACGAGGAAATTGCGGCCAATAATCATTGGTTCTGATTCCGGGTGGTTGATGTTGGCAGGAAGGACGGCGCGGCCGCGTGCAATCTCCTGGCGAACATATTCAGGCGTGATATGAGTAGGGATGCCGAGCTCTTCGCAATTCATGTTTTCGCGAATGGCTACGTATTCCATCTCAGGCGTGATGATGCCGGCCTTGGCGTATGCCATCTGCGTGATGGCCTTTCCTTTTTGTGCACGGCGTGGCATACAAATGTGCTCAAAACGAAGACAGTCGAGGCTGTGATCGGCCAAGCGCATGCGGCCATATTCGCTGGTCAGCTCGGTGAGTTGCTCGGTGTCGTTACGGTCAAGAATCCATTGCTCACGCATGCGTGGCAGACCTTTCTTGAGGTCGATTTGGATGTTGGGATCGTTGAACGGACCAGCCGTGTCGTATATATAAACCGGTGCGTTCGGCTCAGTGTGAGGCAGGCCATTCTTATCTTTGATGACGGAAGGCGTGAGGTTCACTTTCGTCACGCCCACTTTGATGTGAGGGAAGAGTTTGCCCGGCAAGTATGCTTTCTCGCGCTTGGCGTATGCTTTATGATCGTTTGGCATGTTGGTGTTAAATCGTAAAATCGTTAAATCGTAAAATCGTTGAATCGCGAAATCGTTAATTGAGGAAGCTGGTGAGGGGACTTGATGCGTAGGCTTCCATGGTGCCACCGACGGCGCCAAGACCAGCTTCGTAGGCACGGCGTCCGGCGATGATGGCTTCTTTGAAAGCGATGGCCATTTCTACCGGGTTGCCAGCCACCGCAATGGCTGTGTTTACGAGGCAGGCCGCTGCACCCATCTCCATGGCTTCAGCCGCATGACTTGGTGCGCCAATGCCGGCATCTACAATCACAGGGACGTTGGCCTGCTCGATAATAATCTGTAGGAAATCTCGCGTTTGCAGGCCTTTATTGGTGCCAATAGGCGCGCCCAAGGGCATGACGGTGGCAGCTCCCGCCTCTTCCAAATGCTTGCAGAGAGTAGGGTCGGCCTGGCAGTATGGCAATACCACGAAACCCAGTTTTACCAATTGCTCCGTAGCTTTGAGCGTCTCAACCGAGTCGGGCAGGAGGTATTTAGGGTCGGGGTGTATTTCCAATTTGAGCCAATTGGTGCCGAACGCCTCGCGGGCCATTTGTGCCGCAAAAACAGCTTCTTCTGCGTTTCGTACGCCGGAAGTGTTGGGTAACAGTTGAATGGTTTCTTTCTGAATGATATGACGGAGCAGATCATCCTGCTTGTCTTGCAACTCGATGCGCTTCATCGCTACCGTTACCATCTCTGTTTCTGCGGCGTCAATAGCACGTGCCATGAGTTCGTTTGCTTCAAATTTGCCGGTTCCCATGAAAAGGCGCGAGTTGAATTCTCGACCGGCGATAATGAGTTTTTCCATATAATCTTTAAAAGTGCAAAATCTTAAAAAAAGTACATTTTTTACCTTGAAAATCGGGTTCTGAGAACCGCTTGAAGTCTCGCTCAACCCTCGTGGAAGACCCGTGGAACACTCGTGAAGGGCTATATCTTAAAAAAAGTACATTTTTGCTCCTGCAAAATGATGTTCCTCATTTCGGCAGCCGGGTCGTAGGCGCGAAGAACGGTTCCGCTCAGCGCGATGCCCGTGACGCCCGTTTGCATGATGGCAGGAATGTCCTCAGCCGTGATGCCACCAATGGCTACGATGGGGAGCGTGATGCCTTCCGCTTTCATGCCTTCCACGATTTGACGATAGCCCTCAAGGCCAAGAGTAGGAGCGAGTTTCTCCTTTGTGGTGGTGAAGCGAAAAGGTCCACACCCTATATAATTCGCGCCACGCGCCGCGTGCATGCGTACGTCCGTGAGCGTGTTAGCAGTGCCTCCAATAATAAAATCCGGGCCAAGAATGCGTCGTGCTTCATCGATCGGCATGTCGTTCTTGCCCAGGTGTACGCCGTCGGCATGAATTTCCTTACAAAGGAGCACGTGGTCGTCGATAATGAAGGTGGCGCCATATTCGTGGCACAAAAGCTGCGCTTCCTTTGCGACAGGAAGCATCTTCTCCGGGGTGGCGTTTTTCATGCGCAACTGAATCCATTTGCAGCCTCCTTGCAGGGCGAGGCGTATGGAATCGAGGTAGGAGATGCGGTCGGTATAGTGCGAAATGAACTGAATCATCCTCCGTAGGCAGCTTTGAAGATGGTGAGACTGTCGCCTTCATGAATGGCGGTATCATTCCAACGTTCGTGTCGAACGACGCAATTGTTGATGGCCAAGGCAACACCATGTTCCGGCAAACCCAGCTCATGTGCCAAAGCAGCAACGGTCGCAACCTGCGTCACGACCTCTTCGTTGTTAATCTTGATTGTCATAAATATATATATCAGTATTCATATTCCTCCGGCAGCATTACCTGCATCAGGTTCAATGGGTATAATCTCAGCCGCTTTCGCAGCACCCCGTCGTAGATTCTCAGTCGCTTGGGATAGCGCGCTTAGAGTTTGTACGCAAAACTTACGTACCATCCCCATTGCCACATATGAGAGGCGGGAGTAGGCTTGGTGTAGAGCAGATTGTTGAGACCGAAGTCGTAGCCTGCCACTACGCGATATTGTGCCCACTCAAGACCACCACCCAGGCCCATCTGAATGTTAGCGCGACGCAATTCGCGGCTCGCTGTTTGCTGATTGCCTTCAGCATCGGTATATTGCCAATTGGCATAGCGATCGTGGCTAGCAGTAGGCACGCCTTGCTGATTGAGCCAATCCAGCGTATAGTTGGAAAGATGGTGCTTTTGCCAATCCATCTCGGCGAGACCAATCTGAAGTTTCGGTCCGGCAAAGAAGAAAAGATTGAGCTCTTTCCACAGTTTCTGATTATAGTATGCGCGCACGGGCACTTCCAAATAATATTGATTATAGCCGTGGCGAATGTATTCTACCTGTACGGTTTCTGCGTTTTGTGAACGCCAATGCGATTGGTAGTTTCCATAGGTGGCACAGAACGCGAGGCCAGTTTGCATAGAGAAATGGTAGGGCAGATTAAAATCAACCGTAGCGCCTAATTTGATTCCATGCAGGAAAGGATTGGCATAGGAATTATTGATGGAACGTTGCTGATTTTGCGCGTAGCCAACTTCCAAACGCCAATCGTAAGAAAACTGATACGATTCGATTTTCTTCTCGCTTTTGCGGGTAGGATCAAAGAACTCCTGCTGGCGATTGATTTCTCCAGCACCGGCCTGCTTGGCCTTGTCGGATGCCTCAGAAGGGCGTTGTGCAAACAGGGAAATTGCGCACAACGTATAGCATAGTATGGATAATAATTTCTTCATTTCGGATGCAAAGTTACTACTTTTTTTTGATATATCAATAAAAAAAGCGCCATATTTAACAAAAAACTTGCATATGTCGGCAAATATGAGTAATTTTGCAGTCGAAAAGAGATAAAAATCTCTTCGTTGATTAAAAAATTGAGGATTATGAAAAAAATGTTTATTGGTGCAGCCCTCGTGATGGGTGCACTTGTAATGACTTCTTGCAATGGCGAGGGTTGCTACAAAGTAAAGATCAGCTACGCAGATTATGAAAGCGAGAGCTACGTGTATGGCAATTCAGAAGATGTTGATGTCTTCATCGAGAAGGCAAAGCAGCTCGCAGCACTTATTGATGCAAACGATTTTAAGGCCAGCCGCGTAAAGCAGGCAGGCGTGAATAAGGACGACTGTGTAGAACTGAACAAGAAGTAAAAACGAGGAAATGTTCTGAGAAAAGAATAGCCCCAAGAAAAAGAAAAGTGGCTCATGCGGGCCACTTTTTTTGTGCGTTAAGGTGCAAAATGTGCTAAAAAACATACTTTTTTGCAGGAAAAGTGCATTTTTTTTGGAAAATATTTGGTGGAATGAGAAAAATGTAGTACCTTTGCAGTCGGTTTCGATAAAAGAGACCACTTTTCTGGTGCGTTCGTATATCGGTTAGTACTCAAGATTTTCATTCTTGAAAGAGGAGTTCGACTCTCCTACGCACTACACGGGTGAATAACTTTCTGGCAGCTACGCGCTGCCAATTTATTGAACACACATCGAGAGTTCGTCTCTCAAACAGTTAGTTAACCGGGTATCGAGCATGCCCACATAAGTAAAACTTCAAAAAATTAGAACAAGATGGCAAACCATAAGTCCTCTTTGAAGAGAATTCGTCAGACCGAGAAGCATAACTTGCACAATCGTTATTATGCAAAGACTATGCGTAACTTCGTTCGTGACCTTCGCAAGACTACTGACAAGGCTGAGGCAGCAGCTATGCTTCCAAAAGCAGCAAAGATGTTGGATAAGTTGGCAAAGCGCGGCATTATCCATACCAACAAGGCTGCTAACCTCAAGTCAAAGCTTGCAAAGCACGTTAATAAACTTGGTTAATCAAGTACGTGCATGAAAAGATAAAGGATGTCCAATTGGGCATCCTTTTTTTGTGTTCGGCAAATGGTATCTGCCGAAGTATAGACAGCAATGGGAGTAGGTCAGGAGCATGGTAAAAGTTCCGTGTGAGAAAAATTTGCATAATTGGGGAAAAAGTGTTACCTTTGCAGAAAATTTCAGATTATGCAAGAGAATCCCTATCGTGTGTTAGCAGAGTGCCTCCTTCCTGATGAGGTGGTGAATAA
>JAZRYY010000010.1:0-16476 GCA_045600985.1 Paludibacteraceae bacterium
TGTAGAACTAAGCGATTTGAAATATCAGTTAGATAAAGATTTGTGGCAACGAGGAAGAAGAGATAAATACGACTTCACAGATTTCCCCGACTTGCAGGCGCGCTATCTGCGCCTTCAAGAAATGCGTGCCGAGATAGAAGCGTTAGGATTCTATCAGTATTCATCTAAAGAGATTAAAGATAAATTAGACAAGATAAAAGAACTTTCAGAGAAGAACTTAATCAAGTAAAATGAAATACGACAATACTAGACACATGTGGACAAAGTTAACGATTCTATCTTTACTATTCATAGCAGGTACAGTTCTTACCCCATTGTTGGCTCAAGAGTCATGTTATGAGCAGTACTTGCGTGAGCATAACATGACGATTTTGACAGCCGAGGATGCGGATGATAGCTATGACGAACTGAAGAAGACTGTCCTCGCAAAGCAGATGTATGGTGATTCCTACCTGCTGATGGTGGATGCGGTTGCGCAAAGAGCCGTGATAACGAAGGTTGATGGCACATACGTCGCAGATGTGCATGTTGCGTTGGTGGATAGTACCTGGTATATGTGGCTATCCGTTGATCCACTGGCAGATAAATATCCAGGCAATACACCGTACATGTATTGTAATGGGAATCCGATTATGCTGGTGGATCCGGATGGAAGGGAGCCTGATGAAGTCGAGGCCGCGGCCATGGCAGCATACGCGTATGGTAGTGTTAGCGAAGGAGAATTAAAACATCAATTAAAAGATTGGGAACCTGTTGGGCAAGCGCATAAGTTTTTGGGTTATCGAGCAGTTCTGTTTGGACGTAAGGTCAACGGTGGTAATGAATATGCATATGCTTTTGCTGGAACAGATTCTCATTCAATTGCAGATATTGTGTCTGATGTAGCCCAAGCTACTGATCTGCCTTCGCAATACGAAATTGCGATAGCATGTGCAAGAATGATGGCAATCAAATATAAAGGGGAAGAATTAACCTTTGTGGGGCATTCCCTAGGTGGTGGAGAAGCCACGGCTGCCGCTATGGCAACGGGAAAAAAGGCAATAACGTTTAATCCTGCTGCAGTTAGTTTGTCAACGGTGGCGCGTAATATGTTGGTTTTTCCAGCAACGATCGAAAATCATGTTGTAAATGGAGATCCATTAACTACAGGTCAGAAGCTAGTCAATCCACTATTAGTTGGTGCTCTTCAAAGATCTGGTTTAATAGTGCTTCCAGGAAAGACAACTGTTGTTCCACAAGTAGCAGGTGATGCTCATGCCATTGATAACTTTCTCAAATAAAGATTTTATGAAGTACGTTTTTAGATGCCTATTATTTGGTTTCCTCGTCGTCGTTTATCATTCGTGCTGTAAGCCATACAGGGTTTACACTCACATGAATGATGAGGAATTGGGATGGTTAACCAATCGCTATGTTGGCGAGACCATGTACTTCCAATCGCAAGATGGAATATTGGATACTGTCAAGCTTGTTGAGATTGTCATAAAGAATTCAACCGACACTATAGATAGAGAATACTATTATCATAACATAGGCGATGGAGAGTATTATGCCGGTGGTCGTATTCAATTCTCACTTCGAGACATACCGTATTTCAATAGCTTTTATCTCTATAAAGATAGCAATGAGTTAATTTATTTTGGTATGGAAATGTTGGACATATGGATACCGGCAGTACACCTAATAGACTCTTGTATACAAATCGACAGTATAGTGTTTGAGGAGGTAGCGCTTTTTGATGAAAGAACTTGCGAAGTAATCAATACGCACAAATTACCCAATCCTATCACGAGCCTTGCCTGGAGTAAAAAGTATGGCTTGGTGCAATACACATTTCAGGACGGATCAGTATTTAATAGAATAGATTTGAAAAACTGAATTAATGTTCCCAATATCTCAATGGAAACGGCACGGAAGAATAGGACGCGCAGGAGCTACGGCGAATGGAATGATATACAAAAACCAAGAAAACCCCTTACGGAGGAGGTGCCCACTATTGTGGCCACTGATGCTGAAGGCTTATGATCCTGCTGAAATGCAAGCATCTCATCAGCCTCATAATCATTCATCATCATTCTCTTTGAGAACAGATCTCCTCCGTAAGGCGATAAACCAAAATAAACATGCGTTGGAATTTTATTGCGTTTGTGAAAATGGATGAGCAGAGGGGCTCCCTATGAGGTACTTATCAGGTACTTATGAAGAACTTATCATCGACTACGAGCGAATGATAGGTTCTTTTTTGTGAAAAGGGAAGGGAGAAGACTCTCGGTGACCCGAGAGGAACAGTAACTGCCTCGGAAACACAAGGAAACACGAATAAACGCAAGTATTCGCAAGGAAAGGCAAGGAAACGGAAGGAAAGGAAAAGTGGGGCGAAGAGATGTAGTAATTTTGCAGTCGATTTCGGAGTGCTGCGCAGGCGCTGTGTTCTCAATCTATTTAAGAACAAACACGGAGAGTTACCCGCCACCATCCAAGACTTCCAAGACGAAGCCTCTTCCATCAAGCAATTGAAGCAAACAAAGGGATGACCTGAAAGCAGTTTATAAGGCCTTCGGCTAACGTGAATTACCGTGAATTATCCGTGAATTGTTCCGTGAATTGTTCTGTGAATTATTTAACAATATTTAATTTATGGATAAATTCGTGGGTAATTTGTGGTAATTCGTGTTTAAAAAGAAAAAACACGCAAATAAATTTGCATATCCCAAAAATTTGTTGTACCTTTGTTCTACTGCGTATTACTAGGTAACAGCTTTTTTTTATTAAAATATTGCAAATAAATTTGCATATCCCAAAAAAAAGCAGTACCTTTACTCGGTTCCCTCGTTTAGGTAAATACAAATTTTTATTAAAATAGCAAATTTATGCAAGCATAATTTGCGTATTCCAAAAATTTGTTGTACCTTTGTGGGCGGTTTTGGAAAAAGAACCTTCCGAGTCTTTCTCCGTTCCAAAGATAAAGTATTGTTTTACAAAGAAATTGGGTGATAATCCCAGACGGTATCAGTATGTTTTACACCGACCCACAACTCTTAGTGGCCGATTTTATGGCCGAAGTCGAGAGAAAAAATCCCGGCGAGAAAGAATTTCATCAGGCAGTTCGTGAAGTGCTTGAGAGTGTTGCACCATACGTAGTAGGTATGCCTCATCTGCAACAGGAGAAGATCCTTGAGCGTATGGCAGAACCAGAGCGCGTGATTATGTTCCGCGTTCCATGGGTGGATGATCAGGGGGAAGTACAAGTTAATCGCGGTTTCCGTGTGCAGATGAACTCTGCCATTGGTCCGTACAAGGGTGGTATCCGTTTCCACGCATCCGTTAACCTTTCCATTATGAAGTTCCTGGCGTTTGAGCAGACTTTCAAGAACGCTTTGACGACTCTTCCAATGGGTGGTGCAAAGGGTGGTTCAGATTTCTCACCTCGCGGCAAGAGTGATGCAGAGGTGATGCGTTTCTGCCAATCCTTCATGACCGAATTGCAACGTCATATTGGTGCTGATACCGATGTGCCAGCAGGTGATATCGGTGTAGGTGGCCGTGAGATTGGCTATCTGTTTGGCCAATACAAGCGCATTCGCGACGAATGGACCGGCACATTGACCGGCAAGGGCTTGAATTGGGGCGGCTCCAAGATGCGTCCAGAAGCAACGGGCTATGGCGCATGCTATTTTGCAGAGGCGATGTTGGCAACCCGTGGCGAGAGTTTTGCCGGCAAGACCGTATGTATTTCAGGCTCCGGCAATGTGGCTCAGTTTGCAGCCCAAAAGGCTATGCGTTTGGGCGCAAAGGTGGTAACTCTTTCTGATTCCAACGGTTCTATCTACGATCCTGAAGGTTTTACCGAGGAGAAGCTGGCATACGTATTTGAACTGAAGAACGTACGTCGTGGTCGTATCAAGGAATATGCAGCCAAGTATGGCGTAGAATATTTCGAGGGCAAGCGTCCTTGGCACATTAAGTGCGACATCGCCATGCCATGTGCTACTCAGAATGAGATTGAGGCAGAAGATGCAAAACATCTTTTGGAGAACGGCTGCTTCTGCGTATGCGAAGGTGCCAACATGCCAACTACTCCAGAAGCTATTCATCTCTTCCAAAGCGCAAAGATTCTCTATTCTCCAGGCAAGGCTTCCAACGCAGGCGGCGTAGCCACATCAGGCTTGGAAATGACTCAGAACAGCACCCGCCTGAGCTGGACGGCAGAGGAAGTGGATCAGCGTCTGCGCCTCATCATGGCCGATATTCACGCCAACTGCCTAAAGTATGGAACCGAAGAAGACGGCTATATCAATTACGTGAAAGGCGCCAATATCGCCGGCTTCCTGAAGGTGGCCAATGCGATGGTAGAGCAGGGCGTCTGCTAATATATGACAATTGAGCCTATCGCATATGCCGTAAATGGCTTCAAGGAAAAATTTGGCATTCCTCGTCAGAGCAGAGAAAATTCTCTCCTCCTGACGAGGATTGTGTTTGCCCCCGAGTACCGTGTTCGCGAGGCTTTACGCGGTATCGACGAGTATTCGCATCTTTGGTTGCTATGGGGCTTTTCGGAGAATAAAAAAGGGAATGAAGACTGGTCTCCGACGGTTCGTCCGCCACGCTTGGGCGGCAATACGCGAGTGGGCGTTTTTGCCACTCGTTCTCCCTATCGTCCTAATCCTATTGGGCTGACATCTGTTCGCCTTCTGGGCGTGGAAGAAACGGCTAATGAAGGCCTTGTTTTGGTGGTGTCAGGGGCTGATTTGCTTAATGGTACGCCAATTTATGACATCAAACCTTATCTCTCTTTTTCAGATTCCCATCCAGACGCCAAGAATGGTTTTGCAGAAGTGCCGAAAGACTATCATTTAAAGGTGGAATGGCCGGCAGATTGCGAGCTCCCAGAGCCGCAAAAGGCAGAACTTGAAGAAATCTTGCGTCAGGATCCTCGTCCGGCATATCAGGATGATCCAGAGCGTGTGTATGGACTTACGTATGGCGGTATGGAGGTGAAATTTACCGTGGCAGAAGGTGTTCTTACGGTACAAAATGCGTTTTTTACTATGTAAAACTTGTGTATGTCAAAATTTATTAGTACCTTTGCAGCCAAATCTGATATTTTGACAATCACAATACGCATGAAACGATTATTTCTTTTGTTTTTTATAACGCTCTCTATTAGCGCGTTTGCAGATTATTATGTGGCAGGAAATGGTTCTGCCGGCAATTCTTGGTGTGACGGAAAAAGCTGGAATGCATCTGGCTCGAAGATGACCAATGGCAGTATTACGTTCGCGGGTGTGCCCGTGGGATCGTATTCATTTAAGGTGACCAACGGCAGCTGGAATACCAATTACGGGTATTCCGCGCTTAATAAAGAGTGCTCCAATCTCTATGCCACCAGCGATGGCGACGGCAATGTGTGCTTCATGCTTCAGGCTGCGCAAGATGTGACTATCGCGTTTACCAACTCAAAGATTTGCCTGACGGGCACGGTGGGGAATGCTTATCCAGATACGAGCCTTTATCGCAAAGTGGGAGTGCCAGCTGAGTGCGAAGACGTGATGTTGCAGGCTTTTTATTGGAATTCCAATAATCTTTCTACGTTTGGCGGAAAAACTACCAAATGGAACAATCTGATGGCAGATACTACGGCAATCACGAATGATTTTGATTTGGTGTGGTTTCCGCCGGCAACTGGCGGCGACGGAGTAGGGTATTATCCCAAATCCTATTCATTTAAGTCCACCAGCGCGTGGGGAACGAAAGAGCAATTGAAGAATCTTATTGCAGCACTTAAACGTGGCAATACCAAGGCTCTTGCGGATATCGTGATCAACCATCGCCAATCCAACAGCGGTTGGGCGAAGAGTTTCACCACCGACGATTTTGGCGGCTATGGTAAGTTCACGCTTACGAGCGAACATATATGCTCAAATGATGAGGCCAAAACCAGCAGCAGTAGTGATTCAAAAAGCCTTACTTATGGAAATCCGGATACAGGCACGAATGATGCAGGTTGTCGAGACTTGGATCACACCAGCACTTATGTGCAGGACATGTGCAAAGCATATACTCGCTATATGCTCGATTCTATTGGTTTTTCGGGCTTCCGTTATGATATGGTGATTGGCTATTTGGGTCAATATTTGAGCATGTATAATCTGGCTTCGCAACCCTATTTCTCAGTAGGCGAATATTGGGAAGGTTTGGAGAAGACGAAGAATTACCTAGAGTCGGCACAATATAATACGCTGGTGTTTGATTTCCCACAGAAGGTGGCCATCAAGTCGGCCATGAATAATTATAACTATGCAAGCCTGAAAACGGCATCCAATAGTTTGCGCGGGCAGGGATTGAGCAAATATGCCGTAACGTTTGTGGATAATCACGACACTTACGGCCGCGATAACAGCGAGTATCTCGTGAAAGATATCAAGGCAGCAAGTGCCGGCAAGAAGGTGCTTCAGGCGAATGCGTTTATATTGATGATGCCTGGTGTTCCTTGTGTGTTCTATCCGCATTGGAAGTATTTTCAAGCAGATATTTCGTATATGATTTCTCTCCGCAAGGCAGCAGGTATTCATTCGGAATCCGTTGTGACGGATGAGGTAGCCACTTCGCAAAACTATTCGGCTACGATAACGGGCCATCGCGGAAGCATTATTCTCCGTATGGGAACGGGCCGCGATATGACGGCTCCGACGGGCTACGTGCTCAAACTGACGGGCTGCGACATGGATATTTATCTTTCTGCCGAGTGCGCAGAGGATGCCACAGTTCAGACTGTGACGGCCGTGGAGAATATTGTATTGCCAGAGGCAACGGCGAAGAAAGAATATCGTGATGGGCAGATTATAATTCATCGTGCAGGGCGCACTTATGATGCGTTAGGCCGTGAAATAAAATAAAAGAAGGAAAAAATGAGAAGATTATTTATAACTATTGTGGCATTCTGCTTTGCATGGCAGATGTGGGCGGAGCCTTTTTATGTGCTTGTAAACGGTCAGGACGCCTATCTGGCATCACCTACAGGTACGGCAGATTTTCAGGGAAGAACGCAATATGCGGCCATGTGTGTGCCATTGAAGGCCAATGACGTGCTCAAATGCTACGACAAGGGCAACGAGGCCAGATGGGCCATCAATGCCATAGATGAGGGTGATACGTGGGGAGCGCCCGGATTTACAGCCACAGCTGATGGGCTGATTTGCACGATTGCGGGCAATTACAATATCTATATCAAACTGAAATTCGAAGATGATGTTTGGTATGTGGAAACCGCTTCAGATTGTACGCCTGCGCAACCCAATAATCCAGATGAGGAGACGCCTTACACGACGTCCGCTCCTGCGCAGTGCCCGGGCGTGATGCTGCAAGGTTTTTATTGGGATTCCTATCGCGATAAGGGACATGGTGCTACCAAGTGGAGAGATCTGATGTCCGATACGACGGAAGTGGGCAATTGGTTTGACCTTATCTGGCTGCCACCTTCAGCCAAATCGAGTGGTGGCACGGGCTATATCCCTGTGCATTATTCCAATCAAAACAGCGATTGGGGTACGTCAGGCGATTTGAAGCTGCTCATTGGGGCATACCATCGTCATGGTGCACGCGTGGTAGCAGATATTGTGGCTAATCATATCGGTGGCAAGTCGGGCTGGTGTGATTATTATCAAATGAGTTTTGGCGCGTATGGTTCGTTCCAACCCAAGTCATCATGGATATGTTCCACTGATGAGGCATTCACGGGTGGCCATTGCTCGGGAACCCCGGGAAATGCGGATGACGGCTATGGAAGTGAGGCCAATTATGATTCGGCACGCGACTGGGATCATACCAATGCTGATGTGCGCAATATGATGAAGGCGTATCTCAAATGGATGCGTTACGTGATGGGTTACGACGGATGGCGTTATGATTATTGCAAGGGCTTCCACCTTTCGCACGTGAATGATTATAATACCGCTTCGGAGGCATATTTCTCTGTGATGGAATATTGGGACGGCAATCCGGATGTGCTTCAAAGCAGATTGGCAGATGCAGGATGGAATACTGCTACGTTTGATTTCGGCGTGAAGTATCAGGCGCTGAACGATGGTATTGCAGCCGGCAATTATGCAGGATGTCGAAACGCAGGTTTGTTGGGGAAAGGAAAGGGCCGTTATGCCGTAACGTTCGTGGATTCGCACGACTCTTATCAGCGTGATGGAAATGAATTTATGGGGCCGGGTAACTCCATGAAGAATTTTGATGATAAGACGCTTCAGGCCAATGCGTATATCCTTTCCATGCCTGGTACACCATGTGTGTTCTATCCACATTGGGTGACCTGGAAGACGCAGATAAAGGCCATGATCAATGCTCGCTATAAAACGGGTGTGCATTCCGAATCAGCCGTTTCGGATGAAGTAGGTAATGGCTTCTATAAAGCCACTATCACCGGTACGAATGGCTCTATTCGTTTGCTTCTTGGTCCGAACTCTGGTTATGGAACCACTCCGGCCGGTTATACGCTCGCCACGAAAGGCACTAATTGGGGCGTATACTACAAATTGAATGAGGCCAAAGGGGATAAAGATGCTTCCCGTGAGCCTGTTGCGGCTGGGGTGAAGGATGTTCCAGCAGCACAAGTACATCCATCAGCTCAGAAGGTAATGGTGGATGGCCAAATGTATGTAATTTTTGAAGGTAAACGTTACACCTTGATGGGGCAAGTGGTTGAATAAATATGCGAAAGATATATTCCTTATTGATACTATGTGCGCTAGCGATAAGCGCACTTGCGCAAGTAACCACGACGCCAGCAGTTGTAGAAAAAGGATACAGGGGACAGATCGTTGTTACTTTTGATCCAGCAGGCGGCAATGGCGGAATGGCGGGAGCAACGAAGTGTTATGCACATACGGGACTCATTACGAGTGCATCCAAATCGAATGCCGACTGGAAGAATGTGAAAGGAAGCGGATGGCGTTCTGCTGATTCTCCTCAACTCACAAAAGATGGCAACAAATGGAAGTTGACCATCGATAATATCTACACTTACTACGGCGTGCCTGAAACAACGGATATCACGGCAATGGCGTTCGTGTTCCACGATGGTCCTGGTGGCTCAAAAGAGGGTAAAACAAGTAGCGGTGGCGATATCCTTATCTTCCTGGGCGAGGAGACGCAAGGCGATATTTGGGATAATTTCACTCCAGCAACCTGCCAACAGGCAGCCCGCCCTGCGGGTATAGTGAATGGCATTTACTATGACCAGAATGACCCAACAAGAGTGACGCTTTGCACTTATGCCGCCAGCAAAACGGCTCCTGCGCAGCACGTCTACGTACTTGGAGACATGAGCGATTGGAAACTTAGCGAGAACTACCAAATGAAGCGCGATGGCAATTATTTTTGGTTGACGCTCACGGGGCTTACACCTGGTCAGGAATATCGTTTTCAATATGCTGTAATGCGTGCCGATGGCGTGAAGAAACAAATATCCGATCTTTTCTCAGAGAAGGTAATTCACCCTGATGACGTGTGGGAGCCAGCCAAGGTGGATCCTAATTGCACGGCTTATCCTCTCAAGGGGGCCGATGGCGGTTATGTATCGGTTATACAGCCAGGCAAACAGCCATACCAATGGTCTGCTGCCACCACTAATTTTACTCGTCCCGACAAAAATAATCTCGTAATTTACGAGTTGTGGGTATATGATTATACGCCAGAGCGCAGTATCCCAGGCTTGATGAAGCGTCTTGATTATTTAAAGAATTTGGGCGTGAATGCGGTTGAATTGATGCCGGTGTGCGAATTTGATGGCAACTACAATTGGGGCTATTCGCCTAACCATTATTTCGCATTGGATCGCGCGTATGGCACGCCGGAGATGTTCAAAACGTTTGTGGATTCCTGTCATGCAAAGGGTATGGCCGTTATTATGGATATGGTGTTCAACCATGCAACAGGTCTTAATCCAATGAATAAACTCTATCCATATGGGGCCGATCTTGCCAATAATCCATGGTTTAACGTGTCTGCCCCCCATTCGGATAATGTGTATGAGGATTGGAATCATGGTTTTGCCCCCGCTCGAGATATGTTTACCCGTGCGCTTCAATATTGGATAGACGAATACAAGGTGGATGGTTATCGCATGGACCTCAGTCATGGTTTTTGCTCGGATAGGGCGAATACGTCGGTAGAAAATATCAAATATTATTACAGTAATGCCGTGCGCCCTCGTAATGCATACTTCATTTTGGAGCATTGGGGAAGCAATATGGGCACGGAACGTCCTCAACTCGTAAATGAGGGAATGCTCTGTTGGTCGAACACCAATAATGCCTATTGCCAAACAGTCATGGGATGGCTCAAAGACGGAGACGCGTTCTCGGATGCCAATAAGGATGGTTACGTATCGTACTGCGAAAGCCATGATGAGGAGCGCATGCAGTATAAGGCCAAGAAATATGGCAATGGTGCTCTGCAAACTGATGAAGCAGCCCGTATCTCGCGTATTGCAGCCAACGTGGCATTCAATGTGCTGCTCAACGGCTCACATATGCTGTGGCAATTCGAGGAGATAGGCTATGATTTCTCAATCAATTCGTCGTACGACAGTCCTAATGGCACTTCCAACGATAACAGATGTTCCAAGAAACCACGTCCGGAAAGTTACGGCTATTTCAAGGATGCGCACCGCTTGGCGCAATATACATATGTGGCGCAAACCATTCAACTTCGCACTCGCCTGATGCCTGCTGTGTTTGAAGGAAATCCAACGGCATACATATTGGGATCGGGCAAGGAAGTGCGTACTATCCAATGGGGCAATAATGTGTTTGCTGCGGCTAATTTTGATGCACTTGCGGCCAAGACGGTTGATGTACCAGCAGGTACCTGGTTCTGCTATCTGTCGACTGCGGGTGCCAAGACTCATGGTTCATTGGCAAGCGGAACAATCACGCTGCAGCCGGGCGAGCTGCTGATTCTTACCAACCAGATATATGATTTGCCATCCATTCCTACGCAATTTGCGGATTTCAGCAGTGACGTGGAAGATGTTTTCGTGGCAGAGGAGCATACCTCTTCTCGTATAGAGAAACTCTATATAGATGGACATTTATATATCCGCCGAGGTGACGCATTATACACCATTCAGGGTCAGCTCGTGAGATAATAATCCCTTAAATAATAATGGCGTACAGATTAACTGTGCGCCATTATATTTTTTGATATCAGTTGATATATTTCTGCCACGTCGGGTTCGTCTTTTAATAAATGCAGGTGCTTTTTCATCACGGTTTCATCGCGCCGAATAGCTGGTCCTGATTGCGCTTTTCGAGGATTCGCTTGCTTTACTTTTGCAATTGTTTCATCCAGAAGCGAGTACATCACGTCAAATGGAATGTCTCCCTTTTTCAGTTGTTCAGCAGCGATGCCGCATAACGCCGTAATAAAATTATTGGTAAGCACGCCCGCCATATGAATGCGGCAGCGTGTATCATCATCAGCTTCCAATACTTTGCATCCTATTTTCTCTCCCAACTCTCGTCCAACTGTCATTGTAGCCTCGTCTTTCGCCGTTAGAAAGAGATTAACATTGCGGAAATCAACCTGTCGCTCTTTTGAAAAGCTTTGGAAAGGATAAAACACGCCTGCATGTGGTTTGTCTTGCCCAAATACATCCAAAGGCATACTCCCAGCCGTGTGGAAATGATATGCATTTGGAGCATCAATCTGAGCGATAACTTTGGGTAAGGCCGTGTCGGTAAGAGCATACATCAGGATCACCTTATTATTGAGCGTGCGTGCGCGTGTGCATACATACGAAAGGTCGCATGTGGCTTCTGCCTCCACTTTATCAGCCAATGATTGTGCATTTTCCAATGTTCGGGAATATACCAAAGAAATATGTACACCGGCCAGATGGAGCGCTCGGGCTACATTCGTGGCTAATTTGCCGGAACCTATAAAAATAGTATCAGTCATTACCAAAGAAAAAACAAGGCGTATATACCCGTATTAAAAATAAAACTCGCCGCAAAGGTACTGCTTTTTTGCGATATGCGCAAATGACGAGGTTTTTTTTGCGAAAAAAAATACCTATTTTGCACATTTGTTTGCATATATGTGAGAAAATTTGTACCTTTGCAGCATGAAACGAACTCTTGTATTGATTATATGGTCACTCATGCTGGCAATTTTTCCTGCATCAGCACAAACGAATACGTATGTGCCATCGGCGGAAAATTTGGCGTCACGAGAATCGTTTCGTCAGGCAGGTTTAGGCATTTTTTTGCATTGGGGCATATATAGCATGTATGGCCATGGAGAGTGGATCATGGCGGTGGAAAAACTGAACCGGGAAGAGTATGCCAAGGCGGCCGGTGGTTTCTATCCAGCCGGATATAATGCCGAAGAATGGGTGAGAACTTTCCGCGAGGCGGGAGCGAATTATATATGCTTTACCACGCGCCACCATGATGGTTTTTCGATGTTTGGCACCAAACAAACATCCTACAATATCGTAGATGCCACTCCTTTTAAGCGTGATGTGCTCAAAGAGTTGGCAGATGCGTGCCACCATCAGGGAATGCGTTTACATCTCTATTATTCGCTGGTGGATTGGGGGAGAGACGATTATCCAATGGGTGAATCGTGTCGTGCCAACGGCAAAGATTCCGTAGGAGGCGCCTACGACCACTATCTCGCTTTCATGAAAGCGCAATTAACTGAATTGCTGACCAATTATGGAGAGATAGGTGCCGTATGGTTTGATGGCGAATGGGATCATGCCAAGGATTCTGTACCTTTTGATTGGCATTACGATGAATTATATACACTTATTCACACGTTGCAACCTTCCTGTTTGGTAGGAAATAATCATCATCACCTGCCGATTACAGGTGAGGATATTGAAATCTTTGAGCGTGATGTGCCGGGGCAAAATGAAGGAGGCTACAGCGAAGGGCAAGAAGTGAGTGCAACATTGCCGCTAGAAACCTGCCAGACAATGAATTGGACGTGGGGATATTCGGTTGCAGATACCTGGTATAAATCGGCAGACGAACTTCGCTCCCTGCTTAAATCGGCCAATGATAAAGGTGCCAATTTGCTCCTCAATATAGGTCCACGTCCTGATGGAAAGTTACCAGAAACGGCTGTGCAACGATTGAAAGAACTGAAACAATAATATCCCATACATACATTTATTTATCATGTATAAGATTCATAATCCATGGCGAGGTCTCTCGGAATACAACTGCTTTGGTTGTTGCCCTGACAATACGATGGGGTTGCAAATGCGTATTTACGAAGATGGAGATGATATAGTATCAATATGGCGCCCTAAAAAGCATCATATATCATGGGTAAATACACTTCATGGAGGTGTGCAGGCAGTTCTGCTGGATGAAATATGCGGTTGGGTAGTGTTCCACAAATTGCAAACAGCAGGTGTGACAGCTAAGATGGAAACGCGCTATCGCAGACCGGTTTCTACGCTCCAACCTTATATCGAGATTCGTGGTCGTTTGGTAGAAATGCGTAGAAATGTTGCTATCGTGGCTGGCGAGATTCGTTCATCTGAGGGAGAATTGCTTGTGGAATGCGTGTGCACCTATTTTACCTTCCCGCAGGAGAAGGCTAAAAATGAATTTGGATATATGCCTTCTTCTATTGAAGATACTGAATTGAATATGGATGATATTCTCTCTACACTCTAATATGAGATACACTCAATCCATAGTATGGCTGCGTCGAAAGTGGTCGCATTTTGCGGTTCAGTCTACATTGAATATTTTTGTCAATGTAGCTGAGGTTGTGTGCGGATTAGCCATCGTTTGGGCTACGAAGTTATGTGTGGATATTGCCACAGGAACTTCCCGGATTTCAACTTTCAACACTCTCCCCAAGGCGGGTACATTATTGGTGTTGCTTATGGCGGGAGAGATAGCTTGCATGTATGCAGCACGATGGATTAAGGCCACGTTGGGAGTCCGAGCCAAAAACGCGATGCAAGAACAATTATATGCTCGTCTTCTGCATGCCGATTGGCAGGCTCTGCATCGCCAGCATAGCGGTCAGCTTATGAATCGCTTGCAAGACGATTCAAATGCAGTTAGTGGTTTTCTGAGCGAGCAATTCCCGTCGCTGATTGCTTCTGTTCTTCAGTTTGTAGCGGCGTTTTGTTTCCTTTATTGGATGGAGCGCCCGTTGGCACTCATCGTTGTGTTGGTGTCCCCAGTGTTGATCTTAGGTGCGCGACTTTATATGCACCGCATGGGAGGCTATCGTCATGATCAACGTAATCAGGAGGCTTCTGTTCATGCTTTTATGCAGGAGTCGCTCCAGCAATCATTGGTGTTGAAAACGTTCCAAGGGGAAGAACTTGCCATTAGTCAGCTTTCGAATTCACATTTGTCGCTTCGCAACGTGATAGTGCGCAATACCCGTTATTCCTCTAATGCAAGTTTGCTGGTGAATTTTGCTTTCGTAGGGGGATATCTGTTGGCTTTTTTCTGGGGTGTCACTCGTTTGCAGGCAGGATTGATCACGTTTGGTGCGATGCTCGCTTTTGTTCAGCTCGTGGGACAAATTCAAGGCCCCATTCGTCGACTTACTTCATATGCCTCTATTTTTGTGAACGTATTCACAGCAGCCGAGCGTCTTCAGGAGATTGAAATACTTCCTGAAGCAGAATCAGCTGGTGATGTTTTGAAAGAGGATAAGCCGGTGGTGGAACTCAGAAATGTAACCTTTGCTTATGATGGAACCGACAAGCCTATCCTAAAAAACTGGTCGGGCACTTTTCCTAATGGTTCTATTACAGCGGTGGTCGGCCATACCGGGGCTGGCAAAACAACCCTGATCTCCATTTTGCTGGGTTTACTCAAGCCGCAAGAAGGCGAGGTGCATACGCATTTTTCGTGGTTTAGTTATGTGCCACAAGGAAATACTCTCTTCTCGGGTACGATTCGAGAGAATCTGCATTGGGGAAACCCTACTGCAACGGACGATCAGATGTTGGAGGCTCTCCGCCTCGCAGATGCTGAATTTGTGTTGAATAATCCTAAACAATTGGATATGTATTGTGGCGAAAGAGGTTCTGGTCTTTCGGAGGGACAGGCTCAGCGAATTTCTATTGCCCGTGCTCTTCTTCGGCAAGCACCTATTTTGCTTTTGGATGAAGCCTTTTCCGCTTTGGATTCAGATACGGCTAACCGTATTTTGAAAAATATTACCTCAAACCGCTTCCAAACAATCATTTGCATCACACATCGTGAAGCTTTGATTCCTATTGCCGATCAGATTCTCCGGATCGAGGACTAATAAAAAAAACATTTTTTTTGCATTTTTTTGCCAAAAAATTTGGTCAATCCAAAAAAAAGTAGTAATTTTGCAAGCTTTTTGACGTGAAGAAGTATGCCTTTTTGTAAGGAATACTGTGCGTAAAACGTTGATAATCAATGAGTTAGATGACTTTGATGAGGGGTGAATAACCTCTCAAATGGGATGAATTGCGAGTACGAGAAATAAGAAAAACGGCAAAAAGTGAGTTGCAAACTTTGCTTGTGTTATGGAGGCAACTCTTAAGAATTGAACTTAAAAAATATAAATATATACTAAAATGTCAAAGATTTGTCAAATTACCGGCAAGAAAGCCATGGGTGGATGCAATGTGTCTCACTCGAAGCGCCATACCAAGCGCACCTTCGATGTGAACCTCTTCCACAAAAAGTTCTACTGGGTAGAACAAGATTGCTGGATCAGCTTAAACGTGAGTGCTGCTGGTCTGAAAACTATTAACAAAATGGGCCTGGACGCAGCACTCAAGCAGGCCGCAGAAAAGGGTTACCTTTACAAATAATTAGGAGGACACGACAATGGCAAAGAAATCAAAAGAAGCTCGCGTTCAGGTTATCCTCGAATGCACTGAAATGAAGGCCAGCGGTCTGCCAGGTACGTCTCGCTACGTAACTACCAAGAACCGCAAGAATACTCCTGATCGTCTTGAACTCATGAAGTACAATCCGATCCTTAAAAAGTATACCCTTCACAAGGAAATTAAGTAATAACCATCTGGAGGCTGATAAGATATCTGTCTTAAAGGCCTAATTTAAAGAAAGGACAATAGACTATGGCAAAGAAAGCGGTCGCTACCCTTCAAACCGGTAACGCAGGTCGTAACCACTCTAAGTGCATTAAGATGGTAAAGTCGCCGAAGACCGGTGCTTACATCTTCCAGGAAGAAATCGTTGCTAACGACAACGTAAAGGAGTTCTTCGCTCACTAATCAGAGCGTAAAGATAAGCAGAGGGTCCCTCTCCGATGACGGGGAGGGACTTTCTTTGTTCAAACGTAATTTCAGAGCCATCCGCCAGGTCGGTTTGGCTTGATTTGATTACCATGTTAGGCATAATAATCAATCCGAAGTCAGGCAAGAAAGCGATGCTGATGCAGCGCTATTACTTGTTTGACCTCCTGAAGCAAAAGCAG
>JAZRYY010000011.1:0-112294 GCA_045600985.1 Paludibacteraceae bacterium
CCCCTCAAACCCTCAACCCATAACCCATAACCCCTAACCCCTAACCCCTAACCCATAACCCTCAACCCATAACCCATAACCCATAACCCTAAAAACCACTATGCAATTAATTATGAATGACTGGTTCAAGGCGGCAAGAAAGAAGCTTTGCACCCACTCCAACAAGTACACGTTCATCAAGAACGGCAAGACGTTTTCAGGCACTCGTTGTAATCCTTACAAAGGTCCGGCTACGCAACTTCAAATTCAGCAACGCACCTCATTTGCGCAGGCATCCGCCCTTCGCTCACTGGTGCTTAACGATGATCAATTGAAGGCCACTTGGCGCCAACGTTACGCTTTGGACACCACCACGAAATGCCTCTGTCTTTCAGATTACGTGATGAGCATGGCTCTGAAAGGGCATATCGATAGCGATGGCAGCTATAAGTAAGCCATGCTTGGATGAACCCAAAACTACCCATAGGGGTCAGACCCTTTTGGGTAGTAAAACCTAAACCTTAACTATTTTTATGAACCCTTTAACCATTAAACTTTTAACCTTTTAACCTTTTAACCTTTTAACTATTATGGCAGGTAAAATTATTTACATGGCACCGATCGAGAACGCATCGGGCAAGATTTTCGGTAAGAAAGAGCGTTTTATTTCAGTAAAGCGCAGTTTTGGCAACAAGCAGAAAGGCTGTTCTGTCACCGGCACACGCAACTTTGCAATCAAGCCTTTGACCGACCGCGAGAAGGAGATTCGTCAGACGTTCACTCTGGCATCTCAGCTCCGCAGTATGATCCTTAACGACACCGCCTTGAAGGCCACTTGGGCTGCTCGCTTCAAGTTGGATACATCCAACAAATTTTCCACTCTTTCCGGCTACATCCAATCCATGGCAGCCAAGGGCCACGTAGACACCGACGGCAGCTATAAGTAATAGCGTAACTACCCATTAGGGTCAGACCCTTTTGGGTAGTTCAAAAAAAAACTGTACCTTTACTCGGTTCCCTCGTTTAGGTAAATACAAATTTTCATTAAATTATTGCAAATAAATTTGCATACTCCAAAAAAAAGCTGTACCTTTGCAGGCATAAATAATCTTCAGTATGCGGAAATTATCAGAACAGGAGATAGAGCAGCGCGTGGAGCGTGCTACGGAGCTTTTTTTGCAGGGATACAATTGTGCTCAAGCCGTTTTTTGTGCATTAGCCAACCTCTATGATGTGCCAGAAGAGATGGCGCTGCGCATGTCGGCATCCTTCGGCGGAGGAATAGGCCGTATGCGTCTCACCTGCGGAGCCGCATCGGGCATGTTTATGCTGGCGGGATTTGAACGCGGACAGGTGAAGCCGCACGACCCGGAGCAGAAACTCGCCAACTATGCACTCGTGCAGGAGCTGGCAGCACGATTCACTGCCGAACATGGCTCCATCACCTGCTCTGAACTGCTGGCCAAGCGAGCAGCAGAAAAGAAAGCTGAACTCGCTGATGCTGCGCAAGTTATGCCTGTTATTGATAGCAGTACTTCGCCCGTGCCTGCCGAACGAAACGAGGCCTATTATCATCAACGCCCGTGCCTTAAAATGATCACGTCAGCCGTGAGGATTTATTGCGAAGCCCTGAACCCTTCTGAACCCTTCTGAACCCCTCTGAACCCTTCTGAACCCTTCTGAACCCTTTGAACCCCTTCCTTTACATATGGCGCATGATCAGTCCGCGGGTGTGCCCGATGTGCGGCAATGTGCTATATGCCGATGAGGGAGAGCTATGCCAAACGTGCCTTCAGCACCTGCCTCGCACGGAACACGCCAGCTACAGAGGCAACGTGACGGAAGAACTCTTCAGCATGGATGATAAACTTCTTCGAGCAGGCAGTTTCTGCTTCTATCCTTTGGATCATCCCATCCGCAAGATCCTTTCTGCGCTGAAATTTGACAGTCAACCTGCCATTGGCATTGAGCTGGGCGAGTACGTGGCCAAAGAGTGGGGGAGAAGCGGTTTTTTCGATGAAATCGACTATATCATGCCCCTTCCGCTGCACCCCAATCGTCTTCACAAGAGAGGATATAATCAGGCTTCCAATATCGCACTTAGCATCAGCCATGTGACGGGTATACCCGTAGACACACAGCACCTCAAACGTACGTTGGATACGTCCAAACAATCGCTGAAATCGATGGAAGAGCGAAATGAGATGAAAGAAGTGTTTCGATTGGAGAATGCGCATGAACTGCGCGGAAAGAACGTGCTTTTGGTGGATGATGTGATCACGAGCGGCACCACCATGCGCCGAGCCATGCAGGCTCTTCACCCCGTGCAGCGCTGCCGATACGCCGTTTTCTCCTTTGCCATAGCAGCGGGGCGGCGTGATGGTCTGCACGTTGCACAGTAAGCCCGAATTTACAGCCCGCTATGAGCCATATAATCTTCCAAAATGATGCAGGCGGCTATCTTATCCACTACGGCCTTATCCTGCCGCTGCTTCTTTTTCATACCACCATCCAGCATGGCCTTATGGGCCAAAACAGACGTGAAGCGTTCGTCGAACTGCACCATGGGAATGGCAGGGAATGTTCTGCCAAAATGTGTCATAAATGGCTGTATATACTGCATCGACTCGGAGTCTTCATTATTCATCTGCTTCGGATGTCCAATCACCACCACATCCACCTGTTCCTTCTGGAAATAATCCTTGAGAAAATCCATCAGCGTGTGGGTAGGCACCGTAGTGAGCGGTCCTGCCACGATGCGCAAAGGGTCGGTCACGGCCAAACCCGTACGCTTGCGTCCATAGTCAATTGCGAGTATACGTCCCATAATGAATGCAAAGGTAGCAAAAAAACGGCTTACTGGCAACTCAGAGCTCATATTTTGAAGAAAAAATATTTTTTTCTTGCATATCTCGAAAAAAAGCAGTACCTTTGCAAACTAATTCAGTACCTTTGTACTCCAATCTCAGAGATTTCAATATGATACTTCCTATTTATTTATACGGCCAGCCTGTTCTTCGCCGCGAATCAGACGAAGTGCCTCAGGATTACGCCGATTTGAAGCAACTTATTGCTGACATGTTTGAAACGCTTACCCAGGCTGATGGTTGCGGTTTGGCGGCTCCTCAGGTGGGTAAATCAATGCGTATGTTTATCGTGGATGGCACGGTATTGGCCGAGGATTATCCCGAGTGCGCCACCTTCAAGAAAGCCTTCATCAATCCGGAAGTGCTGGAAGAATCAGAAGAGACGATTGCCTATAGCGAAGGCTGCCTCTCATTGCCTGGTATTTCCGAGAATGTGGTACGCCCCGTATCCGTGCACGTGCACTATTACGACGAAAACTGGCAGGAGCACGATGAATGGCTGGAGGGCTTCAACAGCCGCATTTTCCAGCATGAGTACGATCATATCGAGGGCAACGTCTTCACCGATAAAATCTCGCCTATACGCCGCCAGTTTGTGAAGAACAAACTCACCAATATCGCCAAGGGCAAGACCACTGCACGCTATAAGTGCAAGAAGAACTAAGGACGCGCTATTGGTATGGACATATTCACCATCATATTAATTGCCATAGGCCTTGCCATGGACTGCTTTGCAGTATCCATAGCCAAAGGCATCGTGTGCGGACAGAAACACCAGGTCAGAAATCTTTTTGACGGTCGCATAGATTGGAGATGGCCAGCATTGATGGCCGTGCTTTTTGGCGTCTTTCAGGGCGGCATGCCGCTCATAGGCTATTTTGCCGGTACGCTCTTTGCCTCTTTCTTCTCCCGCTTTGCGCCCTGGATTGCGCTTGCTTTGCTCGCTTTCATTGGCGGCAAGATGATTTGGGAGAGCTTGCACGAGGACGAAGAAGAGGGCGATGGCGAAACACATTTCTCGCTCAAAGAACTGATCATCCTGGCTATTGCCACCTCCATCGATGCGCTGGCAACGGGCGTGATCTTCATCCCATGTCCTGAGGTGGTATGGCTCGGCATAGGCATTATTGCTTTCACCTCTTTCCTGTTCTCTCTGATTGGCTTCAGCATAGGTCTGCTCTCGGGCAAAAACTTCCATTTCAACGTGGAAATGCTCGGCGGCATCATCCTTATCTGCATTGGCCTGAAGATATGGATTGAAGGATTTTTTGGCCTTTGAACCTTGAAACTTGAAACTTGAAACTTCTGAAACCCCTTTGAATCTTGAAACTTCTGAAACTCCTTGAACTTTTCAGATTACATACCTTTTTATAAGCGCAACCTGCGCGTGGCGGGACCAGTGATGCTCACTCAATTGGGTGCAGCCATGGCAGGCATCATCGATTCCATCATGGTGGGGCACTTTGGCACAACAGAGTTGGCAGCGGTTTCGTTTGCCAATTCTATCTTTTTCACGGCCATGGTGTTTGCCTTCGGTGCTTTGATGGGCGTGACGCCATTGGTGGGTTATGCCTATGTGCAGCACGATAATGAGCGGGTAGGCACGTTGTTCCGTTCAGGCTTATGGTTCACGCTGGCATTGTCCACGGCGATGGTAGCGCTCCTGCTCGGCATTTATCTGCTTCTTCCATACATGGGTCAAGACCCCGAGCTGCTGCGCGTGGCTGTACCTTATTATCTGATTGCTACGGTCAGTACATTGCCATTTTTGCTTGCACACTATGCGAAACAGTTCCTGGAAGGACTCGGCAATACCTTCGTAGCGATGGTGATTGCCATTTCCATGAATCTGCTCAATATTCCCCTCAACTGGATATTTATCTTTGGCCACTGCGGCATGCCCGCTATGGGTGCAACGGGAGCAGGTATAGCCACGCTGATCGTGCGTGTACTGCAACCTCTTCTGCTCTTTGCTGTACTGCTCTCCGCCACGCAATGGCGGCCATACATAGAGCAGGGCAGAGCAGCTCTGAAGAAAGTGCTGGAAATAACGAAAATAGGTTTGCCGATTGGCAGCCAACAGGTGATGGAGATTCTGGCTTTCACGGGCTCCGTGACGCTGGTGGGGTGGATTTCGAAGGAAGCTGTGGCTGCCCATCAGATAGCCAATCACCTCTCTGATCTCACGTTCATGGTGTCGATGGGCATAGGTGCCGCCACCACGATTCGCGTGGCGCATCAGTATGGTGCAGGAAAAATATATGAAATGCGTATGGCAGCTAAGGCTTCGCTGCATTTGGGATTGGTATGGAGTCTGTTTGGCGCTACGGTGATGATAGCAGGCTGTCGCCTCATCCCTATGGCCTTCACCAATGATCCCGTCGTGATTGATATAGCAGCTCCGCTGCTCGTGCTTGCAGGTTTATTCCAGATATCAGATGCCATGCAAAGCATCGGTGGCGCCATGTTGCGCGGCATAGCCGACGTGAAAGTGCCGGTAGTGATTGCTTTTGTGGCCTATATAGTGATTGCTCTGCCGCTGGGCTATCTGCTCATGTTCCCATTGGGATTGGGCGTGCGAGGCATGTGGATTGCCTTCATCGTGGGTCTCACCACCGCCGCCATCCTTTTGCACTGGCGCTTCTGGCACATCGCACCGAAGGCGTGAAAGCGTTTTGCTTAATCGTAAAAGCGTTAAGATCTCAGGCTTTCGACTTTCGACTTTCTACTTTCGACTTTTGACTTTCGACTTTAGGCCTCTGGCCGGACTTTTGACTTTCGACTTTCTACAGCAACTTTGCTGCATTAGTTTGCTTTTTCCATTCCTCCGCCGTAAGGCATAATTCTTGATACCATTCTTCTCCGAAACGTCGTATAAGCGGTTCTTTGAGAAACTGATAGATCGGCAGATGCAGTTTCTTTCCCAACTGCCGTGCACAATGGCAAACGTCCCAGCGATGATATTCCAAAGCCGACATGGCCTCTGCTTGTCCGTGTGCAGGAAACTCCTTCACGCGAATAGGATAGAGATGGCAGGAAACAGGTTTCTTAAAATCAATCTTGCCCGCATTATAGGCCTTTTCTATGAGGCAATAGCACCAACCATTATGATCCACGCGTGAAAAGACGCAATCCTTACCATTCACGATCTGCGTGACGAGTTCGCCCTCTGGATCGAGATACGATATATCTCCCTCTTCCACGGCAGCACGGGCCTCCTTCGTCATATCCGGCAAAAGGAGCGGCATAATGGAACGTATCTTCTGATCTTCCTCCTGCGTGAGTGGTGCACCCGCATCGCCTTCGATGCAGCAGCAGCCTTTGCAGGTTTGGAGGTCGCAGCAGAACTCTTTCTCGATAATCTCGAGCGAAACAATCGTATTTTGAATAAGAAGCATGGAAATTCAGGGGTATAGTTAAACCTTGGCAGCCAGCAGGGCCTCTGCATTACGGATGGCCTCAGGCGTGATCTTTGCGCCGGAGAGCAGCATGGCAATCTCGGCAGGACGTTCATCCGCCTGGAGTAAACGAATATGTGTTTCTGTACGCGTGGCCGTATCCTCTTTATATACGCGATAATGATGATCGCCTCTTGCAGCAATCTGAGGCAGATGGGTGATGGCCAGCACCTGTCTGCCGTGCGCCATCTCGCGCATCAGAGCAGCCATCTCAGATGCCACTTCGCCCGATACGCCTGTGTCCACCTCATCGAAAATGACGGTAGGCAAACCCTGCTTATCCGCCAGCAAAGCCTTCACGGAGAGCATCAGTCGTGCCATCTCGCCGCCCGACGCAATCTCCCATACGGGGTGGAGCGCCTGATTGAGATTGGCAGCAAAGAGCAACATTGTTTCGTCCTGACCATCAGGCGTATAATCTACTGCCTTTTTGATCTCAACGTCAATGGCCGCATGGCGTACACCCAAATGGCTGAGCGATTCTTCCAATCGAGCCTTGATGGTAGGCACCACGGCCTTGCGGGTCTTGGTGAGTGCATCAGCCTGCTGCTTCACTTCTTTCTTCGCCTCATTGAGATGTTTCTCGGCCTGCTCAATCTCAAAATCAAAAGAATCACGACGATTGATCAGTTCCGCATACGTATCACGTTCCGCTATCAATTCTTCAATTGTATCCTTGCTGTGCTTGCGAAGAAGGCTTCTTAAGAAACCGATACGCTCTTCGATCTCTTCCAGGCGACCAGGATCTGATTCCACGTCGTCCAATTCGCCTGCTATCGTTTCCAGCATGTCCTTCAATTCAAGGCGTGTACTTTCCAGCCGATTAAGCAAATCAGCATCCTTGGGAAGGAACGTCTCAATCTTATGGAGGCTGCTATAGATATCTTTGGTGGCAGCAATAATGCCGCCGTCTTCATCATTATCAAGATAATGATAAGCTCTAGCGTAGGCATCACGTATCTCCTCTGCCGACGAGAGCTTCTCCTGCGTCAGTTCCAGTTCTTCCAATTCGCCTTCACGCAGATGAGCCGCCTCCAGTTGTTCCAACTGATAGGCAATGAAATCCGCATTCTTCTGCGATTCCGCTGCCTCCTTCTTCAGTTTGGTCAACGCCGCTTCGGCAGCACGATAGGCCTCATAGGCCGTCAGATAGGTGAGGCGAGCCGCCTCATTATCCGCCAAAGCGTCCACCACCTGCAGCCAGAAGGCACCTTCGCCCAACTGCAGATTCTCGTGCTGGGAATGAATATCAATCAGTTTGGCTGCCAAAGGCTTGAGAATAGCCAACGTAACAGGCGTATCATTGATAAACGATCTGCTCTTGCCCGTAGCCAGGAGTTCACGACGTATCGTGCACGTCTCAGCCCAATCCAATTCATTCTCTTCAAACCATGTCTCCAATGAATAGCCCTGTATGCCAAACTCGCCCTCAATCACGCATTTCTGCTCGCCATCGGTAATGGCCGACGTATCAGCCCTCGCGCCCAACAGCAGAGAGAGTGCCCCCAAAATAATCGACTTACCTGCGCCTGTTTCGCCCGTCATCACGGAGAAACCTTTCTCAAACTGGATGTCCAATTCTGAGATCAAAGCGTAGTTCTGTATGAAAAGATGCTGGAGCATAGGGATAAAATCGGGGGAGCGTTAAATCGGGGGAAGCGTTAAATCGTAAAATCGAGAAATCGGGGAAGCGAAGAGGTGTTAATCATTAATTCGCTCGAAGGTGTTGCTGCGAGTTGGATCGATATTTTCCAGGAGGCGGAGAATATCCGTTTTCTCTTTATCAGTACCGCCTTGGAAGATATTCACGAGCTCTTCAGCCTTGGCGTCCAGGAACGGACCAATCACATAATTGCTTGGGCGGTTCTTGTTCGTTTCCTGCAATACGACTATTCCTTCTGCTATACGTGCACGCGCGTTCGCGACGTTGGACGTCATATCGTCCAGGCAAAGGCGATGATATTCGTAGAAGAAATTGCGGAAGGGCTTGAAAGCTTCCTCTGTGAGGTTATTCGCAATGGTATAGCGATTGCGAGCCGAATGTGAGGCCTGCCATCCCACCTGCTCATTTGATTCCATTGAAGCCGTCTGGCACGTATTGCAAATCTCGCTGCAGAGCTGGAAGAAAGGCGTGCCGCCAAGGCGCTGATATGAATCCGAATCAAAGCCCAGAATAAGATACACATAGTAAGCCAACATCGCCGTCAGATTCGTCTGAAACTGATTTTGCTGATAGAGCAGTTGGTCGTATTCCTGATATGAGAAATTGAAATACGGATCTTTGAAATTGAGGATGGTGCTGTTGTAGGTGCTGTTGTATACGGGACGCGACGCCTGGAACGTGGCTTCGCATGTGAACTGATTATCTGCCATCGACGAACATACAATCAGCAGATTGCAATTGATTCGCTCCACTTCACTCACGGTGAGGTTAGTCCATTTGGTGTTGTTCACAAATTCCTCAATGGACGTTTTCAACGTTTGAAACACCTGCTTATTAGAACCCTCAATCTGCTCGGAATTGATCTGCACATTGCAACGCAACTCTTGCGCAGCAAGGGTAGTGCAAAGTCCGCAGAAAACTGCCAGGAAAGCGAAACGTATATAATTCTTCAGTACCATCTTTGAATCAAATCCTTTTCGTGTTAACCGCAGGCACGACAGGCCGTTATTTATCGATGGAAAGGAGCTGTCCTTCCTTGCCCAAACGTACGGCAGGTGCTTTCTTCATCGTCTCGAGCGAGAGATAGTTCACGTAGCCCAATTGCGCCACTTTCACGTCGCTCTCTGCGATCGTTTCCAGACCATTAGTCACGTCCACATGAATCGTTGCTGGCACGATATAATTAACGCCTGAGGTGGCAGGAGCCTTCTCTGTGGCTGGTTTGGCTGGACGGTTTACTTCAGAGAGCTGCACATAGTATGGCTCGCCGCTCAAATCATCTTCGTTCACTACGCCCAGATGCTTGGAAAAGCGGAAAGCCACCGCTTCCTGAGACAATTCTTCCAACGCAACTTTCACCAACGCTTTGTGCACAGTCACCTGCTTGCTGCCTACGAAAAGTGCCGTCAGTTCTTTCTCCTGACGCTTCATCTCCTTGAGCACTGTTTCCATGCTCTTGCCATCTGCAGGGAAATGGTCCACGTCGCCTGTGATTAGATTCATCTTAGCCTCACGCAAGTGATAAATCTGCTTGGCTACGCCTTCAGCCATCTTGCCGATAGAACCTGCCAGCAGTTGCTCCTCCAAAAATGGAGGAACGTGCTCTACAACGGTCTTGCTGGAACCCTTCGAACTCTTCGAACTCTTTGAACTTTTCAACTCCTCATTTGCCACATTAACGCCTTCAAGTACGCCATCTTTATTGAGCAAAAGCTGATTAATGCCATTCTTGCCAGGGGTAAGGAAATAAGGATTGGCTATGTCAGCCACGTTCTTTGTGCGTACGCGCACTTCCTTAATTTCATATTTAGTCTCGTTCTCAAGAATAATATCTTTCACGCCCAGGTAGCGCTCGGCATACTGATAGTATGGACCTTGTTGCAGCACATGCTCTTCATATGTTATTTCAATCATAACCTCCGTTTTCGGAAGATAATACATCACATCTTGTGCCATTGCGCAGATTGCCAGAGATGCAATCGCGATGCATGCCATGAATCGATTTGCGGTCATATTGCTAAAATTAACAAAGTTTATTTTAAATTTTCTGCAAAGGTACTACAAATTTTTGGAATGACCAAATTATGTCCGCATAAATTTGCTATTTTTATAAAAATTTGCTCTAACCCAAACAAATGAAATGCGTTAAGGCAGGTCGCACGTATTTTCCTACAGAAGAAATCTTTTTCGTTTCTGATGATGATTTAAGGGTGGGGTAGTGTCCCGAAAAATTCACTTTTCACGAATTTTACCGATTCACAATCGTAAATGATAGAAATATAAAATTCAAACTAATTAACAAATACAAATAGGCATAATTTCACATTTCTAATAAAATCACCACCGCTATCTGTCAATCGGTTAGCAAAGATAAATCCATTCATATTCTATTACTATTTGATGCATACATACACATACTTAACTTGTTGATTATCAATAGTTATAGCAAATTATTAAAGTTGTATATCATGAATTATTAGCAGAATACCATGTATACGTGTGTATATTTAAAATATTGCTTAAATTTAACATGTAATTCGTTGATAATGTGGAAGTTATACGAAATTATTAGATAAAGGCTTATTTGTGATAAGTATTGATTATCAAGGGATTATACAATTGTTAATTACTTGTAGATAATTTTGATAATTAACAAACATAAATTATATACGATGTGAAAAATATTTTTCATATTATTTGCACATGTGAAAAAATTTACGTATCTTTGCACCCGATTTCTCTACAAAGTTATCAACAAATTTTCCACACAAGGCATTTTTGCTGCATTTGTGAGGGATTTATTGGTTCAGAAACTTTGCGTGTCTTAAAACGAAGATATTTGATTTGGAACCGTAAAGTGACGTAATGAAATAAACATAGCAAAAAAATATGAACGAACAAGAACGACTGCAACTTTTGATGCAGAAAGAAGAACTGAATGCCAAATCGTTTGCGAATGAAGTGGGAATATCAGCTGCTACGATGTCGAATATCATAGGAGGAAGGAATAAACCCAGCTTGGAAGTGATGCAGAAAGTGCTGAATCGCTTCCGTACGGTGAATTCTGATTGGTTGATTCTTGGGGTAGGCACGATGTACCGCATCAAAACAGATGCCCAGGAGCAGACCTTATTCGATGTGAAACCTGAATTAACCGATAAAAACGGACCTTTCGGCTATGCAGATGAATCTCAGCAAGGCATGCAGGCTGCCGCAGTATCGCCTGCTGCGACGGCTAATCCTGCCGTGCGCCCGAATGATGCCAAAGGCAAGCAGCCGATGGTGCAGATCGTGGAGCGTCAGGTAAATAAACGTGTCACGAAGGTAGTTGTTTTCTTTGAAGACGGCACCTTCCAGGAACTGTAGTTGTAATCAAGAACTATAATCACAAGAAACAGATATAGAGCGTCAGCACACCATAAACACAGCGTTAGCAGAGCGTGAAAAGAGCCTATTTGCAATAAAATTTCACAAATATATACATAAAAAGAATCAGCCATGCAAGTGACTGATTCTTTTCTTTTGCGCTTGTACGAAAAGGGGTATTTTAATAAACACCCATAAAATCTTAGCAGGCCAACAGAATAATCAACTGAGCCGACATCACACGGAGGAACATCGTAAGCGGATAAACCGTTGCGTAGGCTACAGATGCCTTCTCATTCTCTTGCGAGAGGCTGCCTGCATAGGCCAATGCGGGTGGGTCGGTAGTGGAACCGGCAATCAAACCTGCCAGCGTGAAATAGTCCAGTTTCATCCATAAGCGACCAATAATACCCATCAAAAGGATCGGAAGAACCGTGATAATCACACCATAAAGAATCCACATATAGCCGCCCTCTACTATAGTAGAGAAGAAGGATTCTCCAGCACCTAAACCAACAGCTGCAAGGAAGAGTGAAATACCAATCTCGCGGATCATTTTGTTGGCAGACGTGGTGGCAAACGTCACTAATCGATAGAGTGGACCAAAACGTCCAATCAGAATAGCTATGATAAGTGAACCACCTGCCAAACCAAGCTTGAAAGGCTGCGATAAACCTGGGATGGCAATAGGTAATGTACCTACCATAATGCCCAGCACGATGCCCAGGAAGATAGGCAGCAGGTTGGGCACGTCGAGGCGCTTCAACTCGTTGCCAAAGATATCTGCCACTTTAGCCACATCCTTATCGTCGCCTACCACCATGATGCGATCGCCGAGCTGAAGCACAAGGCTTGGAGTGGCCAACAAATCCACACCGGCACGAGTGACGCGAGTGATATTCACATGATAATTCTTGCGAATGCCAAGTGAACCAATCTTCTTACCGTTCCATTGTTCCTTGGTTAGCACGATACGCTTGGATACAAGACCAGAAGCAGACTTGGATTCGCCCTTTTCCTGCTCCTTTATCGGACCTATAAGTTCGATGGTTTTTACGTGTGGACGGTCGGTAAGAACGCGTATTACCTCACCAAGACGAACAATCGTTTCGCTATTGGCAATCTCTTCCGTGCCATCCTGACGCATCACGCGGGAAACAATCATATCTATACCCAGTATGGATTGTATTTCATGCACGTTCTTGCCATCTACAACGGGATTCGTCAACTGAATATCCATCACGATTGGCTGGTTTGGATCACTCTCTTCTGCCGCCTTCATATCTTTCTCTTCCTGCTTCAAATTGATGCGGAAAATAGCCTTAAGGAGCATGATGGAAAGGATAATACCCACCACACCAAGAGGGTAGGCTACAGCATAACCCGTGGCAATATCAGGGTTGGCATGCCCAAACATATCCTGAAAAGCCTGCTGAGCAGCACCCAAACCGGGCGTATTCGTAACGGCACCGGAGAGAATACCCACCATCGTGGCCATATCTTCACCCGTAAGAAAATGTAAGCCAAAAGCTGTCAGAACCCCCGTCAAAACCACACCTACAGCCAGCATATTCAGTTGCAAGCCGCCTTTGCCAAAGCTGGAAAAGAAGGACGGACCAACCTGCAAGCCGATGGAATATACGAATAAGATCAAGCCAAAATCTTTTGCGAAATGTTCCACTTGAGGCGTCAGACGCATGCCGAAGTGAGAAAGAATAATACCTGCAAACAAAATCCACGTTACGCCCAGCGAGAAACTCTTGATCTTCAGTTTCTCCGCAAGGAAGATGCCAATCGCCATGGTTAGCATCAAAACAATCAACGATTGCGTAATTCCGGGATTGATGAAAAGATTGTATAAATACTCCATAATCCAAACATTTATAAGAACGTCATAAACGTTCCAAATCAAAACTGAGTACAAAATTACTGCTTTTTTTTCACTTGGGCAAATATACGTTCGTAAATATTTATTTTGTCAACTTCAGTCTACAAAATAACTCTTGAGTAGACCTTGAGTGGCTCTAGCAAGGCTATATATTTTATACATACTTAACTAATAGATAATTTGCATTATGTTAAATAGGTGATTTTTTATTGGCAAATTTAATCATAATATTTGTGTATATCAAGAATTTTATGTAACTTTGCACACTTTTTATAAAATCGCGCACGTATGCATGTGTGCAAGTAAAAATAATAAGCTATGTTACCCCTGGCAGAACGCATGCGGCCTAAACGGCTAAGCGAATATATCGGACAGAAACATTTGGTGGGCGAAGGCGCTATTCTCCGCCAAATGATAGAAACAGGCAGACTCTCATCATTTATTCTATGGGGGCCTCCCGGCGTGGGAAAAACCACTTTGGCTCGCATCGTGGCAGCCGAATTGGATCGACCATTCTATACTCTTTCTGCCGTAACGAGCGGCGTGAAGGAAGTGCGAGACGTGATTGATAAAGCCAAGCAATCGAATCAGGTGATGCGTGGCGGATTGTTTGAAGGAGCCGTTTCTTCCGCTGCACAGCGTGGTTTTGATGCTGGAAATCCCATCCTTTTCATCGATGAGATCCATCGTTTTAGCAAATCGCAGCAGGACTCGCTGTTGGGAGCCGTAGAGGAAGGCGTAATCACGCTGATTGGTGCCACTACGGAGAATCCGTCGTTTGAAGTGATTACACCCCTACTCTCACGTTGCGCCGTATACGTGCTCAAGCCGCTTGGCAAAGATGATCTGCTGGAATTGCTCCATCGTACGCTTACGGAGGATGTATATCTGAAAACACGCCATATTGAGGTGCAGGAAACAGACAGTATTCTTCGTTATAGCGGCGGAGATGCGCGTAAATTGCTCAATATCATCGAACTCGTAACAAACACCACGAATGCCGATGACACCGAAGATGAAACGATATTGATCAATAATCAAACCGTGACGGAACGGCTTCAACAGAATCCTGTGGCTTATGATAAGGATGGCGAGATGCATTATGATATCATCTCCGCTTTCATTAAATCGATACGCGGAAGCGATCCAGATGCCGCCATTTATTGGCTTGCACGCATGGTGGCTGCCGGTGAAGATCCAAAGTTTATTGCACGACGTTTGGTTATTTCCGCCTCAGAAGATATAGGTTTGGCCAATCCCAATGCTCTGCTGATTGCCAATAATGCATTTGATGCCGTCAGCAAGATCGGTTGGCCTGAAGGCCGTATTCCGTTAGCGATGGCCACGGTTTATCTCGCCACGTCGCAGAAAAGCAATTCTGCGTATATGGCCATCAATTCGGCTTTGGAAGTGGTGAAGCAAACAGGAAATGCGCCTGTACCTTTGCATTTGAGAAATGCCCCGACCCAACTGATGGAGGAACTGGGATATGGTGAAGAATATAAATATGCTCATGATTATCCCAACCATTTCGTGAAGCAACAGTTCCTTCCGGATGAGTTGAAAGAGATGCAGTTCTGGTATCCGCAAGGAAGTCCTGCGGAGCAAAAGATGGCTGAATGGATGAAATATCTCTGGGAGAAATGACGTCCATCTACGTCCACATACCATTTTGCAAGTCGCGTTGCAGATACTGCGATTTTTATTCTACCACGCTGCTGAGCCGTCGCGAAGAATATATTGCTGTCCTGCAGCAGGAGCTTCGCATGCGTCTTGCGCCCCAAACATCCATTTCAACGGTATATTTCGGCGGAGGCACGCCCAGCTTATTGGAGCCGGAACAGATACGGCAGGTGTTGGACGAAATAGATCGTTTGAGCGGTTTGAAAGGGTCGAAATCTATTGAGATCACGATGGAAGCTAATCCCGGCGATCTTAATCAAACCAAACTGAAGGCGCTTCGGGAAGCTGGCGTCAACCGATTAAGTATCGGCATACAAACGTTCAGCACTCCCCTACTCCAACGCATAGGGCGTCGGCACACCAGCGAGCAGGCCATACAGGCCGTCATTATGGCTCAGCAGGCTGGGTTTGATAATATATCGGTGGATTTGATGTACGGGCTCCCAGGGCAGACGCTTGAGGATTGGAGCAAGGATTTGGATCAGCTTGCCAGGCTTCACGTACAGCATGTATCGGCTTATTGCCTTACTTATGAAGAAGGAACGCCACTTTATCGCGACCTGGAACAGGGATTGATAGAAGAAGCAGACGATGAATTGGCCAATGCCATGCAGGAAATGGCCATCAGCAAGCTGGCGGAGATGGGCATTATGCGTTATGAAGTAAGCAATTATGCCATTCCAGGCTATGAATCACGCCATAACAGCCATTATTGGACGCACGAAGCCTATCTGGGCATAGGAGCTGGTGCACACAGCTTCGACGGCTGCCACACCCACAGCTTCAATGGCGATGATTTGGAGGCTTATCTGCACGTATGCAACACTTCGGCACAGTCTTTGCAGGAATGGAGACAAAAAGAAGAATTAACGCCCGACGACCTTTATAATGAGATGATAATGCTCGGATTAAGAACCGTGAAAGGCGTTGATATAAAACGAATTAAGAATGAATACTTAAAGCATTTCTATGCGCAATCTGAGCCTTATTTAGTCTCAGGAATGCTCAAAAGAAAGGACGATTATATATGCGCCAACGCAGATGGTTGGCATCTTTTAAACAGAATAATAGAAGATTTGATGATATGAAAGACTTCAAAAAGATTTTTTGCTTGACCTTTTGGGGCCTGTTTGCTGCAGGTTTGATTTCTGTGTTTGTAGTGTTTAAGGGAATTAGTAAGGGCTGGTTCGGCTATATGCCGCCGATTAGCGAATTGCAAAACCCAAAGAATCGTTTCGCCAGCGAAGTATTCAGCAGCGACATGGTATCGCTCGGACGCTACTATCGCCGTGAGAACCGTGTAGGCGTACATTATTCAGAGATTTCTCCCAACATGATTAATGCGCTTGTGGCCACGGAAGATGCACGTTTCTACGAGCATTCAGGCATCGATGCCAAAGCTTTCTTCCGTGCTTTGATGACGTTAGGTCGTGCCGGCGGCGGTTCCACGATCACCCAGCAGCTCTCCAAGCAACTCTACTCTCCTACGGCTGGCAATAGCATTCAGCGACTCATGCAAAAACCGAATGAATGGGTGATTGCGGCCCAGCTGGAACGTATCTATTCAAAAGACGAGATCATCACGATGTATCTCAATCAATTCGATTTCCTCTACAACGCCATCGGCATCAAATCGGCTGCATGGGTATATTTCGGTTGTTCACAGGCAGACCTGAAGCCTGAGCAGGCCGCTATGCTCGTGGGCATGTGTAAAAACCCTTCGCTCTATAATCCTATTCGTCATCCTGAGCGTGCTACCAACCGACGCAACACCGTGCTCAATCAGATGGAGAAATATGGCTTTTTGAGTGAAGCAGAATGCGATTCGCTCAAGCTCCTGCCTTTGGAAATCAAATATCACAGCGTGGATCATAAGCAGGGTCTTGCACCTTATTTCCGCGAATATCTGCGTGGTGTACTCACGGCCAAGGAGCCTCAGGAATCCAATTATTCATCCTGGAATAAAGCGCAGTATGCCTTGGATCGTGAGCAATGGGAAAATAATCCCCTCTTTGGCTTTTGCAATAAGAATAAGAAGCCGGATGGCACCAATTATGATCTTTATCAGGATGGTCTGCGCATCTATACCACGATCGACTCGCGCATGCAGCAGTATGCTGAAGAGGCTGTTTCTGAACATATGACGCAACTCCAAACCTCCTTCTTCAAAGAAAATAAAAAGAAGAAGCAGGCTCCTTTCTCTCGTCAACTTACGGCGGAAGAGATTGATGGCATCATGACGCGTTCGATGAAGCAAACAGATCGTTATCGTGCGCTCAAACGCGAAGGAATGAGCGAGGCTGAGATTAAGGAAGTATTCAATACACCCGTGGAAATGCAGGTGTTTACGTATGAAGGCCTGGTAGATACTACCCTCTCGCCAATGGATTCTATTCGCTGGCAGAAATCGTTCCTCAGATGCGGTTTTATGTCGATGGAAGCACATTCAGGTCACGTCAAGGCATATGTAGGAGGACCAAACTTCTCCAATTTCCAATATGATATGGTAAACGCAGGCAAGCGTCAGGTGGGTTCTACCGTGAAGCCTTATCTTTATACCTTGGCCATGTCGGAAGGCTTCTGGCCTTGCGATAAGGTGGTGAATCAACCCATCACGCTCAAAGATGCGAATGGCAACGACTGGTCGCCTCGCAACTCTGGCAAGGATCATATCGGCGATACCGTCACGCTCAGATGGGGTCTACAGCAGTCCAACAACTGGATCTCAGCTTATCTGATGAGCCAGTTTACGCCAGAACAGCTCGTTCGATTGATGCGTTCGTTTGGTATTGAAGGTCAGATTGATCCTGTTATCTCGCTTTGTCTTGGTCCTTGCGAAGTATCGGTTCGAGAGATGGTGGATGCCTACACTACGTTCCCAAACAAAGGCATTCGTACGGAGGCTCTCTACGTAACACGTATCGAAGATAATAATGGCAACGTGTTGGCTAATTTCACCCCACGCACCCACGAAGTGATCGACGAAACAACCTCCTATAAAATGATCTCGATGATGCGTGCCGTAATCGACCATGGCACGGGTGTTCGTGTACGCTATCGCTATGGCATCAATACCCCAATGGGCGGCAAAACAGGTACCACCAACAACAACTCTGATGGCTGGTTTATGTGCTACACCCCATCGCTGGTGAGCGGTTGCTGGGTAGGTGGCGAGGATCGTGCCATCCATTTCGATAACATGGCCGAAGGTCAGGGTGCATCCATGGCATTGCCTATTGCCGCCCTCTATCTTCAGAAGGTACTCAACGACCCTTCTTTGGGCTATGATCCTAACGAGCAATTTGATATTCCAACCTGGTTTGATCCAAACAACGGATGTAAATAAAGTCCTCAATGTAAGTCATGAAGAAAGCGCTATTCATAGCAGTATTATTCCTATCGGCCTGCTTCACGGCAAAGGCTCAAATGAATACTGATCGTCTTACGGCGATTGGCAGGAATGCGCTGTACTTCGATGATTACGTCCTCTCTATTCAGTATTTCAATCAGGTGATACGCCTCAAACCTTACCTTGCCGAGCCTTATCTCTATCGTGCTATTGCCAAGATACAGTTGGGTGATCTGCAGGGTGCAGAGAAAGATTGCTCGCGTTGCATTGAGAATAGTCCGTTCCTCCCCGGTGCGTACTACACCAGAGGCTTTGTGTATCGTGGTTTGGAAGATTATGATGCGGCAGAACGGGATTTTACGGAGGCACTCACCCTGGCTCCCGACAACAAAACCTATCTCCTCCTACGCGCAGACGTGCGTTCTTTAAAAAAGGACTACGAAGCGGCTATCAGCGATATCGATTATCTCCTTCGCCGTGATCCGCAATCGCCGTCACTTCATTTTGAGCGAGGCGTCATCATGATGGCAAAGAAAGATACTCTCGAAGCCCTGGATGGCTTTACGAAGGCATGCCAATATGATGGCTTGAATGCGGCCAACTGGAGTGCCAAAGGTGTGGTGAACAGCATGTTGGATAAAGAAGATGAAGCATTGCGAGATCTCACCCAAGCCATTAATTTGGGCAGCAAATGGGCTGGCGATTATATCAATCGTGGTATTCTTTATTATCGTGCACATAATTATCGTGGCGCCTTGGCGGATTATGATCAGGCCATCTCATTGGAACCTCAGAACGCACATACCTATTATAATCGCGGATTGCTCCGTCAGGAATTGGGCGACTATAATCGTGCCATTGAGGACTACAACCAGGCCCTGGACATTGATCCTGCCAATACGGAGATACACTATCAGCGTGGTGTGGTGCACATGCAACTTCGCCAATGGAAAGCGGCTCGTGCGGATTTTGATACACTCATAGCTGCCTATCCTTATTTCCTGCCGTCTTACTATCTGGCAGCCCAGGCCGCCACTGCACAAGGCGATGCGAAGAAAGCCTTCCTCTATCGCCAAACAGCCAATGATCTGGAGCAGCAGAAGGATAAGATTCAGGCGGCACAAAAGCAGGTGAACACGGACGTACAGGCGGCAGAAGCACAGCCTCAGAAACGTGATAGAAAGAAAGAGTTCTCCAATCGTGCTGCTCAGAATCAGCAGTCGAGCGAGGATGATGAACGCTATCAGTCGGCCACGCGTGGTGCTGTGCAGAATCGCTATGCAGATGTGGTTAATCAGCCTAATCTGGTGCTCAGCTATTATGCTCAGCAAGATCCACTTCGCCGCACGGCTTATTATCATTATGCGGTAGACGATTTCAATCGCAGTTCTCTCCTGCCCTCTCCGCTTCGATTCACATTGCAGGAATTGGCACTTACGGCAGATATGGTGAATCGCCATTTCGATCAGATCAGTCAGCTTTCTTTGGAATTGGAGCGATATGAGGAATACTTCTCAGGTCTGCGCTCAATCGCCAATCTTCCAGCCAGCACGGTGAACAGGCTTGCTCATCTTTTCTTCGCCAGAGCTGTGGAATTTGCACTGGTGCAGGATTACAATTCTGCCATTGAGGATTGCAACAAAGCCATCTTCTATGCAGGCCAATCGTCGGAACGCACCATCATGTATTTCTGCCGTGCCAACTGGCGATATAAACTGCTGGAGTATCAACGTATATCGGGCGACGAAATCAGTAGCGAATATTTAAAACTTGAATTTGAAATCATTCTTCGCGACTACGATCAGGTGATTTTATCTACACCAGACTTTGCTTTTGCTTACTACAACAAAGCGAATATTCTGTGTACGCAGCGCGATTATGCAGCAGCTATAGCCTACTATTCAGCGGCCATTGATGCGGATAAAGACTTTGCTGAAGCCTACTTTAATCGTGGCCTCACACGCATCTATATCGACAAAACCAATGATGGTTTAAACGATCTTTCCAAGGCTGGTGAATTGGGCATCTATCAGGCATATAGTCTTATTTCACGCTTTAAATAATGAGGAAAATAGTTGCCATATTTCTCTTCCTCTGCCTGGCCGTGATTGGTCAGGCACAAGTGCTTTATAAGATTACGGGCAACGGCGTGGCCGCACCATCTTATCTGTTGGCCACCAATCGGCTTACGGATATAGCTTTTCTCGACACCATCCCCACCCTCTTCAAGTGTTATGGAGAAACGGATAAAGTGATCACGGAGTTTGCCATGCTCGATTATCAGGCAATTGCAGCTTTGCGTCAGGCCGCACTCCTGCCCGATTCCGTTCAGCTCCGCCATTTCTATACGGAAGAGCAATACCGCTCCATCAATGAAGCTTTGTTGCTCACGCTGGGAATGGGCTTGGATAAGTTGGCACGGATGAAACCTCAGTATCTCACGGAGATGTACCGCATGGAATTGCTTAAGAAATGGGCGGACTATGATGAGAATCGCAGCAGCGAACATTTCTTTGAAACCGTGGCGATGCAGCAGGATAAGCCTATTTACGGTTTGGACGACGTGGGAGAAACGATGTATATGACGTTTGATCGCGAGCCTTTTCATTGGCAATGTGAAGAACTTCTGGCCGTGATTGAATATCCTGAACGGGAAGTGCGTCAGGAAAAGAGTCTGCGCGATTTATATAAGATGGGACGCCTGCTGGATATGGCGTATCAGGTGAGCAGTCCTGATAATCGTTCTTCCATATCATTTACTGATTATAAAGTGTATTGCAAGCGCAATAAAGAGTGGGCAAAGCGTCTTGGTGCGTACTTGAAAGAAGGGCATGCGTTTATCACGCTCGACGCCATTTATCTTGGTGGCGACGAGGGACTGATTGCCTGCCTCCGCAAGGAAGGCTATAAAGTGAAGCCGGTTAATCGCTAAAACTTATGCTATTGCATGAATATCCTTTCATTCATACTCTTTGGCTGGGATAAACGATTGGCCATTCGGCATAAGGATCGTATTCCTGAGCGCACACTGTTGCTCTTTGCTTTTCTGGGCGGAGCACTTGGAGCAATGCTCGGCATGTGGTGCTTCCATCATAAAACGCTCCATTGGAAATTTCAGGTACTCATTCCCATTTTCCTTCTCTTGCAACTTTTGTCACTCCTTTGGGCCACCATGAATTATTTATAGCCCACCCCATTAATTATTTGTATGGAAACTTATTATACTCTTCATTTCCCAAAACATATGGTGCTTCCCATCATCCGCAGCGAACAAACCGTAATAACGCTTGATTGGACAGAGCCATATATTTCCATGTTTCTCGATAAGCAGATCATGGAAGAAAATGAGCGCCACCTTGCCGAAGGCAATCCTTCTGAGTGCAAGTCAGTACTTCGCGCAGGCATTTGGGAAATTCTTTTTACGGATGAAGAAGAGTCCTACCAATTGCGGGTGTCGTTCGACGACTACGGTGCCATGCGAATGGATAAAGACGATATAGCCCATCTTGCAGATGAGTATGATTATCACGACATGGATGATACCTGGGTGCTATATCGGAAACTGGATTATTTTAAGAAACCAATGTTCTTTTATTTTCACATAGATAAGGTTATTTCACTTGCGTGACGAGCCATACACCGAAAAATATGAGCACAACAGCCAAGGCCTGATGCCAGCCGAAGAATGCCACGCCGAGAAATAGTGAGGTGCATGTGGCTACAATAGGTTGTACGTAATTATGCAATAGGAATATTCTGGATATACGTCTGATACTCGCTCTCGAAATTAGGTGTGAAGAAATCCTTACCAATGAGCGATTGAATCTCCTCCTTTGTGAAGAAACGTCCGCCATCCAGTTCTTCGCTTGGCATGATTTCGCCATCGTAAACCGTAGTAAAGATATTCACAAATTCCCGATCGCAGGCGCATTCCCATACGTAATGCGTAATGAAAGCTGGCACATAATCCGTTATACCCAATTCTTCTTTTACTTCTCGACGCAATGCATCCTCTACTGCCTCACCATAGTCGATATGACCTCCACAGGCCGTATCCCACTTGTCAGGCTGGATGGATTTCCAGGATGGGCGTTTCTGAAGATAGAGCTCGTGTTTGCTATTGAATACATGAAGATGCACTACCGGGTGCAATATGCGCTTGCCGCTATGAGCTTCCCCACGCGTAACTTTGCCTACCACTCGGCCGTCTTCGTCCACTACGGGAAATATTTCTTCCTGATTATCTTGCATAGAACTGCTTATTGATGGAATAGTCCTTGGCGGAGTAAAAAATCTTAAAGGTGTTCTAATATTTGCTTTTTGAATGATTTTTAGCCCCCCCCTTATAGTGCCTGCTCCAAAGCGCGGGCCAATTGATCAGGGCAGGACGTTGATTTCATGCCACATCGTACGCCTTTAAGACGAGAAATAACGTCCGTTGCAGACATGCCCTTCACGAGCTGGCAGATGCCGCTTGTATTGCCCATGCAGCCACCGATAAACTCGCAATACTGAATTGTGTTGTTTTCGTCCAACTCGATATTAATTTCTTGGGAACACGTTCCAAACGTTGTATAATGTATCTGTTTCATATAGAAGAATTTACCGTGAGTGAGAATAGAGTACGCCTTAGAAAAAAAAGAGTTACGTTTGGCGTAACTCTTTCGTCGGGATTGCGAGATTCGCACAGCCCAGCTCTGCTGGCAGATCGTTCCCGTAGGGATAAGAACTCACTGTGAGTGAGAATAGAGTACGCCTTAGAAAAAAAAGAGTTACGTTTGGCGTAACTCTTTCGTCGGGATTGCGAGATTCGAACTCACGACCTCCTGCTCCCAAAGCAGGCATTCTAACCGGGCTGAACTAAATCCCGAGTGTTTCTCGAAACGTGGCTAACAACCATCATTTCTCAAAAGCGGGTGCAAAATTACTGCTTTTTTTTGAATTAACCAAATATTTTGCAAGAAAAATGCAAAAAAAGTGCATTTTTATGCCATTTTGATAGTTTTAGGTGGCAAAATTTGCACTAATAACTTATTTTTCCTGCAAAATATCGCTATATTTCCTGTGCCCCAATAAATAGAAATGCAGAAGAATGGAGAATGGGAAACGTCCAGTTGCTGCAGGTCTGCTGCAGGTGGTGCTACTACCCCTTTCTGAGCAGATGTTATGGCCATGTTGAGCAGATTGGGCCTTAAGTCGATGAAAATCAGCGCGTGCACGCAGTACAGCCAAAGCAGCCTGAGGTTTGCCGGTGAGGAGATATTGAAGGGAAGCTACCATATCCAATCCCCATCGCAACGGCATCAGCCATAAGCGTTCTGCCAGCGGCAGATTCTGATGAAGCATAAGGAGACAGTTGCGGAAATTGAGGAACACTTTATGAGGCGATTCGTATGGCAAAGCACCTCCGCCCAGATGATATACTTTCGTTTCTGGCAGGCACATCACCTTATATCCTGCACGTTGCACTCGCCAACACAGGTCGATCTCTTCCATATGGGCAAAGAAAACAGGATTGAGTCCACCTAACTCCTTATATATATGCGTGCGCATGAGAAGGCAGCATCCTGATGCCCAGAAGCAGGCAATTGGCGTATCATATTGCCCATGATCTTCCTCCAATACGCCCATCACTCGTCCTCGGCAGTATGGATAGCCCAAACGGTCCATATAGCCGCCAGCGGCACCGGCGTGCTCAAAGCGAATGATAGCATTAGCGACATTCCTCTCCGCATTTGGGAGATCATATTGTGCCAGAATCTTCGGTTGTGCAGCAGCTACGTCAGGATGCGCATCCATATAGGCAAGCATGGGTGAAAGGAAATCCTCCGTTAGTTCCACATCAGAATTCAGCAGCACCACATACTCTGTTTGGATCTGTTCCAATGCGCGATTATACCCCTCTGCAAAACCATAGTTTTCAGAAAACTGAATCAGTCGCACATCAGGAAAATGCTGCTTAAGATATGCTACGGAATCATCGGTAGAGCCATTATCAGCCACTACCACTTCGCAATTGGCAGCACAATACTTCACTACGCTGGGCATGAAATGCTCCAGATGCGTCTTTCCATTCCAATTTAATATTACAATTGATGCTTTCATAACGGCTTGCTATATTTGAAGCGATTATGCGACCATAGCCAAAGGTGCGGCTGACGAAGAATGTTCTGTTCCAGGAGACGTGCGTATTCGCGAGTAATATATCCTTCCGGAGTAGCAACCGGATTATCGGTAATAAGCACGCCTTTAATCACATAATGTCCTCTGCTGGGGGAAGCAATATCTATGTAATACACAGGATAGCCCGTGCGGCGAGCCAATTGCTCTGTGCCCATGATGAATGGTGTTGACTGATGAAGAAAAGGTACGTAGCAATCCAGTCCATTACGTCCTGGCTTTTGATCCGACAACATCGCATAGATATGCGCATGGCCGTCCTTACGATTGCGAACCAGCTGTCGTATCATGCTGTGCATTTCCAATGGTTCACCACCACGCTTACGGCGCAACTCAAGCATCGCCTCGTCTGCCGATTTTGATTTCAAGCGTCGGTAGATAATATGGTTAAGCACTTCCGGTGAATGGAATCGACGTGCATAATCGGCTATCCATTCCCAGCATCCATAGTGCCCGAGCATCACAAAACCACCACCAGCTTTCAATACCGCCTCTTCCACTTCATCCTGATTGATGATCGTCAGTCGCTCGCGAATCTCTTCATCAGAAATACGCCACGCGTAGATAATCTCAGCCAGCAAATCGCAAAACCAATGATAGAAATCTTTCTCTATTTGCTTTCGTTCTGCCTCCGTCTTTTCAGGAAATGATGCCGCAATATTGCTCGCCACCACCTTCCGGCGATAGCGAACCACGTAGTATACCAACGGGTACACCACCCCATTCATGAGCGCATAAAGCACACGCAACGGGAGCAGAGAAAGGATGATGAACAGGCTGCGCATTAGTCTTCGTCTTCTGCGTAGAAGCCCTTTTCGATGCCGTATTGGAATTCGCCATCGAGGATAAGCTGAATCTGCTCGTCGGAGAGGTTCACCTTATCTTTCTTGCAGGCTTTGCGAATGAATTCCAATTCAGCCGTTTCATCTACATAACCATCTGAAGCTGTATCTTCATCAATGAGGCCTTCTGATTCATAGAACTCATAGATTACGTCGAGGACGTATTGCACGTCATCTTCGGTCATGCCGTCACGATCCTCTTCTGGGATCAGTTTCAAGATAAAATCAATACATTCCTGATCATCAAATTCAGGACCAAGATTAAGTTCGTCGTTCATTTTATTATAAATTTATAATGTTTTCGTTTTAGTTTTCGTAGCAAGCCCTGCTTGCGTTTCGTTACAGAATCAATAAAAGCAGGAAATATACCGCCGGCAGGCAAAGCAGGAGACTGTCGAAGCGATCCAGCACACCGCCATGTCCGGGAAGAAACTTGCCAGAGTCTTTGATGCCGATAGTGCGCTTGAAGAGCGATTCCATCAGATCTCCGAATGTGCCAAATAGTGACACAGTAAAGGCGATGAGAAGCCATTGCCATAGGGCAAATTCAGATACGCACAGAGAAAAGATATAGCCTGCGAGCAACGATACGATGAAGCCACCCACGAGTCCTTCCCATGATTTGCCGGGACTCACGCGTGGGAACATCTTATGCTTGCCAATCAGGCTGCCTACGCAATATGCGCCCGTATCGTTCGACCAAATGCAGACGAAGATAGAAAGCAGCACGTAGCGCATTATTTCCCATTCGCCCATGTGAAGAATCTTTGTGGTAAGCGAGAGCGGCATGGCAATCATCACAAGTGAGATAAGCATATTGCCCCAGTTACGCATCGGATTTTCTGCTTTGCGGAATAGTTCAGCACAAAGTGCCAAGATAAGAAGCATGCCAAAAAGCACATGTGGCCAAGCTTGCCAATCAATCAGCATATCCGTATAAAGACCAAGCAGCAATAGGATCGACCATGCTGTCACGCCAGAAGGTGATTTCATAAGCTGATGATACTCACGCATGGCCATGCAGGCTATAACGGCAAAACCTGCACAGGTTGCCGTTTGAGAAAGAAGAATAGCAGCCACCACTACTGCCACATATACTGCACCCGAAAGGGTTCTTTGAATTAAATTACTCATATCAATCAGCAATTAATTTCTTATAGCGAATACGTTTGGGTTCTACGGCATCGGCACCCAGGCGCATCTTCTTGTTTTCTTCGTAATCTGAATATGATCCCTCAAACCAGAATACCTTTGAATCGCCCTCGTATGCGAGGATATGGGTGCAGATACGATCCAGGAACCAGCGGTCGTGGCTGATCACAACGGCACAACCGGCAAAGTTTTCCAGACCTTCTTCAAGGGCGCGAATCGTGTTTACATCAAGATCATTAGTGGGTTCGTCGAGAAGAATGACGTTTGCTTCTGATTTGAGCGTGAGCGCCAGATGCAGACGATTACGTTCACCGCCAGAGAGTACACCACATTTCTTTTCTTGGTCGGCACCCGTGAAATTGAAGCGACTGAGATAAGCACGAGAGGCAATCTCTCTGCCACCCACACGAATGAAATCCGTGCCACCGGAAATCTGCTGGAATACGGTTTTTTCCGGATCAATATCAGAGTGAATCTGATCCACGTAGCCCACTTTTACGGTCTCGCCCACCTCAAATGAGCCGGAGGTTGGTTGCTCTTGGCCCATAATCATGCGGAAAAGAGTTGTTTTTCCCGCGCCGTTTGGACCAATAATACCCACGATGCCGTTTGGCGGCAACATAAAATTCATGCCTTCAAAAAGGAGACGATCGCCGAAAGCTTTGCTTACGTCCACGGCGTTAATCACCTTATTGCCGAGGCGTGGACCATTAGGGATAAAAATCTCCAGCTTTTCTTCACGCTCTTTCTGCTCCTCATTCATCATCTTATCGTAGGCACCCAAACGTGCTTTCGATTTAGCCTGACGAGCCTTCGGAGCCATACGCACCCATTCGAGCTCTCGCTCAAGTGTCTTTCTACGCTTGCTGGCCTGCTTCTCTTCCTGAGCCATACGAGTGGTCTTCTGCTCAAGCCATGATGAATAATTGCCTTGCCATGGAATACCTTCGCCACGGTCCAATTCCAGGATCCATCCAGCCACGTTATCAAGGAAATAACGGTCGTGCGTGATGCAGATCACGGTGCCTGCATATTGATGCAGATGTTGCTCCAGCCAATCGATGGATTCGGCATCAAGGTGGTTGGTAGGCTCGTCGAGAAGGAGAATATCCGGCTGTTGCAGCAGCAGGCGGCAGAGCGCCACGCGACGACGTTCGCCACCGGAAAGATTCTTCACGAGTGCATCCTCATCCGGGCAGCGGAGGGCATCCATGGCGCGACCCAGCTTCACGTCCAGATTCCATGCGTCCACGTTATCAAGGGCCTCCTGCAATTCGCCCTGGCGAGCAATCAGTTTATCGAAATCAGCTTCCGGATCGGCAAATGCTTCATTGATCTGATCGAATTCCGCCAGCATATCCACGATAGGCTGTACGCCCTCCTGCACGATCTCTTTCACCGTTTTCTCAGGGTCAAGTTGTGGGTCTTGTTCCAAATAACCCACGGAATAGCCAGGCGAGAACACCACCTGACCTTCATAATTCTTCTCCACTCCTGCTATGATTTTAAGCAAAGTGGATTTACCCGCACCATTCATACCCACGATGCCGATCTTGGCTCCGTAGAAGAAGGAGAGGTAGATATTGTTTAATACTTTCTTTTGTGGCGAGAAGCTCTTGCTCACGCCCACCATGGAAAAGATAATTTTTTTGTCGTCTGCCATATTTTTTATTTGTTAAATCGTTAAATCGCTAAATCGCTAAATCGTTGTTAGGGGAGCTGTGCTTTATACGATTTCGATAATGCATTCAATTTATTTGCTATTTTTTGTACGTCTTGTTTTATTTCCTCAACATTTTCTTTAGGAATATATCCTAAATCACATGCTATTTGAAATTGAGAAAAGGTTTCTAAAAGTGAACCATATGATATTTCCAAAAAATGTATTTTTTCTTTTAAGGATTCACGAGATATACCTTCTGCTATATTTGATGTTATTGAGACTGCTGCCCGTCGGAGTTGGTCACAGAGAGCGAACTGTTCTTCTTTAGGAAATTGTCTTAATATAGAGTAGACCTTCACCACATATGCTCTGGCATCCTTATATACATCTAATTTTTCAAAGTAAAAATTATACATAGGAGTTATATTTACTATCTTTCGATTTTACGATTTCACGATTTAACGATTTCACATTAATCTAAAAGTCAAATTTAAATACTGCCTGCGTGCGGTGATTTCCCACCCAATGGAGATTATCGGTGGCCAAACCGCGAGTGTTTAATGAAGCCGCATCGCCATATTGAGCGGCCGTGAATGCATATTCCAGGCCCAGCATGATCTTGCCTATATGATAATGGAAGCAAGGCTGAATGCGAGCTAATCTGCGCAGATTGGTGGCACCGCTGGAATGGCAATATACTTGCGTAGGATCAATATCCCGGCTCGAACCCAAGTTCTGATAGTAACCCATGAAGAGACCGCCCTGATATTTGTCGCCCACTACGATATTGAGGAACGACGCAGAATGGCGAAGCGGAGAATAGGTGCTGTGTCCGTCGCTGAATGTTTCACGAAGGGCATATCCGCCCAAAAGATGCATATGTTCGCCGCCTTGTGCGTATGTAGTTCTCGCTTGCAACGTGAGTATTTTATATTTATATTCCATATAGAGCATGGGCGAAATGGTGGTGAGTCGGTCGCTCACTTTCACCTCTACTCCATTTGCATCCGTATTCGTCCAACGCGGTTTGATACTGAGCAGGTCAGCTCCAAGAGTGGCCTTAAATCCGCCACCCATGAACGTGGCACCCAAGTAAGCCTCAGGCGTGCATCCGTATTTCTGATAATTGGCCGACATTCCCTGCGGACCGGTGCTGATGAACTGCATTTGCCAAAGCAGCGCAGCAGTGAGCGAGGCATGTTTGCCCAGGTCTGCCTTCATCTGCATCTGGGGTGTACGTGAGAAAGGCGTGAATGGCGTTCCTACTTCATTGGCCATCATCGCGGCCAGATTGGCTGCCATAGGATGCCAGGCCTGACCTAAGAGAAGCGTTACGGCAGCCGTCTTGCTGCTATCGCTCGACATGGGCAGATCTTTCCATGCAAAAGTCATGTATGCCTGGCGGAGACGTAGTTGTGCCTTGCCCGTAGTGCCCGTCAGTCCTGCTTCGAAATCTGTTTCTATCTTGCCGCCGAAATGCGTTTTTCCTACCTGATATTTCGTGATATCAAAACCTAAGCGAGTGGTAATGGCCAAAAAAGTAACAGAAGGCATCTGATTGAGATCCTGGCCATATTCATTCAGTTTCTGATCCAGAGGCATGAAATAAAACACCTCTCCACCACCCGCTTTGCTCAAGCGGGAATCCACGATGAAGTAGTCACGGATAAAACCGTATGGCTTGAAATGGGCATCCCAATGCTCTTTCACGGCTGCCTTTCTCGCCACTTTAGCCGAATCTGCCGCTGCCGCTGCCTTCGCTATCGTGGGCATTGTCAGCCAAAGGATTGCCAATAATGTGCAAAATATATGTCGTCTAACGTTCATTTTTCTTAGCTTTCTACTTTAGGCCTCTGGCCGGACTTTTGACTTTAGGCCTCTGGCCGGACTTTCGACTTCACAGCCCCGCGTAAGCATGGCTCTTGAATCCGTCCACCACCAGCCTGATCGACTTGTCCAAGCGTACATGGCGCATATATTGCGTCTCCTCCACGGCAGGCAGCGCATCAAGCAGTTCCTGCTTATAGCATTCGCCTTTGCGAGCCCATGGGTCGATATTGATGTATCCCACATTGAAAGACGTCAGATTCTGGAAGAAATGGCTGCCTTGCGATGGATCTACACGGAAATTGGGCAGCGAGCACTCTACGATTGCACGTGCCTCACTGATATCCGACCATTGCACGGGTACGCCAAGTGAAGAGATAGCGCTGCCCCATCGGCCAAAACCGATAAGCAGGTAACCTCGCTTTTGCTGACGCATGCTATCGTTCCAAGCGCGAACTGTTTCTGCCATTTCGCGAGTATGAAGCACATCAAAAGTCTCTTGCTTGAGATAAATGATATCCGTCACGTTCTGCACCTCGCCCACGCCTAACGCATTATCTGAGAGGAAGAGTGGCGATGATTGATCAATCGTATTCCAATCCACCTTGGCCGTGAGGCTGTCGGCAGAAATCGGACGAATCTGCAGTACATTAAAAATAGCTGGCGTATGTTCCAGATTGGCAGCAAACTCAATCTCCACCGGACATTTCATTTCGTCGACAGCCATTTTCAGCAATTCCTGGATAATGTCGGCCAATGGGAATGTACCATATTTGAGGATAGGCGCAAACGTAATATAGCGCGGACCTTGCGGGAAACATGAATCCACGATGCGCATGTTCTCTCTATCGAAGGTGGAGGCCAAACGCTTGAGCGACGGCATCTGCTCGCAATCGGCAATACTCAAACGCGCCAGATTAACGGCATCATCCACGGATGAACGAAAGGCTTCCGGACGCATATCCAGAGCCAGAACGGTCTGTTGAGTTTCAGTCATCGTATGATCTGGCGTGGATGTTTGCATCACGTGTTTGGGATATTTGGGTGAGAATCGCAGCACCTGTTCGCCATCCACCACTGCTTTGCCCAATCCAAACGCCACCTTCACGATGCCGTCCTCCGGTTTCTCGTGTCCCACCGGATAGAAATTCACGCTGCGTGCCACGCCTGATAACGTCGGCAAATAATACCTTCCACGTTGTGAGTCTGCCCCCAACCTGGTTGGGCCGGCCTGTTCTGCGCCACATACTTCCTGAATCACGATCGCCATTTTCTCTTCAGAAAGCACGTTGCCCGACGACGTGATATAGCCACGGGAAGACGCAAAGAAAACAGATGCATACACGCTCTTTATCGCTTTGGCAAGAAGGCGCAATTGGCGATCTTCATCATCTATGGCCGGGATCATATACGTGGAATAAACACCCGCAAATGGCTGATAATACGAGTCTTCCAGTTTGGATGACGAACGTACTGCTAATGGACGTCGCACTTCGCGAATGAATACGCGTAGCGATTTGAGTAGGTCTTCGGGAAGTGTGGACGCATTAAATTCCGAAAGAATCTCCTGATCGGAGGGTTCGGCATTGATTACGTAATGCAGACTGTTCTCCGCGATAAAACGATCGAAATATTCGGTAGTGACCACCAGCGTTCGGGGCACCATTACGCGCACATTATCCCATCGTTTATACATATCATGCTTGAGCAGCACGCTATTGAGGAAAGCCAACCCGCGAGCCTTGCCGCCCAGCGATGACGAACCCAATCGTGCAAAACGAATGGCATCATTGAAGGTATCGTTATCAAAGCGAGCCACCACGCCCACGGCCTGATGGATGCGGAAATCGTGCACCAATCGAGCCAGATGTTCACGTTGTGGAGGCACCTGCTCCAAGGTGGTCGTATTCATGGCTTTCACCTCAGCGGCGAGTTCAAACAAACCGCGGGCATACAGCCATTTCGACATATAATTATTTTTGGAGAGTGCCAAGTAAGCTTCAGCCGACAGGTTTTTCACCAGCATTTCAAAACTGCGAAGATCATTGGCTCGGCCTATCACACGGTGCGTTTGAGGATCAGTGGCGATAAACGGACCGAAACCAAACTCGCGGCTGATATAATCGCTGATCTCGTGTGCCAGCGTCTTGGATTTTTTCACCACAAACCCTACCCCAAGTTCTTCTGCCACGCTGCGCATCGATTCTTGCGACGACTGCATCAGCACGGGCATCGTGGGATTATCCTGGCGAATCCATTTGCAGAGATCCACACCAGCTGTGAGGTTCTCTTCCTCTGGCAAATCAAGTTTGTGCATCACGAAGCCCAAATCGGAGATCACGCCAATGAGATGATGCTTATATTTGCTGTAGAGCTGTTCGGCCTCGTCGTAGCATGTTGCCATCAGCACTTTAGGACGTGCTCGCTTACGCAGCAGTTGTTCCTTATCATTGAGTGCCTCACGGAGCGATTCATTGTTTTGCTGCAGAATGAGCATGTAGAGCAGCGGCAGATACGTGGAATAATAGCGTACCGAATCCTCCACCAGCATAATGGCACGCACGCCCTCTTCCAGGATGTCGTGGTCGGCATTCATCTTATCCTCTATCAATTTGATAATGGCAATAATGAGGTCGGCCGAACTGTTCCAGCAGAAGAAATAATCAATGGCCGGGCAATCACGCAAATGGAAGCGTGACAGCAATTCGCGAGAGAACGACGAGAGCAGCACGAATGGCGTGTCGGGCATCAGATGCTTGGCTTCGGTGGCAAACGAAGGAGCATCGCCGCTACCGGCGCTGTACATCATCATGATGAGGTCGAATTGCTCCCCTTCGCGTATCATCGCCAAGGCATGAGCTGCCGACTCCACACGTGTGATGCTCGGTGGATTACTCAAATTGAGCTCCATATAATCGTGTGCGATTTGTGCATCCAAACGTCCGTCCTCTGCCAACGCGAAGTTATCGTAGTTGTTGCACACCAGAAGAATCTTTCGAATCCTCTTCACCATCAAACTGCTATTTGTCTCGTTTTGCATAAGGATAGTTTTAGACCACAAAGGTACTACATTTTTTTTGAATAGCCAAATTTTTGGTGCGATTTTATGAAAAAAAGTTATATTTCACTGAAATATAGGGCTATTTTGGATAAGCTATACCTGAGTAATTCTGCATTTATTTCAAGAGTGGCTCCATCTATACCATATCTATGCTCCATCATGGCTACAGCACTACTGCCCATCAGTCATCCTTATTCTTTGCTGCTATTTTCACAATAATAGGTGTGTTTTTCGCACGTAGTCGATGATAAGTACTAGATAAGTACCTGATAAGTACCTCAAAGGAACCTCTTCGTTGTATTCGTTTTCACAAATTTAGAAAAGATTGGGGGCTTTACCCTATTTTATTAACTATTATATAAGGGATGTTCTAATAATTACTTTTGAATGATTTTTGCTCCTTAGATCGTTCCCTTTAGGGATAAGAATTTTTACTTAGTAGATTGCTGCGCAGAAGGCAGGAGCTATGAGCGTAAGCGGGGCATAGTGACTGACTGATAATCAGCAAGATACAAGCAAAAAACAAAAAGCATCAGAAAAGTTAAGAACTATCCAAATTTATTGTTAAACATGTAAAACGGGGAATTTTTAGAACATCCCTATAATATCACAAATTGAGTGCCAATAAGTGGCATACGTACTAATCACACTAGGAGTAAACACTTCAATAACGTGCAATTTGTATCAAATCTCCAGTTTTTACTTACAAATACTAATAAATTCACAAAACGCACTCTCATCTACCACCTTGTACCCCCCCCTCTTCGTTTTCGCCTCCCCAATCCCTAACTGCATCCGAGGCCTGCAACTGCCGGCACTTGCGTTCGAAATGTAATTCACGAAAATTCGCGAGTCATTTACGGTAATTTACGTTCAAAAAAAAATCCCGATTTAACGCTTAATTTTCATTTAGATTTCGAGCCCATAGGGCCGCTGTCTCCTCGAAATCATAAGAGAAATCTTTTTTTTTGCACGAATTATTATTAATAATTTGCACGTTTCAAATATTTTTCGTAACTTTGCACCCGAATTTGTAAGAAAGAAGAAATTAATACCCTCTAAGTCCCCAGTGTACAAAACATATTAAGGTAAGAGCTGAGATGCGTAATAGCGGTGACGGTATCAATAATTACGCAAGTTGGGAATTAATAAAAAGAGATGTGGAGCGTCTGTTGTAGATTGTAGAACGAGATTATACTACGTTTATAGGGAAGTCGCTTGAAGGATATTTTCTTGCAGCCATGCGCGATTCAGGGCTATACACTCGTTTGGGCTATTGGCACGACCGAAAAGGTGAGAATGAGATTGATATCGTAGCAGAAGACGAATTGGAGCGTCGGGTGCTATTTATTGAGGTGAAACGCCAATCAAAGAGTTTGGACATGAAAGTGCTTCATCAAAAGGTGGAAGTGTGCATGAAGACGCTCGGCCGATATGCAGACTATCAGGTAGAAGAAAAAGGGCTGAGCCTGGAGGATATGTAAAAATACAGCTGTTGCATTTTAATAACTTTCGTGTCCTTCGAGTCCTTCGCGTACAAAAGAAAGGAAACGGTACACAAGAGCACTAAGATAACATGAAGAATTAAGATAAAAAAATCGCGTACTTCGCGTCCTTCGCGTACTAAAGAAAAAAGAAATAGTACACCAAGAGCACTAAGATAACACAAAAGATATTTAGTATAAAACTTCGAGCCCTTCGAGACCTTCGCGTACTAAAATGAATTAAAAATCAAACAAAACATGGATTCAAATGGTTTGATATACTACGATGAGGTACATGAGATTGTGGGAGCCGCAATAGAGGTGCTGAAGCGAATAGGACCTGGCGTTTTTGAGGCTGTATATCATGAATGTTTGGCGCTTGAATTAGATGCGCTGGGAATTCCTTTTGAGTCTGAAGTGGAAATTAGGCTATTTTATCGCGGCCAATCATTGGTAAAAACATATCGTGTCGATTTACTTTGCTACGATGACATTATAGTAGAGTTGAAAGCAGGCGATGGTCTATTGGCAGAGCACACTGCACAAGTATTGAATTATTTGAAGCTTACAAATAAGTCCGTAGGATTACTAATCAATTTTGGAAAGACTATAGAATTTAAGCGTTTCATCAATACACGTGAGCATTACAATGCAGATCCAATCGGGATGTTTGTCTATCGTGATTAATCTACACTATAATATTTCGAGTCCTTCGAGTCCTTCGCGTACTAAAGAAAAAAGAAACAGTACACCAAGAGCACTAAGATAACACGAAGAATTAAGATAAAAAACTTCGCGTCCTTCGAGTCCTTCGCGTACTAAAAAAACAACAACATTTTTGCGTACATAGCGATTATGAGTAATATTGCAATAGAGTTTAACCACGTCGGCAAACAATACCGCCTCGGCACGGTGGGCACCGGCACCTTGAGCCACGACCTCAATCGTTGGTGGCAAACCAGTATCCTCGGTAAGGAAGATCCGTATCTCAAGATAGGCGATGTAAACGACCGCGCCACGGCGGCTACGTCTGATTATGTCTGGGCACTTCGTGATATCGACTTTAAGGTAGAGCAAGGTGATGTTGTCGGAATTATTGGCAAGAACGGAGCAGGTAAGTCTACCCTACTCAAGCTCCTCAGCCGTGTCACTGGTCCAACCGTCGGCACTATCAACGCCCGCGGTCGCATCGCCTCCCTTTTGGAAGTTGGTACAGGTTTTCATCAGGAGATGACGGGACGTGAAAATATCTATTTGAATGGCGCCATAATGGGCATGACAAAGTCCGAAATCACCCGCAAACTCGATGAGATTGTGGATTTCTCGGGTTGTGAACGTTATTTGGATACTCCCGTTAAACGCTATTCTTCAGGCATGACCGTCCGCCTCGGCTTTGCCGTCGCCGCTTTTCTGGAACCTGAGATCCTCGTCGTGGACGAGGTCCTCGCTGTCGGCGACGCCGAATTCCAGAAAAAAGCCATCGGCAAAATGCACGACGTCTCTCACGGCGAAGGTCGTACGGTTCTCTTCGTGAGCCACAACATGACCAGTATTAAGAGTCTCTGCAAGCATGGCGTGATTCTGCAAAATGGCATGTTGATTGAGCAAGGCGACATAGATCCTATTGTTAGTCATTATCTTCGAGGTGATAATTTGATAGACAACTATAAATCTTGGAATAATTCCGAGTATGGCAAAGATGGTTTTGAATTATTGGAGATAGGCGTGCGTTCCCAAGGAGGTCAATATACCGATGTGATGCGCGTTACGGATGATCTGGAGATTGTAATGCGTTATCGATTGACTAAAGCAATGGATAAGTTTTGGATTACGCTGCATATGAAAAACGAGGGTGGCGAACGCATGTTCTCTACCAGTGGTGGTAACCGCTGTTATGATAAACACCATGAGGCGGGTGAATACGAACAAATCTGCCATCTTCCTAAGGATTTTTTCAATTGGGGCAATTATGTAATTGATTTCATGGCATTTGATCAGTCTAGCGGCAATATTGAACTATTAGCTTTAGCTGAAGATGTTGTATCGTTTACATTGGCAAATCGCATGATTGAAATAGGCGGCTATATGGGGCGCGAACCGGGCGATATCACGCCACTCTTTGATTATACAGAAACTAAACTGCGTTAATATGGCAGACAACAAACAAATACTTGTGACATCACCGTTGCTTCCCAAGTTAGAAGAATATTACGAATATCTTCAACAGATTTGGGACAGCAAGTGGATTACCAATAATGGTGCTTTTCATCAACAACTTGAGGCAGCATTGGCAGATTACTTAAAAGTTCAATATTTGTCGCTTTTCACAAATGGAACCCTACCATTGATTACGGCATTGCAAGCATTAGATATCACCGAAGGCGAGGTGATTACAACCCCGTATTCGTTTGTTGCTACAAGCCATTCTATTTGGTGGAACAAACTTAAACCGGTTTTTGTAGACGTTTTACCAGAGAACGGTAATATTGATCCATCAAAAATAGAAGCCGCTATTACGGATAAAACTGTTGGCATAATGCCAGTTCATGTATATGGCTGCCCTTGTGCAGTGGAGGCCATCGATGCCATTGCTTGCAAACATAATCTCAAGGTTATATACGATGCTGCTCACGCGTTTGGCGTAACATATTGGGGGCAGTCTATTCTGCAATGGGGAGACCTTAGTACCTTATCTTTCCACGCCACCAAAGTGTATAATACGATTGAAGGTGGTGCCATGGTGATGCATACCCCTGAGATGAAATATGATATTGACAATCTTAAAAACTTTGGTTTCCGTGGCGAAACCAATGTAGTGGCTCCAGGCATCAACTCAAAGATGGATGAGATGCGTGCAGCGTATGGGCTTCTAAACCTTAAACAGGTGGATTCGGCCATTGCCGCACGTAAGAGAGTTGCAACAAAATATGTAGAGGCTCTAAAAGATGTAAAAGGCATCAAGCTCTTCCCTTACGAAATCGAGCAGGTATCTTCGTTAGAGTCTTCATTACCATTTGCTTGGAATTTCGCATACTTCCCCATCTTGATTACTGAAGAATACGGAATGACTCGCGATGATCTATATGAAAAAATGAAGTTGCAAAACATCTATGGTCGCCGCTATTTTTTTCCATTGATCACAGATTTTGAGCCTTACAAAGACTATCACAGTGCAAAGAAAGAAAATCTCCCAGTGGCAAATAAAATCGCTAATTCCGTCATTTGTCTTCCAATGCATCATGCTTTGACGAATGAGGATGTGAAAAGAGTTATAAATTGCATAATTCTATAAAATGATAGAACAGTCATCCCATACCATATCTCGCTCTTCCAATTTTGAACTATATCGCATTATTGTGATGTTGCTTATTGTTGCACATCACTCTATTGTCAATTCCGGTATATATGGTTGTATACTAGATCATCCGTTCACAAGTAATTCTATCTTTGCCTTGCTCGTTGGTATGTGGGGAAAGACAAGTATTAATTGCTTTGTAATGATAACAGGTTATTTTATGTGTACCTCGCATATAACCGGTCGCAAATTTATTAAATTAACATTTGAATTATTATTCTATAATGTGACAATTTATGGATTGTTTATTATATTTGGATTTACAGAATTTTCTATAGTATCCTTGATCCGTTGTTTTTGTTTGGTGGAAAATATAACAGACGGATTTTCGAGTGCGTTTATCATATTCTATTTGTTTATACCATTCTTGAACAAATTAGTATATGCACTTACTCAAAATGAACACGTTTTGTTGATCGCTCTTAGTTTGTTTACATACACGTTATTGCCCCACACTTTGGTTGTATCAGTACAAATTAACTATGTGATGTGGTTTTGTATTATCTATATCATAGGTTCGTTTGTACGAATACATCCCACAGCTATACCAAAATCGGAATCAAAACAATTTTGGGGTTGGATGGCGCTTGGTAGTGTTTGTTTATCAATGTTAAGTGTCATAGTAGCCCTTAGGCTGCGTATACGGATGCATCGTATATCTCCCTACTTTTGGGTGTCTGATTCTAATGCAATATTGGCAGTCATTACTGCAGTTTGCACTTTTATGTTTTTCAAAAATCTACAAATAAAACAAAGTCAAACAATTAACACCATTGCTGCATCAACTTTTGGCGTATTATGTATCCATGCCAATAGCGACCTAATGCGTCAATGGTTATGGTTTGATGTAACTAATATGCAGGATATATTTTTCGAAAATGCATTTGCAATCAAAATTGTTTTTATTGTGTTTTCCATATATATGTCGTGCATAATACTAGATTACATTCGTATCCAATGTATAGAAAAAACAATGTTTAGAATATTAGATAAAAAACTCGCCAATTCCAAGTGGTGGTGAAGAGTTCGGGGGAAATAAAGTAGCACTCATATATGCAAAACAAACTATACAACATTATCACTTCCCAAAAAGTTTTGAAAGATCTTAAAGGGAAAAAGTTACTAATATTGGCAGGGGCGGATGTTCATGTTAAGATTGTAAAAGCAGCCCAAGTGCTAGGCGTATATACAATCGTAACAGATTATCTTGAATTAAAAGAATCACCCGCTAAGGCAATTGCAGATGAATATTGGATGCTAAATATTATGGATGTAGATGCGATTGTCCAAAAGTGCCAAAAGGAAAAGGTTGATGGCGTCCTTGCATTCTGTATTGATCCTGCACAAATCCCATATCAGCAAGTGTGTGAAAAACTGGGAGTACCGTGTTATGGAACAAAGGAGCAGTTCACTATAATGACGGACAAACGTCTTTTTAAAGACTTTTGTTGGAAACATGGTGTTGATGCAATACCAGAATATACATTGGAGGATATAGAAAACAACAATGTGCATTATCCTGTACTAGTAAAACCTACGATTAGTCGTGGATCACGAGGACAAACTGTATGTTATACAAAAGATGAAATAAAGAATGCTATTTCCATTGCAGGAAATGAATCGCGTGATGGGCACTACCTGATAGAGCGGTATATGCTTGGATGCCAGGATATGTCACTATCATACATTGTGATTGACGGCGAGCCATACCTGGTTAAAATTGGTGATCGTTATTTGGGTAAAATTGATGATAATTTGGATCGTCAACATATGTTAACTATCCTACCATCACTACGAACAAAGGAGATACAAAGGAATATTGAGCCTAATATTAAAGTTATGATTAAATCTCTTGGTATAAAATTTGGCTCCGTATTCTTCCAAGGGTTCTACGAAGAAGGACGTTTATACATGTATGATCCAGGGTTACGTTTTCCTGGCTCTGATTTTGATGTGGTAACACAGGCAATAACAGGTTTTGATGCCATGAGTACATTCATTCATTTTGCCTTAACTGGAGATGTTTGTAGTTGTATTGGTGACCCTGTAGGTGCTTATAACTATAATGGAGGCGCATGTGTTTTGTTGTCGCTATCTGTAAGAGAGGGAATTATTGCAAAATTTGAAGGTTTTGACGAAATTGCGCAGTTGCCCAATGTATTTTCATCTTCTATGAGACGTCATGTGGGAGACATCGTTGAAGCAACAGGAGATGTTCGGCAACGCGCTGCTGAATTTTGTGCATATATTGATAAGCATGAAGAAGTTAATACATTTATTCAAAAAGTATATAGTACTTTACACATATTAGACACCAAAGGCGAGGACATGATTATTTCAAAAGTAAATCTATAAAACCCAATGTATAATGAAAAGAGATCTTTCTTATTTAGCATCATGCCCGATTGCTGTGTTGGGCGCAGGTGCAGTAGGTATGACTTTAGCTGCCGATTGTAAATTGGCTGGACGCGAAGTTAGATTGTATTCCAGAAGTGCACGTTCTATTGCGTACATGGATAGAACTGGCATCCAGATGGATGGTATTCAACGCAACCTTTACGGCTTTGAACGATCTGGTCGTGCACATCTGGACATGTACACAACCGATATGACGGAGGCCCTAAAAGGTGCAAAATTAATCCTTATGTCAATCCCGGCATTGGCACACGAGGATTACTTACGTAAGTTAGTCCCGCTATTGGAAGATGGTATGGTTATACATACGTTTCCTGATAATTTTGCAAGTTTTCTTCTGCGTAGATTTATGCGTGAAGAAGGTTGTACAAAAGATGTAATTATCGGAGGTTGGGGATCAGCTCCCTATGGTACACGAGTAGAGAAAGTGCAAGGTTTTTGGACGAACCATGTTGGAATCAAATATCGTGCAATCAGTCTTCGTGGCGCATGTCTCCCTATGACAGATCTAGATGATTTCATCGAATCTGCTAATTATCTGCCTTGTATGGATAGCGTTACTACCGGAAATGGTTGTGATCGAGGTGACACTATGATAGATATTGGATTCTCGAACATTAATCCTGTGATTCACGTTCCGGCTTCATTACTAGGTGTATCTAGTATGGAAAACTGGTCACTTGTTTATGGTAACGAACCTGATTCCTACTCTATGTACTCTCACGGTTTGTGCCCATCTATTTGCCGTGTTCAATATCAATTCTATCAAGAACAAGTTGCCATAGCAAAGAAATTAGGGATTGACTATCCAAAATATGAATACGAAATGTTCTTTAGTCGCCGATCCATTCTCACACAAGAATATATGGGACTTGACGAGAACGGGAAAGACAATGTCGTGTTTCCATTGGATAAACCGTGTGATGAGGGTAATACAGGACCGAACAATATCAATCATCGTTATATTACAGAAGACATACCTGTTGGCTGCAAGATATACCATGATCTCGGTGTCAAATTCGGTGTGCCAACACCTATCATTGATTCAATGATTGTACTTGGTGGAGCAATGCATGAGAAAAGTTTCTTTGAGGAAACAAAATATAATCTTGACTATCTTGGCATTGGTCACATGAGCAAGGAACAATTGCTTGACTATATGAATAATGGCGTATATACCGACAAAAAATGAAAGAAGTCCTTGTTAGTATAGTATGCGATGTATATAATCACGAGCCGTACTTGCGTCAATGCTTGGACGGCTTCGTGATGCAAAAAACAGATTTTGAGTTCGAAATTCTTATTCACGACGATGCTTCTACTGACGGTTCAGTAGGTATAATACGCGAATATATTGATAAGTACTCCGATCTCAATTGGAATCCTATATTTCAAAAAGAAAATCAATACTCACAAGGCATTGGAATTTGGCACGACATTCAATTTCCTCGTGCAAAGGGGAAATATGTAGCTATCTGTGAAGGAGACGATTATTGGACAGATCCATATAAGTTGCAGAAACAGGTGAATTTTATGGAAGAACATTCGGATTATTCTTTATGCACAACATCCACGCAATGCATTAAAGAGGACGGAACTTCTAATAGCAAATATGGATGTCATCATAAGATTGACTCAGATGTTACTACGGAGGAAATTATTATGGGTGGAGGTTTATATTTAAACACCGTAAGTACTCTATATAAGAAAGAAGTACTATTTCAATGCAACTACCATTGGCGAAAAAATGCAGATGTTGGCGATTTTCCATTATGCATTGCTGCCTCATTACTAGGTAAGGTTCGCTTTCTTGCAGATACTACCGCTGTATATCGATATCAAACCGTTGGCAGTTGGTCATATCAAAATAAAGAGCTATCACGAGAAATTGCACACGCGAAACGTGAAATCAAGTGGATGGAAGAGTTTGATATATTTTTCAAACATAAGTATTCGACATCAGTATATAAGCATTTATTTGAATATTATCGTTTTTTATATCATCAACATGAAGTGACAACAAAAAAATACCTTGAGTTAATTGTTCATCTTCCTATCTATTTACGCAAAAAGATAATAAAAGATGTAATGTGTTGTATTCTTAGAAAGTAGTCAAAAAATAATGAAATACGACTATCTCATAGTAGGTTCCGGGCTTTGGGGCGCAACTTTTGCCCATCTAGCACAGAAGGTAGGAAAACGTTGTCTCGTGATTGATAAAAGAAAACATCTTGGAGGTAATGTGTACTGCGAACAGCAGGAAGGCATTAACGTGCACAAATATGGTGCGCACATCTTCCATACTTCCAACAAGGAGGTGTGGGATTTCGTGAATAACATTGTGCCTTTCAACCGTTATACCAATTGTCCTATAGCAAATTATCATGACGAACTCTACAATCTGCCATTTAATATGAATACGTTCTTCCAGATGTGGAAAGATGTGCATACCCCAGAGGAGGCAAAGACAAGAATAGAAGAGCAGAAAGCTGAAGCTATGGCATCATTGGCAGGACGTGAACCTGCTAATCTTGAGGAGCAGGCGCTATGTCTGGTTGGACGCGATATCTTCATGAAACTCATTAAGGAATATACCGAAAAACAATGGGGAAGAGATTGTAAAGACCTACCTGCATTTATAATTAAACGCCTACCGGTTCGATTTGTATTTGATAATAACTATTTCAACGATCTCTATCAAGGTATCCCAATTGGAGGTTATAATAGATTGATTAATGGTTTGCTCTATGGAGTTGACACGAAAATAGATTGTGATTTCTTTACAGAATACAAGGATAATTGGCGTAATATAGCAGACAAGTTAGTGTATACAGGTCCTCTTGATGAGTATTTTGATTATTGCTTAGGGCGATTGGATTGGCGCACGGTTACTTTCAAAACTCGTGTAGAGGACACCCCCAATTATCAAGGCAATGCCGTCATCAATTACACTAGCCATGAACAACCATATACTCGAGTGATTGAACATAAACATTTCGAAATGTTCGGTCAAGAAGTATATGCTTGCTCCAAAACCATAGTAAGTGAGGAGTATAGCACGGAATATGCACTGGGCATGGAACCCTATTATCCGGTCAATGATGATCGCAATAATACTCTTGCAGGACAATATCGCCAGCTGGCAGCTGCTGAAAATGACGTTATTTTTGGAGGACGGCTTGCCGAATATAAATATTACGACATGGCCCCTATCATTGAAAAGGTTATGAAATATTGGAATAAGAAATGAGCAATAGTACCACCACACTATCAATAGCTTGTGTGATTGTTACTTTTAATAGGAAACAATTGCTACAAAAATGTCTTGATGCGGTTGCTGCACAATCGTATAAGCCTTGTGTCGTCTATATAGTGGATAATGCAAGTACGGATGGCACAATGGGCTCAGTAGGGGAATGGGGCTATAAAAATACCTTTGTGAATGGTATACGCTTTGAATATTTATTGCTTCCTTCTAATCAAGGAGGTGCTGGTGGCTTTTATGCAGGAATGAAATGTGCTCATGAAACAGGTTCATTTGATGCAATATGGGTCATGGACGACGATGGTGAACCTGCTGGAGATTGTTTGGAACGCATGATTCCCCACCTGGATAAATACGATTATCTCTCTCCGTTGGTCGTTGATTGTGAAGACCATACGCAGACGTCTTTTATGCAATGTTCCGTAGAAGCGTTTAAGGCGAAGGGGGAGAATGGTATCGTTAAGAATGCTGCTAATCCTTTTAATGGCATACTCTACTCTATTCGCTTGATTGATTCCGTTGGATATCCAAAGAAAGAGATGTTTATATGGGGGGACGAAACCAATTATGAAATGCGATGTGTTCATCAAGGGTATAATCCAGTTGTAGTTCTTGACGCCGTACATTACCATCCCAAAGATCGTCAGCAGCTAATCACATTAAAGAAATGGGGAGAGATTCGTATCACGGATTCTCCGTGGAAGTATTATTGTTTGGTTCGAAATGTCACATACAATTATTTATTGTTTATTGAACGTCCCCAAACGCGGTTTAAAGTAGCCAGAAACCTTCTCAGAATGTATAGTGATTATAGTTTGCATAATAAGAAAAGTTTTAGATTTTGGGTGATTAGTGTTCAAGCTGTGCTGGATGGCTATTTTCAGAACTTTTCGCACCTAAAAAGATATATGAAATAATGATTCGTCTTTCTATCATAATTCCCTTCTATAACGTTGAGCAGTATATTGCCCAATGTTTGGATAGTGTATTTGATCAAGATATACCCGAGGAAGAGTATGAGGTTATCTGCGTGAATGATGGTAGTCCTGATCATTCCCGTGAGATAGTATTAGATTATATGAAACGACATTCCAATCTACATCTAATTGAGCATGAATGTAATAAAAAACTTGGAGCTGCTAGAAACACAGGACGCAGAGCGGCAAAAGGTAAATACATTTGGAATGTGGATTCCGATGATGCAATAGAAAAAAAATGTTTAGGGCAATTGTTGGATGATTGTGAGAGAGATGATCTAGAAGTTCTAATGTTTGGATATAGTACGTGGGATGGAACCCAAGGCATCAAATTAGGAAACAATCTTCCCTGTGCAGATAAAATAATGCGTGGTATAGATTATATGTGCCTTCTTGATCCATACCACTTATCGTTTCTTTGCCCTGTTTGGAATAAAATCATCAAAAAAGATTTCTTGGACAAAGAGAATATCTACTCTCCAGAAATCAACATGGGGGAAGATGTACCTTATTCATTTCGAGTTATTAGTCGTGCAAATACATTTCGAATAGTAACAGGTTCGTTTTACCTATATCGTTTAAACCCGATTTCTTTGACGGGGAAAGACACAATTCCAACTGCACAATCGTTGTACGAAAAATGCGTTAATAATTCCAAGATGATTGTGGAAGTTGTTGATGAAATTTCTAGCATCTATTCGTCTGTTAAAAATTCACTAAATTCTGTAGCATCGTACACGCTACAAACTATGTTCCCCTTATATGAGAAAATGACTACAGATGACAAAAAGATATTTAAATCTTTTTTAATAAAGAGAAGTTTTGTAAATTTGCATATATTTAAACTTTTAAAGGTGAATAAAAGTTTGAAGTATTTAGCTTGGTTATTTATGTAAAATATCGCAGAAGTTATAAATGGCTAAAATTGGTAAATATATACACGTTTTGAAGTCTATCTCGATTTATCAAACGCTAAAACTACATCATAGAGTGAAGCATCCACGTTCGAGTAGCATACGTGTCCTAAATCGTTCTAACATATATCTTCATCCTTCTGCCCATATCTTGATGGAAGAAGGTTCTTCATTGGAACTGAATCGACAAGATGCTCAAGTGCAGAGAGGATTATTATTTAGATTGAGTCTCGCTGAATATGCTGTTCTTCATTGTGTAGGACACTCTGCAATATATGCAGGGTCATGTGTAATGATTCACAAGAATGCGTCTGTTTCTATTGGCAACAACACCTATATCAATGGTGCACCTATTGATTGTTCTAAAAGTGTATCTATTGGAAATAATTATGCAATCGCAGAGGGCGTTCGCATAATGGACAATTCGTGGCATGAAATTCACTATGCAAATGGAACTCAATCTATATCAGTTGCTCCTATTTTTATTGGAGATAAAGTATGGATTGCCTCTAATGCAATCATATTACCGAGGGTGAGTATTGGTAATGGAACCATTATTGCAACAGGAGCCGTCTTCACAAAAGATGTATCGGCACGTTGTATGGTGGCTGGTGTACCAGCGTAATAAAAGAAAATATTGAGTGGACGCATTAAAGATATGATATCTGTTATTATTCCTACATATAATGGAGCTGAACTTCTTCGAAAATCCCTGGAAACATGGACCGAGCAGACTATTCCTATAAGTGAATATGAGATAATAGTAGTGGATAATAATTCGCAAGAAGATATCCGCTCTATACTTGAGCAACTATCTTCTCATAACACTCGCTATTTTCTAGAGAAGACACCGGGAGCCACGGCCGCCCGTCATCGAGGCGTACGAGAAAGCCACGGTGAATACTTGGTGTTTGCGGATAATGACGGTTTGTATAATCCCGAGTGCTTGGAAGAAATCATAAAAACGTATGAGCAGTTCCCTCAAATAGAAGCTGTTGCATGCAAGATTGATGTGAAGTGGATTGACGGCGAACAACCAGAATGGATAGTTCCATATCTCTATATGTTGGGGCAGTTAGACTATGGTCCAAAACCTTTAGCAAAGCAAGAACTTTATCTCAATGGAGGCCTTATGTCTGTTAGAAAAGATACTTTTGAACGCCTTGGTGGCTTTAATCCTGATTTAGTAGGCCCGTATTTAATTGGAGATGGAGACACCGGATTCGTAAAAAAGTTGCACACGAATAATTCTCTTATCGGTTGGGCTCCAAAGGCTCATATGTGGCACATGCAACAGGTAAAAAAGCACGGTTCTACCCGTGGGGTGGCTTTGCATTGTTACAATAATGGGATAGCTGATTCGTATGCATTATATCGTCATCATAACTTCCAGATGACAGTTGCTATGTGGAAATACCTACTGACAAAAATGATTATTTGGCTGAAGTGGCATGCAAAATATACGTTTCAACGTGATCGCAACACATACTTCAAGCTGCAGACACACACTGGAGAACTGCGGTTCTTCTTCCTTTTACTAAAACCAGGAATACGCAGATTAATTAAAACAAAATGATGAGTCATAAGCCAATAATATCAGTAGCAGTTATCACCTATAAGCAGCAGGAAGTGTTGCCGCAAGCACTGGATAGTATCCTTATGCAGCAAGGGGATTTCGACATGGAAATTGTAATTGGTGAGGATTGCAGTCCTGATAATACATATCAAATATGTTTGGATTATCAAAGACGCTATCCCAACATCATCAAAATTCTTCATGGTCCTCAAAATGTGGGTATAACTGCCAATTTCTTTCGTGTTCTAAAAGCATGCACGGGTGATTTTATAGCTCACATGGATGGTGACGACTATTATTGCGATCCTCAGGCCTTACAAAAGCAGTTGATTTATTTCCAACAACATCCCGAGATTGGTGTAATTGCACCCAATGGGTATAGCTACTATGTGAAACGAAACAAAAAAGTCCTTGGGCGAAATGAGATAGTATCAAAGATTGATGCCAAGGAATTCTATTACAGTCCTCTGCACACAGGAGGAGTTATAATACAGGGCAGTGCCTCTATGTGGCGCGGAGAGTTATTACAATATCTAGATTATGATGAAATTATTCGTCGACAATTGCCTGTAGAAGACTACCCCATGCAAGCCATCTTTGCGCAACATGCAAAGTTCGGATGGATGCCAGACCCGATCTATGTATACCGCATCTACGAAACTTCTGCCACTTTTGTTCCTGTGACGCATCCTAGATATCTATGCATTCATAAAGGCCTGATGAATACTCGCCGATATTTGAATGAATTATTTCCTGATGATATGTGCTTCGCTGAGGATTGGATGCAAGATTACGAGTTTTATAAAGAGTTTTTGCTATATTTACACTATTGGCAATATAATAAAGCGAAGCATTTACTAAATGTGGCGAAAGAGACGAAAGCTTACAATCAACCACACTATTTGCAAGCGCAACGCATGATGAAAAACCGATTACGTTTCATAATTTTTGCGATATATAAAGAATGGACCTATTTTAAGGACATAAAGAATCGCACATAATCAGAAAAAAAATGCATGTTTACGCACCATAATCATTATTTAAATGAACACGCCTCTAATAATACAACTTCCTAAGATCTCTGACCCGCGTGGTAATTTGAGTTTCTTTGAAAATAGCAATCAAATTCCATTTTCAGTTCGCCGCGTTTTTTGGATATACGATGTGCCTGGCGGAGCTGAGCGTGGAAGCCATGCATACTATTCTACAGAGGAGTTTATCGTAGCTGTATCCGGCAGTTTTGATGTCATCTTAGACAATGGCAAAGGCGACCGACAAACCTTCCATATGAATCGGTCATATTATGGCCTATATATACCTCCTATGTATTGGTGCGAAGTTGTGAATTTTTCCACAAACTCTCTTTGCATGGTTTGCGCCAGCAAGGAGCATGAGCAGAGTGAGTATATCCACAATTTTGATGAGTTCAGTAGAATAGTAACAAACTTCCAAGCGCCCCTCCCCACGCCTCCATTACCGACAATGCATTATCCAAATGTGCCATCTACATTTGGAATCAAATCCAGCGTATTCGATTGTACAATGATAGAGTTAGATAAGCACCATTCTAATCAGAAGGGGAACTTGACGGTGGTAGAAAATGGAATAGATGTGCCATTTAACGTGAAACGAGCCTATTATCTATATGATGTGCCAGGAGGTGAAAGTCGTGGAGCACATGCCCATAAAGAATTACATCAACTCATTGTGGCGGCCAGTGGCTCATTCACGGTAGTAGTTAATGATGGTAAAGTGAAACGCTCATTTTTCCTTAATCGTCCATACCAAGGCCTTCTTGTTCCACCCGGCATTTGGCGCGACTTGGTGGATTTTTCCTCTGGTAGTGTGCTGCTATGTTTAGCAAGCGAGTGCTACGATGAAGAAGATTATATTCGCACATATCAAGATTTTATTGAATTCAAAAACAGCCATATATGAAAATCCCCTTCCTTTCTTTAAAAGACGTAACCGCCCTTCACGGCACGGAAATAAACGAAGCCGTCACTCGGGTTGTTAATAGCGGATGGTATCTTCAAGGCGAAGAAGTAGCTCGCTTTGAAAAAAATTATGCTGAGTACATCGGTACAAAGCATTGCGTTGGTGTCGCCAATGGTCTTGATGCACTTATTTGGATATGGCGTGCATATATTGAGCTGGGAGTTATGCAACCGGGCGATGAGGTCATTCTTCCTGCTAACACCTACATTGCCACCCACCTTGGCATCACAGAGAATGGTCTTGTACCTGTATGCGTAGAACCAGATTCCAACACGTTGGAAATCGATGACTCTCTCATCGAGCAACACATCACATCTCGTACCAAAGCAATCTGCATTGTACATCTCTACGGCCGCAATGCCTGCACACAGAAGATTCTTGATTTATGTAAGAAGTATAATTTAAAACTCGTGGAGGATAATGCTCAGGCTCATGGTTGCACGTTCAACGGGAGAAAAACAGGTTCCTTAGGTGATGCTGCCGGTCATAGCTTCTATCCTGGCAAAAACCTTGGTGCTCTTGGAGATGCAGGAGCTGTTACTACCAACGATGACGAACTTGCGACGGCCATCCGTGCCTTGGCTAATTATGGATCTCAGCGCAAGTATGTTTTCAAATATGCGGGTCGCAACTCCCGTTTGGATGAAATCCAAGCAGCCGTATTGGATGTGAAACTGAAGTATCTTGATGAGGACATTCGCAAACGTCAAGAGGTAGCAGACTATTACTATGAGCATATATCTAATCCGCTTATCTCTCTCCCGAAACGTCTCGCACATGAGAATAATGTATACCATTTATTCCCAATTTTGGTGGCGGGTGGGAAGCGTAATGCTCTTCACGATTATTTGGAGCTGAATGGCATCGGAAGCGTTATCCACTACCCTATTGCTCCACATATGCAGGAATGCTATGCTAATGCGGAATGGCTCAGTTTCGACGAAACTCATCGTACCCTTGTGGTTAAGAATACTCCAATGTTGAGCCTTCCTATTACAGAACGCCTCGCCGACGAGGAACTATCCCTCCCCATTGGCCCCACCATCACAATAAAAGAGATTGAGTATGTAGTGAGGTTTATAAATGAGTTTAAATAATTGGTAGGGACTATATCTTGAGCCAAAGACTTATGAGTAACATTGCAGCAATCAATCTGTCAATAATATATAAAAAATTACCAATAAAATGAAAAATGAGCATCTTATGTGCCTTAGAAGCGGGCTTCTCCATTTGATATATTTTATTATTCTTTTTGCTGCGATCCCTTTGATGGCACGTAGAGGTTATAATCATGATATCATAGCCCGAATCACTTACTCTCTAATTATTGCTTGCGCCGCAACTATCACGTCTTACTTCCTAACGGCAAAAGAACACAAAGCATTCATTTTATCCACATTCCTACTGACGTTATTGCCAAACATATCTGAAATAGCATTTTATGCCATTAATGGAGGGCTTCTTAAAAGCACAGATTGGTGGGTAATGTTTGATACAAATATGGACGAAAGTAAGGGATTCTTCACACAATACATATCAAGGAATATTATTATTCGTGAATTAATATACCTTGCTGCTGCTACATCTTTCTTATCGTGTATTTGGGAAAGACATTGCCAATCTAAAAAAAGTATCATTGAAGCTTATCATTTTTCATTTTCTGCATAATTGGCATCATTACGCCATGTCGCACAAAGGTTCCTCAATTTGATTTTTACAAAAGTATAGCAAACTACGCAAAAGAAACATACAAGATCAATAGATTTTTTGCAGAAAGAAAAGATAAGGCTTATGACGTACAATACATAGGAAAACCCGAACAAACATGTCTAATGATTGTATTAGGTGAATCATGTAATAGAGATCATATGTCATTATATGGATACTGTCGTGAAACAACTCCACGGTTATCTGCTATAGAAAATGAACTGGTGGTGTACAAAGATGCTGTGTCGCCTGCCATTCAAACACTTGTTGCATTAAAACGGATTCTATCGTTTTCCGACCATGGTTGTGATGATATGTTTATCCACGAAGCATCTATCGTTGAACTACTTCGTGATGCAGGATATAAAACTTATTGGGTGGATAACCAAGGAACTGGAGGTATTGATACGTTCGCCCCCACATCATATCGCGCTATTGCTCATATGTGTGATAGTTGTATTATACTACCCAATGGACTTCATGATGAAGAGGTGCTACCATACGTTAGTTAGTTTATTCACTTAAACAACCTACGTAGCGTTATATTTGTACACTTAATGGGAAGTCATTTTGCATATACCGACAAATTCACCGAACCTTTCCAAGTGTTTAACTATCAAAATAATGACTACTGTAGTTCAGTAAGTCATCTGATGGGAAAAAAAGATTTCATCACGCTGGACGAATACGACAATTCCATTTTATACAATGGTTATGTTGTATCATCGTTGATTGATAGCTTGAAATGCAGTTCAAAAAAGAGTTCGCTTATTTATGTATCTGATCATGGAGAAGAAGTGTATAACACTCGCTTATTTGCAGGGCGCGCCTTTGATAACGACATATCTCCAGCCATGTGTAATGTGCCACTGATTCTTTGGGAAGGCACATATTTGCAAGACAAAACCGACTATATCTATAATCCAAATCTTGCAATTTCAACCGCGGATATTATACATTCTATATTACATTGGGCACAAGTTCAATATAAATTGTATGACGATACAAGAAGTATGTTTTATACCCCGTGAACGATATATAGTGGATATTGAATATCATAATCTAAAAGAATAGTTGCTAAAGCATAGGAATTCTACCATCTACTCAAATAAAATGGCGAAATAATAATTAGTCTTTGTATTTGCCCTCAAAATTAGATAGATAAACAATAATCGTGAGATTTAATATACTCTAAAACAACTCTAAAATAGGTATATTTTACCAGAAATTAGCATATTCAAAAAAACAACTATGGATAGTCGACCTCAATTGATTGTATTAACTCCCGTGCGTAATGAAGCATGGGTACTACGAGCATTTCTATCTGCTACTTCGTTGTGGGCAGATAAGATAATTGTTGCAGATCAGATGTCTTCAGATGGTTCACGCGAAATATACAAGGAATATTTGAATCATCAGTTGCTCCAACATAGAGAACGGCATTGTGAACTCATTGTGATAGACAATGATCGTACTGAAATGCATCAAGCTGCAACTCGCAGAACGCTTTTAAATAAAGCTCGTGAAATACTTAACGGAGATACTAATGCTATTTTGTTTGCATTAGATGCTGATGAATTCTTGAATGGGGACTTCCTGCACACAGAGGATTGGGAGAAAATTATAAAATCTAAACCTAATGATGTTTTTTGTTGGCGTTGGATGAACTTAAAAGAAGGAGATCCTACAAAATACAGTGATTTTGTACACTATTATTGGGCAGTGCATGTGTCGGATTCCATGTGGGAAGGAGATTTTCCTGATAATTTTATACATGAATGTCGCCTACCATGGCCGCTCAATTGTACAATAGAAAATGAGTTCAATCTGGATGACCTACGTTCAATTCATTTTGCTCGTGTCAATTCTTTACGTCAGCGAAACAAAGAACGTTTTTACCAAGTATGTTCTAGAGCTTCAACTGACAAGCATAACAATATACTCTATATCTATAGAATGTATCACGCAGAAGATAATCTAACATACTTGAATGTTCCAACATCTGCATATAAAACATATACTGATGCCGGTATTGACATATGGAGTCTTACAAATCTAACGGATGAAGGTGCATACTATACAGAAACCGTTAAGAAGTATTTTGAGAAGGATGGTTTACTTAAGTATGCGTTATTAGATATATGGGATAAAGATTGGTGTAAACGCAATGATATTGAGAATCCTCAAAAGTGGTATCATCAAATGGTATTAAATTACTTACATTGGAGCAATGTGCATAGAAATATTTTCACAAAAATAGTTGATAAAATTTGGAAAAAAATAGGATAAATTCATTTTTAATTTAAGTAAGTCAACTCTAAATAATGAAAATTAGTATAATAATCCCCCTCTATAATAAGGCTCCTTACGTATGCCGTACTCTCAGTTCTGTGCTTGCGCAAACCTTCACAGATTATGAGGTCATTATCATAGATGACGGCTCTACTGATGAGTCTATAGCCGTTGTAGAGACATGGTTAAAAGGAAATATTAATAAGAATTACAGTCCCGTTGACGGTCATTGGCGTCTAATATTTCAAAAAAACGCTGGCGTCTCTGCCGCACGTAACTTCGGTGTTTCTAAATCGAAAGGAGACTATATCTGCTTCCTTGATGCTGACGATTGGTGGGCTCCTACTTTTCTCGAAGAGATGCTCACGCTCGCAGAGCGATACCCAGATGCTGGTCTCTATGCATCTAATTATATCTACTATAAGCCGGGTAAAACAAGAGTTGGAGTAACGAATGTGGCATACACCGAGGCTCCTTATATCAATTATCTTCTTTCCTACTGTCAGGGCACGGGTATGCCGGTCACGTCTATTAGCGTCATGATGCGACGCCATGTGTTTGATACTTGTGGCGGTTTTCCCGAGGGCATTCGTCTAGGCGAAGATTTTATCTTTTGGGCAAAGATTGCGCTACTCTACCCCATCGCTTTTCTCGATAAACCATTGGCGTATTACAACAACGATGTCCCAGCCTCCTTCCGTGCCACCCGTAACCTCCACGCACCAGAGCACCATATGCTTTGGCATCTGCAAGATATTGAAAATATGCTAAACAAGGATGGCGTATTGCATAAAAACGATTGGAAACGATTGATTAGTAAGTTGCGTGCAAATGGTTTATTGGAATACTGGATGGATAAGCGTTATCACAACGAAGCAGCAGCCGAGCTTGCCAAGATTGATTGGTCGCTCCTTCCGGCTTCTGCTCGCCGTCTCTACCTACTTCCCGTTTGGTTTGTCCGTTTCCGCCGCTTCCTCCTCCATCTCGGAAGCTTCTGCAAACAATTCCTCCTCCTCCGTTCCTGAATAATTAAAAAATAAAGCAATAACAAGCAATTATATGGAGATTGTGCAGAATATCTTGGTGGCAAATATTTTTTCTATATAATCTCTTTTGAATGCTTACCCTTCAGGCTGTTGGCTTTCCTCATAAAAAGCATCTGGGAACTGTGCTCATAAGTACTTTTTGTGAGGCAATACAACAAGTAGCTTTGTTGTCAGCGTAAGCGCCCTTTCCGATTTTGTGGCTCTGCTACCGTAAATATGCGTTTTTCTCATTCGTAGCTCAATATTTTCTCTATTTTTACCTGTTTTCGCCCTTTTTCTTCTCAAATCTACATATAAATTTGCATATTTCAATATTTTTTTGTACCTTTGCAGCTTAAAGGAGCAAAGAGTGTCTGTGCGTAGATTATGGGACAAATACTGAATAAAGGAAACGATGGCCTCGCGTCCCGAATTACGAAGTGCGTCAGGAGTTCAAAAATACCCTCCGCATCAGCGGTTGGACTGCCGTTGCTGATGCTTCGGCTCCCGCATATCCCGCAGAAGCTAAGAGAGTATCTTCAAACCCAAGCCGATGACTGAGAATGGATGGACGATGGTGAAAAAATAAGACACAATTAGTGGAAAGATATTGATTTATGACAAGCGAAGATATCCAAGCCAAGGAACACAGTGTACTGCTTCATAGTAGTACGGCTGAGTTTTTGATCTTTCAGGCCGAGTCTCAAGGTGATGGTGTAGAGGTGTTTTACAAAGGGGGCACTATTTGGGCTACACAAAAGGCTATGGCAGCACTCTTTGATGTTGATAGGAGTGTGATAACCAAGCACTTGCGTAATATTTTTGAGGTAGGCGAGCTGATGGAGAATTCAGTGTGTGCAAAATTTGCACATACTGCTGCTGATGGTAAACAATATGAGACAAACTTCTACAATCTGGATGCTATTATCTCCGTTGGTTATCGTGTAAACTCGGTGCGTGCCACCCAGTTCCGCAGATGGGCAACTTCTGTGCTTCGTACTTTTGCCATTCAGGGATATGTGCTTGATAGAAAGCGCATGGAGAACGGCGCATATTTGAGTGAGGATTACTTTGAACACTTGCTGGCCGAGATTCGTGAGATTCGCTTGTCGGAGCGTCGTATGTATCAGAAGTTGACAGACATCTATGCGACTTCAATGGATTATGATGCAGAAGCGCCTACCACGCGAGAATTCTTTAAGAAGATCCAAAATAAGATGCATTATGCAGTTCATCAGCATACGGCTGCAGAGCTCATTATGCAACGAGCTGATGCCGGTCAAGAACACATGGGGCTGACGACTTGGGAGAATGCTCCTAATGGTAAAATAGTAAAGACCGATGTAAGTATAGCTAAAAATTACTTGTATCAAAACGAATTGGAAGATATGGGGGCGATTGTTTCTGCTGTGTTGGAGTTTGCAGAAGCTCGCGCCAAGCGGCATATTCCGATGACGATGGAGGACTGGGCAAGGCGTATAGATGTTTATCTAAGCAGCGACGAACGTCCTTTGCTTAACTCTGCAGGCACAGTAAGTGCTGAGGAAGCTAAGGTGTTTGCCGAAACAGAGTTCGAGAAGTATAGAGTCATTCAAGATCGTCTCTTCGTTTCTGATTTTGATCGACTTGCAGAGTTGCCCTTTGATGAGTGACATTATAAAGCTGTGGAAACAAAAAATATGAAAGTCGTCCTCCTATCCGGAGGCTTTGGCTCCCGCATATCCGAAGAGAGTGTCTTCAAACCTAAGCTGATGATTAAAAGATAAGTTTTATTACTTTGAGAATGAAATGAGTAATGGTAACCAAAATACAAAAGAAAATCGAAAGTCTCTTGCTCCTTGTGTGTTAGAGAAGGAAAATCCTGCATATAAAAGTGTGGAGGAATTGAATTATGCGATGTTGTTACCAGAATGTAGGAATATTGCATTAACAGGTGTGTTTGGTTCTGGTAAGAGCAGTGTTATCGATTCGTATTTAAGTAAAACAACGAATGTTAAGTCTCTTCGTATTTCATTGTCAAATTTTGAAGATAAAAAACACACGAATCCAGATTCTGGAAAAAAAGGTATTGATGTGTACGAGAACGAAATAGAAGGTAAACTATTTCAGCATATTATTTATAAAGCAAAAAGTGAAAATACACAACGTTCTCGTTTCAAGAGACTTCGTGTGCTAGATATTGACTACGTAAAGAAGTTTTTGGGCAGTATCTTTACTTTCTTTATGTGTTTTGTTATTGTTTTTGAACCTAAATTCTTACAGATAGATTCATTTTATGTGGTATATTTTAGAATTTTTGGTTCATGGGCATATAATATAAATCTTTTTTCTGATATTATTGCTAGTGTTACAATGCTTCTCTTACTTTATTGGTGGATATTAGAAGCATACAAAAGGTATAGTGGTATTAGTATCGAACGTATTACGGCAAAGGATTTTGGCATTAATCTCAAGAAAGAAAAATCAGTCCTAAATAAACTTTTGGACGAAATTTTATATTATTTCAAGGCTGGTGAATATGATGTGATTGTCTTTGAAGATTTGGATCGAATATTGAATCCGGGGAAACTATTTTTAAAATTAAGGGAAATCAATATTTTATTGAACGAGTCGGATTATTGCAAATCAAAAAAGAAAACTGTAAGGTTTGTATATGCGATAAAAGATGATATCTTTCAAAATGAAGTTCGTACAAAGTGTTTTGATTATATAATCCCAATAATCCCAGTTGTTAATTGCTTTAATGCTGGAGAATACCTGTTGAAGAATTACAAAGAGGATCTGCAAGGGATTGATGATTCTGATGTGAAACGATTGGGCGCATATGTATTTCGTATGCGTGATCTCGTGAACATTATGAACGAGTTTATGCTTTATAAAAAGACAATTTTAAAGGATTCGATGTCTGCTACAAAGTTATTAGCAATCACAATCTATAAGAATTTGTATCCTCACGATTATTCAAAAATACATACTAAAGACGGCTTCTTGTATCGTGCATTCAATAATAAGAGAATGTTTTTTGATCCTCAAACAAAAGAAAAGAAGGAAGTTGTTGTTAAGTGTGAAGAAAATATAATGTCGGAACGGGAAAGTATTTCTAAAATTAGATTGTCAATTCTCAATTGGTTAAATACAAATCACGATGTAACTCATTTGGTTATTAAAGGTAAATCGTACCTTCTAAAGGATGTTGCATTGTCTGATGCGTTGTATGATTATTTTAAAAAGGATAAAGTGGAAGGATGTGTGGAAGTAGATGGTGATTATTCCGTATCTCGAAGTTATTCATTCAAATATAGAGATATTTTAAAGTCTGTTGATGAGGATAATACTATTGAAGAGACTATTTGTGAACATGAAAGTACGATAAAGACGAGTCTTCAAAAGAAAAATAAGATCGAAAATCAAATTTATAACATAGAGAACAAGACTTTATGCGATTTGATGTGTGAGATTGAGGATGGAAATATGTCGAAATCAATTTTAATTGAAGCGACGAAACCAAATGAATGCAAAGAAAATGAGGAAAAGAGCACCGAAATCGTTTCTATTGACATCTTGCATGCATTGATAAGAGCAGGATATATATCCGATGATTATTCATCATATGTTTCCTATACTTATACGGGTTCATTTGATGATCAAGATTTTAGGTTCCAACAATCTGTAATACAGAATATCCCTTTGGAATATGGGTATAGGTTAAATCATATTGGTGCATTCATTGATACTATTTATACAGACAATTATAAAAATCGTAGTATTTTAAATTTCGATTTATTAGATTATTTGATACAGGATGCATCTTTTGCGCGTTTGGATAATTTTATCCAGACAGCTCGTCGACATCTTGATTTTGTCGTTCAATATGACCACCTGCCAAACAAAAAGATGCTATTCTTTGAAGAACTTTTTAAGCAGTGGCAGGGGTGTGTTAGTTGTATTGCAGATGAAAAGGATAACGAGGTACGTACCCATATGTTGCATCTATTATATAGGTATGCTTCTAATGACTTACCTATGTCAAAGGAGGAGAAGGAGTTTGTTGAGTCGCAATATTCGTTTATAGCTGAGGATTTTGCAAATTATGATTTCCATAAACTTGGCCAATTTATTAGTTGTAATCATTTGGTTTTCAATACCCTTATTCTTCCGAATGAAACTACTAAGCCGTTGTTCGATAATGTGGTCTCTCACAATCAATATGCGGTAAATTATGAGAATCTCAAACTAATATATGGACCGGATTTTGATATTAAATCCTTCTCGGTTATACTGAAAGGAGAAAAGACTATAAAACAGTATGTAACGAAAGATATTGTACAATTGTTAAGTTTGTTCCCTAATTCTAATGTTGAGGAGGATGAGTCTGCAATGCTAGCTATGACAAAATATGGCGAGATTACAGATGAACAATTGGTTGCTTATTGTGGAATGCAAAAAAGGAAATTTTCTAACCTGAGCGAGATAAGTGCGGAACGTAATGCTATATTAGTGAAATCGGATCTCGTTTATCCGACATGGAGTAATGTTCGTGTAGCATATAAAAATATATCCGATTCAAAGATAGTTACTGATTATGTAGATATACATGCAGTTGATTTGTCACAAACTAAAATGCAGGATGGGGATAATGAACTACAGTGCGCTTTGTTGGATAACAATCATTCTCTATCATTGGATGCGTACCGGTTAGTGGCTAGCTCAGCGTTATATTATGTAGATTTTAAGAATATAGATGGGCTGAATGAGGAGCGTTTATCCATTCTTCTGGATAATGGACTTATTGCATACAAGTCTGACAATACGACTTTTATATCTAAGTACTCGTATTCAATAATAGCTAAATATCTCATAATGTATATGGATGACATTATGCAAGATAAAAATGATGTTGAATTTACAAATTCAAATGCATTGGGATGTGAAATTTTAAAGTCCAATCTGACTATTGAGCAAAAGATGTTTTTTATGGACACCTATGCAGTCTTGGATAATGATACTGATGATAAATACGAGTATGCTCGATTAATATGCGAATTCTATCATGATGTTGAGTTGGATGACGATACTGATTACAATTTAATAGTGAATGCGCTAGAAATCTACTCGTATAATGATTGTTGGCATACAAAAATTGAGTTAATCAACAAGGTTCATAAATCTAGTCCATATGATAGTTCCTGCACGGAAAGAATGGTAAATTCTTTAGGGTATCCGTACACGGAATTTACTATCTATTCGAATAATAGTACTCCATCTCTGCAAAATAACGTACAAAATAATGAACTTGTAGATTATCTTATACAACATACACCATATTTGTGTAGAAAACTTCAACCTGAGAATGGGGAGTTTAGAGCGACATATAGGAAACCCAAGAAATCGTAGATTTATGAAATATGAATGCAACTCAAGGTTAACACACCCTCCTCCTCCCTCCTCCTAAAAAAAACAACTCCCAAAAGAAACTTGTCAAAATAATATATGCCAGTTACCCGTTTGCCATCTGTGATTAGAGCCGAAATAATCGCGCTTATATCGGTAATGGTCATATTATCTGGTTTTTGTGGACATGCCTTACTTGAAAATGGTATCTCACAATTCTTTGGACGAATTTCTTATGCCATCTATATTTTCCACCCTATAATTATTGCTGCAGGAGCAACTATTTGTGAAGAGATGAATATTATTGCGGATAATGCGTGGTATGCTGCGATTGAGGTGCTCGTTGTGTGCACGGCCACAATACTCATTGCATGGCTTGCGGATCGATATATTAAATTTGAAAAACAGTTATGATTCCTAAAATAATACATTACGTTTGGCTGGGAGGCAATCCGTTCCCTGAATTGGTGCAAAAATGCATCAACTCATGGCATGAACATATGCCGGAAGCGGAAGGATGGATCTATAAGGAATGGAATGAGCAAACTATTGCTGATTATTGCGTAGCCCACAACCGTCCCGATCCTATCGCCTGCAATGATTATTGCAAAGAAGCATATGAGGCGAAAAAATATGCCTTTGTATCGGATTATGTGCGCCTTTGGGCATTGGAGCGAGAGGGGGGCATCTATATGGATGTGGATTTTGAGGTGTATAAATCATTCGAACCACTCTTGAATAATGTGGCCTTTATTGGGCGTGAAGGAAGTAAACGTCAGCCACCTATGATGGGTGTAATCGCATCCGAGCCGCACGGGATATGGGTTACTAAGATGATGCATGCCTATGATAATCGCCATTTTATATGTGAAGATGGCACATATGATCTCACTACGAATGTAACTTTCTTCGCCAATCTTGATGTTCATAAGCCGGAATGGGTGCAAATATACTCCGTGGATTATTTCTGCCCTGTATTAACCACAGGCGAAGATCTTCGCTCCTCCAATACATATTGCGAACATAAAGGCTTGCATTCATGGGCAGAGAATGGCAGTTGGAAAGCCAAGGTATTAAAATGGCTGGGACCGCAGTGGAAAATCAGAATAATCAAATTGAAAAGAAAAATATTTGAATAAATGCAACAAGGCATTATACATAATCACTTGCTTGCCGAGCAAAAAGCATTATTTCTGCCCAAGTGGGTTAGCAGCAACGTATACTTGGTATATGCGGCTGCTTTGCTTCTCACCTTGGCATTCATGCCCAACATGATGCTCAATTGGTATTGGATATTATTCGGCATCGCAGAAATAGGATTATTTTTCTATGCTGGCAATTCGCTGTCAAAACAATGGGCAGTCATTTCCAGCAGAAAACGATTTGCAAAAAAACTATTCTGGTCGGGATGGGGTATTCGCCTTGCCGTGATGTTATTCCTTTATTGGTTCTTTCAAGAAATGACAGGCCAACCCTTTATGTTTCATGCGGCAGATGCTGTTGGGTATAGCGGAGAAGCAGAATGGATGGTTGATTGCATACAGCGTGGCACATTTATGACAGAATATTGGGATTATAAATTTGGTGCAGGCGGTGGCGTTTCCGATTTTGGTTATCCCATGTGGCTGACTATTTTGTATTTGATTAGCGGAAAGAGTATTATTTTTGCACGATTTATAAAAACAATCCTTAGTGCCTATACCTGTGTATTGCTCTATAAATTGGCAGCAAGAAATTTTGGCGAGCAGGTCGGCCGATTAGCTGGCACATTTTGCATGTTAATGCCGGAATTGATCATCTATTCCGGCATGCACCTGAAGGAAACGGAAATGATTTTCCTCATTATTGCCTATTTGAACGAGGCTGATAAGTTGCTCAGGCTCAAGCGATTTAATTGGCGAAGTCTCGCCTTGGTAATGCTTCTTGCCGGATTATTATTTTGCTTTCGAACGGTTGTTGGTATGGCCGCCATGATGTCGGTTTTTCTCACTTTTGTGATGACCAGCGAACGAGTGGCCAGCTGGGGAAGGCGCTGGAGTGTGATTCTGGTGATGCTGATTGCTATTGGCTATTTCGCAGGCGGACGTATAGCGTCCGAGATAGAAACCGTTTGGGAGCAACGCGATAGTAACCAATCCTCACGTTTGAGCGTGCAGGTAAAAACAAATAGTTTTGCGAAATATGCTGGTGCTGCGGTGTTTGCGCCCTTGATGTTTACTATTCCATTTCCTACTATGGTAGAAACCGAAGGACAAGAAAACTCACGAATGCTGCACGGCGGATTGGTGGTGAAGAATATAATGTCCGGCTTTTGCATTTTGGGCATATTCATGTTGATTTTCTCGGGAGAATGGCGCAATCATATTCTGCTTGGAGCCATGCTGATTGGCTATTTGGTGGTGATTATTTTTAGTGCCTTTGGTGCGGCGCAGCGATTCCATATGCCAGCAGAACCGCTTGAACTAACTTTTGCGGCTTACGGATTGAGCCTATGCAAGAAACGAGAGAAGCGATGGTATGTTATCTGGTGTGTAGCCATAGGAACCGCCATTATTTTATGGCAGTTAATAAAATTAAGAGGTAGAGGAATGTAATGAAAAATATATTATATATATGCAATTATAAGGGCGAAGTGGGAGGTATCAGTGGGCAAGTGAAGTTGCTCTATGATAACATGCAGCAAAAGGGATATGAATGCCGCATTTTCTCCACCACGGGGAATCCTATCGTGCGCATATGGCTTGCCTTGAAGCTGATTTGGATAGCTGACCAATATGATGTACTCCATATTCATGGATGCTCCGATCGAGGCTTTCTTCCTATCATAATGGGAGTGATAGCAGGAAAAATGCGCCACAAGCGTATCGTAGTAACTTATCATGGCGGCGGAGCCGAAACTTTCTTTGCCAAGAAGTCAGAATTTGCCAAACGTTGGCTTACCCGAGCAGACCAGGTGATCGTGCTGAATGGTTTCCTTGAGCAGGTGTTCAAACGCTATGAGATACCATGCGTAGTAATCCCCAATATTCTGCCGGATAGCCAATATCAGCCAACCGATAAGAATGCCATTACGCCATCATTCATCAGTATTCGCCATTTGCGGGAGTTATATAATATTCCATGTATCTTGCGTGCATTCAAAAGAGTGCAAGAGCAGATTCCAGATGCATCATTATTGATTCTTGGAGATGGAGATCAGCGGCCAATGCTGGAGCAATACGTGAAGGAGAGCATGCTGAAAAACGTGCAGTTCATAGGTCAGGTGCCGCAGGCGCAGGTAGCAACGTATCTGGCAAAAGCAGACATCCTACTTTCTGCTCCACGCGTTGACAATATGCCCGTGAGCGTTATGGAAGCCATGCAGGCAGGATTATTGGTGATTTCCAGCCGAGTTGGTGGCGTTCCATATGTGATAGAGGACAGAAAAACAGGTCTCTTATTTGAATATGATAATGATGAAGAAATGGCAGAGCAGATGCTTTGGCCGTTCGCTCATCAAGAAGAGGCAATGAATATGATAACTGCAGCTCGACTTGACGCAGAGAAATACACATGGGCAAAAGTATCAATAGCTCTAAAATCTATTTATAACATATGATTTTTTTATATGGGTAGACTAAAAGAAAACATTATACTCACTATGATTCTTCCTACGGCTGAAATGTATGTAGGAACATGTGCAAGTAAATGGCTAAAACGCCTTAAGGGGATGACATTGTGGTCTGCTGAAGATGTATGCAGTTGGCAAGATGAACAGATGAGATTGCTGGTGAAGCATGCATATGAGCACACTCGTTACTATCGAGAAATAATGGATCAGCGAGGATTAACGCCCGATGATATCCAAACGCGTGAAGATCTAAAGAAACTTCCGATCCTCACAAAAGAGATAGTACGTTCCCGATACGAAGATTTGATCGCAGATAATATGCATCAATATAAGTATCGAAAAGACCACACAGGTGGTACCACAGGCAGCCCCATGAACTACCTATGCGATGAGAATGTATGGGGATGGGTAACTGCAGCTAAGATATATAACTGGCGAAAAACGGGATATCGATACGGAGATGCTTTTCTGGCCCTTGGTAGTGCATCCATCTTTGAAAAGAAGCCATCATTGAAGCGACGTATCTACGATAGTATTCGCAATGAATATGCTCGAAACAGTATGAATCTGGATGATAATCTATGTGCTACATATGTGGATTTCATTAAAAAGAAAAAGATTCATTACGTATATGGGTATGCTACTGCCGTTTACGTGCTTGCTGATTACGTAAAGCGCCAAAAGATAGATTTGGATATACGCGCGGCGTACACCACTTCAGAGAATCTAACGCAACATTACCGCACCACCATAGAGCAGGCATTTCATTGCCATGTGATGGATTGCTATGGCAGCAGAGATGCAGGAGTAACGGCATATGAAGATCATGCAGGCTCATATCATGTAGGATATAATGCATTACTTGAAATAATTGATCCAATTGCGCCTCAAACGGGTACACTTATATCTACGAACCTTTTCAGTTATCCCATGCCATTTATCCGATATGAATATGGAGATGTAGCCACGCTGGATAATCATGCGCCTGCCAATGAATATAACGGACAGGTACTGCGTCAGGTGGTTGGACGCACATCTGATATCATACGGTTGGATAACGGACATGTACTCACGGCTCCCGGATACACTATCCTGATTCTCAATTTTGATATCGTAGCATTTCAAATCCAGCAATGTTCCGGCTCAGAGATTGTTCTAAAAGTGCAAAAGGGTGCCACTTTCTGTGAAGAAGACGAACATAAACTGCTTCAAGAAATGCAACGTTTTGCAGGAGATGGTTGCGATGTACGTCTGGAATACGTAGATAAATTCGAAACAAATAAAAACGGGAAACATCGGTTTTTCTTACATAATAAAAATTAATTATTATGGCAAATAATCATAGAACGGCAAAGAATGTTACACATGGCGTGGTAGTGCGCATATGCGCAGCATGTGCACGGCATTTATTTCCAGCCCAATTGCGTATGCCTTTTTATAAATTAATGGGCATGAAGATTGGTAGTGGCACAAAAATTGCTGCCACTGTGGATGTGGATCAATCGGCACCGGAACTTATCACCATTGGTAAAAACGTATGGATCACGCGTGGCGTAATGCTGCTGTGCCATCAGCGCAATCTAGAAGAATATCAGGTGGGCAAACCTGTGATGGATTGCGAATTGGAATACAAACCAATTGTAATCAAAGATGGTGCTCACATAGGTATTGGCAGCATTATCATGCCCGGCGTAACGATTGGAGAGGGTGCCGTGATTGGTGCTGGAAGCATAGTTACTAAGGATATTCCGCCTTACTGCGTGGCTGTGGGAAGTCCGTGCAAACCCATTAAATATTTCGCACAATGAAATACATTTTTGAATTAAACCATCCCAAGCATTACTATCAGTTTAAGTATATCATGCTTCAACTCCTAGCCGATGGTCATGATATCAAGGTCTTGGCACGCGATAAGGATGTACTGCTTAATGTGCTGCAGGAAGAAGGAGTAACATATGAAATCTTTGGTCTGCACAAAAAGAACTTACGCGATAAGATTCTCGGCACGCCCAAATTGTTATGGAACTATTATAAGATAGCGCGACGAGAACGTCCTGACGTAATCGTATCCAAAGCTTCCTTTTATGGAACGTTCATTGCATGGATAACCGGACGGAGATCCGTGATTTTCCCAGATTCTGAGGTGGTGAAAGTTACGAACCAATATGTGGTTCCCTTGGCCACTAAAGTAATTACTCCTGGCAATTTTGCGCTCAATTTTGGAGAGAAGCATCTACGCATCAAAGGAATGTTTGAAGATTGCTATTTATCGCCATCTGTATTGCATGTGAATGATCATATTGCTGAGCAGTATAGCTTAAAAAAACCTTATGCCGTATTGAGATTCGTGGGATGGTATGCTAATCATGATGTGAATAACGCAGGTTTCACGCTGGAAGAAAAAATGGCACTGTTAAAAGCAATAGAGCCTTATATGCATGTGTACATATCTTCGGAAAAACCATTGCCGGAAAATTTGCAGCAATATAAATTACCTACCCCAGCAGCCGCCATACACAGCGTATTGGCTGGTGCGGACCTATATCTTGGAGATTCACAAACAATGGCCGCAGAGGCTGCTTTGCTGGGCACTCCGGCCATACGAAGCAATTCTTTTGTGGGACCTGATGATATGACCAATTTCAAGGTACTTGAAAATCAATATGGCTTGCTTCGCAATATTCGGGAATTTAAGAATGTGCTTCCTGTACTGACTGATTTTGCACAGCATTCACGCAAAAAAGAATGGGAAGGTAAATGCAAAGCCTATTATGCTCAGGTAGGTGATGCAAATGCTCAAATTACGGATATGTTGCTTCATATAACAAAATGACTGTTATATCACATATCGACGACATTAACGCAGAGCAATGGGAGCAACTCATTGCGGAATCGGCGACGGCTTCCTGGTTTCAGACCAGGGAGGCGTATGATTTCTATGCGTCATTGACGGAGATATTTGAGCCATTTATTGTGGCAATAGAAAGAAGTGGGGGGGCAGAGGAGGAAGATGCAGGGAATATATTGGTAGGACTGTGCATGGGCTATACAACTCGAGAACATAATCCTATCAGGCAATTTTTCACGCGAAGAGCCATTATATATGGAGGACCATTGCTTGCAAATGATGCCACAGAAGAAGAGGTGGAATGCCTGATGCACCACGTGCGGCATTTGATAGACAGAAAAACAATCTATATTGAAACGCGCAACTTCAATGATTATAGCCAATGGACAGGTGCCTTTCAAAATGCCGGGTTTACCTATACGCCTCATTACGACGTGCATATTGCATGCGACACTATAGATAATATGTATGCACGCATGCAGGAAGGCAAACGCAGGCAAATCAATAAAGCACAGCAGGAAGGCGAATTGGTGAAGGTACTGAAAGGTGATGGTTTGTCAAAGGATGTGCATCATTTCTATCAATTGCTTCAGCAGTTATATAAAAAGAAAGTGCACACCCCACTCTATCCCGAAGATTTCTTCCAAACCTTTATTCGTGATGAAAGAGGAGTTCTTATTCTCACGAAAAAGAATGGGAAAATCACCGGGGGCATGCTCTGCCCTATACTTGGAAATCGCGTCATCTATGAATGGTTTGTGGTAGGCGACGTCATTGCCACTTGGAGCACCATGGAGTATGCTCAGCGGCATGGTATTGCCACTTTGGATCTTATGGGAGCTGGCGAACCGGGAAAACCATATGGCGTACGAGACTTCAAGTTAGCAATGGGAGGCGATTTGAAAGAATATGGAAGATACCAGTATGTCTGCAAACCATTCCTGCATACATTAGGAAAATTAGGATTAAAAATAATAAAAATGATATGAGATTACTTACTATCATAGGGGCGAGGCCGCAGATTATTAAGGCGGCGGCGATGAGTCGCGCCATACAACAGTATAATAGAGAAATTATGGGCGAAGCTGCGGGGAAAGCCATGGATGATGCTTCGGACGTGGCTATTAGGGAGCCTATCGTGGAACATATTCTTCACACGGGGCAGCACTACGATGATAATATGTCGGCCATCTTCATTCGCCAGTTAGGCATACCGGAACCTACGTATAATCTGCATATCGGTTCTGGCAGTCACGGCACGCAAACGGCCGAGATGATTAGAGGCATAGAGAACGTACTCCAGCAGGAGCACTACGATGGCGTTATTCTTTATGGCGACACCAATTCCACGTTGGCTGGAGCCGTTGCTGCCAGCAAGCTCCACGTGCCTATTTATCACATTGAGGCAGGACTTCGTTCCTACAACATGGCCATGCCGGAGGAAGTGAACCGCATGGTCTGTGATCAACTGAGCACTATCCTCTTCTGCCCTACTCAAACGGCTGTTGATAATCTCCGAAAAGAAGGATTTGATGCCACTCATTATCAATGTGAAGGCAAAGCCATGAGAAAGATTGCCCTTGTGGGTGACGTGATGCTGGATAACAGTTTGTATTTTGCTGAAATGGCAGAGAAGGAATGCCATATATTGGAGCAATATGGTCTTAGAGATAAAGCTTTTATCTTAGCCACCATCCATCGAAATGATAATACCGATACCCCATCCCGCCTCACGGCTATCTTTGAAGCGATGCTGGAGATTGCGAAAGAACATACAATCGTGCTGCCGCTCCATCCTCGCACGAAAAAGATGCTTCCAATATCTCTTTCTGAAGAGTTATATGCAAAAGTGCAGGCTTGCAGCAACATCATGATGATTCCACCTGCTTCATTCTTTGAAATCATCCTTCTGGAAAAGCATGCGCAATTGGTACTAACCGATTCCGGCGGCGTGCAAAAAGAGGCTTTCTTCTATCATACGCCATGCGTGATTATGCGTCCGGAAACGGAATGGGTTGAAATCGTGGCAGCTGGAGCAGGAATCCTTGCCGATGCCAGCAAAGAACGTATTCTTTCCGCTGCTGAGCAATTATTGCATTATCAAGGCGACTACCCTAACCTCTTTGGAGATGGAAAGGCGGGGTTGGCAATCGTGAAAATGATTGCTCAAGGTATTTGAAAACTGCATGATATTGCGCAAGGCGACGTTGGCAGCTGCGTAAGTGAACGATCGTACGACTGTTGGGAGTAAAGAAAATTTTTGCCCACATAAAAAATAATCCCCTGCATGCAACTGCAGGGGACTTTTTATATCTGTGCTGGCCAAGGGTTTTGCGTGATATGCATCAGAGAAAGCATCTCAGCATGGGCAGCTGTAAGCAGATTATCCACCTCATCCTTACGAGGCTTTGATTTATCCGGGAAGATCGGCTCACCAATTGTAACATCGATCAATGGTTCGTTAGTCGGGCCAAAGAGCTTATAAATACCCGTACGCTCGCGATACGTAATCACACATGGCACAATAGGCATGCCATATTTATACGACATCGTGAAAGCACCTTTTTGGAACGGGCGTAATGGCGTGTACCACGGCCACTTGCTCATCTCTGGGAAGATATGGAAATTATAGCCTCTGCGATTAAATTCATCAAAAGCAGAATTGAACTGCTTCATGGCAGAAAGCCCTTCTTCCACAGGCGGAATAGGTACACCACCCACCAATTTCAGGAATGGCTGATTCTTCGTTTCAAAATTCTTCTGAAACATTGGAATCTTCGTATGGCGATTAGCCCCCAACGCAATCAGCACAGCCTCGCAATCATGAGGATGCATATGATTGGCGATAGAGATATAGCCGCCTGCCAACTCTTTCTTATACTTCTTTAAGATATCACGTCCGTGGAAGCGTACACCGGAACGAATCTTCAGCAAGCCACCTACGGCTCCATACAGAATAACCGGGTATGCCCACCATCGGTTGAAACGTGAGCGAAACGAATCATCCACGAATGGATAATGCTCGTCTACCTTGCATACGCGATCGTATACGGGCTTATACATGCGCACGTATGGGTCGCGCTCATCATAGGTAAGTCCCATATCAGGCACATATGTGCCCTGCTTTACTTCAAAATTTTTCATTTACGAGTACATAAAATAAATTGTGCACCAATAGCAGCAGCTCCTCGGCCATCTGCTTTCTTTCCATCGCCTATCACCAGGCAACGTTCTGGCGTCACGCCCATTGCTTTGGCAACTGCCAACATAGATTCCTTGCAAGGCTTCAGTCCGCCAATCTCCGGCGAGGTGATTATCACATCCACGAGAGATGTATCCAATCCCAGGATCTGCAAGCGTTTTTCTGCATCTTCATAATCGGAATAGACCGATACTCTAATGCCAGCGGCACGTAAATCCTTAATTAGTTCCACCATCCATGGACGCACACGATAATGCTTTTCCAACGTGCGAAGCATTAGTGGCCAATACTGCGTGGTATACCAACGTTTGGCACGACGTTTCAAGGCGGGTATGCCAAGACCTATACCCGAGAAGAATGCCTCATAGAACGCTTCAGTAGAGCCATAATAATTGCCTCGGATGGCCTTACGCGTGAGTCGCTCGGCCACGAAAGTGCCCAATTTGCACATACTTATCGCCCCCATCGTTAAGCGGAAAGGCAATAAAAACTTATCGTAGACGGTGCCATCCAAATCCAGGATAACACCATCTACCGAAGTTACGTCAATATCTTTAATGGTAATAATAGCCATTATTAGCTTATGCTGTTATTTTTCTTCTTCAGGAGCAGCTATTGCCTTTGGTGCTTTCTTTGCTTTGCGAGTAGCCTGACGCTCCTCACGTGCCTTCTGGCGTTCATTGCGCTTATGTGCACGCTCCACGCGTACGTTATTAATTTGGTCCTGAATGGTAAGAATCAAGCCTTGGAAGAGCCCACGACGCTTTTCATCCTGCATCAAAAGATTGAATTTGAACTGTCCGTCGCGCATACCATTCTCCAAACAACGCGTCTTGAAACGATTATACGCATTCTTTTGAAGAATATGTGCCTCTGGAGCATGCAAGCGGAATGACTGACGCTTGCTTTCGTATTCAATATTAATCTTCTGCAGATGTTCATCCACCACTTCAGCAAAGCGATCTGCCACTTCTTGAGAGGTTTCAGCATCCTCAAATTCGAAATAGAAATGATATTTGGATTCTTCCACATCAGCAAAGCCAACGAAGAAAGTGGTTTTGATATCCGTCTGCTCTTCTGCTTCGTGTACGGCCTGAATGAACTGTGGCTCATAAAGCTTTTCACCAGTAAGGCTCACGATGCCATTCACCTTTGAAACCATGTGGATGGTAGGCGTATTCATATATTTGCCGCCCACCTCGATAAGATCGTTCATGTTGTAGCGGAAGAGGCCGGAATACGTGGTCACGTATGCGCAATAGCGCCTACCCTGCTCCAATTCATCAATCTGAAGGAAATGCTTGTTTGGCAAATCCAATTCCTCTTCGTCCACAAACTCATAATAGTGGAAATGTGGGAAGAGAACTGATTCGTTGGTTTCATCGATAGAGAAACCGAAGCGGCATTCCGTAGCAATATAGCCAAGCTCCTGATAGAACGTTTGCTTCCAATTGAAAGCCTGCTCATATTTATCCATATAGATCTTGGTGTTGCCACATTTCCACGTGCTGAGAATCTGCAAGTGTGGGAAATAATGCTTTGGCAATGGAGTACCATACAACTTCTTTAATTTGCGGAGATCATGCGCACGCTTTGGGTTTGCATGGAGATATGGAGCAATCACCTTGCGGAGGTCATCCTCAATCGGCATTGTATCCGTAATAACGCCCGTTTCGATATCATTGCAAATCTGATCGTAATTATCTTCTACGGTGTGGAGCAATTCCAACACGGTAGAAGGATTGGCAGTAGCCCAGAACGTAAGATCTTCCCACTGCATGGCAAGGAGCATTACCACGTAGTTGCGAGCCTTATAATCCGCAATACTCATCACCTCAGGAGGTGCCGTGTATCGCTTTTTAAGAATATGAGGTATGTCACGCACGAGCACACCACTTACGGAGCCGTACAGGGTGCCATCTGGCGCATAGCCTTCCACTTCCTTGCCTACAATCTGAAGAATATGACCGGCAAAGCAGAATGGACGGTGGCACACGAAGTTCCACGTCCAGCGATGAGACATCTTGCCATATACATCCTTCAGATATTTATGGGTCATAGGCACCCATTTAGGTTCGCTGGTAGTGCCACTGGTGGTAGCATACATATCCGGCTTGCCAGGAAAAAGGATATCTTTTTCGCCTTGCTTATGACGCTCTACATATGGACGAAGCGCTTCAAAATCATTTACTGGCACGAAACGCTGATACAAACGGAAGAATTCTCCGCTCGTGGTTGCTTTCAGAATTTCTGCAAAGTGGTGCTCGCGGCCGTATACGGTATCTTTGGAGATGCCCAAAATATCACGGAGGGTTTTCTCCGCCGTAAAACGAGGATTTTTGCTGGCTCTACGAAGTCGAATCGCTTGCCAACCACCTGCTACGGCGAGCATGGTGTTAATTGTGAATGGGAAATTCATATATACAAAAATATAGGGTTTTGTTGAGTCTACTATGTGTCCGTAATGTGTCCGCAATGTGTCAACGGAACATCAACGTACCAATCATACATTCATAAATACAAATATCACAGGATGTATTTCATCATTTCCTGATGACGTTCCTCATGCTGAGCCAACACATTGGGCTTAAAGCGAGAAGCATCCTGGCCCGATTTATTGATTATGCCAGCCTTCCAGCTATCAAAGGCATGGAGTTGCAAGCGATAAATCTTGGCATCTTTCAATCGGAAAGAATTACGCTTTGCTTCATATTCAATATTCGTCTGCTTGATATTTTCATCCACGAGTTTGCCAAATTCTTCAGCTTCCTCCTGGGTAGTGTTTTGATCTTCAAATTCAAAATACCAATCATATCGGCTCTCTGCAAGATTGGCATATCCGGTGAAATAGTTGAGACGTTTGCCGGTGGTTTCTGCAGCTTTGTTGACCGCATCAATAAACTGACCTTCGTAGAGTTTTTCGCCTGTGATTGTTACGATACCATTCACCTTTTGCACCATATGCACACGAGGTGTTGTGCCAAATAATGGCGCAGCGGCCTCAAGGATATCGTTCATATTATAGCGATAAAGACCAGAAAAGGTTGTTACGAATGGGCAGTAGCGTTCGCCAGGCACAAGTTCATGCAACTGATAGAATCGTGCATCAGGATCATCAAATTCATCCGCTTTTTTGAATTCATAGTAGTGCATATGTGGGAAAAGCACCGTTTCGTTGCTATCATCAAGCACCAATCCCGCACGGCATTCAGAAGAGAAATATGCAAATTCCTGATGAAGCATGCCTTCAGGGAACGATCCTTCCAATTTCTCCAGATAAATCTGCGTATTGCCACATTTCCACGTAGTGAGCAATTGCAAATCCGGCCAATAATGTTTTGGCAATACCTGACCATATTTCTTTTTGAGTTCGCGAAGTTCGTTGGCACGTTCAGGATTTGGATGGAAGTAATCCTTCACAGCATCTCGGATTTCCTGAGGAATCGATACTTTATCGCTGAGCGTACCATTCTCAATATCCTTGCAAAACTCATCGTACCATACATCCACATTATGCTGCATCTCTACCATTGTAGAAGGATTGGCTGTGACAACAAGCGTCACATTATGCTCAATACCCATACGCATGATGGCATAATTGCGTGCCGTATAATCATCAATATTGAAAATCTCAGATGGAGATGCGTAAAGTTTCTTCACAAAACCCGGACAATTCTTCTGGGTGAAGCCAGATACCGAACCGTAAATAGTGCCATCCGGCGTATAGCCTTCAATCTGCTTGCCTACCACCGACACAATCTTTCCTTTATAGGTTTTTGGGCGCAAGTGAATAAAATTGAAAAGCCAGCATTTATTCATTTTGCCATAAATATCGCCAAGATATTTCTCTGAGATTGGAATCCATTTTGGCTCACCCGTAGCGCCACTGGTGGTAGCATAAAGCACAGGACGTCCCTGGAAAAGCACATCGCTCTCCCCTGCTTTCATTTTATTGATGTACGGGCGGAAATCTTCGTATTCATTTGCCTTGACGGCTTTCTGATAACGGGAAAACAACTCCTCTGGAGTAGTAGCCTCCAGAACAGTTGCAAAATCATGTTCTTTGCCATATTCGCTATCCTTTGCATATGCCAAGATATTGCGCAAAGTCTTAGCTTGTTCGTTGCGTGGGTCTTTCGACGCACCTTTCAATTTCAAATACTGAATACCCCCAGCCAATCCAAGTAGGGAATTTGGCACAAAGGCATTTCCCAATTTCTCCATAATATGCGTGATGTTTGTATTACTTACTATTTTAAATAGTGCCAGTAGGAGAGATCGTATTTTAAGTAACAAAAATTATGCCAAAACAATGAGCTATTCGCACATAGACTCCAAACCTTATATAAATGCGTGCGCATGTGCGAATAATCTTTTGCAAAATTACTAAAATATTTTGATATATGAAAATTTTTGAGTAACTTTGCAGCAAATTTCAAAAGAAAAAGACATTTTCTATAAAAAACTTTTCTATAAAACATTCATTTATGAACCGCGACACCCAAATTTTCGACATTATTCGCCGCGAGCGAGAGCGTCAAATGAAAGGTATTGAGCTCATTGCATCCGAGAACTTTGTATCAGATCAAGTGCTGGAAGCTATGGGCAGTGTGTTAACCAATAAGTATGCCGAAGGCTATCCCGGCCACCGCTATTATGGCGGCTGCGAGGTTGTGGACGAAGCAGAGCAAATTGCACGCGAGAGACTGAAAGCTCTTTATGGTGCAGCTTATGCCAATGTTCAGCCACACTCTGGCGCACAGGCAAATATGGCCGTATTTATGGCATGCCTGCAAGCTGGCGACACATTCATGGGAATGAACCTTTCTCACGGAGGTCACCTCTCACACGGATCTCCTGTGAATTTCTCTGGCTTGATGTTTAATGCCATTGATTATTCCGTAAAGGAAGAAGATGGTCGCGTTGATTATGAAGAATTGGAAACAAAAGCTCGTGCAGAGAAGCCAAAACTGATTATCGCTGGTGCTTCTGCCTACAGCCGCGAATGGGATTATGCTCGCATCCGTAAAGTAGCTGATGAAATTGGTGCAATCTTCATGGTGGATATGGCTCACCCTGCAGGTTTGATTGCAGCAGGTTTGCTCAAGAATCCAGTGAAATATGCGCATATCGTTACCACCACCACCCATAAGACGCTCCGCGGTCCTCGTGGCGGCGTTATCCTGATGGGCGAAGACTTCCCAAATCCATGGGGAAAAACCACTCCTAAGGGTGAAGTGAAGATGATGTCTGCCCTGCTCGATTCAGCTGTATTCCCAGGCACTCAAGGTGGTCCGCTGGAGCACGTGATCGCAGCAAAAGCAGTTGCATTTGGCGAAGCATTAGATCCTTCATTTAAGATCTATCAGCAGCAAGTGAAACTGAATGCAGCCACTATGGCACAGGCATTCGTTGATAAGGGATATAAAGTGATCTCAGGTGGCACCGATAACCACTGCATGTTGATCGACTTACGTACCAAGTTCCCCGAATTGACCGGTAAGGTAGCAGAAAAAGCATTGGTTGCTGCCGATATCACCACGAATAAGAATATGGTGCCATTCGATAGCCGTTCTCCATTCCAAACCTCTGGTTTGAGATTTGGAACGCCTGCTATCACCACTCGCGGCCTCAAAGAAGATAAGATGCCTGAAATCGTTGAATTGATCGATCGCGTATTGCGCGATGCAGAAAGCGAGGCAAATATTGCAGCCGTAAGAGCAGAAGTGAATGCCATGATGAAAAATTACCCTCTCTTCGCATGGTAAAAAGAATCCAAGTACGTCTGGACATAATTAGAAAAAGATGCGCTTCAATTGAAGTGCATCTTTTTTTACTCATTACTCATCTATTGGAATAATGCCCGTAGGGCGACGTATCGTATAGCGCGTCATATCCTGATTGGAATCAAAGCCAACACCATTAATGATGGAAGTGGCGCGACGTATCGACATCGTTTGATCCGACCACACTCGTTCCTCTTTCTGGCTCCACCAAAGTTCTGGCGTTTCAAATTCCTCTCCTTCAAGATTCTTCGCCTTCACGTTCCCCACCAAATGCCATATCTCATCATCTCGATTATAATGTGCATAATCGGCTTGAAGATACGCATCTACCGATAAATCCTGCGGATTGAATTTCTCCAGATATACACCTTCCGGAAATTCCCAATAAGCTGGCGTTGCTTTATCATAGATTTGCCAGGAAGCTGTAGTGATTCGATAGCGCACCACACCGGAATCGGAAATGAGCGTAGTCACCTGGCGCGAATCCAGCACAGGCATCGTGGCACGATCTTCGACTGCTTCTGCCGTCAGTTTTACGTCTTTGCCACAAGACACAAATGTCAGCGCCATTACAGCGCTGACACCTGTCAGTAATATTTTATGAGTGAAAGTCATCCTGCGTTCTAAGTTCCCTTAGAAGAATAACCACATTTCGATTAGCGAATAGCAGTAGTCTCACCAATCCAACCACCAACGGTGAAGGTTGAGCCAGAGAACTCGCCAGGAAGGTCGAAACGCTCTTCCTTGGTTGGGAAGTACTTAGAGTAGGTATTGATAAGCTTCTGTACGTCAGCTGCGCAAGAAGGATCAACCTGCTTTGCCTTATTGAATTTATCAACAGCAGCCCAGAATACAGTCTTATTCAAAATACCAGCCTTAGCACCAACAGCCTCCTTTGTGTATGGCTGTGATGATGCGTATGCCATACCGATAAGGATGTAGCAAGCACTCTGATTAGAAACATACTCAAGTGAACGCTTTGCATAATTGCGAACAGCTGGGTAATTCTTGAGGTTCTCAAGCTGAATCTTTGCAGCAAGGAGCTGATATTTAGCCTTATCTTCGATGTCCTCTGTAAGTTCAGTTGCCTGATCATAGTAAGCTACAGCGTCCTTGTACTCACCCTTCTTCTTTGACATAGCAGCACAACCAGCAGCAGACTCGGCAGTAGGATTAAGCTTATGAGAAGCCTCTGCAGCAGCGAAATATGGATCGCTATCGGTACAACCTACACGGCGATAGAGTTTCATTACCTTCTGGAGGGTTTCAAGATCACCGAGATTAGCGTTTACAACAGGCTCGAACAATTGGTCAAGCAAGCTGCAATCAGCAGCACCAGACTGTGCGAACTGGCTGTCGAGGTTGTTCTTATTGCCAAGAGCAGCATTCAATTTCTTCTCTTCCTTCTGAAGTTGTGCGGTCAGTTTTGCCTTGTTGGCATCGCCATCAGCAAGTGCGTCCACTTTGTGCTCTACCTCATTATAAGCAATACGAGCCACATTGGCAGTAGCCTGGAATGCATCAGAGCAAATCTGATAATCAGAGATATACTGATTTACATTGGCAGCAGGATTAGCCTTGTATGCTTTGAGAGAAACTTCAGCAAGCTTGAGCACTACGAGAGGTGATGAGTTGCCACCCTGGCCCTGGATAGAAGTGCGGAGCCACTGCATTGCTGCGGTCATATCCTCGCCCTGGAAATACTCGCAGTAGTCGAGTGCCTTCTGACCAAGAATATATGAAGTAGGATACTTGGCATCGTCGCCGAAATATTTGATACGATCATCATGAAGTTTCATAAGACGATTTCCCCACTCCTTATATTCTGCACTACCTGCTTCAAGAGTCGAAAGTTTCCATTCAATAATCTTCTCGCCATCTACATACACATTCTTTGAATAAGATGGGCAAGTAGAATAAACCTTCTCCCAGTTTTCCATAGCGTCGGCATACTGCTTGTTCTTTGCAGACTCATGGAACAATGAGGTATACATAATGCAATCCTCAGTAACGATTGGAGCTTCTTCAACCTGTTGTTCTACAACCGGTTCGTTTTTAGCTTTCTTGCCTTTCTTCTGCGCACAAGCCATTGCAGGCATTGCAGCACAAAGGGCTAATAAGATAATAGTTTTCAGTTTCATGATTGTATTGTGTTTTTAGTTAAATAATTATTCCAGAATGATGTTTTGCCTCAAAACGAGCAAATACCGTGCCAAACGTTAGAGACGGCGCTTGAAGAACCAATTTTCCGAGATAGAAACATTCAACGTAAAGCGCAAATATTGCTCTTTCATCACGTCTGCCATACCGCGATAGCCATACTCTATAGAAGTATTCAGCACAGTTGCCACATTATGCAAAGGGAAGGCAGTACCTACCGAAACGCCATATTCCCACCCCGTCATCTTTTGAACGTAAGAATCCGACATAGAAAAACCTACGCGCCATGGCATATGATCTATATAGCGGCGTCCCATTGGATTATGCGTATATTCGAAACCAACTGCAATCTTTTGACGATTACGAAGATTAACGGTTTCATCATAATAGCGGGCATCAGCCCAACAATAACGCGAATAATCTACGCTCAGCATAAAACGTCCATCATAATTATATGCAGCACCCACACCCCAATACATAGGAAAATCGGAAGCTATAGGGCCGTTAATGATGGTATCGTTGGATTGCACGTCCATGCGAGTATGATTGGCCTTCATTGGCTTTTGAGGCTCAAATACGCCACCAACTGAAAAGAAATGATGGCTGAACTGATGAAAAAATTGTGCACCCACGCGATAACGCAATGAAGACACCTTAATAATATTGCTTTCCGCTGAAGTGGACAAACTCTCCGAGAAAGACAAGGCTTTGGAATTATTCACTTCGCCAAACATATAGTAAATGTTCGCACCAACTGCGAACCAATCCATCACGTTAAAGCTCAAGCCGCCATATATCTGCGTCACTCCTCCCGTGCCCTGATAAGTAGCCGTATAGTGATAATCACTGGCAATGGAATCATACATGGCAAAATCATAGCCCACCATAGAATAAGGATTCAAGCCCAACGACATGCCAATCCAATGCTTATAGATAGGGAGCTGCATCGTAACATACTCCAAATTGCCATTTCCGCGATTTCGCTTACCTGCGGCATCACTATATTGATTCCACATGCCGGAACCAGCCAAATCAAACATAAACGTAGTGGAATCCACCACCGTATATGAAGCAGGTTGTGAAGGATTGATTACACGATTATCACGCATGGCGATGCCTATGCCTCCCAATGCGCGATACGCGCCCGGCACATTGTCATTCATCTCGCCATAACCAAAGCGAGAGAAGGGAGAGTGTGTATTATTTTGCGCATTTGCTCCTGCCACCAACAGCAGCAAAAACAAGAGCGATATGGATAACTTTTTCGTCATTATTATAGAAGATTGCGCACCCAATGCACAATTCGTCTGCAAAGATACAAAAAAAATGCCAAACACGGAAATTTATTTGACATTTTTTTATGAAAGAATATGTTTTTAATGCATTTTTGTGAATACGACCACAAAATATCGTACTTTATTCTGCTATATTGTATTTAAGAATACAATTTAAGCCAATCAAAACGAGATTAGGTTCCAATCTTGTTTTGGCTTTTAAGTTTCCTTGCAGATATGCTCCATTACCTCCGGTAAGAAAAGTAGTGAAAGTTCCCACTCGCTTCTCCAAGGTGCGCATATAGCCTTCCGTCTCATACTTCACGCCACGCACCACTCCGGATAATATCGCATCGTTCGTGTTTTTTCCAAACAAAGGGATGATCTGCTTTTCATCGATCTCTACAAGCGGCAGTTTTTTTGTTTGGTTTTTCAATGCCTGGAATCGCATTTTCAACCCAGGAGCAATATTTCCGCCCAAGAATTCATTATCCTGCGAAACAAAATCATAGGTAATTGCACTTCCGGCATCAATAATCAGAAGATTGTGATTAGGACAAAGATGATTGGCGCCAACAGCAGCGGCCAAACGATCCTGTCCAAGCGTTTCAGGCGTATCATACGTATTTTTCAAAGGCACGGGCGTCTGATGATCAAAGAGCACAAAGTGCTCCGTGCGGCGAATAAGCGTATTCACCACCGCCGGTTCGATATTCACGACCGATGATATGATACTGTTCTTTATAGGATAAAGAGAACATATTTTATCCACATCTCGGGCACTGAACGATTTATAAATGAAGTGGTTAAGCAATGTGCCATCTTCTTCAAATACCGCCAGTTTGACGCGACTGTTTCCTTGATCAATACAGAGATTCATGATTACGATGATATAAACAAACGTAACGTACACTTATGATCTTTTACAAAAAAAGTCCACCCCATGGATGGACTTTTATGCTAGAGTGTTGAGAAATTACTCAGCTACTTCTTCTACTACTTCAGCAGCCTCTTCTACAACTTCCTCAGCAACTTCTTCAGCTACTTCAGCAACTTCTTCTGCTACAACTTCCTCAGCAGCTGCCTCGGTGTTCTCAGCGTTCTTGGTTCCACAAGCTACCATGCATGCAGCAGCTGCGAGTACAAATAATACCTTCTTCATAATATTTAATTAAATAATATAGTTTCGACTTCATATCAACCTACTCGAAGAGTCGTGTCTCGCAGTGGTTCCTGAAATCGGCTACAAAGTTACTACTTTTTTTTTAATTACGTATCATTTATGATGAAAAAAAGTGAAAATATGTGCATTTTTTAAGGTATACTTGGCAAAAATGCACATATTTGCCATTTTTTACGCATTTTTTGTGACTGATTCGCCCATTTCAGCGTTATATAAGAATCGCTTAATGGACTTCTTAGGAGTCTTTTCAAATTCATGCGCATAGATACGCAATTCATTGATCTGCTCATATGCAGCAATCTGCGTGTTGGCCGTTTTGCGATTTTCTTCCATCGCTTCACGAATTTGCTCCGTCGTGAGATGTGCTGCGTCTGTTTGCTCATAATCAGGATAAACCAGAGCCACGATAGATGCCTCTTTCTGCAAAACGATAGATTCCGACACAAATGGCATATTATTAAGCACAGCCTCGATCTCTTCAGGATAGATATTCTGTCCACTTGGGCCTAACAACATCGTTTTGTTTCGACCTTTAATATAGATAGTGCCATCATCATCTATCGTACCAAGATCACCCGTCTTCAACCAGCCATCAGCCGTGAAGGTGTCGCGAGTGGCTTCATCATTCTTATAATAGCCGTACATAACGTGTTCGCCACGAACCACAATCTCACCAACACCTTCTGCATTAGGTTCATCTATGCGCACTTCCATCAGCCCCTGAAGCACTTTTCCGCAGGAATTTGCCTTGAACTCAAGATGAGGTGTGTGAGAAATAAGAGGAGCACACTCCGTCATACCATATCCTACCGTGAATGGGAATTCTATTTTGCGGAAGAAAGCTTCCACTTCTGCATTCAATGGTGCTCCACCAAGAATAACTTCTCCCACTTCACCGCCGAAGGCAGTAAGCAACTTATTCTTCACCTGGGCAAGCACTGCATCGCTCAAGAATGGAATTGAGAAAATCCAACTCTTGCGTGGATCATCAAGCATTGGCTGAATCTGCTTCTTATAAATTTTCTCAATCACCAAAGGCACGGTAAGAATAGTGGTAGGCTTCACCTGCGCAAATGCCATAAGCAACATCTTCACAGCCAAAGGACGGCCAAAATAGCAGGTGTATCCACCCGCACAGAAGTTTGCCAGGAAATCAAATGCACATCCAAAAGCATGAGCCAATGGCAAGAAACAAACGAAACGAGTGTTTGGACCAACCAAACCGGTTCGAAGGGCATACACCACCTGGCCTGCCAATGCATTCAATGGCGTTATTACGCCCTTTGAGAATCCCGTAGTGCCAGACGTATAATTGATTGAGCCCACTTCCGCATTGTCTTTATAATCATAACGAATTAAATCTCGGAAGAAATGGCCGTTAAACTTCTTATTGAATGCCTCCTCAACAGCTTCATTGGTTAGAGTGCTGATATCCAGCAACGGCTGCTCAGGATTCACTTCTGTTACTACCTTCTGCACATCAATGTCTGCTCGCTCTTCGCCTGCTTTTTTAGCCTCTTTGCGAGCGGCTTTCTCTTCGTCTTTCGCCTTTTCATAGGCCTGCTTATCAGCCTTCTCCTGCTCCTTCTCTGCCGCTTTCAGTTCTTTTTCACTGAGTGTACGAGTGGCCACAGCCATAGGCTGCCAATCTTTCAGATTAAATGCAGCCACCACATTATGCATGGCAGAAATCTCAAGATGATCCCAAATGCGATCGTCAGCAAACACCAGTTTCGATTCAGAATGATTGATAATATGCAGCATATCATCAGCCTTGAAGTCCTGGAGAATAGGCACAAGAACAGCGCCATAAGTCATGCAGGCCACATATGTAATCACCCAATGGGTAGAGTTTTTGCCAACAAGAGCTATCTTATCATTTTTCTCTATGCCACACTGTGCCAAAAGAATATGCAGTTTCTCAATTTGAGTACCTACATCACCATACGTTAAAACAGGTTCCTTTGAACCAAAATCCGACATTGCCGGTTTGTCCCAATTCATGCGGATCGAATCCTCAAAGAGGCGGATCATGTTGTTTTCTAACATATGCAATTTTATTTATTTTACAGACCAGATACTATCTACCACAAATACACTTTCTCCGCGCCAAGGGAGAGTAGCATTATATTTTTTATAATGCAATTCCACCTGATGGCCCGTGCAATGCATGAGCGAATCTGCCACATTTTCATTCACCACAGAGAACTTAAACTCATTGGATTGAACGCCGTTGGCAGTTGCTGCATTCTTCTTGAATCCCGATTGAATGACTTTCCCTTCGTACGTTTTGAACACAACACCCTGACGGGAAAAATAGTTCAATTCTCCTGTATCCGTTCCTTCTGCGTATACAAACCAAAACTTGAAATAAAGGAACGCAGAGAGCACAAGGAGTGCCACCAACGTGCTGATACCTATTATTTTTCCTTTCATAACTATCTGGCTATTTATTAAGTTCTTCGCGGAGTGCAGCAATCATTTCTTCATACTCCGCGTCCGTAAGATATACTTTGCCCGGATTCATCTGGAAAGTGCCGCCATAATCAGGACCATCCACATATTTTGGAGCCAGATGAAAATGAAGATGCGAGAGCTTATCGGAATAAGCGCCATAATTGATCTTTTCCGGATTGAATAATTTCTGCATTGCACGAGTTACTTTTGCCACATCTGCCATAAATGCATTGCGATCGGCATCACTCAATTCATTAAGATCGTTTACGTGATCCTTATAAGCTACCAAACAACGTCCATGGTACGTTTGCTCCTTGAATAAAAATGCCTTACTAACCGACAATTCACAAATAGGCAACATGATGGCCTCGCGTGCCTCATGCTTGGTGCAATAAATGCAATCTTCTGGATTTGAGTACATACTATTTTTCGTATTAGACGGGCGCATGCCCACATTTTCGCTGCAAAGTTACTATTTTTTTTGCAATTATGCAAATATATTAGCAAAATTTAACAAAAAAAAGTTGCCCCACCTGTTGGCAGGACAACTTTTGAATTTACGCTTCTTGCTTATTTGGATTATTTTCGCCAGAACCATTTGTACTTAACTGCGGCTCAATCTGCTCTTGCGAAACAGTGGCTTTCTTCTTAGAAGTACGTTTTCGCTTGGGCTTGCCCGGTTCTTTTACCTCCTCTGCAGCTTCAACCGTTGCAACCTCTTCCTTTGAGACAGCCTTTTTGGCCGGCTTCTTCTTTTTCGGTGTCACGGGTTTTGCAGCAGCAGTTTCTTCCGTCTTTGCTTCTTCTGCAATTGGAGCAGTTTCCTGAGATGCCGTCTTCTTGCGGGCAGAGCGCTTACGCTTTGGCTTCTCTTCTTCAGCTACTTTTGCCTCAACCGGCGTAACTTCTAACGCAGGTGCAGTTTCCCGAACTTCGGGTTCTTGAACTGCTTTCTTTCGAGAAGAGCGTTTTTTCTTTGGCTTCTCCGTCGTTTCCGCTTCCGTTGGTTGAGCAGGCTGCTGCTCTACTGATTCAGGTTGCGGATTTACTGCTTCTAGCTGAACGTCTGACACTACCTCTTGCGCTGGTTTCTTCTTTGAACGCTTGCGCTTAGGCTTATTCGACTTCGGTTCGGCAGGAGTACTTGCTGGAACAGAGATTGGTGCATCCTGAGAAGCATCCTTCTCCACTGGAGTTGCTTTTGTTTCTACAACTTTGGGCTCCGACTTTTGCTCTTTCTTGGCAGGTTCTTGCTTTGCAGTCTGCTTAACTTCCGGCTTTTCGTCGATTACTTTCGTAGCATAAAGAGCCGCTTTTTTATCAGCTTTCTTATCTACAGATTCTTCTAAAATCTTTGGCATTGTTACTTCTTTGCCGTCTTTATTGATAAAACGGTAAGAAAGGTAAGCCATTGATTCGTCAGCATACAAACGTATGCCATAACGACGACGCCATTTAGCTTTCAGATTGGTAAGGAAGAAGCCCTGTGAAGCATATGCATACACAAATGGATGCACATACAATCGAAGACCGCGGCCAAAATGAGCTTTGTAGAGTTCAATTTGCTCGTCCAGCACTTCGGTGAATAAGAGCGAAGGTTCAATACGTCCTTTCCCATGGCAACTTGGACATTCTTCCGTAACATCCACTTCCACCACAGGGCGTACGCGCTGGCGGGTAATTTGCATCAGGCCAAACTTGGAGAGTTGCAGCACATTGTGGCGAGCACGATCACGCTTCATCAGCATACGCATATGATCAAACAACTGCTGGCGATGCTCTGCTGAATCCATGTCGATGAAATCCACGATGATAATTCCGCCAATGTCTCGCAATCGCAACTGGTGATAGATTTCATCGGCTGCCAACATATTGCAGTTGAATGCATTTGCTTCCTGATCGGCACCCAGTTTCTTTGAACCCGAATTCACATCAATTGAGAATAAAGCTTCCGTCCTCTCCATGATGAGATAACCTCCATTCTTGAAACCAACCGTGCGGCCAAGACCAGTTTTCATCTGGCGAGTGATCTGGAAATGATCAAAGATAGGCTGTGCATCGTCATAAAGATGCACATTTTTCTCCGATTCAGGCGAGATCAAAGATACATATGCGCGTATTTCCTCATACGTTGCCGGGTCGTTCACGTGAATTGCACTGAAATCAGGCGTAAAGATGTCACGAATAACACCTATTGTACGTCCAATCTCTTCTGCCACCAAACCAACAGGTTTCGTGCGTTGCAACTTAGCCACCAGTTCATCCCAACGCTTCATGAGCAAACGCATTTCTGCATCTATCTCCACTGCGCGTTTTCCCTCTGCCACTGTGCGAACAATCACGCCAAACCGCTCGGGTTTGATTGCCTGTACCATTTGCTTGAGTCGTTTTCTTTCTGCTTCGCTTTTGATTTTGTTGGAAACCATCACTTTATCCCCGAAAGGAATCAAAACGATGTTTCTGCCTGCAAGCGATATTTCAGCAGTCAGTCGTGGGCCTTTGGTGTTAATCGGTTCTTTCGTTACCTGCACCAAAATTTCTTGCCCCACGTGGCATACCTCTGCGATAGAGCCTTGCTTTCCTACCTCCTTCTGGCGAGGAGTTTTTTGAATCAAGGGTTTTCGATTTTTGTCTTGGACGGCAAATTGCGTAAATTTCTCCAGTGTGAGAAACTCTGGACCTAAATCCAAATAGTGCAAAAAAGCTTCCTTTTCATAACCTACATCTACGAATACCGCATTTAACGCCGGCATCACTTTCTTCACGCGTCCGTAATACACATTACCCACAGCGAAAGTAGCCTCCGTTTTGCTCTCCACGTTTACCTCCATCAGGCGGTCTTCTTCGGTAAGAGCAATTGCGATTTCGTCAGATTGTACATTTACAATCAGTTCGCTTTTCATTACTATAACAATACATTAAAAAATAGAGCAATGCCTGTGGACTTTTCACTAAAAATCCACCTGACGGCATCGCTCATGAATAACTTAATCGTCTTAATTACTTGTTGTGCTTATGACGATTCTTACGCAAACGCTTCTTGCGCTTGTGAGTAGACATCTTGTGTCTCTTATGTTTCTTTCCGTTAGGCATAATATAAATTAATTAAGTTTGTTTGTAAATTCCGGTGATGGTTTAAATTTCGGGAAGCAGTGCGCTGGCACCAGCATCGTTGTGTTGTTACGAATATTACGAGCTAATTTTTCTTTACGTTCCTGAATCACGAATGATCCAAAACCACGCAAATAGACATTATCTCCCTCTGCCAGCGAAGACATTATCGCCTCTATCTCAGCATCCAGAACCGCAGTAATTTCAACCTTTGATATACCCGTTTTATGGGCAATAGCATCTATGAGATCTGTCTTTTTCATAACATTCAACTGCCGCAACATTGCGGAAATCGGGTGCAAAATTACTAATAAATATTGAGTTATGCAAATTTTTTATCAAAAAAAAGTTCAAAAATCCTCAAAAACGTACAATCTCCTCATTTTGAACGACTTATGAGGACCTCGGAAGAGAGTTCAGCGAGACCTCAACGAGAGCTGATTACTTCTTTTTCTGGCCGATTGCTTTTCTGATTTCCGATGGCTTTTGCTCCAATATGTCTTTTTCCAGATAATAAATGGTTTCTTCGAAATCCCAATTTGCTTTCAGCGTCAGTTTGCTTGGGAAATAATACACAGGTTCCGGCTGGAGATGCTTCTGATAATCACCCGTTGTCCATATCGAATCGCCATTCACGTCCTCATATACTCGAAGGAAATACGAACCCGGTTTTAAATATTCTACCTTTACTCCACCCTCTTTTGCTCGCATCGTGCGGATTGGCAAATCCTTATCTGAAAGCAATTGAATCATCATATTGGGATTATATGGCTCCACGTGCAGCAACAACGTAAAATATTCTTCCAGAGATTTGGCTTTCCACGTAAGTTTCTTTGCATCCATCGTTTTGCCATATATATCGATGAATGCCGCGGAATCAATCATCATCTCATAACTTGTTTCCGGTTTCCAATCGTATTGAACAGCCAGCATCATATGAGCACTGTCTTTCATCTCAAATGTCACATTGATTGGCACACGCACGGAATCTTTCATTTCATATACGTGCATGCTGTCCGGCTCCCAAACTGCCAATGGCGTAGCAAACGACAGTTGCACTGGCATATACACATCCATGGATGGAGAGGCATTGTTTTTCATTTCCAATTTTGCTTCCTGCAGTTTCTTCTCCATGGCAGCTTTTGCTTTGTCCGTCATTTTTGGAGCACGATAAACGGCCATAAGTGTATCTGTTCGTTCGGTCAATTCAAACAAACTGTCGGTCATCATATACGTCATCAGGAAAGGAATCGTATCACGCTTGATGTACGCAGAATCCACAATCCAAATGGTAATTGTATCATTGGTAGGACATGCCTGCACCAACATTTTCGACGGATCAATCCATAGACTATCTGCCTTTGTTGTATCATTTGGTTCTTTGAAATTCCACACAAACGCAGGTACTGTATCCTGCGGAGCAGCGAACGTTAATGTGAAATTATGTCGTTCTTCACGCTTGCAACGCTGAAAATACTGCTTCTGCTTATTTTCATTAAAGCTCATCAGCACAATACCGTTGGGTTCATACACCGTTTTGTGTGTTTCTTTCAGTTCCATCATAGAATCTACGCGTATCGTATCTATCGTACGCATAGTATCTGCTGAAATGGAATCTATCGCCAACTTCCATACCGTATCATTCTCCGTTTTCCACAACGTGTCCACCACCAATGAGTCTTTCACGGTAGGCGTAAACAAGGTATCATAGAACGCGATTGCTTCTCCCGGCTGATAGAGAAAATCTTTGGAAATATCATTCAACGCAAATAAATGATAACTTCCCGCCGACATGTTTTTAATCGTAAATTCGCCCTGATCGTTGGTTTTGGCTATATGGCGGAATGGCGTCGTACTGATGGCCGTATCGCTCAAATCAGCATGCACACCCACATATACGCCACTCATTGGATTCAGCGTTTCTGCATCTATCACCACACCCGACATTTCCAATGTATCGATCTTGTCGCCGGTTGCGAAGGCGAATGAATAATTTCCAAGAGGGTTCTTCTCATTGTTGTCACATATGGCATTTCCGAAATCTATGATATACGTAGTAGAATCACGTAAATCTTCTTCAAAATCTACCATCACACGTTTTCCCACTGCTCTTACTACGGGTGCCTTCTTCTGCGGAGGTGAGATCAGCACATTATTGGCCACATCCTGCAGCACTATATATTCGTCGAAATAAATAGTGATATTCTTTCCCGTGAAACTTGTGGTACCATTGGCTGGAATTTCTTTCACAATAGAAGGAGGTGTTTCGTCTTTCGGTCCGCCTTGCGGTCCCATACCTCTATTGGCGCACCCCCACAACAATAATCCACTCGCCATAAAAACGAGCGTGATAAAATGATGATATTTCTGATTTTTAAAAATCACTCTATTATTCTTAAACTTTTAACCTTTAACCAGTAACAGCAGCTTACCTGCCTTCAGCTTTTGACCTTTGACTTTTGACAGCAGCTCTGCTGCGTTTGACAACCGCTTGGCGGTCTTTGACCTTTACCCTTCTATTCCCGGCGTAAAGATCTGATACCCCACGTCGCAGGCCAGGCATCGCTGACGCACGCAATAATCCTGATATAATTGCAATAATGCCTGCGAATCGGCTGCTGTTTTCACGCGAACGCCAAGCAGTTTCCAATTCGCAATTATAGTATTGTTTTCTGCTGGCATCGACAGCATCAACGCCATCGCATTCTCCTGTAGCTGCAAACTGTTATGTTTCCTTCCCCATGCATATTGATAAGGCACAATGCTGTTGATTATCAACACATCTGTTGCGCTTTTTCCCAGCGTAGCATGCTTCTCTGCCACCTCTGCGCCGAATCGATAATGTGTTTGCCAATATTCGCTTGGCGTCACAGTCAGCAGTTGCCTCAATTCACGCACGTTCTGCTCTTTTATAATTTTTGAGAACAAAAACTCCGTCTCATGCAGAAGCATGGCAAACTGCGCGATGCGTATGTGTGGAAAGTTCTGCGGGCGCATTCTTGCCATTTTCCATATGCTTCCGTCCAATGGCTCTAACCCGAATTTCTTCTGCAAAAAACGATATTCCTGCCACATCTTGCGGCTATATTCATCTGTTGCCACCTGCTCTGTCAGCAAGCCTGATTGTCCAAACAGTATGGCTTCCAACTGAAAAATCGAACTTCTATGCTTCAGCAAATAGTTCAACGGCGTTTGCTTGGCGAGCAATTCGAAAGGCAAACCATTGGTATGAAAGCCAAAATTATGTGCCAAAGTCACGTAAAAAGCCTGCTCCCAACCATTATTCGTAAGTTGCAGCAATGATGAGATTGCCGCCTCTTTTGCGCACAATCTTTCTCGCAAAAGTATCTGTTTCCAATCCGCAGCCAATAATTCCGGATTTTTGAGCAATTGTGCAGAACAGAGCGTCATCTTATCGGCCAACATCTGCTCCAAATACCCCTGCTCATCAGGGTATTGCAATTCGCATTGCACCAGTTTCTCGCCCTTTGAATTGAAGACGTCCTTATCGGCGTCTTTCACCACGTGCAGAATAACATTATCATAAGCAGCATCATTGTGATGTCCATGTCGCATCCAATCGGAAGCTCGTACGTGTATTTCCACGTTGCCCGTCCACGTAATGCCATCTATGCGTATCGTGGCCGCTGAGAAATCCGGTCCGGCATCATTATTATGAACGCCCATATCCAGCACTTCCACACGTCGGCCATCTGTGGTTGCCTGAGGTAACACACGGAATAATCCTTTTTGCCATATGTAGTGCAGAAGCAGTTCTGGCATAATGCATCAATTCAAATACAATTATAATATAAGATTATAATACTTGCATGTGCTCAGGCAACCTTTTATTATATTATATAAGGTGTAGCACAATATAATTATAATATAAGATATGATAGTAAGGTATATATGCTTAAAGCATTTTAAGCTCATACCCTTGTTCTTTCCACCAATCAATAGCTTTTGGCAAAGCCTCCAGCATTCTATCGCCCGATTTCAAACTATCGTGGAACACCACAATAGAGCCGGGGCGCGTATATTTCTTTACAATCTCCAGCAAATCATCCGCTCCATAATGCGCATTATAATCATGCGTAAGCACATCCCAAAGCACAATCGTATACCCGGCATTCCTCAGTTCACGCTTTTGCGATACTCTCATTCTGCCGTATGGAGGACGAAACAAACGGCTTTTCACCAATTCATCACATGCAGATACATCTCTTAAATACTCAGCCAGCGAGGTTTTGAGTCCCGGCAGATGATGATACGTATGATTTCCCACCCTATGTCCTTCTTTGAGGATAGCCTCCAGCAAATAAGGATATTTGCGCACATTGTCGCCTACCAAAAAAAAAGTAGCTGGCACCTGTTTCTCGCGCAAGACGGCCAAGATGCGTTCTGTCATCTCAGGGATGGGACCGTCATCAAATGTGAGATAAACAAACGGAGATTCAACACGCCATACAGCGCCCCTTATAAGGCGCTGCAGGCATGTTGGTATTTGATATAACAAAGATATCATTCCGTTGTTTTTACGTAGAACGAGGATCAAACAAGGCTTGCAGCACCAAGAATAGCCACATCGCTATCCTTCAAACCGCTGAAGAGCACACGAACCTTATTCTTCCAAAGAGGCATAACATTCTCGTTGAGTGAGCGCTCTATAGGCTCAAGAATCCAATGGCCTGACTTCATCAAACCGCCGTAGAGAATGATAGCTTCAGGAGCAGAGAATGCCACCCAGTCGGCCAACTTCATACCGAGGAGAGTACCCGTGAGTTCGAAAATCTCTTTTGCCACTTCATCACCCTTCTCTGCTGCGCAATATACATCATAGCTGGTGATATTATTAACATCAAGATCGCGAAGAAGAGTTGGCTTATCGCTCTTCTCTACTATCATCTTAGCCGTACGAGCTACGCCGGTAGCAGAAGCATATGCTTCAATACAGCCCTGCTGACCGCAACCACAGCTGCGCGTTTCGATACGACCAAACTTAGGCAATTCAATAGCTTCGCCCTGAACGACTTTGGTATGACCAAGTTCGCCAGCAAAGCCATCGCAACCATATACGAGCTTACCGTCGATAATAATACCGGAGCCAACACCCGTACCACAAGCCACTTCGATAAAGTTCTTCATGCCACGACCGGCGCCATACTTAAGTTCGCCCATAGCTGCTGCATTCACGTCATTGGTGATGCGGCAAGGAATACCCAAGCGAGCTTCAATAAGAGATGCTACCGGCACGATGCCTTTCCAAGGCAAATTGGCAGCATGCTCGATTGTGCCATTATAGTAGTTGCCATTAGGAGCACCCATACCGAGACCGCGGAAGTTACCCACACCGCCGTATTTCTCAGCCATAGCTTCACACTCAGTGCAAAGTGCTTCCACATAACTTTCAATGGTCTTATACTCAGGCGTCTTGATGGTTTTCCATTCAAGAACGATACCATTATTATCTACTACACCAAACTTGGTGCCGGTGCCACCCATATCGACACCTAATGCATATAATTTTTCCATGATAATTTAATACTTTTATAGCCCTTGGGGCGTTAATCCATTAATCAGCCCGCAAGGCGTTAATCCTTCTTAGCTGGCTTTGAACCCATCAAAGCGTACCAAAGGATATATGCCACCATGGCAATCACTACCCAATAAGAAGCGATATAACCAATAGAGCGGCCAATCTGATCCTGAACGAGAGGCATTACGCCACCGCCTACTACCATCGTCATGAAGATGCCGGAAGCAGCTGCTGCATATTTGCCAAGACCTTCGGTAGCGAGATTGAAGATACCACCCCACATTACTGAAGTGCACAAACCGCAAAGCACGAGGAAGAGGCACTTAACTGGAACATCTGCATAAAGCTTAACCGTGAGAGTTTCTGGGAGGAAGATAGCAAGAAGGAGGAATACGATTGCTACAGCAGAAACCGTTACGAGCTGCGTACGGGTAGATACTTTGCCGGAAATAACAGAAGAGGTGAGACGACCTACAAGCATCATCAGCCAATAGATAGCTGCGATAGAACCGGCAATAGCAGTTGCATTAGGAATATCCAAAGAGTTGAGATAGAAAATCATTTCGCCAGGAATACCTACTTCAACACCTACGTAGAAGAAGATAGCAATCACACCAAGTATGAGATGACGATAACCAAGAGCAGCCTTAACGCTACCAAGGATATCACCACTTTCCTGCTCTGGCTCGATCAGTTTGGTGAAATAAATAATAACGAATGAAGCAGCGAATACGCCCATAGCAATGTAGAGCAATGGAGTAACGTCGGCCATAGAAGTTTCTTTGGTTACTTCGCCAATGAGCACACCAGCAAGCATAGGAGTGAGCGTACCAGCGGTAGAGTTGAGCGAACCGCCAATCTGGATGTACTGATTACCACGGTTGCCGCCACCACCAAGGATATTAAGCATTGGGTTTACTACCGTATTGAGAATACATACGCAGAAACCGCAGATAAATGCACCCATCAAATAGATGAAATAGTTGAGGTTCAGCAAACCACCGAAGAGCGGAGTTTCTGCACCCACCTTGCTTGACATAAACTGAACACAAATGCCCACGAAACCAAGTGCCAAACCTACGAGAACCGTCTTCTTGTAGCCGATCTTGGTGATGAGCATACCAGCAGGAATACCCATAAAGAGATACGCTGCAAAGTTCATCATGTTGCCCATCATGCCGGCCCACTCATACTGGAATTTCCAGATGGTACCGAATGGAGCAGCCATATTCGTTACGAACGAAATCATGGCAAAAAGAAACATCATCGCAATAATAGCTACGAGGACGCTTTTGTTGTTTTTGTTTTCCATAAGATAAAAATTAAAAGATTATTATGATTGATTTGTGTTTTACATATTTTTCTCAAGGAAATGAAGCAGGCGCTTATGCACGTGCAAATAATTGCTGCGTTTCTTGAGGAAGTGATTATCATCAGGATAGACCTGCATATCAAATTGCTTGCCAGCTTCCACCAGTGCATCCACGTAGCGAAGCGTATGTTGAGCATGCACATTATCATCGCTCATGCCGTGCATAATCAGCAGTTCTCCCTCCAGATTTGCTGCCAGATTGGAAAGATCAGAAGCTTTATAGCCACTTTCATTTACCTGAGGACGACGCATGTATCGCTCCGTATAGGCTGAATCATATAAGCGCCAATCCGTAACAGGCGCAATGGCTACACCGGCTTTGATGACAGGTTGGGCAAGTTTACCCTGCCCCATCAGCAAGCCTTGCTCTGAGAGTGTACGAATCACTTGGAAGCCTCCATAGCTCCAGCCAATCATGCCTATTCTTTCAGGATCGACTACGTTATGCTTAACTCCCCATTCCTGCGCAATATACTGAGCAAAGGAGAGCTGGTCTTTTGCTTCTTTCTGGCCTAAATTCATATAGGTCTGCTTGCGGAAAGCCGTGCCTCGAGCATCTGTGCCACGAGGATCAACGCAAGCTACCACGTACCCCTGAGCAGCCAACGCATACTCAAAACGTTTGCGCCAGCGATTGAGAACACGCTGCGAAGATGGGCCACTATACTGCGTCAGTACGCATGGCATATGATTTTGCGTTTCGCTTTCCAGCGACCAATAGCGAAGGGTATCGCCACGTTCCGTTACAAAAGAATCAAAGCGTTTTACCGGCAGATTCAAAGCTTCCCAACGTTTCTGTAAATCGTTATTATTTTTCAGTTCTTTCACTTTCTTTCCCGCTGCCGTATAGAGCGTATAGCGGTTTGGAGTGGTAATGGACTGATAGCAATCAATATACTGCTTCATATCTTTGGAGAAGGTTAAATCGTGGGTACCCTCTTCCTGGGTCAATTGCAGCACAACGCCTTTCTTGATATTGAGCGCATATGCCTGACGCGTTTCAGGCGTGGCAGCTGCCTGATAATACAGCACGCCTGCCTGCTCATCCATGCCATACACGGCCGTTACATCCACTCCGTTGGGCGTGAGTTGGCGGATCTTCTGGCCCTGTGCCGTATAGAGATAAGCTGCACGCCAGCCGCTCTGTTCGTTCACGGCAACGAAGCGATTATCTTTGAGCCAGCACCAGGAATCGAACTGCTCGTAGTCCACGAAATAATCCTTCATTTCCTCTTTATAGAGCAACGAGCAGACGGTAGAAGCCGGATTGCAGGCATACACTTCCATTTTGTTCTGATCACGATTAAGGCGCTGCACCAGCACTTCACTACCCTTTCCGTCCTGCAGATTGTTCCAGCGAAGACGTGGCAGATAAGCATCTTTCATTTCCGGAAGCTGCATCGTCTTAATGGATTTATAATAGATGTCGTATACGCACAAGGTGGCCGTTGCATTCTTTTGGCCGGCTTTGGGATAGCGGAGCGATTCTTCCGTTGGATAATCATTCTTTTCCAAATAGTTCTGCCACGTCATCGTAGGCACATCCGTTTCATCCAAACGAATAAATGCCACGTATTTGTTATCCGGAGAAAAGGCAAACATCGTGGTAATGCCAAACTCTTCCTCATACAGCCAATCCGATACGCCGCTATAAATCTCTGAACCCACATAATCGCCATCGATATTGTAGCCTTCGCGGGTCATTGGCACTTCGGTTTTATAGTCGGTTTTATAGATATAGAGGTTGCCTTGCTTGAAATAGACCACGTACTTTCCGTTGGACGACATGACAGCGTCACGCACCAGGCCGTCCGTCATTTTCACGCGTTCCTGGCGTTTCGTATCCCAAAGATAGTACTCAGCTTCAAATGAATGGCGGAATAATCGCTTCTCATTTTCATGGCGCAACTGATATCGCAGTCCCTCTTCGCCCGTGGCGGGGTTCAGCACGGAGTCCATCTCGTGTGCCGACATGGTTTCTGCATTATATTCGCCGCGGAGAATCTCTTCCAGCAAATCAGCCTGTGCCAACATAGGCAACAGGGCCAACAGAGTTATATAAATGATTTTTCTCATTTCTGAATATCTCATATTTTATCGCATATTCTTCTTTGCCTGCTCTTTCATCTGTTCGCGCATCATTTTCTGCTGCTGACGCTGCATCTCTTCCAAGCGAGCCATGAAACCACTCTTTGGTTTGGCTGCTTTCTTGGCTTTCTTTTCCTGCGCTTTCTTCATGTCGGCACGCACTTTATCATCGTCGATTGCCCAACGGAAGATATAGGTTTGCACGATAGAGAACAGCAATGAGAGGAAATAATAGTAGCTCAAGCCAGACGCATAATCATTGAACATAAAGAAGAACATCAATGGCATCAGATACATCATCCATTTCATCATATTGGCTGATGGATCATTACCCGTAGCCTGCGTCTGCATATTCAACCATGAGTATACGAGGTTCGTTCCGGTAAAGAGCAAGGTGAACAAAGAGAGGTGGTTATTCAATGCCCATGAGAGAACAGGAATATTACGTTCCCAAGAAATAATGGCATCAAACGTAGAAAGGTCGTCGGCCCAGAGGAAAGACTGGCCACGGAGTTCGATTGCCGTTGGGAAGAACCAGAACAATGCCATCACCACAGGCATTTGGAACAACATTGGCAAGCATCCTGCCATTGGGCTTGCACCTGCTTTCTGATACAAGGCCATCGTTGCCTGCTGGCGCTCCTGCATCTTTTCTGGTGGGTACTTGGCATTTATCTCCTCAATTTCCGGTTTCAGCACACGCATTTTGGCGGTTGACTGATAGCTCTTGAACGTGAAAGGAAGAATAATGAGTTTCACTACGATAGTGATCATCAAAATAATGAGACCAATATTCCATCCCCAAGAAGAGAACAGCGAGAACATTGGGATTACGAGGAGTTTGTTCACCCAAGAAACCACATTCCATCCAAGTGGAACAAGTTCTTTGAGGCGAAGTTCTTCGTAGCGCTGCTTGCCTTTATCGTATGCTTTGAGGGTGCTATACTTATTTGGGCCAAGATACATTTGCATCTTCGTTGGCTTCACGCCAGTTGGATCAAAAGCCAAAGCCGTCTCCGTCTTATATTCTTTAATGTAGCCTGATTTGGCGTGCTTAGGTTCGCTTTCCAGAGCCGTACCTTCGAATGCGTCTTCCGCAATCATGACGGTAGAGAAGAACTGATCCTTATATGCAATCCAGCGGATCTTGCCATTCTCTTTTTCTTTATCGGCCTTTTGTTCACTCATTTTCTCGATATCGCGATTCGTGAACATATATTGCAACTGTGCATAGCGCTCTTCAAATCGACGGCCTTTCTCCTGCTGCGGAATCAACTGGCGCCACTGCATTTCGATAGAGTTCACATTCTGAGCCAATACGTTCTGCAACTGATGACCACGCATCTCGAAGCCAATCATATAGTCGTTTTGAGGAATGGTATAGACGAAATCGAGATATGCCGCACCATCCGTCTTCAAACGCATCGTAACCACCTGGCCGAGCGAGTCTTCCTCTACCGGCTGCATTTCAAAATACAGATTCTTGGTATTCAATATGCGATTATTGCCCGTAACCAGCGTATAACCCAATTCGCTCTCAGTTCCACGGAACAGACATAACGGATTTACGCTGTCGCCATAGGTCTTATATTCTTTCAGTTCGGCTGAATACAAAGTACCACCCTTCTCCTGAAAGGTAAGTCGCAACACTTCATTTTCGATGACGTGCAATTGTCCTGCACCCTTTGATGCTGGAGCAAATGCACCATATTGCGCCACTACCTGTGCCTCCAACTCTTCTACCGACACGCTGACCGCTGCGGCAGAATCTTCCAACTGACGCAAAGCTGCCAATGCTTCCTCTTCTGCCAGCTTCTGCTGCTGAACCAAAGCAACTGAATCGCGATAATGCTGGCGACGCTCCAGTTCTGCCTTTGAGGGTTTATTGAAATAACTAAATCCAATTAAAATAACGGCAATTAAGCCTAATCCAATCCACGAATTTTTATCCATATTTTCTTGTACAATTTTTAATCTACATGAGCGTGCGGGGCGAGCGAGTAATGTGCATAGGCATATATATGCGCGTACCTTCACACGAAAAATCGTGCAAAGGTACAACTTTTTTTTGGAATACGCAAGTTTTTCCGGAATTTTTAATAAAAGAGAGGAATTATTCTTCGTCGGATTGGGGAATTATATCCTCAAAGAGGAGTTTTCCGTCCTCAATTTTAGCTATTTGAAATTCGCTAATCTGCACCTGCTGTGGCATCGCCGCTTGTGCTACGACCCAATCGCGAACGTTGAGCGAGCTCTGAAGCCGAGCTGACTGCCACTTTTTCATGCCTTCATCCATCCAATACCTACCATTCTCTGCCATGACGAAACTTGTATATTTAGCCTTCACGTCATCCTGATGAAGCTGCAAGCCTTGCAATACCAATTGCTCCTGTTGTTCACATTCTTCCGCCAAGCGCACATGGCGTTCCGCCATTTGCAAACAGCCCAACCAATCCTCTTCTGCGAGGGAGTCGCGGATGATACGATTTTCCCAATATTCGAGTTCGTCCACCAAGAATTCATAGTGCAAAAAATCAGCAATCACGGAAGTTTCATCATATTGGCGAATACGATTAAGCAAGAGCGTATTCTCTTTGAGAGCCGCTTCAAAATCAGATTTCTTATCCAATGAATTGGATTCATTCGCGAGTTCTGCTTTCAGTTTTTTCACTTTTGCTTCCTCACGCATAAACTCATCCGTCCATTGGGCATAATCCCAAAGCACCACCTCGTTGCTCAAAAAATCGCTGCAGGTGAGACCTTCCACTCGGAAATAACTGATGGGTCGGAAACTGAATTTGGGGCTATACCCTTCTATTTCCACTTTCTTCAGCGCCTTATCATATGCCAGAATATCGTTCGTCAGCTGCTTGGCGTTTGTGCTTAATTCTGTAAGCAGTTTTTCGTCCAGAGAATCCATCATAAGAAGAGCATCTTTCTCTCTGTCATATTTTGTCATATACTGCGAGAACAGTTGCACGCATTGATCGTATCTATTAACCAACGTTCCATAGCAATCATACAACGTATCGAGCTCGTCCATCCATACAGCCAACGAATCGATTTTAAGGTTCAGCCAGTTGTATAATTGGCCTTCGCTCACCTTTCCTTTATCGTCCGCCACGAGCGGGTACATCGTGCCGTTGATCTTATCGTTGTTCATGTATGCCCGGCAGTTACCGTAGTAGACACGTGCATCATAGAGCATACGTTTTCGTTCCAGGTAATTGACCAGCGGATGCTCTTTCTTTTGGAGCTCGAAATTGATATTGGCCATCAGATAATAGACGTGTGGCTTTTGCGGAAAGGCCTGCTGATAGGCATGGAGCTCGTAGAGCGATTCTCGTTCGCTCCACTCTTCCAAATGCTGCAATATATATTTATAGTTGGGCTGCGCCATCATGATCTGCGCCGCCAGCAGTATTGCCAATGAAAATACTATTCTTTTCATATATATACCTTATTACTATTTGGTTCTTTTTGGTTAGGAGATTGTTGATTTGAGCGAAAGAGCTATGTGGGCCATAGTGATTGAGCAACAATCAACAAGATGCAAGCAAAAAAACAAATTAGAGATCCAGAATTTCAAATTCAACACGCCTGTTTATTGCCCTGTTCTCATCACTATCGTTTGGCACGAGCGGCTTTGCTTTGCCATATCCCTTGCCCTCTATTCGGCTGCGTTCGATGCCTTCCTGCTTCACGAGATAGTCGGTTACGCTCTCAGCACGTCGCTGGGATAATCTTTGATTATAGGCATCGGAGCCCACGTCATCCGTATGGGCAGACACTTCAATACGAAGAGATGGATTATCCTGCATCAGTTGCGCCACTTTCCTCAATTCCTCATAGGATTCATCCTTGAGGAGGAAACTGTTGAACTCAAATTGAATATTTTTGAGCTGCACCGTGATGGCAGTTCGCAGAGCCTCTTGCGCCATGCAAAGCGGCAGCACCTGTTCGTTGGCTGGCGTAGTGAAGATGGTATCGGTATAGAGATATCCTGGCGTATTGAGCACCATTTTATACTGCGTGGCGCAACGCAGATCGCCTTTCCATACGCCATTCTCCACGGCCACGACCATCGGTTCCTCCTCCATGGTGAGGTTGACCCATGTGGCCTGTGTGCCGATTTGCTGGCGGGTCTCTTTATCGAGTACCCGGAGTTCGGTTCTTACCTTGCCTGCTCGCATATACATATCTAAAGCCGTTTCAACGAAGCGCACATCACGCTTGGTATCGATGAGCATGGTGGTGTCGACGTGGCCTTCGCAACGAAGCGCAAACTCGTATTGCTGCCCGATCTCGAGCGTCATGAGGTAATCGCCATTGGTTTGCTTTTTTACGGACTGCCCCACCAAACGACTTTTCGTTTGTCCGGAGAGCTTGCTGACGTCGACGGTTGGGGCGAGTTTACCCCGGTTTTCCTGATCGTAGGTGCTGAGACGAATCTGCAGAGAGCGTGCCAGTTCGACGTTCCACTGGGCGAGACTATCGCGGGTTACGCCATAGGTATTGATCCAGTTGTAGGCGTGCGAATAGTCGCTTGCGTAGGCGTCGAGCATATATCGCACGTCGGGCTGCAGGGCAATCTTATAATTGCCATCCTGATCGGTTTTGCAGGACATCAGCTTTCGCTGGGTGAGCACATCGTAGACATCCACATAGTTCACCAGCTCGCCTCCTGTGCGGTTGACAGTTTGTCCTGCCAAACGGGTCACATTGCCATGAAGGGCAATAATTGGCTTGCGCAGGTCTTCCTCCGCGTCGTATGTTTCTACTGGAAGTGTCCAGTTATATTTGTCCACTCGGCGAATCATGTAGCGCTTTTCCACGGCAAATTTGCTATCGCGAGCCGAGGTGAAGCACATCGTTACGTTGTCCGGCAAGATGTGAGGCTGGCGATCGTGACCATTGGTAATGACCATTTTCTGGGGCGTTTGCCATGTGCCGTCGGGTTGCCTTTCGGCAGCGTAGAGATTGGATTCCTCGTATTCTTTTTTCGTGCCCACGTCGTGCTTATCTTTGCGGACGAAATAGATCATGCCGCCGTCGGCCGCCAAGCTGGGGTCGAGGTCATCGAAATCGCTGGTGAGTTCGTCGACCGGTTGGGGGACCTGCCATCGGCCATTTTTCTTCTCGCTGAGATAAATATCGTGCACTTCTCTTGGTGCTTTCCTGAGACTGACGTAGAGGGTGAGTCCATCATAACTGAGGGATGCGCCTTCTGGGCGCCAGCCCATTTGGCTCCAGCGAACGATCTGTTCGTCGGCACTACTCTCTCCCACCCGAGGTACATCCTGGGCGAAGGCAGCGGCGGCAGCCGCAGAGAGGGCTATCAATAAAAGAGAAAATCGCTTCATAGCATGAAAAATTTCTGCAAAGTTACACTTTTATTTTGATATATCCAAATTTTTTACTAACTTTGCGCTCAAATTTCAATATTTATCATGAGTCCACTTGATTACATCAGAGGCGAGATGCCTCGCTTTATCGACGAATGGTCGTCGCTTATTCGTATTCCATCCATATCCTGCGAGGCGTCTCATGCCGCCGATATGCTTCGGTGCGCGGAGCGCTGGCGTGAGCTTCTATTGGAGGCTGGATGCAGTCGTGCAGAAATCATGCCATCTGCGGGTAATCCGATGGTGTATGCAGAAAAAACAGTAGATCCGAAAAAAAAGACGGTGCTTGTGTATGGCCACTATGACGTGATGCCAGTGGCTCCATTGGAGTTATGGCAATCTGATCCATTTGAACCGGAGATTCGCGATAATCGCCTGTACGCCCGTGGCGCGGACGATGATAAAGGTCAGACCATGATTCAGGTGAAGGCTTTTGAATATCTGGTGCGTGAGGGATTGCTTGACGTGAACGTGAAATTCATATTGGAGGGCGAAGAAGAGATTGGCAGTCCATCTTTGGAAGCATTTATGGAGGAGCATGCCGCTTTGCTCAAATGTGATATTATTCTCGTTTCTGATACGTCGATGATAGGCAAGGAGACGCCATCGATCACGACGGGTTTGCGCGGATTGGCGTATTGGCAGGTGAAGGTGAGTGGTCCGAACCGGGATTTGCATTCCGGTCATTTCGGCGGCGCTGTGGCAAATCCAATCAACGTTCTTTGCCAAATGTTGGCACAGGTGGTGGATGCAGATGGAAAAATCACTATTCCGGGCTTCTACGACGATGTGCTGCCTATTCCTCAAGCCGAACGAGATATGATTGCCCAAATTCCGTTCTCACTCGAAGCCTACCAGCAAGCCATTGGCGTACGTGCCGTGCAGGGGGAGAAGGGCTATTCGACGCTGGAGAGGAACTCTTGCCGTCCGTCGTTTGATATATGTGGCATATGGGGCGGCTATACGGGTGAAGGCAGCAAGACCGTGTTGCCATCAGAGGCATTTGCGAAGGTATCGTGCCGTTTGGTAGCCAATCAGGATCATGAGAAGATCAGCCAGGCATTCGTGGATTATATGGAAGCGTTGGCTCCGGAGTCAGTACGGATAGAGGTGACGCCTATGCATGGTGGTCAGGGCTACGTGTGCCCTATTGATCTGCCGGAGTATAAGGCGGCGGAGGCTGGTTTTGAGCTGGCTTTTGGCAAGCGTCCGTTGGCGGCTCGCCGTGGTGGTTCGATTCCTATTATTGCCACTTTTGAGCAGATCCTTGGTGTGAAGACCATCCTGATGGGCTTTGGTCTGGAGCAGAACGCCATCCATTCGCCCAATGAATCTTTTGATCTGGAGGTATTTGAGAAAGGTATCCATGCCGTAATAGAGTTTTATAAGCATCTGTAAGTTATGCAACTCACCACTCCAGTACAGATAAAAGAGACCCCCATTTTTGGCGCGGACACGCGTTTTTTTCTGATAGGTTCGTGTTTCTCGGATGAGATAGCCGCTCGCATGCGTGCTTGGGGCGTGGAGGTGTGTTCCAATCCATTTGGGACGATGTATAATCCTCTTTCTATTCGTGCGTGCCTTGATCGCCTGCTGACATACAATCCCCTCCCTAAGCAGGGAGGCCGGGAGGGTCTTTTCACGGAGGGTGAGCTCGTTTATCGTGACGGCCTGTACCATTCGTGGATGCATCATGGTTCGTTCTCGCACGCGGATAAGGAGACAGCATTGCGACGCATGAACGAGGCTTTGATTGCCGGTCATAAAGCACTTTTGGAAGCCGATTGCATCATCATCACCCTCGGCACGGCCTTCGTCTATGAGCGTGATGGACAAGTGGTGGCTAACTGCCATAAGTTTCCCAACCAGGAGTTTACTCGCAGACTGCTCAGCGTCGACGAAATCGTCTCAGCCCTCTCCCCCATCCTTTCATCATTAATCACTAATCACTCATCAATAACCACTCATCATCCATCCTTCATCACCACCGTTTCTCCCATTCGGCATAAGGGCGACGGTCTCTCTGCCAATTCATTGAGCAAAGCCACGCTGCGCGTCGCAGTCGAGCAGCTTTGTCATGGAGCTCACATGGCGACCGATTCCGCCTGCCAGCCTGCCGCTGACCAGCTTTGCTCCGCCTCCTATTTCCCCTCTTTCGAAATCTTCATGGATGAGCTTCGCGACTATCGCTGGTATGGAGCAGACATGCTCCACCCTGCTCCGCAGGCAGTTGACTATATATGGGAGCGTTTCCGCGAGACGTATTTTTCGGAAGAAGCGCAACAGGCCCTCCTAATGAAGCACAAGTCCATCCTTCGTTCTCAGCACCGTCCCCTGCATCACTAAAATACGGAAAAACATGCCTATTTCACTTGTTTTCCCTGCAAAGACTTGCACATATCAAACTTTTTCTAAGTCCAATTCATCTTTTTAAGTATCTTTTGCTTAAAGTTATATACGATTTGTCCGATGTAGATGTGGTCGAGCGCTCCATGTATGAACAGCTTGTCGGCAGATTTTGAATGCTCACTAAACTACCTGTCGTCTGAAGCATCAAGCTCGTGACGTACCATAGTTATTGCAGCTTGGAGTTGCTGAATGGAACGATCAATTATCTTAGTATCTAGCGCATTCTCGGCATCAAGAAATGACTCACAAAAAATGTACAATGTCAAGCCTATGTTTGTCTCTGCTGGGAGAAGAATACAGTTTTTCTTTGCGTCCATCACACTCATACAAGTAAGCATGACCTCCTCTGGCGAATAACCTTTTAAACCAAATATAGCCCAAATTTGAAAATAGGTTGGATCTTCTGGCGAATATTCAAAAACAAACCTGTCTTCATTAACAAAGAATGCATACCGGCCGCTTCCTAACGAATCTACAGGATAATCCATACTCTCCAGGTGTTGGATAACTTGTGTGTCTAATGCGGGATGTTTATTTAATCGCAACCCGATGATAAGTAGTGCAACATACATCAATACCATACCTACGATGCTTCCCAATAGAGAAAACTTGATAGCAGACCTCATCGTTTATCTTTTTAGCAGATTAGCAAACTCAAATCGACCTTCTCCTAGTATATTGAGCGAACGATCCATGATGGCATTGATGTCTATGGCTTGCTCGCTGATAAACAATTCTATGGCCATCATCACGTCACCATCACGATCCAGATAAATCTTGAGAATCTTGATTTTCTCAACTAAATGGTTGCATGCCTCCAACACTTTCTCTCGTGGTATTTCAGGGCTGTCGGACATCGAGTATATTACCGGCACAACAATGCGCACAAACATATTATCGCTCTCGTTTGCCTCGCATATAAGGTGCAGTCCCTGTGCCCTAAAACGGAACACGTTCTCTGTTTCTTCAAATTTGTAACCCTCCTGCTGTAGGAAGTTACTAACTAATTCTATGTTCGTCATAAGCGTTGAGTTTTTTGAGGAAAGATGGATAAGTTATCCAAATAAGTTAGCAATACCACAGCATATACCACCGATTCCAAAGATGACAATTGCACCAACAATGACACAAAATAACATATATACGATTATTGACACAAGTTCACTAAGGCAACCGCTATTGTTGCCACAATCAATACGAGGGATTGTTACTCTTCTAACAGGCATAAATATTTAGTTTAAAATGAATAATGATAGTTTTATGCTGCAAAATTACTAGTTTTTTGCAGGACCTCCAAATTTTCCGAACTTCTGCAAGCCTTGCAACGCAGAAAATAACGATTTAACTTGCATATATCCGATTATTTATATACCTTTGCAAAAATTTTACATCTATCATGCAAACGATCAACAACCTCCCACTCTATCACTTGCAAATAAACACGAGCAATGTTCATAACCCGCAAGATCTCCTAAAGGCATTTATCTACACTGAAAGTGCCGTCCACATGGGGCATAACACTTATATTCATCTACACTTTGATGAGTTAGACGCGCTATGTCAGGAGTATGGCGAACGTTTTATCTATATCCCACGCCTCTATCATAATCTGATCCATTCTTCCAATATCTCTTATTACGATCCTTCTGGCATCAACATCGGTCAACATCTTATTTCCCCGTTCAGTCTCTCCTATTTAAATAATATACTTTCAACTAATGGTTACATCCAGCATAATCAGGACTACAATGAACCCGAATTCTACAATGCCAAATCGCTTCTGCTGCACAATGATGAATCCGATGAGCATATATACAATCTTCTTGGCTATGATCTCAGTAACCAAGATCCAAATTGCATATTAGGTTTTCTCCGTAGTTATTATACCGAACGCACTAATAGAGCCCCATCTCATGACCATTCCAGATCTTATAGCAGCACAGAAGAGTTTGCTGACTACAATACGATGCCACCCTATGATGCAGATGATTATTTCGATGAAGAAAGTCAGCAATTATTATTTGAGGTGCGGGAGAAGTTAGATGCACTGCGCATGAAGGGATTTGATAGTTTGCTCCTATCTAAGATTCTCAGCCAACCACAACGCCTAAGTCGAATCTGCATCACACATGACTATAAGATTTTGCTACCAGACTACAATAAAGAGGTGCTGATGAAGCCGCTTCCCAAAACAGTATATTTTCTTTTCCTATGTCACCCGGAGGGTATCCGCTTCAAAGAATTGGGCAATTATCGCGATGAATTACAGCATATCTACTTACGCATTACCCATCGTACTAGTGATGAAAAAATTAGCAAAAGCCTTGATGACCTTTGCGACCCCACCAATAATTCAATAAATGAAAAATGCGCGCGCATACGAGAAGCGTTTCTAAGCGTGATAAACGACGACATCGCTCGCAACTACTACATAGTTGGCGCCCGTGGCGAAGCCAAAGGCATCCATTTGGCACGAGAAATGCGCATCCTTGATGAAGCTAATTTTGGGCTCTCCATCTACGACGTTTTCAATGCCAGTATGATTAAGGCGATTGCCAAATGGATGAATAACAATAAAAACACATTCCCCACTAATACGGAGAGCCAAGAAATCTTACGAGCTCTGATATCAGCCCTTCGCCGAGCTAACAACAAGCACATCAACGAAATGAAAAGTAGGCTAAAGGAGCAACTTCCACTATTCACCACCAATAACACCGCTGTTTCATTAGAGGAAGTATCTATCAACGACACAGAAGGGGTCGCCAATCTCATCTCCGCAGTCGGCAATACCTCCGATCGCAAAATGTGGGAATTTTACCGCCTCGCCGAGAATCATCATCCTCTCATCCAGGAGTATATTCAGAGTCAAGATTGGCAGTAGTCCACTGAACGACGTTGTTAAGGAGATTTACAAAGTCCCACTATTCAAAACAAAAGCATGGTCTTTGGGTCTCACATTTGTTATAATACGGAGAGTTCCTTTACCATTCAAAATCTGTTTTCCGAATTGGACTAGAACAATCTTTCGATCTTACAATATTTGAGTGTGCATATTGTTTCAAAAAACGATGCAAAGGTAGTGATTTATTTTTAATTTCGAAAACCTATACTTTATTTTTTTTCTATAAACTATGCGATTAAATGTATAAAATTGATATGACAATGTACGTGACTTTTCCCGAATCAAAGCGACCTTGCATTCCGAATCAGCGAAATAAAGTCACATCTTCCAGTTCGAGATTTTTGTGCCTCTACAAAAAAAATGGCTTAGGTGTAAGCCACAATGGTAGTTTTTTCTATCTTACTAATTATTTTCATGGGAATCACTACTTACCTTATACTACTGCAAAGACTATCAAGTTTTTACTGAAATTGTTTAAATTGTTTGATTTTTTGGGGGAAGATTTGCTTATATCAGGAATTTTGTGTAATTTTGCAACCAAAAAGCCATAACAGATAATATTTTGGAGAAAAAGCATGATAGAAGGTGGATTCATAGATATCCTAAGAATGAATCTGCGCAATACATTAATTCAAAATCATAATCAATTTCTGAAACAACTATTACTTCACGCCCTTCTGTAACTATAATTTTGGTAAAATACTCTTTTATCATCTTGTTTTTATGTAGTTAATAGAAACATCATCTCTTAAACCTCGAGAAATTAAGCCTTTCCCGCATGCAAATACAGCGCATATATTTGACATTACCAAGTTTCTTGATGTGTTTTTTATTCAACTATTAGCTATTTTTATATTGCGAAATTAAAACAAACTCCAAAGATTATCAAAAAATGAAAAAAATAGGATACATATATAAATATAGTGAGGCTGAAGGTCTTGGCATATTAGTTCATGATTCATGGAAAAGTTATGGACAATGGGGACAGATTAGCAGTGTAGCATACCCGATACTGTTTTCTGCTTCAAATCTAATCGCGGACGTGCACACAGGTCAGTTAGTTTATTTTGATTTTGAGGATTGTTCTGCCCTTAATATTGAACCTGCGTCTTTGACTAATTTCAAGCCGGACTACCTTGCCCCCTATCGCTATAATTCTGTCATTTCATTTGAACGCCTTGAAAATATTATTAAGCCTACTGAGCAGCAAGAATATTCATCTAGGGAAAACTCACGTAGAGGTCTAAACCGCCATTTATGCGAAGAGGATTTTCATAAAATTTATGCGCAAAGAGAGTCTTTTGATAATTATACGATAGATGTAGACGACGAGTTATTATCGTATTCTTGGGAGGAAGAAAATGATGATGTAATGGTTGCCAATGAATCGGTTATCATTTTGCCGAGTAAAATAGAAGATTTGTTTAATTGTTTTGGAAAGTATAATCACAAAGAAAATGAGACAGATACTACTATAGTAGATGTGCTTGACTTATCTTTATGGGTAGATCAATTTGTGGTAGGAAGCAATTATTTTGGCTCTACCATTGACAACATAAAATATCTATATGATCTATTTGTCATGAAAAGATGTTATGACAAGGAAGGAAAGGAAGTTCATTGTCACAAAGGTGATGATTGTATTTCGTCTTCTTGGTCTTTACTTTTGTCAAAATTTAACGATAAGGAACTTGCAGAAATTTTAGAGTATGCGCCTAAGCTCCAGCCTGCTCTTTCTGTAGCGTTTTGTAAGAAACATCTTGACTTATTGACAGGAAAATATGGGATGCCAGATGTCGAAATATGCAAGTTGCATTGCTACTACTTAATCAATAGAGCTTCTACGATTTCTGACTACAAGAAAATAAAAGAGGACTTATATACATATGGTCATTGCGTCGCGGAACATCTTGAAGGTGAGGGCGTTCCTATGTGTAAGATGGGGAAAGAGACTATAGAAGAGTTCATGAATCTTTTGAAAGTACAATATGAGAATCGGATAAAAAGTAATATCATAACACAAATATCTTCATTATGTGATGGTAAAACTATCATTAATAAGCAAAATGTAGAAGAATATGAGTTTGATTTATTGGGCTCTTTTATAGAAACATTTGAGGCGTTTAAAACAGACATTACTATTTGGTCACTAATTGGCAGTTCGCTATTAAATGAATATAATGCTCTACCTCAAAGATATAAGGAAGCAATGAAGGATACCCTTCCGAATGTTTTCAATAATGTTATTACTACTGCTATAATCAATTCAGGCGATGCACTATTTTCTTTAATTAGCATTTCTAGTTATTTAAGCGATTGGGTTAGTGAATCTTCAAAGGTCCATATAAAGAAACTAGTAGATGAAGTTGTGCCTAAATCTGGCGATGTTGATTTGCTGAATCAAGCCAAACTTGCTGGTTATATTGACTATAAACAATTTGCAAAGTGGTTTATTCAGGTAACCAAAGGCTTTACTCCTGGACAACTCTTGCATGAATTATCTAGTGACGCTATTATCGATTATCCTTTACCTATTCAATGGTACATACTTATTCGTGCTATTGATTTGCTAGGATACAAAACTACTGACTCATATGATCCCGTAAGAATAAGTGCTCATGATTCCATCCATGACATATATAGTTTATTGTGTTGGATGCACAGTCAAAGAGGGAATAGGATTAATGAGATTGTGTACAAGAAGGCAGAGGCTAGAATATGTTGTGTTTTATCCAATGACGAAAAAAAGGATATATTAGAACATGTGTACAAATCAAATAAATATTACGAAGATCTGTTTGATAACATTTCATATTTTTCAGAACGTACTTTTGATAGATATAATGGTACATACGCCCAAGATGTAATGGGATATAGCGACGATGATATTGACACAATTTTTGATGGAGAACCTGAGGCTTATTGGAATATCGACTAATTAATCCTTTTACTTTTCCTTGCTATACATCTAACTTAGGACGTTATATCTTGAATAATATACGTTTGGAATACTTGAGCAAAAACATGGCGTGCTTTGCCGATGGTTTCCCTACCTTGCAAAATCCGTTCTGCTACAAGTCGCTGTGGTTAGATATACAATTGGAGGCATCCCACAGACAGACCATATCCTTAATATCTTCATATTATATTTTCTATTTGTTACAATGTCGCCTTACTATACACTCTAACTTCCATAATTATCACTGTCATGCTTAAGTTGCCATTCTTGGCGAAGTCACTCAATATGTGGAGCATAGTTCTTCGCGCAGCTCTAGCAACATGTACTAGAATGGAATTGTTAATTGATTTGTATTTTGCATTTCTTTTAGAGTTTGTACTATAACCCTCGAATTCCGAAGATGATATTTTTCCATAAATGTTCTTATTCTCTCCAAATCACGACCGCCATAGTATGATATCGTCCATTTAACTCTTCTCTTGCATATTGAAGACATGATTTTGTCCAAATAAGGTTCGTCAATACTCGAAAACGAATACCCCAAGATATACACATGCGTTACCCCTCGAATTGCTTTCCAGAAGTCATTATTTGAAGCAATTATTTCATTAACTAGTTTCTGCAAACCTGCTACTCCCGATATAGTTGCATCTTGCGTTCTGTCAATAATATAGTCCGAGTTTTCTTGATAAAACTCACGTAATTCGTCCTCACTTGCAGTTTGAGGCGGTTGAGGACCTTGTCGCAATAATTCGTGCTTTAGTTGATTATAATCCTTACCATGTCCCAAAACATAATCACCAACTTCCGAGTGAATATAACCATGGGGATGCCAAATATTTTCCCTTGGTACATTATAAAAATCTTCTAATGTCGCAGTATAGTTAAAATTCAAAAATAACGCTTTCTTCTTAACCAATGGTATCTTTTTTTCTCACATCTGGATGATTGAGTTGTTCTATCCATTCAGCAAAGGTTTCCTTTAAAGCATCAGTCATTTCATTAAACTCAGATTCTACTGCATATTCAGCATCATACCAATCAGCATCTCGAAAATCATCACTTGCAAAATTTGGATAATGTTCTGATGCTTGATTTCTGGAATATTCATCCATATCAAGTTCACCTAAACTATTCTCTAAATCTGACCACCAATCATATCCTCCCCCGTAAATTTCATCTATCTTGTTAATTGCATCCCAGTGTCCATTATCCTCCATCCATTGATGATATGCGCCATAAGAACTGTTAATTCCATGGTGTATATCAAAGCCATTTCCTATTATGTATAAATTTTTAATCATTTATCAAATTCCATCCACCACCAACCTCTGCCGTGAATGGTGCCAATTGTCTTTCACCTTACGGCTCTTAATCCAGCTGAAGCCCGATGGTAATACTCTTGCTACATGTTTTCCCCATGCCGGTTCGACGTATGATTCGTGTGCCAGATAACCATCTTTCATTGCCATTCCGGTCTTGGGGAATACTTTCGTCAAAGGCCGTTCGTCCTGCAAATCCAGCGTCATCTTACCCCATAGCAGCATGCATCGTGGGATACCATCTCCTCCGTTCTCTTTGCTATGATCCTTCTGCACCAGTTCCACATACGTCAGTATATCGCCCTCTTGCCAACGGCCTTTGCTGGCCAATATCATCGCACCCGACAGTTCTGCCACCGTGGTTGTCTCCGTCATCCGAAAGCGTTTCCCTACTCGTATCGAACTCACGCCTTCCGTCACCCGAATAGGTTTCAAACTGCCATCCGACACCTGCCACGGAAGCAACTTACACGCTCCGTTCTTGACTTCTTCATCGGTCAATGCATAGCCCTTATCCTCATCCAGTTGCCAAAGCATGTTGGCACTCATATAAGCGGAATCCGCCTTCCGTTTCTCCCCTTTCTTCGCTTCCGACAACCCACGAATCGCAGGCTTCAGTATCATGTACGACCGTTGCAGGTTCCGCCAGCCACTTCGTATCTTCATCTGTGCCGGCGAATGGCTATCTATTGTATCCACTTTACCAATCACCTCCTGCACACCATTCCGAAACCGCAGCACCACTTCCCCGAACACATCCAGCCGCACTCGTCCATGCAACTGCTTGTTGCGTCCCAACTCCACCAACTCGTCCAGCGTCATGCCTTCCGGCCGTAGTCTGCCGTATCTTCGCTTTCCGTCATTCATGCCTTCACGTCGTTTCAACTCATCCTTCGCTCATCCTTCGTCCGCCGTTCGTCCTTCTTCCATCAATGTGTCGGTCATACTTAGGGGATACTCCATCGACGCTCCACTATTCCTCCCGTTTAAACCCATCAAATCCACCACAATTCAAAGCAAATCAACTACTTAGCCGCACATTACATAAATTTCACGTATCACTTTACTCACTCCATCACCAACATTCTTCTTTTCGCGCTACTAAATTACAAAAAATCCGTCACATCTGCAAATAAATTTGTATTTTGCAAGTATAATTATCAATCCAGCACCTGAAATCGTCGTATTTTATTCTTATCTATTGGCATTCTTTAATTGTATTTTTCTGAGATTTAGCTATTAGGTCACTCGCTTTACTAACAAAGATAAACGTGACGCATAGGAAATATCTATAGGGTTGCAGTAAAATCGAGTGCAAAGTTACTATTTTTTTACCAAATTTGCAAATATATATGCGATTTTTTTGCATGTCCCTAAAATAATTCATGATATAATTCGTGGATAATTCGTGATAATTCGTGTTCAGTAATAAATGGTTTTCGTAGCGAAGCGTTTCATAGTCCTCTGGGCGTTTCGTTCGGCCCAGCCGTAATTTCTTTTCTTGTTCACTTTTAATTGAACGTTCATATATAATAGAACTATTTTTCACGTTATATCTGCATTTTACTACCCGAAATGCCATTCTTCACTCTCCTTAGAGCAGCTTAACATTAGAGGCCTACCCTTGGAATACCTCAGAACGCCCCCATTACAGTAAGATTCGGTACTCTCTGCCCTTACTCTTCCCTAATTCTTCCCTAAGTTTTTATTGGATGCTCATTGGTTGCTCATTGAATGCTCATTGGATGCTTAAAATTATAATTTTTCATAAATCAGCCACTTATGCGCAGCTCAAATGTGTGTTTTAGGTTTATCGCCTTGAAGAGGATGATCCCTCTAAAGGAGGGCGAAGATGAATGATGGTGAGGATGTCGGGATGCTTGCATACCAGCATCATCACAAACATTCTGCGTCAAAGTGCCTGGCACTCATCCTCTTCAAAGGGTGTAAGCGTCTCCGGGTTGGTGTGAGACGGATTTGCGTTGATTATCAATGGATTATGAAGGAGGAGTGTTTTTGTACCTGCAATTTTTTTCGGAAGGATTGTGGATAATTCATTGATAGTCAAGGAAGTATGACTGAAATATTGAAAAATTCATCTCATCAGAACGTTTTTGATAATAAGATATTGACTCTCGCTGGGGATATAAAAAAAGAAAGCGACTAAGGCCGCTTTCTTCATTCTTCTGTCCAATAGATCCGGACTTTACAACATATCTCATTTCCTGATTTTTTTCAAAACAAAATCAAGGTGTCCCGTCCCTGTTATGTAACCTATAGGTGCGTTTGTATCATATTCAATTTTTCCCTGCTTTTGCTGCTTCTCGTAAACGCCAAGTGTATCTTCTGCGATGATAGTTAATAACAGCGGTTCGGTCAACTGGCGAGACACGTCGGAAAAACCATAGCGTCCATCTTTATCGGTATATACAGTGCCGAGAGTTGGATTATACACAGTTCCGTCGAGAAGATAAGCCGTCATCAATATTCCTTCGAGCGCAATACCTTCTTCATTGGTTACAACACCGCTCAGATGTTCCATCGCTTGTGCCGGGAAAATCATATTGTTTTTATCACAACCAGAAAGTGCAATACTGTATAATGCGATAATCCCAAAAGTTATCAAAAAAGGTAATTGTCTTGCTTTCATAGATATATTGGCTTTGGCGCATGAAGCCATACGTGTTAAAAATTTTGCACGCAAAATTACTATTTATTTTTGACATATGCAAATTTTTAGGTGCCAAAATGCAATATTTTGGTACCAATGCTATAAAAAAGACAAGTTTGAGGTTGTTACGAGTGACTTTTCTTCCACTCATCCGGCAGAAGGTGGCGGTATTCTGACGCAAGCGCACCATTCCTTATGGCAGATTGTTGGTTGAGAACATCTGTCATATAGTCAAAGAAATTGACTCCTTGCATGCGGCATGAACATGCCAACGAATACAGAATCGCACCCTTCTCGGCTCCGTTGTGGCTGCCATAAAAGAGGGAGTTCCGACGAGACAAAGAGATATACCGATTGTATCGCTAAACGAAGTTGTTCTTCTAATATGGCCTGAGTACCAACATGTTTCACACTGCAAAGTTACAAAAAAATATTGACATACGCAAGTTTTTTTGCAACTTTTTTCAAGAAAAATTCATTGATTTTCAGAGGGTTGTACGAATGGGTTTGTATGTGAAACGATTATGATACTTCACAGCTTTTAGGTCAATACCCCGTATGAGGAAATAGAACTTATCCCATGATAATTCGAAGCATCCGCTCTCCTCGTTGAAGT
>JAZRYY010000012.1:0-42811 GCA_045600985.1 Paludibacteraceae bacterium
CACTTCGGGTCTCGAAATGACACAGAATGCAGAACACCTTTCTTGGACAGCAAAGGAAGTGGACGACCGTTTGCACCATATCATGCAATCTATCCACGAGCAGTGCGTACGCTTCGGCACGCAGCCAGATGGCACAGTTGATTATGTCAAGGGTGCCAATATCGCCGGCTTCATGAAGGTGGCAAACGCCATGCTCGAGCAGGGTATCATTTAATATTCATAGTTAAATTCAGCCAAAGGCTGTAGTCATAGAATGTATCAAGATTTTCAACAACATTTGCAGCAGACACTCGCAGAAATCGACGAAGCAGGTCTCTACAAAAAAGAACGCATAATCATCACCCCACAGTCCTCTGCCATACAGGTGGAGGCTGGTGCGGATGGTGAAACACAGGACGTCGTTAACTTCTGCGCCAATAACTATCTCGGCCTTGCCGATAATCAAGAATTGATCCAAGCTGCCAAGACATGCATGGATGAGCGCGGATACGGCATGGCATCTGTCCGTTTCATTTGCGGTACACAAGATACGCATAAGCGCCTGGAGAAGGCTATCAGCGACTTCTTCGGCACAGAAGACACCATCCTTTATGCAGCATGTTTTGATGCCAATGGAGGACTGTTTGAACCTCTCCTCACGGAGGATGATGCCATCATTTCTGATGCCCTCAATCATGCCTCTATCATTGATGGAGTACGCCTCTGCAAAGCCGTCCGCTATCGCTATAAGAATGCCGACATGGACGATCTCGAGGAGCAACTCAAGAAAGCGCAGGCACAACGTTTCCGCATCATTGCCACCGATGGCGTTTTTTCAATGGACGGCAATGTCTGTCCACTTGATAAGATTATGGAATTGGCGGAAAAATACAATGCTATGGTGATGGTGGACGAAAGCCACTCTGCTGGTGTTGTCGGTCTCACAGGACATGGTGTTACGGAACGTTTCCAAAAACGCGGTCAGGTGGAAATTATCACGGGCACATTGGGCAAGGCTTTCGGTGGTTCAGTGGGTGGATTCACCACCGGCAAGAAAGAGATTATTGATCTTCTTCGTCAGCGATCTCGCCCATACTTATTCTCCAATTCCATTCCTCCGATGATTGCGGCAGCGGGATTAAAAACCTTTGAGATTCTCACGCGCGACAATACACTACAAGATCGCTTGCACACCAATACCAAATATTTCATCTCCCGCATGAAAGAAATGGGATTTGATATCAAGCCGACCGAATCAGCTATCTGCGCTGTGATGCTTTATGATGCACGACTCTCGCAAGAGTTTGCTGCAGCACTTCAAAAAGAAGGTATCTACGTAACCGGTTTCTATTATCCGGTGGTGCCACAAGGACAGGCGCGCATTCGAGTACAACTCTCCGCAGCCCATACCAAAGAACAGCTTGACAGAGGCATCGCAGCCTTCGTAAAGGTAGGACGCCAACTTGGTGTACTGAAATAATGAATATTCAATTTTTGATTTGCTAATATATTAAGCTATGCGTGCTCTTGTTAAACGTTATGCCCAACCTGGCCTTTGGATGGAAGATGTACCCATGCCAGAAGTGGGCGTAAATGATGTGCTCATCAAGGTAAAAAAAGCCGCTATTTGCGGCACCGACTTACATATGTATAAGTGGGATGATTGGTCGCAAAGCCACTGCACTCCCCCCTATACAATGGGCCACGAATTCGTAGGTGAAATCGTAGAAGTAGGTGCTGGTGTACGTAATTTTTCCATAGGAGAACGCGTTACGGCTGAAGGCCATATCGTGTGCGGCCATTGCCGTAACTGCCGTCGTGGAATGGGTCATGTCTGCGAAAACACTATCTCCGTGGGAATCATGGGAAAAGATGGTTGCTTTGCGGAATATGTGAGCATTCCGGAATCAAATGTAGTGAAACTGCGTCCGGAAATACCCGACGATTTTGCTGCGATCATGGATCCTTTTGGCAATGCCACCCACACCGCTTTGGCTTTTCCATTACTTGGAGAGGATGTGCTCATCACGGGTGCGGGGCTTATTGGCACTATGGCCGCTGGCATTTGCAGGTTCTCTGGTGCCAAGAATATCGTAGTAACAGACATCAATCCACTCCGTTTGGAAATCGCCAAGAAAATGGGCGCGACCCTCACCGTGGATGGCAGCAAAGGAGAAACCGTAGAGCAGGCCATGAAGCAATTAGGCATACGTGGATTTGATGTGGGATTGGAGATGTCGGGCGCCCCGGCTGCTTTTAATGATATGATCTCGCACATGTATAAGGGCGCGAATATTGCTCAACTTGGCATACTTCCTTCCAACACACAGGTCAATTGGTCGGACGTTATTTTCAATGCGCTTACCATCAAAGGCATTACAGGAAGACGCATGTGGGAAACATGGTACCAGATGGAGCAGATGCTGCTCGGCGGATTGGATCTCTCACCTGTTATCACACACCGTTTCAAATTTGAAGATTTCCAAAAGGGCTTTGACGTAATGGTCAGCGGACAATGCGGAAAGGTTCTTCTTGAGTGGTAAAAAGCCGCTTTGCAGAACCGCTGCAGAACTGCTGGAAGACCGCTACAGCGGTCCTACAAAAAAAAACTCCACCAACACCTTGAGTATTGATGGAGTAGATATAGGGGGGGCTCTAACAAGAGAACTCCCTTATTTTATTCCTCGCGCATTGAGGGCACGCTGGTACTCGCGAGCGTAAGCGGCGTGTTGGCCGTAGTTGGTAGAAAAATGGTGCGTACCATCAAAAGCGGTTGAGGCACACATAAAAAGATAATTGGACTTCACAGGATTAAGCACATAATCCATCGTTTTGGCCGTAGGAATACGGATAGGGCCTGGAGGCAAACCTGGATTCTTATACGTATTATAAGGAGAATCCACTTCAAGGTGACGATTGAGAATACGGCGGAGCGAGAAATCCTGCAGCGCAAACTTCACCGTCGGGCAAGCCTGCAACGGCATTCCCAAGCGCAAACGGTTCATATAAAGACCAGCAATAATGGGTTTATCCACGTCTTTATTAGTCTCTTCTTCTACGATAGAGGCTATCGTGGCTATTTGCTGCGGAGTGAAACCGAGAGCGGCTGCTTTTGCCAAACGTTCTTCATTCCAAAACGCCTTATATTCGCGTTGCATGCGAAGGAAAAGATCATCAGGATCGATATTCCAATACATTTCGTAGGTATTGGGAAGGAAGAGAGTGACGGCATTGGGCACATCCAAACCAAATCGTTCCATATATGCCGGATCTGCCAGACGTGATGCAACTGCAGCAGAATCAAGCATCAGTTGTGCAGACAATCGTGCCGCCAACTGACCTTGCGTACGAATACGAGCAAACGACAAATTAATTGGATCTTGCTGGCCGTTACGGAACTTGCGGATGAGAAAAGCATTTCCCATCCGAGCAGGCAACACATAGCGGCCTGTGCGAACATATTGCTGCCCTTCTGCCGGCCAATGAAGTGCATACGCCTGCACGCGAAGCGAGAATGGCGATGCAATCAAATAATGCGCCTTGAGTGTATCGGTAAGTTGAGAGAGAGTCGTTTCCGGATAGATATACACGGTGTGTTCCTCGCCATCGTACGACGTGAGATTCACGTTATAAAAACGATATGCCTGCCATGCGGCCACAGCCACGCATAGGATGAGAATCAATCGAACTGCAATCAAAAGTGGTAAGGCCTTTCGGCGATGAGGATTGCGTTTTATGTGAATTTTACGAGTTGCCATAATGATGCATTTTTGAAATCGGGCACAAAGGTACTACTTTTTTTCGGAACGCACAACATTTTGGCACTATTTTTGTAATTATAATTTCGTAAATTTCATTTGAGTATAGTCTGAATTGGGATGAAAAAGATCTTCCTTATATGTATTTGTGCGTGCGTTTGCGCAGTATCCATGGCGCAACACACCATTCAAGGCCGCATAGTTAATGCCGATAATGGTGAACTTCTGGAGATGGCGGCTGTGCAGTTATTTCAATATCGTGGGGGCGACTCTACAATGCTTAGTGGTGCACAAACCGACCAAAACGGCGCGTTTTTCCTCAAAGCCAACGATGGCAAATATGCCCTGATTGTGAGCACACTGGGTTATTTCACGAAAAAAGTGCCTGTGACGGTGGACGGCAAAGACGTCAACCTTAAAAGTATTGCGCTCAAAGAAGACGTAAAAGTATTGGGGGAAGTGCAGGTGCGTGGCACAGCTGCCGAAATGGTAGTGAAAGGTGATACGCTCGAATACAATGCCGCCGCATATAAGGTAAACGAAAACGCGATGGTAGAAGATCTTCTCAAAAAAATGTCGGGCGTAGAAGTGTCGGCCGACGGCAAAGTAACAGTCAACGGTGAGGAGGTAAAAGGTGTACGCATTGATGGCAAGAAATTCTTTGGAAACGACGTGCAAACTGCTACCAAAAACATTCCTGCCGACATGATCGAAAAAGTGCAGATCGTCGACCAAAAATCCGATATGGCCAAACTTACCGGCATCGAAGATGACGAAACGGAGCGTATCATTAATCTCACCCTCAAAGCCAATAAAAAGAAAGGCATGTTCGGCAATTTCTCCGGTGCACTGGGTTCTGATGCATTGGGAGATGACCAATCTCAACTCTTCCACTACAACTATCCGGGAAATAAGTACCCCGCTTCACCAAGTGTAGCCGCCGACAAAACACATCAGTTCTTTGCCGAAGACTTTCGCTACAATGCCTCAGCCTTCATGAATCTCATGTTGGGCGAGAGCCAAACCACTATCATTGCCGGAGCCAACAACACCAACGAAGCTCGCTCAGGACGTGGGCGTGGTTGGATGATGGGAGGCAACAAAAGCGGCATCACATGGGCTGAGAACCTCGGTGTGAATACCAATGTTATCCTCAATGATAAATGGATAATGGGCGGCGATGCCAGCATCAACCATACTCGCAATTTCACCCTTACCGATAGCGAAAAAGAGCAATATACAAGCGGACGCACGTACAATAATAATGATTCTACCAATTCGCAATCCAAGGGTTGGGACGCCAGCATGCGCCTCGAATTTGAGTTCAATGCCGACACGATGAACACTCTCCTCATCAAGCCTAATTTGAGCTACACCAACACCTGGACCAACAAACAAAACGATTTTCTCTACTTGGCCAACGACACGCTCAACACAGCCCTCTTCGATACACTTTCTTACGGTAATCAGCGTAACGAATCTCTCAGCCAGGAGATAAAAGGCGATATTGAGATGATATACAACCATAAATTTCAGAAAAAGGGACGCAGTATTTCTATCAATGCCAAAGGCGGCGTAACGAACACCAACACGGGCTCATACAACATCGCCAGCGGCAGCATCTCTCCTATTGATCAGCATCAGCAGAAAATCAGCAATGCATACAACTATAGTATCCGCCTCACCTATATTGAGCCCATCTATGGAGTGAACCATTTTATCGAAACCAATCTTGAATTGGCGCAGACCTATCGAACCAGCGATAAAAACCAATATACGCTTGATGATAAAGGGCAGTACACCGTGCTTGACTCCACCTATAGCAATGCCTTCACCAATAATTTTTTGAACGAACGCCTTGAGGTGGGATACCGTTTTCTGAAAGATGCATACGACCTCACCGTGGGTATGCGTATCAATCCTTCACAAACGCACAGTATCACCCATTATGCCAGTGGAATTAACAACCGCGACACGCTCGTCAGCGTATGGAATTTTGCCCCTAAAGTTACATTTAAATATAAATTTGGCAAAAAACAATTTGCCCGCATCATCTATCGCGGCAACTCACAGCAGCCAAGCGTGAGCCAGATGGAACCGGTGCGCGACAACTCCAATGCGATGTCGGAAACGGTGGGAAATCTCGGTCTCAACCCATCTTTCCGCCATACGCTTCGCGCCTTCTATTCCAGCTATAATGCCGATCGCATGTCGTCTATCAACACGGGTATCCGCGCCAACGTCACCAAAGATGCATTGGTAAACAATACCATTTACGACGAAACAGGAAAGGCATTCCGCCAAACTGTCAACGCAGAAGGCACACCATTTGATGTGAATTGGGATTTGATGTACAACACGCCTGTTATCAAAAACCGACTCCATTTCTTCACCCGTACTGCCATCGGCTATAATCAACGTTTGGCTTACGTCACCCGTGGCGCTACCATAGACCTCAACAATTTCGCCCTTGGTGATGAATCACGCACAGGAAATCTCAACGCCAGTGAAGATTTGTCGCTCCGTCTCAGCCATGATGTCGTGGACTTCGGTATTCGAGGCAACGTGCGTTATAGCCGTACACAAAATAATCAGTCGTTTAATATCACCAACACGATCGATTGGGGTGTCACCGCCGACTTCACCTTCCATTTGCCTTACAATTGGGCTATTTCTACTGATATCGGCTACAACGATAAGTGGGGTTATGGACGCGAACTCGGCAAGCTAAGCGAAATCATGTGGAATGCCAAAATTGATAAGACTTTCAGGGCCGGCACCCTCTCCCTTAATATGTACGACATTCTCAATCAAAAGAAAAATGTGGTAGAAACCATCGGCGAGAACTACATCCAATATCAGAAGTTCAATACACTTCCCACCTACTTCACCCTCTCCTTCACATACAAACTTAATCGCATGGGAGATCTCAAAGCAAAAGGACACGGCGGATTCATGCAGGAGATGATGGAAAATGGGAATAAACCACCACAGGGCCCACCACCTTTCATGCGATAAGGCGGCATATTCCATAGAAAATAAGGAAAAACGCTTAAAATAGTGCAAAAACACAGCAGAAATTTGGTCATTCCAAAAAAAAGCAGTAACTTTGCACCGCATTTTATGCGAGGTATAGTCCAAACCTGCTAAATATGGACGTGCGATGGGAAACAGAGTCACCCAAAGAACGACTCTGATTTTGAGTAACACATATGAAAAATTTTGAACTCTCTGGCGAACTTCGCTCAGATTTTGGCAAGAAGGCAGCTAAGGCGCTGCGCAAAGAAGAACTCGTTCCATGTAACCTCTATGGCTGCGGCGTTAACGTAGCTTTCACCGTTAAGGTTGCTGACGTTCGCAAGTTGATCTACACCCCTGATACTCAGGTTGTGAACCTTACCATTGATGGCAAGCAGTACAACGCAGTTGTTAAGGAACTCCAGTTCCATCCTGTAAAGGAGACTCTCTTCCATATCGACTTCCTCGCTGTTGACGAGAAGAAGCCAGTTATCGTTGAGATTCCTGTTCAACTCACTGGTCTCGCTGAAGGTGTTAAGGCCGGCGGTAAGCTCGCTTTGGAAATGCGCAAGCTCAAGGTGAAGGCTATCTATACCAACCTTCCTGACCGCGTAGTTATCGACGTTACCAACCTCGGTCTTGGCAAGAAGATTCAGGTGGCTGACCTCGCTTTCGAGGGCTACGAGATTGCCAACGTTAAGGAGCAAGTTGTTGCACAGGTTAAGGCTACCCGCGCTTCTAGAAAGTAAGCCTTACCCCAACAAAATTCATCACGCCTCTTGCCTCATCGAGGCAGGAGGCTTTTTTTAGTCACAGTAAAAGTTCAGCCCTTAGGCTGCAATAACAGCTATGAAATATCTAATCGTCGGTCTCGGCAATATTGGCGATGAATACGCCAACACCCGCCACAACATTGGTTTCAAAATGGTTGATGCCCTCGCTGCTGAAGTGGGAGCCACATGGGAGGACAAGCGCTACGGCTTCGTCTGCAAGTTCCGCGTGAAGAATGCCGAACTCGTCATGCTCAAGCCTTCTACGTTTATGAACCTCAGCGGACAGGCCGTTCGCTATTGGATGCAACTGGAAAAAATTCCATTGGAAAATCTGTTCGTGTTGGTGGACGACCTCAATATCCCATTCGGCACGATTCGCATGCGCAAAGCTGGTTCTGCTGGCGGACATAATGGTCTTAAAAACATTGAGCAGCTGCTCTGCACACCCAATTATTGCCGCCTCCGCTTTGGTATTGGCAACGAGTATACCCGTGGAGCACAGATTGGCCACGTTCTGGGTGAATGGACAACTGAAGAAGCCTCTGCGCTACCCGAACGTCTCAAGCTTACCAACGAAATCATCAAATCCTTTTGCTTGCAAGGCATTGAGCGCACCATGAATCTTTATAACGGCAAATAAGCTACACGTTTGCAACTGGCCTGCTGATGAACATATGTTCCAAAATAATGAAGCACCCGCTGGCTGTGGCAGCCTGCAATTTCTTGCTGGTGATGGCGATCTATTCGCTGTCTCGCCTCTTCTTTTATGGTGTTAATCATGATCTTTATCCCAACGTAACAAGCAACCATCTTGGGGAAATGCTGCTGGGCGGCATGCGTTTCGATCTCACGGCCCTACTCTATCTCAATTCCGTCTACCTTCTATTGGTTTTACTTCCGCTTCCTGCGGCATGGAAAGCCCGCAAAGGCTACGTGGCCTCCACTAAAGTTTTTTACATCGTGCCGAATGCTGTTGGCATTATCGCAAACACGATAGACGTGGTGTATTTTCGATTCACCGACCGCCGCACCACCTGCACGTTCTTCTCTGAATTTCAAAACGATGGTAATCTGGGCAGCATCATGCTGCAAAGCATCACTCAGTATTGGCATGTTTGGCTTTTTGGCATTTCCATGCTGGCACTACTCTGCTCTCTTTACCGCCCATATGATACCCGCGCAAGCAAAAGTCCGGGAAAAGGATGGTGGTATATGCGCGAGATTACGATCGCAATTCTCACGGTGTTCTTTGTTGTAATTGGCATTCGTGGCGGTTTTGGAAAATACACACGCCCAATCACTATCAGTAACGCCATGCAGTATGTCAACCGTCCAGCAGAGACAGCTATTGTACTCAACACGCCTTTCTCGCTGATGAAATCGCTGGAAAACACCACCTATGTCAGCCCCAATTATTTCGATGCTGCCACCCTTGCTGACATTATGTCTCCTGAGCACGCCCCAAGTCCATGCTGTGCAGGTGAATATTCCCCCAATCTATGCATTTTGATCCTTGAAAGTTTTGGGAAAGAGCATGTAGGCTTCTTCAATGAGGGGCATGGCTACACTCCATTTCTGGATTCGCTGCTGAGCCAGAGCATTACGTTCCAGTATAGCTATGCGTCGGGGCGAAAGAGCATTGATGCAATGCCTTCTGTCTTGTCATCCATTCCAATGCTGATTGAGCCATACATCGTTACCCCTTATTCTACCAATGATATTTCCTCCCTTGCTGACGCGCTGGGCAGCCGCTATCATTGCAGTTTCTTCCACGGCGCCCCCAACGGCAGTATGGGGTTCCAGGCGTTTGCCCGTTCCGCTGGGTTTAACCAATATTATGGCATGACGGAATATGAAAAAGCTCACCCAGAGGTCAATGCTTTTGATGGCACATGGGCGATTTGGGACGAGGAGTTTCTGCAGTATTTCGCAGAAGAAATTAGCCAAATGGAAGAGCCCTTTTGCACATCGGTCTTTACGGCATCTTCCCACCATCCGTTCAAAGTGCCTGCACGATATGAAGGTTACTTCCCGCAAGGTCCTATTCCTCTCTGCCAAGCCATCGCATATAGCGATTATGCGCTACGTCAATTCTTCCAGACTGCCAGTCAGCAACCTTGGTTCAGTCGCACACTTTTTGTACTCACGGCCGACCACGCTGCCCAATCCGTACGAGAGGAATATCTCAGCGATGAAGGGCGCTATAAAATTCCTATCGCGTTCTACGCTCCTTGGCTTACACCTCGCTACGACACCACCACCGTCTTCTCGCAAATCGACATCATGCCATCTGTGCTGGGATTATTGGGTCATACTCATCCCTATTTTGCATTTGGCCAGGACGCTCTTACTGAGCCGAAAAACAATAATTATGCGGTATGCTATAATCATCCGTACTTTCAAATAATCTCCTCTGATGGCATGCTGCAATACGATGGTCAACAAATAATCTCCACATCCGGCACGCTCTCTGAAGAGCAGCAGGCCGCCATGCTCACATATCTTAAGGCTATGATACAGCAATATATTGAGCGCATGGTGGAGAATAAATTAACGCTACAAAACTAAAATACAATGGCAAACGAAGTTCGTGTTGACAAATATTTATTCGCTATGCGCATTTATAAAACGCGCTCCATTGCGGCCGATGCCTGCAAAAAAGGACGCGTGAAAGTGAATGGCGTAGAGCAAAAACCATCTAAAGTGTTTCACATTGGCGATGTGTTCACGGTGCGCAAAGGTCCCATCACCTATACCTATAAGGTACTGCAGCTGAGCGAGAACCGATTGGGTGCCAAATTGGTGCCGGATTACATGCAAGATATCACGGCCCCCGACCAACTGGAAATCCTTCAGTTGGCTCGCATGGCGGTGGCATCCGGCACGCGTGATCGCGGTGCGGGACGCCCTACAAAGAAAGACCGCCGCGACATCATCACCTTCATTAGCGACGACTACGAATTCGATCTTGACGACTTTGAAGAAGAATAAAGAACCATTTTCTATGATTAGCAAACAAGAAAACATAGCAGAATACATCCTTCAAATGTGGCAAATGGAGGATTTGGTACGTGCCTTTCATAGCGACGAAGCCTTGGCGCAGAACACTTTCCTGAGTAATGTAAAGAACATGCTTCAGCAGGAAGGCATTATGCAGGCAGGCCACACGCAAGTAAGTATGGTGGCACTTAAGGAGTTGGAAGATCTGCACGCAGAAGTATATCAGCAAGAGGCCACCTATCGCGCCGCATGGCTCGCTTTAATGCCACAAATGGTGCTTTTTAAGGCAAAAACCAACAATCCCACTATGTCGGATATGGAGGCTTGCTTCACGTTCCTCTATGATATTATGCTCCTGCGCTTGCAAAAGAAAGAAATTACGCCAGAAACGGCTGCCACGCAAGAGCAGGTGAGCAATCTGCTTCGCTATTTGGCCAGTACCTATAAGCAAAACCTTCCTACAGAATAGGGCATGACGAAAAAGCAGCGTTTCGAGCAGATTATCGCTTGGTTTGAGGCTAATATGCCGGTAGCAGAAAGTGAACTGAACTTCAGCAATCCATTTGAACTGCTGGTGGCTGTGATGCTGTCGGCCCAATGCACGGATAAGCGTGTAAACATGGTCACTCCGGCTTTGTTTGCCGCCTACCCAACGGCAGAAGTTCTCGCGCAAGCCACACAAGAGCAAGTATTTCAGTATATTCATTCTGTCAGTTATCCCAATAGTAAAGCCGAGCATTTGGTGGGGATGGCAAAACAATTGGTTGCCGATTTTGCGGGACAAGTGCCCGACTCCGTTGAAGCATTAGTCACCCTTCCCGGCGTGGGAAGAAAAACGGCCAACGTTATTTGCGCGGTCATTTGGAATCAGCCAACTATGGCTGTGGATACGCATATATTTCGCGTGAGTGAACGTCTTGGTCTCACCACCAATAGCAGGAATCCTCTTCAGACAGAAAAGATGCTGGTGAAGTATATTCCCGAGCACATCATTCCCAAAGCGCATCATTGGCTTTTGCTCCACGGCCGCTACACCTGCTTGGCTCGCAAACCCCAATGTGAGGCATGCGGACTTGCCTCCTGTTGCCGATATTATCAGCAGCATAACTAACACAAAGAAGACGCCCTGCAAGGACGTCTTCTTTTGTTTAACATCTGCGGTTCTGCCGCATTTTCATCTTCTTACTTAGCTACTAATGCAGCATTAGAGCTTAGCTCCTAATGCGTTGTAGCGAACGCCATCTTTGATGATAATAAGTTGGCCGTTCTCGATCACCTTCATCGCCTTGGTAGACGTCTTCACGTTTTCAACTGCTGCGCCAGAAAGAAGTTCATAAGTAGCGCCTGCTACGGTCTCCACCAATTCAACTTCAGGCTGCTCATCCGTTGCTGCCTTGTAATAGTGCTGGATATAACCGGTAACTACCACCTTGTCGCCTACTTTCAAATCTGCGCCTCCCTTCACGCGATATGCCTCGAATTCATAGGTTGGATTGGCCATGTCGTCGCACATAAAGAATGTAATATTGTTGTACTGCTCGCTGTATGCGGTTGCGATGCTGTCCACATAACCGGTAATCACATATTTTGATTGGCTCTGAGCGCCACGAGCTAACTCCATACCGGTAGCCGTAGCAAAACTTACATTACAGCTGATGGTGTTCGCAACAGCTTTGCCTATAATCTCTACGTAACCTGCTGTCATTTCGAGTGTAGTACCGTATTTCGTAAGCTTACCAAACATCTTCACAGTATCGCCTACGGCAGGAGCTACGCTATCAACCATGGACAACTTATAACCCTCAAACTGAGTATTATTATCGTCACAAGTTACATAGAAGCTGGCATTGTTATAGTTTTCATCAACAGCCACCATTGAAGTAACAATTGCCTTCTCAATGTAGTAATAGTCAACGGTTGTCTCCTTGTCGTTCAGAGCCTCAGTCTCTTCCACTGCCTCACAAACAGTTACATCAATAGTGTCAATCTTCACTACTACGCGCTCAATAACGACAACGGCACCGTTCTTCATCTCGGCGGTCGTACCATTGTAGTTCATCAAGAAACCGGTAATAGACACCTTATCACCAACATTGAGTGGCGTGTTGGCAGCAACCAATTCCTGAGGGAGGTTGCCCCAATAGCTCTGGAATGTTTGGGTTGTGCCTTTTACATCGTCCATCCAGAAAGTCTGTTGAGCACGGCTAATAGTACCATCTGTTGTGGTTACATAACCCGTTACACAAACCGTATCCGTACCGGTAGCACCACTTTGAAGGTTGAGAGCGGCGTCCTTAGCCTCAGCGCAAGTCATATTGGTGATGGTTGCGCTCATGCTCATTGCAGCTACAACGGCTGCAAAAAGAGTGAAAATCTTCTTCATAATTGTAAATATTAATTGTTTGTTATTTTATTCTTCTACGTTTTCTTCTTCTGGCTCAGCCACGAGCAGGTTCTGGATCTCCCAGGTTGGAGCCGATGGTACTTCGATGCCGTCGAAGTCTGTCTTATAGCGGAATGCTATAACGATGGTTTGCCCATTGTATTTGCTCAAGTCAAATACGCCGGAAGGCTGGAAAATCCAATTGCTGCCGTCTGGCAATTCAGCAGGAAATTCCAATTTCTCCCATTCGGTAGTGGTCACATCACCGGTGAAATTATTCGTTACCATCACGTTGAGCCAGGTTGGATTATCAGTCGTATTGCCGTAGCGAACCGCATTGGAGTACGTGAGCTGCGGTGCAACTGATTTTTTCAAACGAATATTTGGTGAAATCAGCCAATCCTCTACACGGTGGTTCACGCTGCTCACATAGGCAGATGCCGTTGCACCATAAGCTGCCTGATAACGCCATACGTAGCTCAAACCGTCCAGATTGACATGCTGAATGGTAAACTTACCCAATCCCTCGCCTACAAAAGCGGTTTGAAGATACGTGGAAATATTTGGAATCCATGCATGATTCTTCACCTCAAACGACATGGATTCGGTCACATAGCCCGTGTTTTGAACGAACTCTGTACCATCAAACTCCCACTCGTCTGCGGTGTAACCACTTTTTCCGTTATATACCACCAGGTACTTCTCTTCCGTGGCTACGTAAGGGTATGCAGCACGAAGATACGTAACAATAATATTCATGTCACTGATTACCGTAACACCTGCTTGATCATAAACATTCTGCGGTAACACGATTACCGCCTTCACTTGATCATTTACATATTCAGCCCACTCTCCATCGGCTCCCAATCGGAAGATTTTCTTTACTTTTACGCAACTCTTGACAGGTGCACGGCGCGGAGCGGGAGAAGCTGCCGCATGACTCACATACACACCATCAACCAATTGCGGTTCACCGCTCACGATAGAATACTTAGCTTTTATGGTGATTTGGTCACCCGTCTGAATGCCCTTATCCTTCCAAACCTTGTTGCCCTCTTCATCGTTCAATCCATACACATAGATGGAGTCCTGACCATCAACCATATAGAAACGGCCAGAAATAGAAGACTTCACAGTACCGACCTTACCGGTAATTTCATGTTCTTTATCATCTGGGAATGCCAATAGTTGGCCCAAAGTCAATGCGTATGGCAAGAAGTCAGTCATTTCATCATCTGCCGGTTCTGCTTCACTATACTGATAGGTCAATACAACCACACGGCCGGTCACGGCAGTCACAAACTTCGTCTTCAGATAAGTAGCCACACTCGCTTCCGTGGCAGGAGTCACATAGTTTGCACCACGCTTTTGCCAGATTGCCTCATAGTCTGCCGTTGTTAATTCGTATGCAGAAATCAGGCTGAAATCTTTTACGTTGTTGCTCTTTCCTTCCTGCATACGGTAGCTCACTTCGCAAACCGTTCCATTATCCAAATATGGGAACTTATCCAACATCAACGCGCCAACATACATATCTGCAGAGGCCGTCTCCGTGAAGCTTTTATTCGTACCAATTGCCTGCAATTCTAAATAGGCTACCGAATCCACTGCTAAAGCCTTTGCCTTATTGGCTTCATTTTTGGCAACGGCTGCATAGTCGTCATCTGTCAACGTATAGGTCATGCCCGTACGCACATCGCTTGGCTGAAAATCCACGTTACCCAATTGCTTCTCGTCAAAGAAGTTTGTGCATGATGCCATTCCAAGAGCCAAAGCGGAAAGTATGAAATATATCTTCTTCATAATCTGTTTCTTTTATTGAATAATCCGAAAATACTTAGAAATTAAGTTTAAATCTCAGGTTCCACTGACGTCCCTTATTGTAGAAGAAGTAGATATTATCAATCGTATTCTCTGCAATGGTTTGAGTAACCGTGCTTGCACTCCATGCTTTCTCAATATAGTGTTGATCAAGCACGTTGGTTACGTTGCCTGCGATGGTAGCACGGAATGGACCCATGTCAAAGGTGTAGCTTGCGCGAGCATCCATTGAGCCGCCTACCGGACATTTATATGGTTCTACGATATTTACCGTCTTTCCTATCGTCAGGTTGCTGCCAGAGAAGGAATAGTACGAATAGTTTCTATCGTACAGCGTGTATTCTGCACCAATTCGGAAACCTTTGAATGGCTTGAATGTAACACCCAGGTTGGCCGTCGTTTGTGCCTGACCACCTACGCGCACGTTCTCCAAATTAATTTTTGCCCAAGCATGCTCCATGCCTTCATCCGTACATCCTACGGTCGTTATATCGCCTTTTTGAGTAACAGGATTTCCGTGCTCGTCATAAAGATAGCCGGTCACCTCACTACCCTTCCAACGCCAATCGCCCAGCGAGAGCATAGCATTAATCTCTACCCACTTGGCTGGACGAGCTTTCAACTCAAACTCCAAGCCCATATGCTGCGCATTCACGCCGTTCATATTCACGTAACCTGACGATTGATTATCCAGCGTCGTGCTCTTCGACATCGTTTTATCCATCCAGCGAGTATAGTAGCCATTCGCCTGCACATTCACAAATTCGTTATGGAAGCCATAGCCCAACTCAATAGACGCAATCTTCTCGTTCTTGGCATCACGATTGTATGCATGGCTCGTATTCGAGGTCATGAATGCACCGTTAAACTTAGGCGCACGGCTGATAAAACCGGCATTCAGGAAGAAATTATTGAATCGGTTAATCTCATAATTCACGCCACCCTTTACCGTTCCGCCGGCGAAGCCTATCGTTTCTGAACGCTGATGCTGCTCGTCGTAGTAGAAACGGTCTACTCGCCAATAGCTCGTGTATGAGAACGAACCATTCACAAATGCAGACAGACCATTTTTTGCATATTCCAGTGTGCCAAACGCACCTTCCTGCATCACGTAGCCGGTGTAGTCGCGATAAGCGATATCGCCTACGGTTAACTTCTGATAGGTCCAGTTCACATCGTTTCTGTGATAATTATTGGCAGCATTTACCGAATTGGCACGAGTTGCATCGATAAAATACTCGCCGCTCAACAAATCGCTGACCACTGCCGTGTGAATACCTTCATAATAGCGAACATCCACACCTGCCGTCAGGTCCAGGCACTCCAGGAATTTATTCGTATAGGTCGATACCAAGCCATACCAGTTGTGGTAGTTTCTGTTCTCGCACAATACCAATTGTGATCCGCTCGTTGACGCAGCATTCAGGTTCTCCACTGCGCCGTAATCAAACGTACCATCCGGACGACGGAAAGTGGTGCACAACACGCCATTGTATGCGCCGCGCGTCAAATCTGAATAAGCATATTCTGAATATGGACTTGGCTCTGCCGTATTGCCGTAGCCGCGACCAATTGAAGTATACAAGCTCGTAGAAAGGCTCGATTTGTAATCAATCTGCCATACGTGGTTCAAGCTGATTTGTGGTTTGTGGTACACGTTGTAGTTGGCGCCCTTCTGCTGGCCGTTATTGGCATAGCCATACGCTGGGTTATAGCGGCGATAATCCATGCCATTGGTCATATATTTTTTTACGTTGTTCCATTCGGCCATCGTCAACGCGCCTGACGAACCACTTGGACGTTGCCAGTGTTTTTGAGGTGCGCCGAATGCCGTTAAGCTCAACTGATGATTATCATTGATTCGCTTGGCAATATTGGCAAAATAGCTGTAGCCACTATAGCCCGTACCTTGGATATATCCGTCACCCCAACTCTTTGAGCCCAACACCGTGATGGCCCAGCCGCTCTTCATAAGGCCGGTAGATACAGAAAAGGCAATCTTATTCGCACCATCGTTACCCATTGAATAGGTAAACATGCCGCCCTTCTTCGCGTCGATACCTTTCGTTACGATATTGATGGTACCACCCACAGAAGGGGCACTCACCTTGCTCGCACCCATACCGCGTTGGGTCTGCATCACGCTCGTCACATCGCTCAAGCCCTGCCAGTTCGACCAATACACCGTACCGCCTTCCATATCGTTCATCGGCACACCATTGATCATCGTAGCCACATTGGTGTTGTCAAAACCACGCATCCAGATCTCGGAGTCACCCCAACCGCCACCTTGGCCATTGGCATGCACACCTGGCGTGTTCTTCAATACTTCCGGAAACTCGCCACCGGCCAAACGCTCTTCAATGTCGATACCCGTCACCTGACTGATTGCCACTGGCGTCTTGCTCTGCTGAGCCAACTGGCCCGTAATTGTCACGTCTTCCAACGTCACAGCCTCGGCAGCCATCTTAATCACACCCAAGTTGCCCTTCTTCACCTTCAATTCCTGCGTGGCATAGCCTACGTAAGAAAGCTGCAGTTGAGCACCTTCTTTCACGGTCAAAGTGAAATTACCATCCAAATCGGATACTACGCCATTCGTCGTACCCATTTCCAATACCGATACGCCTATCAGGGTCTCGCCGGTCTGGTCATCAAGGATAGTACCCATCACCTTCACTCCTTGCGCATACACACACGTGCATGCGAATAAAATAAAAAGTAAGGAGATTACCTTCTTCATAAATAGTTAAAGGGGCGTTCTAAAAATTCCCCGTTTACATGTTAAACAATTTTATTGGGTAGTTCTCCACTTTTCTGCTGCTTTTTGTTTTTTGCTTGTATCTTGCTGATTATCATTCAGTTATAGTGCCCGCACTACGCCTTCACTCTAATCAGCAATCTACTAAGTAAAAATTCTTATCCCTAAAGGGAACGATCTAAGGAGCAAAAATCATTCAAAAAGCAATTATTAGAACACCCCTAAATAATATAGTTATTTTTCCCCGAGCGTTCGCTCAAGGCCTTTTTTTTAAAACACTAAAAGACCAACTCCCGCAGGAATTGGCCTTTTAAAGCATGGTGTTTCTTACTTCACCTTTGCAACGATTGCCTTGAATGCTTCAGGCTGATTCATTGCGAGGTCAGCAAGAACCTTGCGGTTGATCACGATACCTGCCTTGTGCAAAGCGCCCATCAACTGGCTGTAGCTCATGCCCTCAAGGCGAGCTGCTGCGTTGATACGCTGAATCCACAATGCGCGGAAATTGCGCTTCTTGTTGCGGCGGTCACGGAATGCATAGGTAAGACCCTTCTCCCAAGTATTCTTGGCTACGGTCCATACGTTGGCACGACCTCCAAAATTGCCTCGAGTGAGGCTCATGATCTTTTTACGACGGTTGCGAGATGCAACGTGATTGACTGATCTTGGCATAAATTCTTTTGTTTTTGATTGCCAGCGTTAAACTTTAAACTTTAAACTTTAAACCTTAAACTTTAAACTTTAATCTTTAAACTTAAAAGGGCTGGACATTCGTTAATAAATAAGTTTTCTAACAAGCTGATTTTAGCGGAGGAGCAACATTTCCTTTACACTCTTCAAGTTGCACTCGTTCACCAAACCCATGTGGGTCAAGTTACGCTTTTGCTTCTTGGTTTTCTTGGTCAGAATGTGACTCTTGAACGCATGCTTGCGACGAATTTTACCTGTTCCGGTAAGCGTAAAACGCTTCTTTGCACCGGAGTTAGTCTTTACTTTTGGCATTTTCTTAAATTTTTTAGTTCGGTTCTGCAGTTGCCCGCTTCACCTTATTTATTATTAATAATATGTCATGCGGCAGCACAAAAAGCCGCAATGACTTTGTCTGATTTTCAAAATCCAGAGACTCGATTATTTCTTCGGGCTCAAATTCACGATCATGCGCTTGCCTTCCAGCACTGGCACACGGTCTGGCTTGCCGTAATCTTCCAAATCCTGGCAGAAGCGAGCAAGCAGCAATTCACCCTGGTCCTTGAATAAGATCGAACGGCCTTTGAAGAATACGTAAGCCTTCACTTTCGAACCTTCCTTCAAAAACTCTTGCGCATGCTTCAATTTGAAATTGTAGTCATGCTCATCCGTCTGAGGACCGAATCGAATCTCTTTAATAACCACCTTTGCCGAATTGGCCTTTGCTTCCTTCTGTTTCTTCTTCTGCTGATAAAGAAACTTCTGATAATCAATCACACGGCATACTGGAGGATTGGCTGACGCGCTGATCTCGACCAAATCGAGTTCCTGGTCATCAGCAATCTTCATTGCTTGCTGATAGGTGTAAACACCTTGCTCTACATTGTCGCCTACTAAGCGAACCTCATTCACGCCACGAATCTTCTCGTTGATTCGATGTGGCATCTCTTTTTCCTTTGGGCGGCGATTATCGCGCATGCCCGGTTTTGGCGGAAGTGCTATAGTTTTATCCTCCTGAACGGTTAGTTAATATAGTGATTCTCAATTCTCATCCGGTGCTATTCTGCCTATTCGCATAGACACAATACGCCCTTTCATGGAATTTGGCTGCAAAATTACTACATTTTTTTCATCCCACCAAACTTTTTTATAAAAAAATGATAAAAAACCACATTTTCTCCCCTTTTTCTTGCACATATTAAATAAATATAGTAACTTTGCACCCAAAATTAACGATTTCACGACTCCACGATTTCACGATTTCACAATTCAACATCAATATTATTATGAAACTCAACAAAATTTTCTTTGCAGCACTTTCTATTGCTGCCATCGCTTTCGCTTCTTGCGAGCACGCACCTGAAATTCCTGTCGGCCCGGGCAACAATCCTGGCGGCAACGACACCACCGTCGTTAATCCTCCTGTTTCCGACTCCGACACGCTCACCGTGGCTCAAGCTATTGCCAAGCAAGACAATGCACAACACCTTGTTAAGGGTATTATCGTTGGTTGGTACAGCAACCACAACAACGATAGAAAGGCCATCTTCTCTGCAGAAGCTACTGCCGACACCACCGTTCTTGCCACCAACATCATCATCGCAGAAACGGCTGACGAAACCGATCAGGCTAAGTGCATCTGCGTGCAACTTCCTGCCGGACCTGTGCGTACTGCCCTCAACCTCAAGGATCATGCCGACAATCTCCATAAGGAATTGCTCATCCACGGCACACTTACGTCTTACAACACCATGGCTGGCTTGAAAGAACCTGACGTAGCTTACTTTAACGGTCAGGAAATCAAGAACACGATTGGGGAAGTAGATGGCGCAACCGGAACCGGTTCTGAAGCTGATCCATTCAACGTAGCTGCTGCTATCAACAAGTGTATTGAAATTGGCGAGACCGCTTCTACGGAAGAATACTACGTACAAGGCACCGTTCAGCAAATCACGGAAGAGGTTTCTTCATACGGCAACGTTACTTTCACTATGGTTGACCCTGATAAGAACGACATCTTCACCGTATATCGTGCTAAGGGTCCTAACGGTACAGCTCTCACCGAGCCTATCTGCAAAGCCGGTGATGTTGTACTCGTAAAAGGTCAATTGGTTAACTATAAGAAGAACACACCTGAGTTGACCACTGGCGGACAGGTACTCGCTGTAAACGGCAAAACTATTGAAGTTGCAGAAGACACCACCTCTACTTTGCCACAAACTGGCGTTTATGCTTCTACCATCGCTTGGACAAACGGCACCAATGCCTACAACGACGGTAAAGGTACCGTGAATGGTGAAGCTAACGTGGTTATCTACAAGCTCAGCACATCTAAAGCTGCTGGTAACGCCACCCTCACCATCCCAGAAGGAACCACTAAGATTGGCTTCTACGCCGTTGCATGGAAGGGTGCAACCAACACCGTTCTCAAGGTTGGCGAAACGGATCAGGCTGTTCGTGCTAACGATGGCGCAACCAACAACTCACCTTACACGCTTACCGTTACCGAGGAAGACTACTACGAATTTGACGTAACGCCTGGCACACTCGCTCTCTCTTGCGACGCACGCGTACTCATCTTCGCCATCAACGCAAAATAAATCATTCCTCTCTATACTCTCAAGGCACATCCTCCGGGGTGTGCCTTTTTTATTAGCCAAACACGTTCAATCTTGTGCTAATGCTGTGCTAATGCTGTGCTAATGCTGTGCTAAAATAGTACGGAGAGTGGCTGAAAAGGTAAGGAGAATCCGGGTGAGAGTTGCGCGAGAGTTGCGCGAGAGTTGCGCGAGAGTTGCACGAGAGTTGCGCGAGAGTAGACGTTGGGTTGACATTGGGTTGTGTGAGAAAGAGAGCAAATTTTCATAAAAAATTGCTTTTTATTGCAAAACATTTGCATATGTCACAAAAATATACTACCTTTGCAGTCGAAAACTTAAAATCACAAATAATATAACACTATATTTTAAAAAACATTATGAAGAAAAGCTTACTTTTGATTGCTTTCGCAGCAATCCTCGGCACGACGATGGCGTATGCACAGCCACGTGCTATTGGTGGTCGACTTGGCTACGGTATTGAATTCTCATATGAGCACGGCTTCGGCGAGAAGAACATGCTCTCTGTAGACGCAGGTTTCCCTGGTCTCTTCCTCAACGGTATTGGCGTTGACGGCGTTGTTACCTACGATTGGATCAACCCATTCGGCGCTTCTTTCGAAAAAGTATGGGACGGCAAGGGTGAATGGAATTGGTACATGGGTGTTGGTGCTGGTGTTGGCGCTGGCTTCTATCATGTTCCTGGCTACAACTATTGGGACAACCGCTTCAATGTAGGTGCAGCAGGTCGTATCGGCGTTGAGTACAACTTCTGGTTCCCTCTCCAACTCTCTGTTGATTGGCGTCCTGTTATCGGCCCAGGCTTCTATGCTGAGCACGCTGGCGACGCTGTTAACCGTTCCGTTGCTTTCCACACCGCTGGTCTCTGGGAAGGTGTTTGCGCTGCTGTACGCTATCGCTTCTAAAGAATGTCCCGCTAAGCAGATTCGTTTTGCTTAGCAAACATTATTCACAAGGCTGTTTCTCTCCCGAGAAGCAGCCTTTTTCTTGCCTTTCTTGCACTTTTTCTCCAAAATATTTGGTCATGTCAAAAAAAAGCAGTACCTTTGTGGCCTGATTTTGTGTGCGTACATACGCACGTATGCACATATTCAATAAAGTTAAATATAAAAAATCAAATACTATTATGGCAACTTTAGGAAAAATTCGTAATCATGGCGTGCTGCTCATCGTTATCGTGGGCCTCGCTATGCTCGCCTTCATTGTCGGAGACTTTTTGTCTTCTTCATCCACTTATTTCAACCGCCGCAAGGAGTATGTAGGTGAGATTGAAGGACAGAAAGTACACTATCTCGACTATGAGGCTGCTAAAACGCAACTCGAAGAGGTTTACAAGATCGAAACCGGTCGCAACGACTTCGATGAAGACCTCTCTGCTAACATCCGCAACCAGGTATGGCAGATGCTCGTTTCTGACTACACCATGCAGGCTCAGGCTAAGGAAATCGGCATGACCGTTACCAAAGACGAGCTCGCAGACCTCTGCTTTGGTCAGAACATCCATCAGATTATCCGTGGTCGTCGCGCTTTCTATGGTCCTGACGGTCAGTTCAGCGCAGCTAACCTCGTTCGCTTCCTTGCTTCTCTCGAGCAGGAGCCAGAGAATGCTGAGCAGCAGGCTAACCTCGATCAGGCTAAGCAGTACTGGATGTACTGGGAGAATGCCGTTCGCATCACCCGTCTCCAGGAGAAGTATAGCGACCTCCTCTCTAAGCTCGTTACCGCTAACTCTCTTGATGCTGAGTTTGCCTATAATGCAGGCCAAACCAGCACTACCGTTGAGTACGTAATGAAGCCTTATTTCGCTATCGCTGACTCTACCATCACCGTAAAGAACAGCGATCTCAAGGCGCTCTACAACCAGAAGAAGGCACAGTATAAGCAGAAGCCTAACCGCGCCATCGCTTACGTTAGCTTCCCTGTTGTTCCTTCAGAGGCTGACTTCCAGGCTGCTGAGGATCTTCTCAAGAAGCTCCAGAACGAGTTCTACACCACCGACGACGTTATGACCGTGGTAAACGTAAACTCTGATATCACCTATAATGCTGCTAACCTCTCTGAGGCTCAGGTTCCTGAGGAGTACAAAGAGTTCTGCTTCGGCAAGGACGCTAAGGCTGGCAACGTTACGGAAATCACGTTCAGCGATAATACTTACGCTATGGCTCGCCTCGTAGAAGCTGGCTACAGCTTGCCGGACTCTGTTCAGCTCAAGGCTATCGCTAATGCAGAAGGCCAGGAAGATCAGGAACTTGGCTGGTTCACCGAAGCTGAACTCGGCAAAGAACTTGCTGCTAAAGCTTTTGCTGCAAAGAAGGGTGAGCACATCACCATGATGCAGGGCATGCAGGAAGTGGAGTTTGAGGTTATGGACCTCGCTAAACCTACTCCAAAGGTTAAGCTCGCTATCCTTGCTCGCACCGTTACCGCTTCTTCTAAAACCTACGCTGCTATCTTCAATGAGGCTAAGCAGTTCATCGTGGCTAACCCTACTGAGACTAAGTTCCAACAGGCTGCCAACGAAGCTGGTATGGCCGTACGTCCAGCTACTAACCTTCTCGCTACTACCGATAAGGTAGCCGATCTCAAGGCTTCACGTCCTATCGTTCGTTGGGCATTCGAGGCTAAGGAAGGTGCCGTTTCTGACGTATTCGAATGTGGCGATCAGTTCATCGTGGCTGCTCTCACCGAAGTAAATGATGGCGACTATCGTCCTTTCGAAGCTGTTGCTCCTGAACTTCGCTTTGAGGCTGTCAACAATAAGAAGGCTGAGAAATTGGCTGCTGAACTCAAGGGTGTTAACTCACTTGAAGAGGCTGCTAAGATCCTCGACGCTGACATCCTCACCGCTGAGGATGTTACCCTCGCAAGCTATCGCTTTGGCGCTGCTGGTGCAGAACCTGCAGTTCTTGGCGCTGCTCTCAACCTCGCTGAAGGTGAGGTATCTGCTCCTATCAAGGGTATCGCTGGTGTTTACGTGATTAAGGGTGCTGCTAAGACTACTGCTGAAAGCAACTTCGATAAGGACGCACAGATCCAGCAGCTCAACATGCGCAACGCTTATTCTCTCTCATATCAGGCTCTTGGCCTCATCGAAGAGAAGGCTGACATCACCGATAATCGCGCTAATTTCCAGTAAAAAAAACGCTTGCGCTAAGTTTGCCCGTATCGATTGGCTGTTTCGCGCACGCGTATATAATATAAAGGTCTCCCAGTGTCCAGCTAAAACTGGCGCTGGGAACCTTTGCTTTTAGAGCCAACATTTGATTCCAGAAAACACCTTTCGTCATTCTTAAAACACCGTATCATGCAAAAATATAAAACCCTAAGTCCATGGTTTTGGGTACCAACACTCTATTTTGCCGAAGGAATTCCTTATTTCCTTGTCAACAACATTTCTGTCATGATGTTTGCCAAGATGGGTGTGCCTAATGACCAATTGGCTTTTTTCACTACTCTCCTCTATTTCCCTTGGTTTTTGAAAGGCGTTTGGAGTCCTATCGTAGACGTAGTAAAGACCAAACGTTGGTGGATTGTCGGCATGCAGGTACTTCTGACCTCTCTATGTTTCCTCCTCACCTTGACACTTCCCCAACCGGAAGTGGCTACCATCGTGTCAAAAGGAACATCAGTAAGCATCTTCTGGCTCACGCTCGTACTCTTTATCATTGCAGCTTTTGCCTCTGCAACCCATGATATTGCAGCTGATGGCTTTTATATGTTGGCTCACGATCAAAGCAGCCAAGCACGCTTCATTGGAATTCGTTCCACTTTTTATCGAATTGCATCGGTCTTTGGGCAGGGCGTACTTGTTTACATCGCAGGTATGGTGGAGAAACACACTCCAATTGCAGTCATCGAAGATGCTACTGGAAAAATTGTTGACATGGAACCTGCTGTAGCTGCTGTTACCGATGGCTATTCTGCTATAGGAAATATTCCGCTATCTTGGCAGATAACCATGGGTGTTACAGCCGTTGTGATGTTCATCATTACACTTTACCACATTTTTCTCCTACCAAAGTCGGACAACGATATGCCACGTCAGACAGAAGGTGGTGCGGCCGACTCATTCAAAGAATTAGGCAAATCTTTCTCAACTTTCTTCACAAAAGATGGAGTATGGTTGGCTATTCTCTTCATGCTTCTCTATCGTTTACCGGAAGGTTTCCTTATTAAATTATGCCAACCATTCTTAGTAGACCAAACGCTGAAGACCACCAACGAAGCCGGACAAATCATTGGTGGCGGTTTAGGCCTTGATACAGACATGGTAGGTCTGCTCTATGGAACCATAGGTGTCATCTTCTTGCTTCTTGGCGGTATTGTAGGTGGTCTTTTTATCTCTAAGCGGGGCCTCAAACACTCATTGTGGTGGATGGCTGCATGTATGACGCTGCCTTGCCTCACTTTCGTATATCTAAGTGCATGCCTGCCTACAGACCCCTGGTTGATTGGCACAGCCATTTCCATTGAGCAATTTGGCTATGGTTTCGGTTTTACGGCTTATATGCTATATATGATGTATTTCTCCGAGGGAGAATTCAAGACCTCTCACTATGCTATCTGCACAGCATTTATGGCGCTATCAATGATGCTGCCTGGCTTTATTGCAGGAAAGATTGAGATGGCTATCGGCTACGAAGCATTCTTCTGGATGGTTGTGGCATGTAGCATAGGCACACTCCTCGCCACCGTCCTTGCATACCGGAGACTAGACGAGAATTACGGCAAAAAATAATTTTATATGAAAAAACATCTTCCTAATATGATCACCTGCTGCAATCTGCTCTCCGGAGCGGTAGCTGTGATGCTGGCAGCAGAGGGCATCTTTGATTACGCCTTCTTGGCTATCCTCATTGGTGCTGGTTTTGATTTCTTCGATGGCATGTCGGCTCGTGCCCTCCATGTGTCTTCACCTATTGGCAAAGAATTGGATTCGCTGGCAGATTGCATCACGTTTGGCCTTGCTCCATCCGTAATGCTCATGCAGGCTATTCGTTTGGCCACGGAGAACAGCAATTATGCTTGGGGTTGGTGGGCTGCTGTAGCACTTGTTATGGCGGCTTTCTCGGCTCTGCGCTTGGCGAAATTCAATATTGATACTCGCCAAACCACCTCTTTCATCGGACTCGCTACGCCTGCTAATGCCATTTTCTGGGCTTCGCTTATTTCAGCATTCCCTCATATGGCATCTTATGCAGAATGGGTTCCGTATGCGATGATTGCACTCTCCTTCCTGAGCTGCTATCTGCTCGTGAGCGAGATTCCATTCTTTTCGCTGAAGTTCCATGATATGAAATGGGCCAATAATAAAACCCGCTTCATTTTCCTCGGTGGCGCTGTTCTACTGTCCGTTCTTTGCGGTCTGTTGGGTCATCCCCATCTTGCTGGCGCAGTTGTCATCCTTTGGTACATCATAGCCGCAATGGGAGACCTCCTGAAAATTTGAAACTCTCTGAAACCATTGAAACCAGTTAAATCCTTCGAACAGCAGCCTGGCTGCGCTCGAACCCTTTTCTCCATATTATTCGCGCTCTGCCTCGGCATGCTTCATGCCGAGACGTACACGATTGAGTTTGCCTCTGGAAGTGGCACCAACGATAGCTATAAGCGCGACACCCTGACGGCGGATCTCTTCACTTCGTCTTCGTCTCTGATTGTGGACTCTGCCGTGATGAAGAATGTGTTTGCCGGCAAAAATGGCTATGGCAGAAAACTCGGTACCACCAGCGAGGATGGTTCCATCTCGCTCTTGCTGAATCGAACTTATTTCCCTGCGCAGATTACTGTCTACGCCGCTTCGTATAAGCATAAGAACGATACGGCTGCGAATAAAGGCTTCAAGATGAATGGAGAGATGGCTACGTGGCGCAGCGATAAGATTGCCCTTCAGGCCTATACCTTCTCTATTTCGTCTGGCGTCAATCGCATCACGATTGCGAGTGCTGAACCGGCTTATAACCGCCTCTATATCCAGCGTATCGTCTTCTCAAGTGATAGTTCGTCGCTCAATACCGACCAGACCGATTCCATTGAGGATGGCTTGCCATATGAATGCATGCAGATATCGGTGGCTCCGGGCAACTACTATGAAGCTGCAGACGGTTTGGCGGATGAAGCCTTGAAAACGGCTCTCTCAGAACGCATCAATTGTGGTGTGCGCTATGCCTACGGCTCGGGCTTGCACCACACTTGGGAAGCCTTCTTCCATACCGATCGCGACACGCTCACCAATCAGGTGTTGGATATGTATTCCAATACGCCGCGTTATTTCAACCCTTCGGCTCCTACCGCCTCTGTCAGCGATATGGACATTGAGCACATGTTCCCTAAATCATGGTGGGGAGGAGAGGATAATATGGCGTATAAAGACCTCTATCATCTTGTTCCGGCTGATTATTCTGCCAATCGTAGCAAATCCAATTATGCGCCAGGTTACGTAGTAACGGCCGCTTTCGATAATGGTTCTTTCCTGCGTGGCAGCAATAGTGCCTACCCCGTCAGCTCTGTTTTCTGTCCAGCACCTGAGTATAGAGGCGATTTCGCCCGTGCGTATTTCTATATAGCCACCTGCTATGAAGATTTCGTATGGGACGCGCCATCCATCATGGATAACAGCACCTATCTGGAGTTCTGCTCATGGTTGCAGGACGTGCTGCTCGATTGGCATCGTCAGGACCCTGTTTCTGAAAAAGAGACGTCACGCGCTATTGCCGTGAATGCTATCCAGGGCAATCGTAATCCGTTTATCGACTACCCCGAATTGGTGGAATATATCTGGGGCAACAAGCAGCATACTGCTGTCTCCTTCAGCACCCTCACCTCTCCGTTTGATTCCGTTGCCACCGGCTTTACCACCCCTCAAAACGTCTCGAACTCCTCAAACGCTTCAAACCCCTCGAACAGTTCAAACCCTTCGAACAGTTCAAACCAGTTGAATGCGTCCTCCCCAGCCCATCTCCTTCTCCGCGATGGCAAACTTCTTATCCTCACGCCTTGCGGAACCTTTGATACTACAGGCCGCCGAGTAGAGATGTAAATCAAACATCGTTTCTTGCCCCGGATCCTATCCGGCAATATACAATCAAACCCCACACTCCTCCATTTCCCATAAGCGGTTTTTGTGTTTTTCTACGCAAAAATCGCTTTTTTCTTGCAAAAGTTTGGCAGTTTCAAAAAAAAACACTAACTTTGCAGTCGCAAAGTCATTTTATGAAACTTGGTTAATTAATAACATGGAAGAACTGAGAGTTACATCAGAATCAAAAAGAGTACTAAACTTTATCCGTAAGCTGCAGCAGGTTAAGGAAGAAAAACTGGATGCAATCGCAGGTAAGAGAGATGTTTATTTTGCAAAGTAATGAAAGTCTCTTATCCTCTTATAGATAACGGGAATGAGTATTTGTTGGAGGTGGATGCCTTTGACAAGGGGCTGCTTGCGGAGGCAGGGATAGATCCCTCATACGAAATCTATGATGTAGTTCTCAAGCGCCTCTCCGGCCAGCAGATGAGTACATTAGGAACACTTTCTAAATTAAGCTCCTTTCTTTATGGCTTACTCGTTGACAACCCCAATGCAATTTTATATTTCTTTTGTGATGTAAGAGATGTGGATCGCTCGGCAATTCACATGAAGTATTCTCCTCAGGAATACCGCAGTCGATTATTTTCTGCGATGTTTGAATATGAACGTCGGTTACACCCAAATATCGATTGGATAAATAATAAGATTGTGATATCAACGACTGAAGGTTCTGCTTATATTCATCTCATAACACTTCAGCAAAATCAAGATATCGTCAATTTGATTAAGCAGGTTATCATTCAGCAAAGCAAAGATGACATAACTGTTATATAAATCAAAGTCTCCCTCTCGCGACTTAAAATAGAGAACTTTACACCCGCACGCGTAATAAAATAAGGTGCACGCCTGCCGAGGCTCTAAACAGCGAAGCGTGTACCTAATTAACAAATAATATGCAGACCAAGCAACAAAAGTTTTCACCTGTAAAGGAATCCGTTACAGGGACGGGCTCTCAGCAGCAATATTTTTCTGCTGACGAGGCAATGGAGTTTTTGGAACCACGCATAAGAGCAATGTTTCGATGAAGCGTGTCCTTTTATGTTCCAACTTACACTTGATGAATGGAAGGACATCTCATCACAATTTGTGACGACATCAGCATTAAAACGTCCTCTAAATTCATTGCCCTATGCCTTTACTGAGCATGGCCACCAATAATTCATCTCGTCTCCCTCTCCCGACTTTAAATAGAGAACTTTACGCCCGCACGCGCAATAAAATAAGGTGCACGCCTGCCGAGGCGATAAATTGGCCCCCAGCCGCAGTGGCGGCTAACATGTATTGAAAATATAATAGCGTTTGCTATTTATTCGGAGGTATCTTGAAACGTAGGAAATTTCATAATATACAACACCGGATAAGTCAGCGAACGTCCATGCTTTTGCGTGGGCGTTTGACTTATATGTTGTATAGGTTTCCTACGACCTCAAGATACGTAAGTCATTCGTCCACGCTTTTTGTATGCCTATACGTGAACAATAATTAACTCTAAAAACAAATATTAACAATTAAAACAAACACAATGAAAAAGTTATTCACAATTCTCGCCACTATCGTAGTGGCAGTAAGTGTGTGGGGAGCCGCTGGTGACCCTTACTTTACCCTATCATGGGCAAACAAAACTTCAGGAACGACGCAAACTACTTATGCTAGCTCCTCCGATTTAACATTTACCGATGGCGATGTTGTAATGACATGGGCGTGCCCTGGCAATCAACAATCCACGGCTCCTAACTTCCGTGTAGGTGGTGCTAGCGGCACTAATGTTGCTCGAACAATAGTTGCTAAAAGCAGTATGGGTGCTGCTATCAGCAAAGTAACTATTAACCATAGTGGAACAAGTAGTGATAAGATTTCTGTTCCTCAAATACAACTTGTTGTGGCTTTGGATGCTAATTTCAACTCTATAGTGGAGACCAAAACTTTGACAGCTGCTAATGAAGATTATATCATTGGGAAAACGACAAATGGTTCTATCGAAATTACTCCTACTAGTACAGCATGGTCAAGTGGTAGTTATTACAAAATAGTAATTACCTACACAAATACCGATACCAAGAATAATAGATATTTTGGTATAAACAGCATCGTATTTACCGAAGGCCAAGGTGGTGTATCTGCTCCAATTATCTCTGCAGAGTCAACGCTTGATGTTGAGGCAGCTGCTGGTATTGGCGAAATCTCTTATTCAATTGTTAATCCGAATAGTTCTACGTTAGTCCCCTCTGTTGCTCCAGAAATCACTTGGATTTCAAACTTTGGTGTTGATGCTACTAGCGGAAAAGTTACTTTTGACGTAGCTGCGAACACAGGTGCGGCACGTTCAGCAGTTGTTACTCTTACCTACGGTACTGCCACTAAGAATGTAACGGTTAATCAGGCTCGATACATTGATCCTAATTCCGTTCATCCTTTGAATGATCTTTCTTGGAGTGCATATCAAACTGAAACGGATTGGACATTAACAACATGGTCATCTAGTAGCACTACATCAACTTCTGCTTATTACTCTGTTTATCAAGTGCCTCTCGTTTCTCCTGCTACTACATTTGGTTCTTATGAGAGCGCGAAGTTTACTGTGAATATGCGTACTGTAGGTGGTGTTTCCGGAAATTCAAATGTATTAACTATTAAATTTGGCGAAACTGTTCTCGGTACTATAACCGCAGCAAACAATTCTTTGGCAGACTATGAGTTATCCGTTTCTAATTTGCCAGCAGGTAATGGTCAACTTTCTTTTGTAAGCGGAGCTACAGATGCGGCTAAAGGATTGGGTATTCGTTCTATTACAATTGAGGGATCTACTAGGCCAGTAGCGCCAACATTCTCGGTGAATGCTGGTCTCATTGAAGAACCGACTAGCGTGACAATTTCTTCTGGCGCCGGATGTGTTATCTATTACACCACAAATGGAGAGGAACCTACGACCTCTTCTACGTTGTATTCTAGCGCGATTACTATTGATCATAATATGACTATTAAGGCTATTGCAGAGAAAGATGGCGAAACAAGTGACGTCGCTTCTGTAACATACACCTATGTTGATTTATCTACTCTGTACAAGGCAACTTGGGTAGCAGCAGACCATAACTATGCAAATGCAGCAAATGTTTCAAGTGTGGATTTGTCAGAGAGCTCTACTGCTACTTTTGCACAAGGAGGGAACAGTAGCAACGCCCCAAAGTATTATACTTCAGGCACAGGTGTTCGTTTGTACACTGACAACACGATGACTATCACTAGTGCGTTCAATATCATCAAAATTGATCTGACTTTTGCGGACGGTTATAAAGGAAATGTTGGTGTCAATGTGGGCACCTATTTGGATGGCGTTTGGACTGGTACAGCAAAATCAATTGTATTTACAGAAGGTAGTGCAAATGACGCTGCCCGTCTGCAGAGTATTAACATTTACACCGAACAAGGATATGGTTCTTTCAAAGTAACTGACATTAATGGTACTGGCTGGGGTACTTACTACACCGACTTCGCTTTCGTTATGCCAGAGAATGTTGAAGGTCAGATTATGAAAGAAGTGGATGGCTCTATCACGAATGTTACAACTTATGAGGCTGGAGCTGTTGTTCCAGCAGAAACAGCCCTTCTCTTAAAAGGTACTGCAGACACATATGACCTTGTAGAGACCACAACTGATCCAACCGTCTCTGCCGAAGGCAACCTTTTGAAGGGCTTGCTTGAAGAGGGCGAAACTACCGGAGGTTCTAAATATTATCTCCTTGCAAATGGTCAAAACGGTCTTGGCTGGTACTATGGCGCAACTGATGGCGCAGCATTCATAACTGCGGCACACAAGGCATACTTGGCATTATCTTCAAGTTCTGCTCCAACACGTATCTTGCTGAATATGAACGGCACAGACACGGCCACTTCGATTGATAATATTGAATGCGAAAAGGCGGTGAAGTTCTTCGAGAATGGCCAAGTCATCATCCTCCGCGATGGCATCCGCTACAATGCTCTCGGTCAAATAGTAAAATAATTCACGATAAATTCACGGTTAATTTGCGGTAATTCGCGTTGTAAAAAAGTAAAGATTATGAGAAAATATATTTCACCTCGCATCGAGGAAATCATGATAAAGGCAGATGTAATTGCTACCAGTGGTGGCGATAGATATGACGAAACCATCAGCAACGGAGCAAGCCAACTTGCTCCAGATCGTTACGGCCGCAGTCGCTACGACGCCGATTTCGATCTCTATTAAATTCACGAAACTTCGCGTTTCTTCGAGCCCTTCGCGTACAAAAACGATTTCGCAATAAAACGGGGCATAGCCCCAGGGGAGTATTGTCTCCCCGTTGTTTAAGAATTTAGTTATGGCTATGGCCATCTGTGAAGACCGCCATAGCCACCCAGTGGCGACACTGGTGATATGTATTTTGTTTTAAAAGTCCCAAGTGCTCGTGAGAGTATTTGGGACTGCTTTTCTACCCCTTCGACAAGGGTTCCTCCAAGTAACGTCGTAATTAAGTAACGCCTCTTATGTCAACTCTTTGATACAATAGGCCGCCAAATAGAAAATTACGTTCCGTTCATTGCGCCGGGTTATATCCGGCAATACTCTCTACGAGAGGGCGAGGATTGTTTTTTATCTGTGTAATTACTTCAATGATTTCGCAAAACAACGAATTTGTTCATTTACGAAATCCGGATTATCGGTATTGCTGTTGTGCCCCGCAGCAGGAACCCAAATTAATGGGAGACCGGCAATATCCGACCAACGACGATTGTAGCGACGGGTTGAACCAGCCATATCTTTTTCTCCGCAAAGCAATAGGCAGGGGCAAGTAATCTGATAAGGAAGGTCACGACTGATAGCTTCGGCGAGTATCCGATAGCCCCAACCGGCAAGAGCCGCATACTCAGCATGCTGATAATCAAGCATCATCCGGCGCATCAACGAACGACCATATTCGCTGGTGGCAGTTCCCCATGGCCCTTGTTTGAGCAACCAACTCCAGGGATAATAACGATAAACACCCTCACAATGGCGCATAAAGGATAGTTCCATGGAGGTGAGGTAACGGCGCTGGAGAGGTGCAGAATCTATAGAAATAAAGCCTGCTGCTACGCCCGGAAAAAACTGCAAGAATGCCTGCGATACATACCCGCCCATCGATTGCCCAACAAGGATCGGATGTTCGATATGTTCTGTTTGGAGGATTTCATAGAGCCAACGAGCTTTATCCTCCAGCGTATATGCCAGAGTGAATGGTCGGGAAACACCATGCGAAGGAGCATCCCATACGAGCAGATTGAACGCATCTGATAGCGCTTCTATCTGCTTATCAAACAAATGATGATTCGCAGTCAGGCCCGGGAGCATAACTAACGTTGAGCGACCTATTTGATGTTCGTTCACCCAATAATGAATAGCGCCTAAAGACGTTGTATATATTTTTTCTTCCATGCGCTGGTCTTGATTTGCTTTAGGTATGTTCTAATAATTACTTTTTGAATACCCCTCAAATAGTTTAACCAACTCCTCCAGATAGCGGCGATCGGTATCGTCAAAAGTAGCCAGATGTTCGCTATCAATATCCAGCACAGCGATAATCTCTCCCTTTCGACGAATAGGCACCACAATCTCGCTCCGAGAGGCAGACGAACAGGCTATATGTCCGGGGAACTGCTCCACATCTGGAACTACTTGCGTCTCTGCTTTCGCCCATGCCGTGCCACACACGCCACGTCCTTTGCGGATGCGTGTGCAGGCCAATGGTCCCTGAAAAGGTCCAAGCACAAGTTCCTCTGCCACACGAGCACCTTCAGGATTGTGAACCACGCGATAGAAGCCCGTCCACCAGAAGTGGAAGGTCTCATGCAGCATAGCTGCCACATTCGCCATATTGGCCACATCATCCGCTTCGCCGCTCATCACGGCCTTCACTTGCGGCAGCAGCGCCTCATAACGTTCCTGCTTGCTGCCTTCCATTTTTATAAGCGATTCCATATTATCCCTTAACAAACCCCACCTTATCGGCATCGGTAATCTCACGAATTACACGACACGGATTACCGGCAGCCACCACACGAGGTGGAATATCGTGTGTCACAACGCTGCCGCAACCAATGACAGCACCTTCACCAATAGTGACACCTGCCATGATCTTCACATCGCCCGCAATCCAAGCCTTATCACCAATAGTGATACGACCGCCAATAAGGGCTCCTTGTGCACGCTCTTCCGGATCCAAACTATGATTGGCACTATACATACCCACATTCGGACCTATCAACACATGATTGCCAATGGTGATGCGTGAGCAATCCAGCAATACGGCACCGAAGTTGATATACACATCGTTGCCAATATAGATATTTTTGCCGAATTCGCACTTGAACGTCGGCTCTACATAGACGTTTTCGCCGATACTGCCAAAGAGTTGCTTGAGAAGCTCCTTGCGTTCCTCCGGCTGATCGTCGGTGGTTTGATTAAACTTATTGAAGATGTTCTTTGCATCTACGCGACGCCAGAACAAATCTTCGTCAAAATCATCATAAACCATGTCTCGTTGCATTTTCTCCCATGCAGTCAGATTCTCCATTTTTTCCATAAGTATATTTATAATGCTTAATAAAATCTCTAGTTCTCCTCATCCGGTTGCTGCCCATCATGAGTTTTCCATGCACACCTCGTAGCGGCTTTCTCGGTCTTGGTGTACGAACTGATAGCAGTCCATGCACCAATAATGCAGAGCACAAATATGGCTCCCATCACATGTGGTAAATACTTTTTCATATTGGCTAAACGAGGTACATTTACTATTTTATTCTCAAATTGCATAGTATCACGTTGCGTTGTTAATGATCGCACTTTTATGCGATACCTAACAATTCTATCTCAAAGATCAGCGTAGAGTATGGTGGGATATCCTTACCGGCGCCACGTGCACCATAACCCTGCATCCATGGGATATACACCTCTATCGTATCTCCCACGTGCATGTGCGTCAGGCCAACCTGAAAGCCGGATATCAGTTCACGCACACGGAATGCCGCCGGCACGCCACTATCGCGGCTGGTGTCGAACTGCTTGCCGTTGATCAGGCGACCCGTATAGTGGCAAGTAACCACGCTATCGAAACGTGGTTTCTTGGCGTCAGCCGCAGCCTCTGCGCGAGTGATATACTTGCCGAACACACCGCCCGGCCATTTCTCATAGCCCTCTTTCTGAGCCAATTCTGCCATAAAGGCTTCATTCTCTTGTCTCCAATCCATATATTCTTATTTCATTTTCTTTTGTTGATACTCCAATATTCTCTTTTGCAACTCCGAGGGATGGACGACGGCAGGAGGGGTGTCGGTATGCATGACGCGGAAGCGAAAATAGCGTTTGCGGTAGAGGTAGAAGTGCAGCAGCCAGATAGCAAAACTGACATTGCTGACGATGTCGTAGATCAATCCCCATGGCTCGGGGAAAGTGACGAAAAAACGTACTATCCATAACACCAAATCCACATCAAAGAGGATATTCCACCAACGCTCGCGGTTCTCGAATTGCACCTCTGTGTATTGGTTTTCGGGGCAATCTATCGTCTCGCCGGCTTCGACGGAGAGCGTAACGGTTTTCTTCGTGAACGGAATAGGCAGATACCCCCCGCAACGGATGGTCAAGTGATGCTGACCCGCTGGGAGCGTCATCTTCGCTTGCGGATTCTGCATCATGCCCACAGGACACCCATCTACCAGAACCAGATATGGCAGTCCGATTGGAAGTCCTCGGTCAATATGCGTGATAGTTACTTGTGCCATTACTTGAGTTTTTTCTTATTCTTCACTCTTCCAGTTTCCAGCCACAATCACCGTGGTAGATCATCTGGTGGGTCATGCCGCCATCAATGCAGATGTTCTCGCCCGTAATGAAGCCGGCCTTGTCGGAACAGAGATAGAGCACCATGTTGGCGATATCCATCGGATTGCCTACTCGTCCGGCAGGCTGCTGCGTAGCATCCGGTCCATCATAGACCGTATAGGCGGTATCAATCCATCCGGGCGAAACGGAATTAACACGTGCCTTGCCACGCAGGCTGACAGCCAGGGCATGGGTCAAAGCGGCGATACCGCCTTTGGCGGCTGTGTAACTCTCCGTCTCGGGCTGACTCATGCGGTCGCGAGATGAGGATATATTGACGATAGAAGCACTCTCGCCGAGGTGTTCGGCAAAGAGTTTGACCAGATAGAACGGCGCCACTACACCCACCTGCTGCGCATAGAGAAACTCTTCGTACGTGCATTCCGTAATGCCGCGCATGATAGGTAGGGCGTTGTTGATGATGTAATCGACATGCCCATACTTGCTGAGCACATCTGCTGCAAAAGCCTCCAAGACAGCCTTATCGGCAATATCGCCGACATAGTGGTCACCCGGCTGCTTATCGATGATGCAGACCGTTGCTCCTTCGCGGCGAAACTCGTCCGCGATACATTTGCCGATGCCCTGCGCGCCACCGGTCACAACGACTATTTTGTTCTCAAAAATGTGCTTCATATATATCGACGTACTTTCTTTTTATAGTCTTGATATTCTTGTCCGAAGGCGGTTTCAAGGAAACGTTCTTCATTGAGGATTTGCAAATGGAAGAGCACAATATTGAGCAGCACAAAGCAAGCATGCAACACATTGGGGAATGCCAGCAAGATGCCAATATATAACAGGTCAAAGCCCAAGAAAGCAGGATTGCGACTGATGCGGTAGATGCCCGTCGTGACCAACGATGTCTCTTTCTGTTCCGGAATACCTGCACGCCAACTATCACGCATGGTGGACATGCCCATTATAAAAGAAAGAACACCCAACGCTCCAACCAAACAGCCAACACCTTCGTACATAGCGTCCGATACGAAAATACTAACCACTTCGACTGCCGGCAACGTAAAGGTAGTCAATTTCAGCAGTCGCTCCAACCAAATCTCTTTAGCCGGTTTCTTGCCTTCACCAAGCACCATAGTGGTAAGCTCTTGCTTGTGCTGAAGGTATTGCTTCACGAAATAGGCCGCATAGAACGCCGCCATCTCCGCAAGGATGATTATTTGAGTTATCGTTATCATAATTCCATTATCTTCTCATTTGTTTTTGCTGATATTCTAAAATCTTCTTCTGTTGCTCGGAGGGATGAACTACTGCCGGAGGGGTATCGGTATGCATGACGCGGAAGCGGAAATAGGTCTCCCATCCACCAGAACCAAGTACGGAAGCCCCAGCGGAAGTCCACGATCAATATGTGTGATAGTTAACGTAGCCATTTCTCATTTTATATGGTGAGTGTGCGAATCATTATAGCATCACACATTTTTTACCATTTTCTTTTTTTTGAGCAGTTCGGTTCAATGCAGCCATTTTTTAAAATAGCTCTTTATACCATCAAACCAACTTTTTTTCACTAACGTGGAATAAAAGACAGAATGAAAATTTTGCGAACCTCTACCGTTTATGGTAACCACGTCATATTCATCTTCATATTCATCTACATATTCCGTCGCCACTATAAAAGTGATATCTCCTGTAAAGTTTTTGATAACGGGAGATGTTTGGATAAAACTCATCAAATTCGGCGTGGTCTTTAATATTTCATCCATATCTAAACAGGCCACGATATAGCTATCCAACTGTATATCACCAATCACCTTGCCGCTATCAGAATCTATCACATACTGTTTGAATACATCAGTCATATTAAGCGTCAAACCGTTTGAGTAGCCGAGGTGTTCAAGTCCTTTATTTTCTGCAAACTCTTCCCAATGTTCCTCCCAGACTCCATCGGGTATATTCAACCACACTAAATCTATAAAGAGAACATCCTTATTCTCAAAATGTACTGAATATTGCTTCATATCTTTTTCATTATTGTTAGATTCTGTCACTTCTGTCTGCGAATTACAAGCCAGCAGTACCGCTGCCAACAATGTGTAAAAAATGTGTTTCATATCTTTATTTGTTACAATTCATTTTTCCGCTTTCATGGGGCATAACCTTTAGTCCAGCTTCAGTCATGCGCCCTTCAGCAATCATTCGTTTGCAACGCTCGATATTGAGTTCCGTCCAATGGCTGTTCTTGCGACGAGGTGAGATGCGTTGAAATATACCTTCACCATCCGGATTGGAGTGTAAGGTGGAGTCAATCCAACCGAAGCAAAGCGCTTCTTCCACCAGCTCCACATACGGAAGGATGGTATCGTGCTGGCGGCGGATACAATGCACCCACACTTCACATTCGGTGGCAGTATTCGCCATCAGCCACTCGCGCAATTCGTCGCGGGACTTGGGATATATGGTGAGAGCCTGAATCATCATAGCATTACTCCTATTCTAATTAAAATGTATCTTCAGACGCAATCCTAATCCTTTTTTAGACATTTCTTGCAATTCATTTTTACTCCAAAAATAAGAACCGGGGGACTTACGCTCTGACTTAGCATAATGAACCAGCATTTGCGAACCCGACGAATCTATGATTTTTCTTCGATAATATACCCTCATCTTAGCACGTTTTTAAATAACACTTTAAATTCTCTTTGGGAATAATGAATAACATCAAATGTAATATCTGTTACACCATAATCCAGCAATTGAGATATTTCGGATGACATCAACAAATCACTTTGTACTTCGTTGGAGGTTGTATGCAGCCATATGCAAAGTTCTATTTGATCAGCACCTTTTTCAACAAACTCTTTATGGTGCTCCTTCAAGAACGAAATAAAATCACCTATAACAATTCTATATTCCTGACGATCAACGACATGATGATAATTAACACTCTCCCATTTTGCAACGTCTAACGACGCTCTGTTCTTAAGAACTGGATCACCGATATGAGTGCAGTCATCAGGAGTACAATAAATTTTATCACTTTGGGGCGGTGTTCCTATCTTGTAATTATCACCACTAACAAATAATCTCACATCTATAACATCCATTTTATCATAAAGTTTGCGGCTTGGTGATTTTTTACTCTTTAAACAAATCCTCCATGGTGACTACGGAATCGAAGTTTGAACTATACTCGTTGTATGTCAGGCCATACGTAGTCACCAATGTGCCATGCACTACCGATCTCTTGGGGATAACATTTCCCAAAAGCATCTTTCTATGCTTCAGTTTGCGATCGTATGTCTTGTCTACCGAAAATTCATCCCCATAGAATTTCATCTCACACATATTCACAATATGATCCGGTCGGTTTATCACCATATCAATCTGTGTACCATCCGTCTCATCATCACCGCGATATGCCCACGAGGATTCTTTGGTTACGACTCCCGTGATACCTAAAGCACGTTTGATTTGAGGAATATGATTGAAGCAAACTTCCTCAAAAGCCACACCACGCCATGAAACAATCGACTGCGAACCATCGCCTTGCCATAAATCAATTGGCAGATTCGATTTACCTTCTACCCAATGCAGGTAGAATCGGCAAAATGGGTCAACCAAACGGTAGTGAGCATCTCTGTCTCCTAACCCAAGTGGTACATATTTAACCACAAAATTACTGGCAATCAACGCTTTGAGCATATCCGAGAATCGACCATTATTATCCAGTTCGGTCTTCTCGACAAGTTCAGCTCTGGTATATCCCGAGTGACGCAGATTCAGCGTGCTGACAATCTTCATCATCTGTTGAGGATTGGAGAATACCGACGAGAAGAGTCTGGTGAACTCATCTTTTAGCGGCGCATCTTCGCCAAAGAACAGTCTGTTGAGGTTCTGATCAATGCTTTTACCAGGCGCAAGCATATTCATATAGTACGGAATACCGCCCAAAGCCATGTAACTCTGCACAATATCATAGTGCGACATACGTATGCCACGGCTTTTGTAAAAACGCTCACATTCGTTCAGGGTGAACGGTTTCATTTTGATTGGTACCGCACTCACACGACCATACAGACCACCATAATTGTCAATCAGTTTGTCTTGTATCCAACTTGTCGCACTTCCACAGACTACCAACATCATGTTATCGCGATGACACGCCCAACCATTCCAAAAGTGTTCAAAAGCAGTCATGAAACCGGACTTCGGAGTGTCCATCCAAGGCAACTCATCCAGAAAGACCACCTGCCTGCATCCATTGTCAATCTCCTGTAGATGCAGTTCCAGCATCAGGAAGGCGTCCAGCCATGTGGTAGGACACTTACTGCGCTTCATTCCTTGCACAAGAAGTGAGTTGTAGAACGCTTTCAGTTGTTGCTTGGTCAGGTTTTTCTGGTCCTTAACTTCCAGCGGAGACAAGCCTGCGTGACGAAAAGTAATCTTCCCTTTGAGGGCTTCATCAATAAGAAATGTCTTACCAACACGCCTACGTCCATAGACCACAACGAATTGCGCCTGAGTACTGCGATACACTCGGTCAAACTGCTTTAGTTCCTCTTCTCTACCTATGATATTTACCATAATAAAATAGCATTATATTTGTCTACAATCACCACAAACATACTAATTGTAGCCGATTATCCACTACTTTTACCACAAATTCCGTGCCAAAAACGCTTGATTGTACTTCGGTAATGATATTTTTTAGTTAGCGAAGTTTATCGTTTCATCCACTCCTGTCGTTCGTGCCCGGGGAGGAGCTCGATGGCGTAACGGAGCGCCGTACGGGGCATGTTGTGAACGTGCTGTTCGAGGAAGTCGGTCAGATAGTCTTTGCCGCAGCGCTTACCCACTTCGCGGAGCATCCAGCCTACGGCCTTGTGCATCAGGTCGTGCGGATGATGGAGCAGAACTTCGGCATAGTGGAGCGCCCAAGTGGGATCGCCTTGTTGAGTGGTTTTCCAGGTACTGACCATCGCGATACGCTGTCGCCAAAGTACGGAACTCTCAGCCAGCGAGTCCATGATGGTGCGTTTGTTGCCCAATTCAGTAGAGAGCAGGAGCCACGGGCCGATAATCTTAGGCGCGGAGAGATCTACCAGATCCCAGTTGTTGGCACGGTCGGCATACCGGAGATACAGACACACAATAGCATCACGCGCTTGCATAGACTTCGGAGTATCCACTACGCGCTTTCGGCAGAGGGATTCCATCTTGTAAGTCAGTATCAAGAACCCGCATAGGCGCACTTCGTGCCACTCGCTCATTAGCAATTCGGGTATCTCGTCCAGCGGCAGGTCGCGCGCCTCTTTGGCGAGCAGACGCACCTCCGGCACCTTGATGCCAAGAAACTGATCGCCCTCGCCATATTGACCGGAGCCGGTCTTGAAGAACCGCATCAGGATAGCCCGTTGCGATTCGTTTCGCAGGTCATATAATGCTTCAATAATGGGGTGCATAGATTAGTCAATATATCCCGGGGCAGGGAGATGGTGACCATACATACGGAGGCCGTGCTCGCGGGCGTAGTCAAGGATACGGCGGCGCGACTCGGTAGCCGCAGCAGGATCCATATCAAAGAATGGGCAATACTCGGGATGCTCCAGCTGGAGCGCTGCACCATGCAGGATGTCGGCAATCACGAGGATGCTATCCTTCTCAAAGCAGGTATGTATAATCGCCAAAAAGAAAAGTACATTATCGCAAATTAAAAAGTACATTTTTTCTATAAATCGCGCAGAAATTTTCGCACACAAAAATGAGCAGGTGAAAAGTCACTTGCTCATTTTATTTTATCGCGCTGAAACATCGTTTATTCGCTATTTCAACGGTGGTTAAATCCAATGTAAAAGCGTGCTGCCATTATGTCCCTTCCGGAACACAAACCAAGCATAATTTACAGCCGATGAAGTTGTCTTATCAAAAGCTCCGTTCTTAGCGCACTTTATGCGTGATGAGTACAAATATACATCTGATAGCAATCCCTTTGAATAGAAGCGGCGAAAACGGTCTTTGCCTGCTAATATATTCACATTAAGCAGAAAGATTGCTTCGCCTCCATCAGGAAGCAAGTCCAATGAGTGAGAAACAAAGTCAGATGTGAACTTGTACGGTGGATTGGTCAGAATACAACTGCATCCTTCCGGCATTTGGTTCACCTTCAGGAAGTCAACGCCTCCAGTTCCAAAGCCTCGATCAATCAAATCAGTAGCAATGACCTGATGGCCATGTTTCTCCAGTTCTGCGGCTAAATGTCCGGCTCCACACGCGCACTCATATATAATAGGTGGCAGCTGCTTCTTGGCCATGAATGGAACCAATGCTGTTGGATCCGTTGCATAGAAGTCGTTTTATTCTCGTTCACCCTCGGAGTGGTTGCTGGCTCCGAGGGTTATAAATTGGGTTGTAGCACTACCTGTCCAGTCTCTCATACATTCAGGGCAAATTTGACATCATGCTCACCATTCAGCAAACGATGAGTGTTGAGCAAATTGCTCTCGTAGATGTGGACATTACCAAAGAACATCGTAATGCTCTTTAATGGCAGATCAATCTCCCTCGACATGAGATATAGCTGGTAGATGTCAGCCGGAAGACCGAGGTTAGCGTCAGAACTGCGCTGATAGGCCGTGATGAGTACCTGCCCATCCTCAATCTGGAACTGTACCAATGAGAGGCACGGCTGCTGGTTGGTCTCTACACCGGTTTCGCCCAGGAACAGCACATAGTTCTTGCTGTTCTTCTTCTCCGCATTGATTTTGTCGATGAGAGCCGGCAACTTGGCGAAGTAGGTCGGGTAGCTGTTCACCAGCTGCATGCCACAGTAATCCCACCAGGTTATACCTTCCTGACGGTACGGCTCTGTGGAGGTGATGATTTTGCCTAAAATGGCATAATACAACAAACTCTGCACCTACCTTAGGGAGTAGATGCAGAGCGTGGAGAGAAAGGATTACTCAGACTGATTAGAACCGGTTAAGACTAATTAGACCTGAGGAGCGGAGTCGCTGCTGGTGCGGGTACCCGTAGTGCCGGAACCGGTGCGTGAGGTAGAGCCAGTACGGCTGCTGACTACGCCATCCTGCGCGC
>JAZRYY010000013.1:0-3503 GCA_045600985.1 Paludibacteraceae bacterium
AAGAGAAGAAAGACCGCGTAGATGATGCCCTTTCTGCTACTCGCGCAGCCATTGAAGAAGGTATCGTACCTGGCGGTGGCGTTGCTTACATCCGCGCACAGCAAGCTCTGGATACTCTCAAGCCTGAGAACGAAGACGAGAAGACCGGTATTGAAATCATCCGTCGCGCTATTGAAGAGCCGCTTCGTCAGATTGTATTCAATGCAGGCAAAGAAGGCGCGGTAGTAGTAGATAAGGTACGCAACGGCGAGGGCGACTTCGGCTATAATGCTCGCAAAGATGTATATGAAAACCTCTTTGCAGCAGGCGTAGTTGATCCTGCCAAGGTAACCCGCATCGCATTGGAGAATGCAGCTTCTATTGCTGGCATGTTTCTTACTACAGAATGTGTCATTACTGATAAGAAAGAAGACACTCCAGCTCCGGCAATGCCAGCCGGCGGCATGGGAGGAATGATGTAAAAACAAGAAAGGCTCGCGATTGCGAGCCTTTCTTATTTTTTTACTATCTTCGCTACAACCACAGGCAGTATCGTATTTCCCGTAACATTCAGCAGCGTACCCGGCATATCCACCAGCGTTGAAATCACAATCAGCAATCCGACCATTTGCGGGTCAACTCCAAGGATAGAACAGATAAACAACTCAGCGGTTCCTGCTCCAGTAGGTACAGCTCCCACCACCATTGAAGCCAACAGGGAAACTCCCAAGATAACGAACAAAGCTTCAGGGGTATCTACGGCACGTCCAGACAACAGCATCACAAACATCACTTTCGTTACTGCGCTAATCACCGAACCTTCCTTATGCAGTTGTGTACCTATTGGTACTACCGATTCTGCCAATGCATCTTCAGCTCCCATTTGCTTGGCAGCCTGTATATTGGCCGGCAGACAAGCACTACTTGATAGCGTTGAAATTGCCATTAGCGAAGGATGCAGCACATTCTTCCAATATATTCCTATGCCACCTTTTCCACGGGAAACCCATACGATGGCAGGATAAACTATCACGTAAACCAGACCTGCCACCACTATATAAAGCAGCAACAAACGACCAAAACCGCTAGCCAACATATCGGCAGATGATGCCATCATCTCTGCGAAATAGCACCCCAGACCCAATGGCGCCACAATCATCACGCAATCCATCATCTGCATCACAATAGAATTGCCGATCTCCAAAGCTCGTGCTATGCGCAGGTTCTTCAGTCGCGCCACGGCCCAGCCCATCAGGATTGCCACCACCATCAGCGGCAATATATGCTTTACGGAGAATAACATTGCAAAATCGCTCACCGTGAATGCATCTACGATCAAATCTCCAACTGATGCAGATGTTCCCGTTTCCCCTAAATCTTCGGCCAGCAAAGCCCGTTCCACAGGAGGAAACGCCAACATAGCCATATAGGTGAGAAACGCCATCAGCAGCATCAGGCCCAACATCAATCCAAATGTTGCGCCAAGCGTCTTTCCCAATGCTGACCGGCTCGATAAATTGCATATCGATGACGATACAGAGAAAAACACCATCGGCACAATCAGCACAAACAACAGGTTCATGAAGATGCGTCCTATTGGTCCTAATACCACTACAGTACCTGGCCATAACCATCCAATCATGCCCCCTAACGTCACGCCTATCAAGAGCAGTAACGTTGATTTATAATTTTCCCAAATCTCCATCATTATTCCACATTCAAAACATTGTGCTGCAAAGTGACTGAAAATATTGATATATAATTAGCCCATGCCTCCGGCAGGAACGTAGGTTTTAGGAGCATCCTTATGCTCCAAAGTACCAATTTCGAGACGATGTTTCAGGGCATAGATGTATAGCTGGATAGCCGAGAATAATGCACCATCAGCCATATGTGAATCTGCTTTTAAGCGAGCAGCAGGGTCACTAATCTGCTTATAGAGACGATGTTGTTCGTCGCAAATAGGAAGCAGCTTCTCTATCTTATTCTGGTAGTACTGCAGATCATCTTGCATCGTCTTGCACCATTCTGCTGCCAGCGCCTGATTAGCTTCGTCCACGATAGCATTCATGCGATCGTAGTATGACTGGACATATGCGGGTGTAGGACGCGCGCTATAGTCGTAATTCGTCACAGGATTCTCACGTTCTACACGACTCCAACACTCATCATAAATCTCAGCAATACGCGCCTCGTATGGAGCTAGAAACTTATTGGAGAAGGCTTCGCCGTCTTGCCAATTGACTCTTTTATCGAGAACAACAGACCCGTTGTTTTTTTCTTCTATCACCTGCAAATTAAGTTCCATGATACGCGACGCACGCTCCATATCGGCTTCGTCTTCCTCCGCATGAGGCATGCCTTGCATGGCCATGGCCTGCTGGCCAAAGCGGGAGTTTTGGAAGCTACTCATCAGTTCCGGATGCGAACGCATATATGCTTCGACCTCGCGGTCGGACATCTTGCTGAGCTTTTCCATTACCTCGGGACTCAAGCCCGTATTCTGAGCCACCTTAGGCATGATGAGAGCTTCAATTTCTTCATCACTCATCTCGGCCAGTTTTTCCATAGGGATTCCCAAACTCTGAATGATTTGCATCATATCGCCGGCCATAGCCTGCTGTGCCTGCTTCTGCTTAGGGGTAGCATTGGCCTGACGTTGCGCCATTTGCTGCGCCCCAGCCAGCTGCTGTCGGTTGGCGTCACCTACCTTTTGTGCAGCACGCATGGCTTCCGCTTCTATTTCTTCCTGTATATGTCTGTACAAAACTGCCGTCTCCGCACGCACCTGCTTTGAGACCAGTTGGGCCGGAGTAGGATACGGAGTGAGTTGGTTATAATACTGATGATAGTCTTGTGCTATCATTGCCATTGGCACGAGTGCTAAAAGTGCGATTAATAATTTTTTCATAATCGTGATTGTATTAGTAGCGCCTACTCTTTATAGGATTTTCGGCTATGCTCCTTAGATACTTTCAAATGATAACATAAGAAAAGTTCTGCAAAGTTACAATTTTTTTTTGAATAAAACAAATAAAGAAGTGTTTATTGGGGAGATTTTCGTATTTTTATGTGAGAATAAGTATATTTTAATGGCGGAGGGTTATGATTGTGGGAGAGTAATGGTAGCCACCATACAAAAAGAGACCCGAGATTGCTCTCGAGCCTCAAAAATGGCGGCTACCTACTCTCCCACAATACGCAGTACCATCGGCGATGCTGAGCTTAACGACCCTGTTCGGAATGGGAAGGGGTGGGACCTCAGCGCTATAACCACCTAAATCTATGTCTTCGGCCATTTAGTGGCCAACTATAATTAACGTACGACAAGAAGCAGCGAGAAAAAAGTATTACGGTTTCTCAACCCGAAGGGAAAAACCTTGAGAAAAAGATATCGGGCAATTAGTACTGCTCGGCTTTATGTCACCATTGTACACCTGCAGCCTATCAACGTCGTAGTCTACAACGACCCTCAATGGAAATCTAATCTTGGAGCCGGCTTCGCGCTTAGATGCTTTCAGCGC
>JAZRYY010000014.1:0-41053 GCA_045600985.1 Paludibacteraceae bacterium
CAATAACCGTCAGTTCCATGTGCATTGCACGCTTGGCATTGTTGTTACCACGCGCTTTCAAGTCCACCTTCTCCTTGGGTACGGAAGGTGGCATCTTTTCGGACTTGTTTTCGATGAGATGAGTGAGACCTTTGTTTATTCGTTGGGCTTTGGCTAAGTCTTCATTGCGCGATGCCAAGGAGGATTCGAGCGTCTGAAGCGACGTGTGAATATCCTCAATCCTCTGGTCTTTTAGAGACAGTTGCTCACGGAGATCGTTAATGGTCTCCGTGAGTACATCTATCTGACGAGTCAACTTGTCTATCGTGATGTTCGCTAAACGAAGTTGTTCTTCTAATATGGCCTGAGCACCAACATGTTTCACACTGCAAAGTTACAAAAAATTTTTGACATACGCAAGTTTTTTTGCAACTTTTTTCAATAAAAATTCATTGATTTTCAGAGGGTTGTACGAATAGGTTTGTACACGAAACGATTATGGTACTTCACAGCTTTCAGGTCGATGCCGCGTATGAGGAAATAGAACTTGTCCCAGGATAATTCGAAGCATCCAGTTTCCTCATTGAAGTCCGGCAACTCGAATCGACCCTTGGCAAGTCGCTTCTGATAAAGCAAAAATCCATCCATATCCCATCGCAGAATCTTGACCTGCTTTCGATCCTTACTGAAAAACACGAAAGCATCACCGTCCATGGGTGACATGTGTGCCTCCGACACAACGATATGATATAATCGATCTATGCCCGCACCAAATCGAATCGGATACAGGCACATAAAATAGCGAAAGTTTTCTCCTAACTCAAACATATCAACGCTTCTTTTTCTGGTCAAGATTATATTGGTTAATGAAGGAGCATAGGCTCAAAACGGTACACTCCTGTACCAGGATGTTGGCTCCATCAGCCAACTGTATCTTTACACCCTTTAGCGAGTCTGCCTTATTTCCTCCGTTTGGGGTGAATTGCACAAACACTTTGTTTCGCTTCCGTGGGAATTTGTCTGTCATGATTACTGCTGCCTTGATTTGCTTAACGGTTAAGCCGAGCGTTTCAAGCCAACGTACCATAAACTTATATTCCACGTTCTTTTCCTGGCAGAAGGTGACCATACTATAGTTGCCATGGAGCAGGATGAGTTTTTTGTACTCGGCCAAGAGTTTGGACATGCGTCGGGATGTACTTTCGGACATCTTAAAGAATGGATGATCCATGCATTTGTCAGCATCTATACTGATGCCAGCAGCTATGCGTGCATCGCTGGTAGTAAGATTCTGACGTCTCATCCATTTGGAAAGACTAAGGATGTTGGCAGATCTATCTCGGCAGAAGGTCGTCAAAGGAATGTAACCATTTTTCTTCATGTCCTCGATGTAATCATTCCATAGGGTATGATTGATAGCTGCTGGTGTGCCAGGAGTTTCGCTGATTTCATACTTTTTGGGGAAAACGGCTCGCCTGATTGCGGCTACTCGGATGTCCTTCCGTCTCATCCAGTTTTGTACATTCCTCGAACTGAGGTTCTTTTGAATACAAAATTCCGTCATCGAAAGTGTCGGATTTTGAAGCAACTCTTTCTTGTAATCCTCCATGAGTTGCGCATAGATTTGGTTCTTTGTGCTTGCTGCCATAATTCAAAAATTTGTTTTTGGCGGCAAAGGTACTGCTTTTTTCGGAAAACCGCAATACACCACTCTGGAGACGCTTACTGTTTAGTATTCGTCAGGTCGTCAAACGCACTTGGATCGTCTGAGGGTTTTCGTTCCGGCAACAATCGTTGCATCGCCAACATAGACAGGATACCTACCACCAGACAGATCAGGCCCACTCCGGCTGTTGCAAACAGCCCCAGATGTACGTCGGGATGGTCGGTCATAAACATGCCGGAGATGATCATATTCGGAGGTGTACCAATCAAGGTACATATACCGCCCATTCCTGAGGCATAGGACAATGGGATCAGCAGTTTGCTGGGCTTTACGCCCAATTTCGCAGCCCATTGTTTCACAACATTGACAAATAATGCCACGACGGCAGTATTGCTCAGGAATGCACTCAGTAGTCCTACGGGAGCCATCAGGCGCACAATGGCACCAGTCAGGCTTTTGGGAAGCCCCATCAGGTACTTAACAATCCATTCCAGCACATGGCTATAGGTAAGCCCGGCAATTACCAGATAGAGAATGATTATGGTGACGACGGATGTATCGCTGAAACCACCAAATGACTGTTCGGGAGTAAGCACGCCACTCACACAAAAGGCCGCCATGCCGCCACCGAAAACTAAGGCCGGTTCGATTTCCGTAAATAACAGTACGCCGAACATTACCACCAGCACAATAAGTGTAAAAATTGCAGACCAAGTAAGCATTTTAAATTTAAATTTAAAAAAGTTTGTTTTATGCTTTTATTTTACGTTGCACAAAAACGTACAGACGTCCCACCAAAAGCAAGAAGCCCAGCATCAGCAGCACATAGTACATCACACCCATGAAGGGAAGCGTATCTGAGAAGCCGAAAGCACCGGCTGGTGAACCCCAGTTGAGGAAGAAATAGGGATAGTTCACACCCGGAGCGAACTGCCAATTCAGCACATATCCCACCGAGGCGAAACCCAGATAATAGAGAGGCGGAATAATGACATACCAAGCATCACGTCCATGAAGCGAGAGCCAACGGCTGCTGACGAAGAAATCCACCACCGACACTACCGGTACTACTACATGTGTCAGCACATTAGTGAGGTTGAATGCCTGCTCGCCCATCAGCGGCGCCAACATGAAGCAATAGACCAGACCTGTGAGCGTAATAGAGACGGTCATCATCAGTTGTAAGACACTCATCCAGCGGGGAAACGAGAGACTGCGCATCATCACGGCTCCGATGAGCGCAACCAATGCTATCCAGACATTACTCTGGATGGTGAAGTACAGCCAGACGGCTTTACCGCCCATGAAGGCATTCGAATCGAAGGCACAGAGCGAAATGCCCCACACAGCAGCTATCACAACGATAGCCTTAAGAAAGAGAGAGAAAAAATTATTCATACTATTAGCTATTTATCTTCTCATTTTCACTCGCTGATACTCCAATATTTTCTGCTGCAACTCCGAGGGATGGACAGATGACAGTTACATTTTCAAAATAGCGTGGGTCTCTCGTAGGCCTGAAGCATAACATTATATCATGTTTTCCTCTTGGTTTTTTGGAAAATCTACAAACTATGCGGAACAAGCCGAGCAGCAGTTTCTCTGCCACATTCGCCAGCCACCAGTACGGGAAAGAATCATTGTCATCATAGTATTATTTTTCGACCAAGATAAAACAAGGCGAAACCACCTATGATGCTTAAAGTGAAGTAAGTGAGCACCGTGAGCCATTGGCCGTTATCCATGAGGCGTATACTATCGGCGGAGAAGGTGGAGAAAGTGGTGAACGCGCCACATACGCCTGCCGTGAGCATGAGATAGGGAGCACCCGAGAAGGACGTATATTTCTGCCCAAGCGCCATCAGAATGCCCAGCAGGAAGCAGCCAACGAGATTGACGACCAGCGTACCTAGGGGCAGATGGGCCAACGTCCATCGGCTGCAGGCCTGGCCCACAAGAAATCGCAGAGCGGCACCTATAGCGCCTCCAAGCATTACGCAGATCAGATTCTTCATTTCTTTATAGCACTTTATTTTTCCGGACACAATTGATAGATATACGGCGTCGTGAAATCCGTACGATAATAATACGTGGCGGAGAGGTGGGCCGGGCAGAAAACAATCGACCAATCGGTATAGTCCTCAAATGCCACATCCTCCAGAAGCTGCGCCATATCAGCGGGCGTCATGGCTTGCAGTCTGTCGAGACGGGCACAAAGCGTGTCGCGACGCGCCTCCGTAGCCCCAATCCCCACGTGCGGACGGAGAGGCGATATATAATGGTTGGTGACGGCAGGAGTCTCCGTGACGATCATCTCGTTGCCTATCCATTCCACCACGACGGCATGCCCCTCAGCATCAGCTATGGCCAGATGGTGTGCCCAATCGATGGAAGAATGCATATCCCATGAGGCGAGCATATCGATGGCCTCATCGGTAGTGGCTGCCTTATCGAGCAGGAGGCGGATGGCCGTAGTGGTTGTGACGGCGAGGTTGCCACGTTCCTGCGTTGTGGTCTCTTTATCTCCGGCAAAAAGATCAGCCACCATCAGTCCCTTCTCGTTCATTCCATCCACGGGTACATAGATAGCCGCCAAAGCGGGCATGCGTGCCATGATATCGGACGTCTCCACAGGAACAGACATATTGAGGAAATCGAGATTGGAGGTAGAGACGGAGGCATAGCCCTCGTCGGGGAAGGTGCGGATAATGAGGGTGCGTCCCTTCTTCGCCCAATCGAAATTGCGCCCGAAGATGTAGCCCTCGCCATCAGGCAGAGGAGCGCACAATGTACTGCATCCAAAATCGCGAGCCTTCACTTGTGGGGCATCGGCACGAAGCCATCCATGAGAAAGGAACGACTGCAAAAACGGACGCAGCTCTTCATCGGAATGCACCCCACCCTGCGCCATATATTCGCGCACTCCATAGTCACCACGATAAGTCATCTCATATAAATCCGGAGCCACCTGACGAATGGATGTGAGGGCCTGATACTGATCCTTAAAGAGGTAAACCATATATGCCACAACCACAGCAGCTGTGACCAAAAGTGTGCCCAGAATAGAGAGGCAGATACGAACTGTTTTTTTCATACGGATGGTGCTTATTGGCGTGTTGGTTACGCATTATAGAGTTGCAGATAGCGGAAGGTATTGCCTTTCTCGGCAAGATAGCGGGCGAACATTCCCTGCGAGATGACTACCGTGCCGCGACAGTCGTTGGGGTGGAAACTGAGCGAATCGGCATGTTGCAGATTCTCATCCAGGAAGAGGATGACGTGCTGCTCCTCATCGTTGATCAGGCCAAAAGGCGATACGCTTCCCGGTTCCAAACCAAGATACTTCAGCATTCGTTCGGCAGACGCAAAGGACAGTTTACCCGGTGAATTGAATCCCTGCGCCATCAGTTCGGCCTTCAGCCGTTGCTCCAAATCATGGATATCCAAATCGTGATTGCAATCAAAGCACACCAGATAATGCTGGTTACCCTTGTGATTGCGCAGGAAGATATTCTTGCAATGGACGGAACCATCGTTGTGCCACCATTGCTTAGCTTCCTCAATGGTTTTTCCTTCGGGATGGTGATATACTTCGTATGCTATCGCATGCTCGTCCAGATAACGCAGCACTTTCTCTTCTCGCTCTGATATATATTCCATAATGCAATTAATTATTTTTCAGAACACCCTGCCTAAAGCCTGAGCGTCGCGAACCCCCAGATCATAAAGGGCGCGTAGCTTCTTGGGATCGTGCTCCAAGCGGGCAACCTTTATGGAAAGAGACGGACGGATAACGACTATTTTGCCCTCCTCTTCCAATTGATCAATCTGCGCAACACGGCGGCGATAATTGCTGTTGCGCAGGCGAAAAGCCTGGCGCAGAGCAGGGTATTGATGGTAAACGATTCGTGCCAGGAGATTGAGATGGTCGTCGGTATACTCTCCCTTGGGGCGCGTGAGTACCACAACAATCTTATCGCACCCCTCCGCCATACATTTATCCAACGGAATATTATCCACGATGCCGCCATCCAGATAGTCCTCTCCCTGATAGTGAACCAATCGGCTCAAGAATGGTAACGACGCCGAAGCACGAACCACCTCCATCTGCGTCCTGCAATCTTCCACCTCTATATATTCAGCCTTGCCGGTACGCACATTGGTGACCGTGGCAAAGAAGCGGATGCCGCTGTTGCGGTAGGCATCGTAATCAAATGGGTCCAGCTCATTCGGCAGCACACGATAGCAGAAGTCCACATTGCAGATATCACCGGTACGGAGCAGCGAATCTACGCTGATATAGCGCTTATCACCGGCAAAACGCAGATTATAGCGCAACACGCGTCCTGCCTGATGAGAGGGATAATTCACGCCAAACGTCACGCCTGCCGACGTGCCACAAATCACATCGGGCCGAAAGCCCTGCTGCATCAGCACGTCCATCACTCCTGCAGAGTATAAGCCTCGCATTCCGCCACCTTCAAGTACCAGTCCTGTCATATCAAATCTGTTCGCGACTCTTGTTATCGTTTTTTCTTATATCTCCAGCTGCCAGAGAAACTATTTTGAGAGATAGTGCGTTGGGGTGGAAAAAAAGCGTCCTGGATATGATTGATTTCGGGTTCACCCTCCATCGGTACTACTATCGCCACAATGTCCATTCGCCATGGGCAATCAAGTTTATGATACCTGACATAGGCATTTCCTCCCACTACAAGACGCTTCTGGCGTTCATAATCGACGGCATCTTCCGGTCGCCCTGCCCCGCCTGCGGTACGCGTCTTCACCTCCACGAAAACAATCGTATCGCCATCCATGGCAATGATATCCGTTTCAAAGCCATTAAGACTCCAATTGCGCTCTTTGATCACATAGCCCTTCTTCTGCAACATCTTTGTAGCCAAATCTTCGCCATATTTGCCGAGATCATTATGAACAGCCATGTCTATCTATATTTACCCTCCTGGCAGTCGCCAAGAAGCGATTGATAGGATTCAAAACGGGAATAGGCAATATGGCCCTTCTCCACGGCAGGCAGCACGGCGCAGCCCGGCTCGCCACAGTGTGTGCAATTGGAGAAACGGCAAGAGCGCGACACCTCAAAAATCTCACGGAAATAATGTCCCACTTCCTCTTTTTCGAAATCAAACGTACCAAACCCACGGATACCGGGAGTATCGATCACGGATGATACACGTTCGCCCCCAAGGGCTGGCAAGAAATACATTTCTGAGAAGGTGGTGGTGTGCTTGCCCTGATTGTGGGCATCCGAAATCTCGGCCGTCTTGGCACGTTCCTCCCCCACGAGGGCATTGAGAAGCGTGGATTTACCCACGCCGGAATTGCCGGATAAGAGGGTCGTTTTGCCTTGAAAAAGGGCAGCTATATCGCTTCTTTCAGAAGCACTTTGGTCGGCCAACTCTTTGGCAGAGATGGCATAGGTTTCGTAGCCAAGATGGCCATACAGGGCTCGAAGATACGAGAGTTCAGCCTGGTCATCTTCGCTATAAAGATCCACCTTATTGAAAAGCAATACCACCGGCACCCGATAAGCCTCGCAAGTGGCAAGAAAACGATCGATGAACGTGGTGGCAGTTTTGGGATGATTAACCGTTACGAGCAACGCCACCTGATCTATATTAGCCGCCAGAATATGGCTCTGCTTGGAAAGATTGGTGGATTTGCGAACGATAAAATTCGTTCTGTCCTCAATGGCCGTAATCCAATTCGTGCCATCATTCTGCTGCGTAAGCTCCACATGATCACCTACCGCCACGGGATTGGTGGAGCGGATTCCCTGAATGCGGAAATTGCCCTTCACATACGCCTCCACGTGCTGCCCATTTTCCAGCAGCACGTGGTAAGCGGAACCTGTTGTTTTAATGATCAGACCTTTCATTAAACGGTCATGATCTCTTTCTCTTTAGCGGCGTAGAGCTCGTCGATCTGCTTCACGTATTTATCATGCGTCTTCTGCATCGACTCTTCTGCGTCTTTCTCTACATCCTCAGGGAGACCCTTCTTCACGAGTTTCTTAAACTCTTCAATGGCCTCACGACGTGCATTACGAACCGACATCTTAGCCGTTTCTGCCTCTGCCTTACATTGCTTGGCAAGCTCGCGACGACGCTCCTCCGTGAGAGGTGGCATCGTGAGGCGGATATACTCGCCATTATTGGAAGGAGTAAGACCGATATTGGAATTGATAATAGCCTTTTCAATCTCAGCAATCATCTTCTTCTCCCAAGGCTGGATGGTGATGGTTCGAGCATCTGGCACGAGCACAGTAGCTACAGATGAGAGAGGAGAAAGAGTGCCATAATACTCAATCTTGATTGGATCAAGCAATTTTGGGCTGGCCTTACCGGCACGGATGTGTGACAGGGCGTCGTCCAAGTGAACAACAGCCGATTGCATCTGCTCTTCAGCAGTTTCCTCGTAGAGATTAAGTTCGTCTTCCATATTTTTGTTGTTAAATCGTTAAATCATAAATTATGGTTTTACGAGCGTGCCGATAGGGTCGCCGTTAATCACCTTTTCCAGATTGCCCAGCACGTCCATATTGAAAACGTAGATAGGCATATTATTTTCCTTGCACATGCAAATAGCGGTAAGATCCATCACCTTCAGGCCTTTGGCAAGCACTTCATCGTACGTGATTTCAGAGAACTTGGTAGCCGTTGGATCTTTCTCCGGATCAGCCGTATAGATACCATCCACACGCGTTCCTTTGAACATCACGTCTGCCTCAATCTCAATAGCACGAAGAGATGAGCCCGTATCGGTAGTGAAATAAGGATTACCCGTACCGGCAGCCATAATCACCACATTGCCTTTATTGAGCAAACGAATAGCCTTTGCCTTATTATAGAAATCACCAATGGGCTCCATGCGTACAGCAGTAAGCACACGCACTTTCTGGCCAATCGACTCCAATGCAGAGGAGAGCGCAAGCGAATTGATTACCGTGGCCAGCATGCCCATCTGATCGCCCTTCACGCGATCGAAGCCTTTCTTCGCGCCACTCAAGCCGCGGAAGATATTGCCACCACCAATCACGATACCGATCTGGACACCCTTATCTGCTATCGCCTTGATTTGCTCGGCATATTGCATGAGGCGTACCTCATCAATGCCATACCCTTTTACTCCCATCAGCGATTCGCCAGAGAGCTTTAATAGAATACGTTTGTACATGATATATTAAATCTTTAAACCTTTAAATCTTTAAACTCTTAAACACTTAATACCAGCTTGCATACATCGCATAATTATTGGCGATGCGCTCATTAATTTCTGCCGTTTGAGCAGGATCAGCTTTCTTGATAAACTTGGCAGGTACACCCCCCCAGATCTCATACTCTCCAATCTGTGTGCCCTTCAGCACCAATGCGCCGGCAGCCACAATAGCACCCTTGCCCACGTGCACACCATCCAAAAGCGTAGACCCCATGCCGATAAGTGCATAATCGTCCACATCCGCTCCATGGATAGTAACATTATGCCCCACCGACACGTAGTCGCCCAAGGTGATGGTAGACTTCTGATAGAGGGTATGCAGAACAGAACCGTCCTGGATATTGCAATGTTTGCCAATGTGAATCCAGTTCACATCTCCACGAAGCACGCTATTGAACCAAAGCGTAGATCCCTCGCCAATGGTGACTTCGCCGACCACGGTGGCATTGTCCATCATGATGACGCTTGGGTGGATTTCCGGCGTGAGCGTAAGCCCATCGCGATGAATAGTTTTAATAAGAGCCATGTTTATTGTTGTTAAATCGTAAAAGCGTTAAATCGTTATCTGGTGAGCATGAGTTTGATGGCGATGCCGGCGTCGTCGGCACGAACAGGATAAGACGACGAGATAAGCGGCGTGGTGCCCTGATGATCATAATAGAGGCGAATATTCACCTTCGACGAGAGCACATAATCGGCTGCGACCTTAACGGCAATCACCTTGTTGCCGGAAGATGCCTGCGTCACATTTTCTTCGATCTTGCGCAAGAGCGTCTTCACATCTTTATAACTTACGTCCACCGAGAGTTTCAAATCATTGGATGCCTTCTTTTGCTGACCATCCTTAAGTTTATAGAAGATATTCAAATCCTTGATGGTGTAGCCCCAACCCAATACAAATTCATTGGTGTGACCTTCCATGAGTTGCACGGAAGCCACGTTGAGCTGGAGGTTACGTTGCTTGCGATATTCCACTTTCGCCGTCATGCTGTTCTTCATCGCCAGATTAAGACCAATAAGTGGCGAGAACTGCTCTGAGAGCGACACGTTCGTAATATCGTAAGCACCTGAAGGCATTGGTGCATCCGTTTGCACATCACGTACAAAACCGAGCGATTTATCCACACCCTCGCCCGCTGGCGTCCAGGTGGAATAGCTGTTGTAAGACCCAATATTATATTTACACGTGTACGCGTGTGTGAGAGTAACCGATTTAAAGTGGTCGCGCATCCAAGGCAATTTGCCCAGGCCATCGTAGGTAACCGACCAGTTTGGAAGCATCTTCAAAATGCCAAGGAACGGATTAAACGATACTTTCGATACGTCACGGCCCGTATAAGCAGCCAGGAAGGCCGGCACAAGCACATCGGCGCTATTATTGCTGATACGTCCCTTCGCAGGATTATACTGCTGGCCCGCTATCGGCTGATTATTCTCATCGCGGAGTTCGCGAATGAAGCCGGTGGTAGGATAACGCATGCCGGAATAAGCATCCTCCAAACGATTGGTCATGGCCGCACGATTCTGCAGGAATTGCTCAAACACCTCGTTGGAGAAATTATCCTCCGCCTTGCCAACACGTTTGAAGGCCGTGCCGATAGCCACCTGCGTAATATTAAACGAACCCGTATAATTCTCCTGCATTTGATCAAACGAATAGTTGATTGAGGTAGAGCCGGCGAGATATCGTTTGCCATTCATCTGAATCTTAAAGCCTGGGAATGGTTCGAGCGTGAGTTTCACATCCAAATCGCTGGTGGTGGCATTCGTAGCCGGTTGCACAACAGTAGTATCTGCCGACAGCCAACCATGCTCCTTGGCCTTATTCACGAAATCGTTTGGATAGAAGCCAAAACCAAAATCATAGCCCGGCGCACTTGCTCCATCCAGACGGCGCTGCCCCATGAAGCCTGCCTGCGGATAGAAGCCCGGCACAGAAAGTGCACCCGTTTCACGATACGTGACTTGCAGACGGCGCACCATCGTAACGAATTTTAAGCCCACATCTCCCAATGTTTGTGCAGGAGTACGCTGGTTTGGATCACGTGTAACGATCGTAACGGTGAGCTCGTCGTATGCCTCTTTCGTGGTGACGCTGATCTTATTCTTATCCGTTTGCTTCGTTTGCGCCTTCACGGTTTTGCCATGCTTATCCACGAATGATATATTCAGATTCTCTGCATTAAGGCGGTGGGTAATCTCAAGAGGTTCACCCGCCTCCGTCTTAATCACCTGCGTAAACGTCTTAGGCTTGAATGGACGGCGATTCGTTCTGCCCATATTCTTCCATCGCTGCTCCATTGCTTTCACAGCCTTGGATTTATTATAGAGATTCTCAAAATTGAGCGTACCATCCACTTGCCATGAACGCATCGAAGTAACCACATTGCCGCGATAATTATCATCATCCTGGCTGCCGCCCGTAACCGTGGCATTCCAATTATAATTGCCGTTGTAGGAAGCATTTGCAGTAATCCAATCCAGGAATGAGAAGCGATTGAATGGCACATTCCAAGAAGCTGTAAACTGCTGCTGGTACATGTATGGCGAACCCCAGTGGGCCAAGCTGCGTTGAATAGTATCTTTCCATCCTTCGTAGTAATCATTGGTGAAGGCGTAGTCGCGAATAATCTCCGGCGTATATAAGCCCTCATCAATAGATGCATTCAAAGCCGTGGTGAGCGAGAACTTCATATTCTTGGTGAGGTCGTATTTGATGTCCACATTTCTATTCCACATGAAATCCTTCGAATAGGTAAGGTCCATTGGATCAGCCGAACCGGTGAAATCACGCATCTTCATATGATTGAACGTACGATGCATATCCGTGGTGAACGACCATGATTGTGGCAGATAATAGAGATTGAATTCCTTCACCCATTTCATGCTTGGCTTTTGCACGCCCTTCACATCCTTGAATGGTTCCCAAGGCTGAGGATTGAAGCTATAGGCATATTGGAACGAGCCGCGATGGTCGGTGGTAATATTCTTCTCCATTTCCGGCGACGATTCGTTTTGCTTGCTATAGGAAGCCGAAAGCGAGAAATTGGCAGGGTCGTAGAACATGTTCTGCTTCTTGCTATGGATATTCACCTTCATGCCGGTTACCGAGAAATTGGTGGACTCATGCTTGGTGTTGGCCATCATCTTCACGGAATCTTTCTCCGCCTTCGTATCGAATGTTTCAAGCGTCTCGCTGAGTTTGAGATCGGTATCCAGCGGGTCGTATTCCGGCGAGAGCGTCTCATTGGTATACGAAACATAGAGTGGCATTTGTATCTTCGCCTGCTCAGGGAAGAGACGTCCAGCCTCCAATGCGGCACTCACGCTAATCTGATACTGGTTATCCATATTGCGATCAAGCACGTTGCTCTCAATAGAACCATAACCCGCCGTTTCCAAGCGTCCTGCCACGTTCACCTGCGCAATATCCGAGATAGAGAGGGCAGCATTCGCCATGGCAGCCACACCCCCCTTTTCGTTGAATTCCGACATGCGCAATTCATTCACCCATACCTCACCCGAAGCCACGTGACCTGAATTATTGCGCACACCAATCATGATGTTCTCAATATTCTCCAACGTAGGATTACCCATCACCGTAATGCGGTTCTGAGGCTTGCCGTTCTCATCGTCATATACCACGTATGGCGTAGTGTTCGTGACGCCAGAAGTGCCCTGACGCTTTGCCTTATTTCGAGCCACCTTGGCATCCGTAAGCACAGAAAATGGAAAATCGAAATAGTTCTCATGCGGCCAAACGAGAAGACGGTCGTTATCGTTATCATTATTATAAATACCCGGCGCGGTAAGCGACAATGGTATTTCGTATTCATAATAGTTCTGCGTCATATCGCTACCCAAGCGAATGAAGCATGAGAGTTCGCCATCACGCAATTCCGTATCCAACTCTTCCATCTTCTCGGCGTGCACGAACATCTGCAGACGCTTATATTGGCGCACATCATAGCCCGTGGATTTATATACGGCTCTTGCATCACGTGGCGAAAGGTTCGTCACGCGCATGATCATAGCCTGCTCGTTTTGAGCAATCAGCTGCGCCTGGCCCGGGTCGGTTTGACGCGTTACGCCCGGAGGAAGCACATAATTGACCGGACTTCGGTTGGCATTCTCCTCAATATTGATGGATTGCACGGCAATAGCGCCCGTCGACGTAGGCGGATACTCAACAGGGAAGAGATCTTTGCTGCATTGGCGCCATTCGCCACGCACAAGATCAAGCGAAGCCAGACGAAGATGCGTCTCCTCGCTGAAGCCGGTCATATAGAGACGTGCAAAACGAATCGACTTGAAGTTGCGGATGGTTCCCACTTTCTTATCGTATTGCTTAATAGGTATCTTAAACTGATACCACGTCACTACAGCAGACTCGCCATTCTTGAGCGTCACTTTCGTCTCCATTTTTTCCGTACAGTACTGCTGGCCCACGTTGAATTGGCCAGGGCGGATGGAGATATGATATGAATAATATTTCTCGTATTCATTGAGGGTGTTATCAGTATTCACATCCTCAATATCCGGAATGAGTGTAGAAGCCGTACCATAGCGGTTGTCGGTCGTTTCAGGCGAGTTGCCCTGCGTACCGTTATAATGCTTATAGCGAGCCAGGATTGGCATCTCCTGCTCATCATAATCATCTCCGCGATAATAGTGGTAGTTATCGCCGGCCGGGTCGTTTAATGGCGAGAATGGGTCAGCCTGCCATTCAGTAATCACAGCCGGATTCACTTTCGCACGAAGGGCATCCACATAATCCTTATATGGATGCGCGCCCGCATATTCGAACGCCATCTCCTGCTCATCGTTCAGGCCATTCAAGCCCACATCCTGATAAGCACGAGCACCTGCATCATTGGAGAATGCCACCACGGTGGAGTTTGTTTTTGGCACACGACCCCACATCGTATTTTCCGTCACGTGACTCACGTCGTTATCGCTCACAGGCAAGCCGTGTTCGAAAGACTTCTTGCTGTCCTTGAGAATATCTTCGCTTATGTCACCCAAATTGAAATAGAGATCACCACCTTGCCAATTTGGATCTGTATTGGTCAGCATAGGATCAAGCAGCCAAAATTCGATGTACTCAATATTGGCTTTCTCAAAATCGGTATTATCCAGTTTTCGCATGATACCACCCCAACGGCTGGCAGGATTGGTCAGTTTGCCATCAGCTCCAATCTCACTAGCCACGATATTATACGGGCCACGCTCCGTTGGGTAATACGAGAGGTTCATAACCGTCATACGCGTCTCCTCATTGGCGAGCACATCTTTATTTGGATAAATCTCCTGCTCCCAGATGATACGGGTGCGATGGTCGGACATGAGATTGATATCGTTGCGGATATGATTTGGCGTCGTGTTGCTTTGCGGATTACCAAAAATAGGGTCGACAGCATACCATGCCAAGAGTGCACGATTCTTGCCATACTCCACGTTGTTGGAGAGCGCAGACTCTTCAAAATCTGCCGGCGTGGACGCCAGTTTCCAGTAGTTTGGATAGTGAATATCGATATTCGTTGTGGTAGATTCGAAATCATCCAGATAAGCCGTACCTGCCTTGCCCACATCTTTCGTATGTCCCGGAATAAGATGTGCAAACTCGGCATCAATCTTCAGGCTGGACGGCTGCGTAGCACTTATCCATGGAATACGATCGATGGCGTTGGTGAGCCACATAAACTCTTTCTTCCAGCTGCCATTCAAGCCCCAGATAGTATTATTGAGCGGTTCAAAACCGGTATTCACTTTCGTGGTGAGCGGCCGTTCCGTCATATGCATAATCGTTCCGCCCACTACGAAATCCTTATTGAATTCGTATTCCACGTGTGCCCCCATCAGGGATTTACGTTGCATGGAGAAGGTCGACTGATTTTCCAGTTTTACGTCCACGTTCGTGCCGGCATCCAAGATGGCCTGGTTCAGAATCGTAACTGTACCCATCGTGTAATCCACGGTATAGTCCACGTTCTCCACGAGTGTAGCACCACCAGCCGTCACCACTACCGAACCGCGTGGTACGTTCATGGCGCCCAACTGAATTTGGCTGCCGGAGGTTCCTTTGAATTTACCCACCAGCTTGAATTTATTTTTCTCCGACATCTCCTCGGCATTCACCAGCGTAGAGTCGTATAATTCCTGGAATACGTATTTATCCGCGATAGCATCGTCGCCTATCGCCTCACGCAGATTGCTGCCGAAAGGTTCCAGTACAGGGAAGATGATTCGGCCCATCGACGAAATAGCCGTATAGCCTTCCACGTAGTCGAATCGGCCGTCTGGCGCACGATTATTCTTCTGGTCCAACCTGTCCAGACCCAACGCACGAAGCAACTGCTTACCCTTAATCTGGCTCTCGTTGAGATACTGCACTTCCGTTCCCAGCGAGTCGTTGCGATACATGATATAGAGTTCGAAACGATCCTGCTGCATCTGGCTCGTACCCAACGAATACACATTCTTCATCATCAGGTCCCACGTACCATACTTATCGCCCCAACGAGCCGTGTTGTATGGATGGGGAGCATTACCAGAAGCCTTCAACATCTTCAGTATCAACGCATTCGGAGCTTTAAGTACTTCGTTGCCGTCGGTTGAGAATTCACCCACCTGATATACCTGTCCGGCATACGTATATTCATATGCCACGGCCAGCACTTCATCCTGGTTCAACGCCTGCTTGAGGGAGATGAAGCCCAATGCCGTATTGAGCGTATATTCGCTTGGCGACAGCAAACGTGCCGACTCCACTTTCTCATAATCCTCGCCGCCCTGCAAACCCGGATAAGCGTCCAGAATAGCATTCGTTTGCTGAATATCGCGCACACCTTCGTTGCCCGCTACCGCCGCATACAGACTGTTGGCCTTGTTGTGAGGAGCGGCTGCACCTATTGTCATCCAATCCTGATATTGCACGTGACGACCGAGGTTTTCGCCCAAGTCCACAAAAGCAATAATATTGCGAGCCTGATCGTAGTTGCCCTTTTTATTGGTCACCCATACTTCAATCTTATTAATCGTCACGCCCGACGCCACGTATGGCAATTCCTCCATCGCCTTCTCGTAGTTATCGCGGAAGAAATAGCCGAGGAAGAAGTGGCGATTCTCGTCGTAATTATCCACGCTTATTTCAAATGGCGTCGTTTGTGCGCCACCTTTCGAAGAAACGGTCTGGCTCTCAGAGTTCTGCTGGCTCAGCAAGGCCTGCACGCGCAATTTGCCGAACTTCAAATCCGTTTTGATACCAAACAACGCCTGTGGGCCACGAATCAAATTTGAATTCAGATTCATTGACACGTTACCCGCCTCCAGACTTTGGATAATATCATCCTCTTGTCCCTTATAGGCCAATTTGAGGTTCTGCCTGTCGAAATCAAACGACGACTCGGTATTGTAGTTCAAATTGAACTTCAGTTTATCGCCCACGCTGGCATTCACGCTGGCCTGAATCTTCTCGTCGAAATCGAACGCATTATTATTCTTCGCACGCTGCGTGAGGGACGGATTATCGATATACTGGTGCTTGAAGCCAAACTGCAATTCTGCCGACCCCTGCATCTTCAATTGTACGCCACCAGGACCAAAAATCTTATCTGCCGGACCGATATTGAATTTCATATCGGTTATATCGAATTTCTTCTCATTATCGTGCTCCACCTCATCTATCTTCTGCTGCCAATATTGGCGCATCACTTGCGATTCCGAGTATGCACGATACTCCTGATCCGTCATCAGATACGGCGTGGTGATATCCACGTCACCCACTTTGGTATGGATTACGTAATAGCCTGTGATTGGATTATACTCCACTTCCGTTTGGACGTTTTCCGGATCTTTCAAATCAAGCGACGACGGCGTTTGGGTGAGTTCCTCATACGTCCTCGCCTCATATTGCTTCACCTGTAAATCCGCCATAATAGCCGAATCCGGAGCCGATCCGGCCTCATCATCAGCCACAGAAGTAGCAGAAGACGCCGCCGAAGCAGTCGTAGCTTGGGTTGCAGCACTCTTGGTAGCGGCACCCGTTGGAGCAGGCTGCGATCGTTGCACGTCTTTCTGTCCCGACGGAGCCAAATCAAGCAGGCTGCGCCTTGGTCTTTCTTGCGCAACCGCTCCCGCCACCATCAGCAGGCATATGAATATGTTTAATAACTTTTTCAAGTTGACTTTTTTATCAATTTCTTCCCAGGAGGTTTGCTGGAGCTTTGCTGGAGGTTTGCTAAAACTCTTAGGGCAACCTTAGGGAAGTATTAGGGCAATTTTCTTATTAGAGCATTTTCAAGGCACCCTTAATCACTTTTTCTACCGTGAGCGTTGGATCTTGCTTGAGCAGCTTATCCACCGCCTTGCCAGCAGCCGCAGCAGGGAAACCGAGCATCGTTAATGCCGAAACGGACTCATTCTTCACCTCATTCAGCTGACCACCCATTGGCGACACAGCTTCCGGCATAGCCACACTTCCCAGATTATCACCCAAATCAATCTTGAGTACCTTATCTTTAAGCGAAACGATAATCAATTGAGCCGTCTTCGGACCTATACCCTTCACGCTTGATAAAGCTTTCACGTTGCCCGTGGCAATCACCTGACGAATCTCGGCAGCCGAATAGCCCGACATAATGATAATACCCGTGCTTGGCCCCACACCGGAAACACTCGTCAACGCATCAAACAACTCTCGTTCACCACGACTCATGAAGCCGTATAGCAGATGCTCATCTTCGCGAATCACCTCGCGAGTGACGAGTTTCACCACCTCATTCGAACCTTCTTTTCCAGCCAAAGCCGAATACGTAGGCAAAGCGATATGCAATTCATAACCGACGCCTGCCGCTTCTATAACCGCATTCGCTGGCGTTAATTCCGTGAGTTGACCTTTAATATATTCTATCATAATCCTGTAGTTTCATTCTTACAACAAAGACCTCCGCGACTTTTGAGCGACATCTCAGCGACACTTGAGCGACACCTGAGCGACTCAACCATAAGGCCGTTTTTGTATTACATTTTCACAATTCCGCACATGTGCGCATAGAAAATGCGTACAAAATTACTATTTTTTTTCGACATGACCAAATAAAAATGCAAAAAACAATATTTATTAATAATAAATTTGGTCACTTGGAATATTTTTCGTAACTTTGTACGCTGATAATTATGCGCATACAACGCGCAGCACCATAAAATTGAAAAAATATGGACATACAGGAAATAGGCGAATTTGGTCTGATTGACCGTCTTACAAAAGATCTCAAACATAAAGATGCCAGCACCATTCACGCGGTAGGCGACGACGCAGCCGTTATGAATTACGGCAAGATGCACACCCTCGTTACTACCGATATTCTCATGGAAGGCGTGCATTTCAATCTTGAATACGTGCCTCTTCGACACCTCGGCTACAAGGCTGCAGTGGTGAATTTCTCCGATATCTACGCCATGAACGGACGCCCTACGCAAATCGTAGTGGCTCTCGGCATTTCCAAGCGGTTCTCTGTGGAGCATATTGAAGAACTCTACTCCGGCATTCGTACGGCCTGTGAACTCTACGGCGTGGACCTCGTGGGTGGCGATACTACCGCTTCCATGACGGGTCTCACCATCTCCGTCACCTGTCTCGGCGTAGCTCGCAAGGAAGATATCGTATATCGTAGCGGAGCCAAAGTGAATGATCTTATCTGCTGTACCGGCAATTTGGGTGCGGCATACCTGGGTTTGCAACTCCTTGAGCGCGAACGTATCGTTGGTGAACAAGACCCGGAGAAAGCACAAAAAGCCTTTGAAGGCAAGGAATACCTGCTGGAACGTCAGCTCAAGCCGGAAGCCCGAAAAGACGTAATCAAAGCCCTCAAAGAGGCTGGCATCACGCCTACTTCCATGATGGACATCTCCGATGGTCTTTCATCGGAATTGCTTCACATCTGCAAGGACTCTGGCGTAGGTTGCTCTGTGTATGCCGACAAACTGCCAATCGATTACGAAGCCGTAGCCATGGCGGAAGAACTGAATCTTGATATCGTCACTTGTGCCCTCAACGGAGGCGAGGATTATGAACTTCTCTTCACGATCGATCAGAAGGATTACGAGAAGATCATCCCTGTGGAAGACGTCAACATCATCGGCTACATCCAAAAACCCGAGTTTGGCTGCAACCTTATCAGCCGAAATGGCAACGAGATTCCGCTCAAAGCACAGGGTTTTAATGCCTTTACAGAGTAAAGTCAAAAGTCCGGCCAGAGGCCTAAAGTCGAAAGTCAAAAGCCGAAAGTCTAAGGTCAAAAGTCAAAGGTTATTAACATGATTAAACAAACCGCTATACATTGTCTCAAAACAGAAAGCGACGCTATTCTGGCTCTCATTCCTCGTATCGACGAATCATTTGAGAAGGCCGTGCAGCTCATTCTCAACTGCAAGGGAAAGGTCATCATCACGGGCGTCGGTAAGTCTGGCCATATCGCCACCAAAGCCGCAGCCACGTTGGCTTCTACCGGTACGCCTTCGTTCTTTCTCAACCCGTTGGACGCTTTCCACGGAGACCTCGGTATGATTGGCGATGACGATATTCTTATTGCCATCTCGTATTCTGGCAATACCGACGAACTGATTCGTTTCATCCCGTTGCTCAAAGAGCGCCACATCCCTATCATCGGCATGTCTGGCAACCCGGATTCCATGCTTGGCGGCTATGCGGATGTGCATTTGAATATACATGTGGAGCACGAGGCCGACCCGCTCAATCTGGCTCCTACATCCTCCACCACCGTCACCATGGCACTTTGTGATGCCTTGGCCTGCGCTTTGGTGGAAGCACGCCATTTCGAACCTGCTGATTTTGCACGTTTCCATCCGGGTGGCGATCTGGGACGACGTTTGATGACCACCGTCGCCGAAATGATGGTTCGAGATAATCTGCCGTTGCTCTCTCCTTCCGACACCATGGCTACGGCTTTGGATGTGGTTACCAATGGTAAGTTAGGCGTAGGTATAGTCCTCGAAAACGAGCAACTTGTGGGTATCATTACCGATGGCGATGTACGCCGAGCTATGCAGGCTCATAAGGCCGAGTTCTTCACTACTCCTGTTTCTTCGGTTATGGCTCGTAACCCTAAAACCATCCGCGATAATGCACGCATCTTTGATGCCGGCGAAGAGATGAACCACTATTCCATCCATTCGCTTATTGTGTTGAACGAGCAGAACAAGGTAGTCGGCATTATCGACTCCTTCTCCTGCCTCCCCGGCACTCGTTTTTATCATTAAATCTGCAGGTCATGATTTTGATCACTCGACCATTATAATGTATGAATAATTTCTCCAAAATAAAGCTTTTCCTTACCGACGTAGATGGTTGTCTTACCGATGGCGGCATGTATTTCTCTGCCAATGGCGACGAACTCAAACGTTTCAACGTCTATGACGGCATGGGTATGGTGCTGCTGCAGCAGGCAGGTATTCCTTGCGGCATCATCACGTCTGAAAAAACGCCTATCGTTCTGCTTCGCGCACGTAAACTCGGCTTGGAATATCTATACCGAGGTGTAGGTCGCAAGGTGGATAAAGCACAATGTATCTATCATCATCCGGCAGCCGAAGAAGGCACCACTCTGCCCACGATGACGAAGCGTGAAGCCGCAGAAACCATCTGCCGCGAGATGGGCATCGGCATGGAGGAAGTATGCTTCGTAGGCGACGACGTCAACGATCTCGACCTCCTCGCAGCAGTTGGTTTTCCCTGCTGTCCAAGTAACGCTCGTCCGGAAGCACTTGCCATTCCCGGTATCTATCAAATACCCGTAGCCGGCGGCGATGGTGCCATCCGATATATGACCGATCTCATCCTCTCAAACCCTTCAAACCACTCATAACCTCTCACAACTCTCCTCATGGGAATCGTAATCCGACAATCTATCAAGAGCACCCTTCTCAATTATATCGGCGTGCTGCTGGGCGTTTTCGTCCAATTCTTTGTCGTGACCCGTTTCCTCGATCCTTCCGTTATCGGTCTCACCAAGGTATTTTATGAGCTCGCCCTTCTTTTGGCCGGACTGGCTCTGCTTGGTACAACCTCCTCTGCCATGCGTTTCTTTCCCTATTTCCGCAACAGAGAGAATGGCGATAACGGCTTCCTTTTCTATCTTCTCCTCGTTCCCACCATCGGTATTTTCATCGTTGGTCTGCTCTATCTCCTACTCAAAACGCCGATTCTTTCGTATTTCTCGGCAAAAAGTCCGGAGTTTGCAGACTATTATTATTGGGTTCCCTTCCTGATGGCGGTTTTGGTATACTGGCTCACGTTTGAAACCTACGCCAATATCAATATGCGAATCGCCGTACCGAAAGGCATACGAGAGATTGGTATGCGTATCTGCATGCTCGCCGCTTATTCCGCTTTCGCCCTCCATTATATCGGCGTTTCTGGACTTATTCTCAGCCTCTCGTTGGGCTATGGTCTTTGCATGTTTTCTACCGCCACGTATTCGCTACGTATCGGTTCGTCGTTTCTCAAACACGATTGGACGTTCATCACGCCTGAGCTTCGTAAGAATTTTGGCCGATACACAGGTTTTCTGGTACTTTCAGCCGTCACGAGCAACATCATCGCTCAACTCGACACCTTCATGCTTTCCGGCGTGCAGGGTATGTATTCTGTGGGTATCTACACCATCGCTTTCTATATGGCCGAAGTCGTGAATATGCCTACTCGCAGCATCACCAATATCTCCCAGCCTCTGGCAGCTGAGGCCATGAAAGAGAATGATATGCATCGTGCCCAATCGCTCTATCAGCAGGTTTCGCTTCACCAATGTCTCGCCACCTCCATTCTCATCCTTCTTGTATGGACAAACCTTCCTTCCATCTACGCCATCATCCCGAATGGCGACACCTTCCGGGAGGGTATGTTTGCCGTGCTTCTTCTCATGCTTTCCAGATGGGTTTTGGCCACGCTCAATTTCGGCAACGTGCTCATTTCCTATAGCAAATATTATTACTGGACACTCTTCATCACCATCTTCCTCACGGCCCTCACCATTTGCACCAATCTCTATTTCATTCCTCGCCTTGGCGTGACTGGTGCTTCCCTGGCCACACTTATCACGTGCCTCATCAGCTACGGCTATCAGCAATATCTCGTCCAGCGCAAACTGCACACCAATCCGTTCACCTGGTCACATCTCAAAGTATTGGCAATCTCTGGTCTGTTGTATGCCCTCCACCTCCTCATCCCTTCCATGGTAGGCATCTCGCCCTGGCTCGACCTCTTCGTTCGTTCCGGAGCACTCTGCCTTGCAGCTGTCGTGCTGATGTTCGTCCTCCATGTGTCACCCGAAATAGATAATCTCTTGGAGAAGATTATTTCATCGAAAAGATAGAAAATTATGGTCATCGCAGTCATACTCGCAGGCGGAAGTGGCAATCGGTTTGGGGCCGACAAGCCCAAGCAGTTTCTTTCCGTGGCAGGCAAAACCATCCTGGAGCATTCCGTATGGGCTTTTGCCAAGCATCCTCTCGTGGATGAGGTGTGCGTCGTTTCTCGGGAAGATTGGGTGGACTACGTTAGAGAATTGCTCTCGCCCATAGTCAAAGTGCGCAAGGTGATTCCTGGCGGCAAAGAACGCTACCACTCTACATTAGCTGCCCTCAATTGCTATACGAACGACGCCGATAATCTGCTTTTCCACGACGCCGTACGCCCGCTCATCACGGAAGAGGTAATTACCCGTTGTATTGAAACCCTGCAAACTCAAGAAGCTTGTGCCGTAGGCGTTCCTTGCACAGACACCATCTGGCAATCAACTTCATCTGCAGAACTGCAGAACTACAGAACTACTGATCGTCCTGCCATCGCGGCCATTCCTGATCGCAAGACGCTTTTTAATGCACAAACGCCACAATGTTTTCGTCGCAGCATCATCCGCAAAGCCTATGATCTCGCGTTGGCAGATCCCGAGTTTGTTTCTTCCGACGACTGTGGCGTCGTAAAACACTATCTTCTAGAGCAGCCTATCTCCATCGTTGTGGGCGACCCTGCAAACATAAAAATCACGTATCCTGCCGACCTCGCGTTGGCAGACAAACTGCTATCGTAAGGAGTTCCTCTACGTCAAAAGCATTTATTGGGATACGCCATACTTGTTGTGAAATTAATAAGTCAATTATATATAAAATGAAAGAGTACTTCGTTCACGAATCCAGCTATGTTGACGACAACGTAGAAATAGGTGAAGGCACCAAAATCTGGCATTTCTGCCATATTCAAAAGGGTGCACGCTTGGGCTGCAACTGCTCGCTTGGTCAGAACGTCAATATCGGCAACAACGTCACTATCGGTAATGGCTGCCGCATCCAAAACAACGTCTCTCTTTATGAAGGCGTTCAGCTTGAAGACAACGTTTTCTGCGGACCATCCTGCGTTTTCACCAACGTCACTACGCCTCGTGCTCATTTCCCTGTGCATGGCATTTATGCCCACACGCTCATTAAAGAAGGTGCATCTTTGGGAGCCAATTGTACCGTTGTTTGTGGCCATACCGTAGGTAAATCAGCCCTCATCGCAGCAGGAGCTGTGGTCACCAAGAACGTGCCCGATTATGCACTTATGGCTGGCGTTCCTGCCCGCCAGATCGGTTGGGTTTGCGAATGTGGCCATCGCCTCGGCGACGATCTCACCTGCCAATGTGGCCGCCACTACAAAGAAGAAAATGGCGAACTGACGAAGATTATGTAACAGATACATATGCCTATCAAAGGGATGAACATGAATGCACAGATAGAAAAGAATGCCATTATTTTAGCAGCAGGCAAGTCCAGCCGATTTGCTCCTTTCACGTATGAGAAACCTAAAGGTTTGTTCTGCGTGAAAGGCGAACTCCTGATTGAGCGACAGATTAAACAATTGATTGAGGCTGGCGTTCGAGATATTTACGTTGTGGTGGGCTATATGAAGGAGAAGTTTTTCTTCCTTGAGCAACGTTATCCGGAAGTGACGCTACTGGTGAATAATCGTTTCGGAGCGAAGGGTAATCTCTACTCGCTCTACGTGGCACGGGAGCATCTTTGCAACACGTTTCTATCCTATGCCGACTATTACTTTGAGCACAATCCTTTTCTGCGGAAGAACCCCGATAATCATTCCTTCCATGCCTGCTCATATAAGGATGGACGATTCAATAGTTTTGCACTTCGCCAGTCCGACGCAGGCGTGATTACGGCTGTCAGTATGGGAGGTGAAAACCAATTGGCAATGGTGGGAAATGTGTATCTGAATGCATCCTTCTCTGCTCGTTTTGTAGAACTATTAGAACGTGAGATTAATGACTTTCGCGTGAGCTCACTCTTCTGGGAGGAATACTTTGAGCGACATATCAACGAATTAACCCTCTATACGGAAGTGTGCGAGCGAGGCGAGATTCTTGAGTTCAATACGATCGACGATCTCAAACAGTTCGATGCAGACTTCCTCTACAATGTGGATAGCGATATCATAGATAATATATGCAATACGCTTACATGTCATCCAAACGAAATAACAAATATCAACGTCATTAATGCGGGCTTGACGAACGTCTCGTTCTGCTTCACCGTGAACGGGAAAGAGTATGTGTATCGTCATCCTGGTGGCACAGCTGGGAATCTGATTAATCGTGATGCAGAACGGATAAGCGAAACTATCGCCAAGGAGTTGGGCGTGGATGATTCTGTTATTTGTGTGGACGAAAGCGGTTGGAAACTGTCATACTGCGTACAGGACTTGGTTACGTGTGATTTTCGAAAGAATCCGGAACAGTTGCAGAAGGGTATGGACTACTTGAGACGCATGCATCACTATCCTGTGCAAGAAGGCACGATGAAGACGTTCGACGACTTTGAGGAAGGGTTACGCCTGATGAAAATAGCATCTTGCACCAAAGGAAATCTCTTGCGTGAGTTCGCCTCTGAGATTGCTAAAGCCAAACGCTTGAGCGACTATCTGAAAGCTGATGCAGAACGTTTGCATATTCGTCAGGTGGTCTGCCATAACGATACGTACGAACCCAATTTCCTGACCACCAGGCAGGGGGATCTTCATCTTATCGATTGGGAATACGCTGGCTTGAATGACCCCGCCAACGATCTGGCTTGTTTCTTCTGCCGTTACGACTACACTGAGCAAGAGATCCAGATGTTCATTGAGACCTATCTGCAACGCCGGCCTACAGATGATGAATATCGCCATTTTGTAGGATACATCGCGCTTTGTGCGTTCTATTGGACGGGATGGGGACTTTATAAAGGAAGTGTAGGAGATGATGACGGATTCTTCTTTCTGCCTGCGTATCGCAATTTCCATCGCTTTATCGATCGAGCTTTGGCTTCATTTGAAGCCTAATGACCATTCACAGAGAGTTGTACAGTTGATTAATTAACCTATGAATGTAGCAATTATTTTGGCCGGCGGAACGGGCACACGTGTGGGGGCTAATCTACCCAAACAGTTTATCAACGTACTGGGAAGACCGGTTATTGCATATACTATTGATGTGTACGAGCAACACGAAGATGTGGATGCCATAGAGGTAGTTTGTCATGCTTCCTACATGACGTATATGCAGCAGATTGTTGCCGAACAGGGATGGAAGAAAGTGCGGTGGATTACGAATGGAGGCGACACGTTTCTGATGTCTCTCATGAATGGAATCTATTTCTTGCAGGACAAGCTTCATACGGAGGACACTATCATGGTGCAATACGCAGCTGCTCCATTCACCACACATGCCATGCTGAGCGATTCCATTCGCGTTTGCAGAGAGAAAGGTAATGCCGTTTGTGGTATACCCTGCTATCAATTGATGGGATCACGCGATGGAGAGAGAAGCGAACGATGGGTGGACCGCGACCTGCTGATGCAAATCACCTGTCCTTACAGTTTCAACTACGGTTTTGTACTCAAACTCTACGATGAGGCACAGCAACGGAATTTGTTGGATAAAGTAGAACCACACACCACCACCCTGATGCAATATATGGGCTACCCATTATACTTCAGTTATGGCGACCAAACAAATATAAAAATCACAACTCAAGAAGACCTGCTCATCTTTGAGGGATGGCTTCTTGCTAACAAAAAACATAATGCGTGAACTAATCGTACGAATAGCCGTTAAATGCGGCTTATATCCTTTGTTGGTGACATGGGATACTGCCATCAAAGAATACATTATGGGAATCCGTTTTCGACGACACGGACTCGAAACACTGGTGGCTGCCCATCGAGTGTTTGAAGAAGCAAAAGTACCCATGTTTCTTACGTTTGGCACATTGCTGGGTGCCTATCGTGATAAACGGTTTATCCCCTACGATAACGATCTCGATGTGGGCGTTTTGGCTTCACTACGACCTGGCGACCTGATCCAACGCATGCAAGCTGCGGGATTCGAAAGAACAAGACAATACTATATTCCCGAGTTTGACGACATGCTGATCGAAGAGCAATTTGTATATAAAAAGGTACAAATTGACATCTTCTATTTCTTCAAAGAAGGCGAGGATTATTATACCTATATCACAAAATCACACGAAACCAAGGACTGGCGTGAAGCCAATCGTACAGACGGATTTCCGGTGGTTAGATGCTACGTAACAAAAGGGGGATTCGAAAAAAGACCGTTCCTCAATCACGATTTCTATTTCCCAAGCAATACGGATAAATGGCTACGCGACCTCTATTCCGACACCTACATGACTCCCATCCGAAATAGTCATGCATGGAATCAAAAAAGCAAGACGCGTATAGAACCTTATCCAGAACGTGCTTACAGATATAATTCATGATGATGACACCAAAACGCGCGGCTTATCGATTGTTTATTCGCTCTTTGGAGAGACTCACGCGATGGCAACCTTGCTCCATAACCATTCATCTTCCCCAAAAGGGAGAAAAGATTCAGTTGTGTCTGGTGGTTATAGCCTTCAATAATGCTGAACTTATCGCCTATCAGACTGCTTTCCTGCGCAAGTTCATCAGCGACCCGTTCCTGCACGTCGTGGCGGATAATTCAACGGATGCTGCCACCTCCATCCAGCTGCAAGCCTTCTGCGAAAAGGAAGGAATCACGTATCTTCGTCTACCCAAGAATCATCTTAATCGCGTGGGCTCGAGTTATTCGCACGCCAATGCGGTCAACTATGTATATCATCATTTCCTGCGAAAAATACGCCCTGTAGCGTTCGGTATTTTGGATCACGATCTCTTCCCTACCTCCGCGATCAGTCCGTTGGCATACCTGAAAACGCAGCCGTTTTACGGCCCGTTGCGTCAGAGGAAGGAATGCTGGTATCTCTCGGCCATCATGTCGTTCTACGATTTTCAATACGTGGAGCAGAAGGGAGGACTGGATTATATGCCGGTTACGCCGTTCACCACTTATCTGGACACCGGGGGCGGGAATTATTATCGTCTCTATAAGGGACACACCCCCAGCAAATTTATCTTCCCTACGGAAGAGATAGAAGTGTGGCGGGAGGGCGCAGACCGACATGGCGACTCGCTCGAGTATTTCGATCAGAAACGATGGTTGCACACCATCAATGGTTCTTGCTGGAAGCAGGTGGCTGAAGGGAAGGATGAACACGTCAAACAATTGCTGGACAATATCTTATGCTGACCGTTATTATTTGCACCTATAATCGCGAAAAATACATTCCTAATCTGCTTGAGAGCATCGTTAACAACACCCTGAGCAGGCAGCAGTATGAAATACTGCTCGTGGATAACAACAGTACCGACCACACGCGCTCGGTATGCGAGACGTTTGCGCAAGCCCACCCGGATGTGAAGTTTAGATACGTCTTTGAAGCGGAACAGGGCTTGTCGGCTGCACGCAACAGAGGTATCCGCGAAGCGAGAGGAGAGTGGATTGTATACGTGGATGATGATGCGTTAGTGGACGCCCATTATCTGCAGGATTACGTGGATTGCTTCACTCAGCAACCGAACGTCATGGCGGCTGGTGGACCTATCGATCCGCTCTACGAGACGTCTGAGCCTGCATGGATGTCGCCCTATACCAAAGCTCTGCTTACGGCGTGGATGGATTATGGAAACGTGCAACGTCACTACCCAAAAGGACGCTATCCGGGAGGAGGAAACGCGGCGTATCGAAAGTGCGTTTTTGAGCAGGTAGGATTGTTTAATACCGCATTGGGGAGAAAGGGAAATGCACTCTCAGCCTCCGAAGAAAAGGATATCTTTGATAAGATGCACGCCTTGGGGATGGAGGTGGTCTATCTTCCTAAACCCGTCCTTCATCACATCATTCCGCAAGCGAAACTGGAGAAACCTTATTTCGACCGACTCACCTACCAAATCGGCTGTAGCGAACGAAAAAGAACGCTTGATATATCTCCGTGGAAATACACCAAGCGTCTTCTTTCTGAATGCATCAAATGGGGCGGTACGATCGTTCTTTTATGTGGCTATACAGTACGTATCACGCCCGCTAAGGGGTGGAAACTGGTTTTGTTTCGCTACAACGTTACCCGCGGCTTATTGGGTTTCTGACCATCTCAAAGCGTTTTCTTTTTTGCATAGAGCGGATACGCCAACGCGCACAGGCTCAGCAGCAAAACAAGCACGAACACGGCTACGCACCACTTGTCGATTGTCGTGGCTTTCGGCTCGAAATGCATCACCACCTGATGCTCACCCGCTGGAATCATCGCACCACGCAACAGATAATTCACGCGAATCAATGGAGCTGGTTCACCATCGATTGTCAACTTCCAACCCTCGCGATAATACACCTCTGAGAACACTGCCAGGCGTGCTCCTGCGCAAGCTGCATCGTATTCCAAATGGTTTGGACGATAGCTGCGTAATTGGATAGCGTCTTCTATGCCATCGAAGATTTCCATCGTCATTACCGGAAGTTGTGCAGCATGTTCAGCATCGGTCACAGCCACGTGATGCAGATCCTCATGCAGAATGGCTGCCATCTCTTCTTTGGGTGATCCCACAACTTTCAGTTCATCCACAAACCACGCATGTCCCATAGCATACGGATTGCGAACCGCCATCGGCTCGCCACTCTGCATCGACACCACCACATATTTGGTATTGAGCATGTTCAATACCGGGAAAATGCTGTCGCCATTGCACGGACGTGCGAAACCACCGGTCTGAACAATAGCCTGCAGCATAGGGTTCATTTCCGGCACAATTGCCGCATCGATGAGATCCTGATAACGACGCAGTTTGGCGGCTGAATATCCGCCAATCGATTTGAGACGATACGACGTACGCGCATCATTAAACGTGTTGGCGGACAGGTTCAGCACGCGACAATCCGGGTCGTTATCCTGCAATATCTGCTGCTCATACGGCTGCATTTGGAAGCCGCGTTCGTTTTCTTTATTCGTGATAAAACTGTCGCTTCCGAAATATCGTTTATCCACCGGCAGCATATCGGCTAATACCAGCAACAGCAAGCCGGCAGAGAGGATATACAACGCCTTCTCCTTGGCTTCCACACGCATCTTGCCGTTCACGTACCAAAGCAGCAAAGCGGCTGCCAACACTACGAAGAGCAACGAACGCCAGGCGTCTGCGCTGATCATGGCCTGACGCTGATGAAGAATAGCTTCATAGATTGGAGCGGACATCTGCTGTCGCCACGATTCATCATACGTGCTCGTTACATCCATACCTCCTGCCAGCAACGCGAAAAGCACGCAGACAACTGCGCAGCACCCGCCAGCAATGGCTATGGCGCGATTCAGAACTTTCTTATCCGCAGCTTCCGATTGGCTGATACGCATCACGCCCAGCATTGCCAGCAACGGCATCGTCACCTCTGCCACTACCAATATGCTCTCAACCGCGCGGAATTTATTGTACATCGGGAAGTAGTGATAAAACAACTCCGTCAGCGGCATCAAATGGCGTCCCCATGCCAGCAGAACGGAGAACATCGTGGCTGTCAACAACGCCCATTTATAGGGTCCCGGCACGATAAGAAGAGCCAGAAGGAAGAGAAAACATATGATCGCACCCATGTACACCGGACCACTCGTAAACGACTTATCACCGTGGTACGTTGGAGCTTGCTGACAGAAGCCCTCTGCCGATTTTTTTGGTACACCAAGCTTCACCAATTCCTTGTATAATACCGATTCTTTGCCCACATTATAGCCGCTCGATCCACCCATATAATTAGGGATCAGGAAAGTCGCAGTCTCGTCGATTCCATAGCTCCACGCCGTGGCGTAATCCAAATCCAAACCCGCGTTCTTCTGCTGATCTCCTGCGTCCACCAGTTCGCTGTGCCCGCCACGCATCGTTTCGGAAAGATACTCATTATTCTGCTGCCACCAACTTATTTTCGTGGCATAAACCAGCGCTAATGCCAACAGCAATACACCTACGCCTACGCCTAAATCCTTCCATCGTTGCTCGCGAATATGGATATATAGTTCTGCACAAGCCAGCACGCCTATGAGCATAAACATATAATACGTCATCTGCGGATGGAGCGTTAGGCCAACCATGCCAAACAGCGTCATCATCGGGAATCCCAAGCAATATTTCTTGCGGAAAATGGCGTAGAAACCGCCCACAACCGGAGCGAGGAAACCCAGTCCTACTGCCTTCGTGATGTGGCCGGCGGGGATGATAAGAAAGAAATACGACGATAAACTGATTGCCACCGAGCCACCCAGTGCCAACCATGGGCTCACCCCAAAGCACAGCAGCAGCAGATAGAATCCTATCAGATAACCCAGGATTATACCCACGGGAGCCCAATCCCCCGCAAAGCCAAGGTGCAGCACGTCCTCCAGCGTCTTGCGAAGGTGATCCGATGGCAGAGAACCCGTGATCTGATACGTAGGCATGCCCGAAAACATGGAGTTCGTCCACCAAGTCGTCTCGCCCGTTTCTTCCAGATATAAGCGAGCCTCCTGAGCCGCACCCTTCCAGTTATTCACATCGCCTGCATGTAATACCTTGCCTTCAAAAAGAGGACTGCAATACCATACGGCTATTCCAATAAACAACACCAATGCCACTATATGAGGCAGACATGCTTTTAAATTAAAATTCTTCATCTTTTATTAATTTTGAGTGCAAAGGTACTATTTTTTCTGCAATTATGCAAATTTTCCCGTCAAATATTGCATATTTCAAAAAAAAGCACTAATTTTGCACAAAAAATACAGAGAACCCAGGCATGACGAAAAGTTATTGTAATGTCATACATTCGCATATAGAACTCCTGGCTCCGGCGAAGAATCTGGAGGTGGGACGCGCGGCGATTGATGCCGGCGCGGATGCCGTCTATATCGGTGGTCCAGCGTTTGGAGCACGTAAAGCGGCGGGTAACTCGCTTGAGGATATAGCGGCTCTTTGCGAGTACGCCCATTTCTTTTCGGCACGCGTCCTCGTCACGCTCAACACCCTCCTTCACACGGAGGAGGAGATGCGGGAAGCCGTTCGTCTCGCGTACGCATATCGTCAAATAGGTGTGGATGCACTTATCATTCAAGATCTCCAGTTGGCTCAACTGCTTTTCGATAGTGGCGATTTCGAGGAGGGGACACGCCTCCACGCCTCTACCCAATGCGATAATCGCACGCTCGAGCGGGTGCAGCAGCTCGAAGCCATGGGTTTCAAGCGGGTGGTACTCGCACGCGAACTCTCTTATCAGGAAATAACGCACATCCGCGAGCATACCAACTGCGAACTGGAGGCTTTTGTGCACGGAGCCCTCTGCGTCTCCTATAGTGGTGCATGCTATCTCTCTGAGGACGTCTGCGGACGCTCTGCCAACCGCGGCGAGTGCGCTCAGATGTGTCGTTTGGCATACGATGTGCTCGATGAGAATCAGCATGAGCTGCTCCATCAGAAGCATATCCTTTCTTTGAAAGACCTCGACCGCAGTCAGCATCTGCGCGAACTGCTCGCCACGGGGGTCACCACCCTCAAGATTGAAGGTCGACTCAAGGATATCGACTACGTCCGTAATGTGGTGGCCTACTATCGCATGCACCTCGATGAGATCATGAAGGAGGGTACTTATCAGCGGACTTCTTGGGGTACGTGCTACCGCCAATTCACACCCAATCCCGAGAAGACATTCCATCGCGGAGCCACCGAATATTTTGCGTACGAACGCCCCGCAGAATTGGTGAATATGGATACGCCCAAGTCTACGGGTGAGTTCCTCGGTATCGCTCCCATCGATACCCGTCTGCTCCATAATGGCGACGGCATCACGTTCCATTCCGAGGGCTTCTATTGGCCTAACAATCGTGTGCGCATCCCCGCTGGCACACGGGTTTATCGCAACTACGACGCCGAGTTTCATAAACGCCTAATGGCTCCAGAGGCTTGCACACGCCTCCTGCCTGTCCATATCCACTTCGCAGAAACGCCAACCGGTTTCAAGATAGAAATCTCTCCTTTGGAGGGTTTGGAGGGTTCAAAGGGGTTCTCCTTCGACAGGCTCAGGAACCAGGGTTCAGGGTTCAGGGTTCAGGTGGAGAAAAAACCTGCCACCAATGCTGAACGAGCTGAAGCCATGGTGAAGCAGCAGCTCAGCAAACTGGGAGGAACACTCTTGGAAGCGGCGTCCGTCACCATCCAATGGTCGCAGCCTTATTTCCTCCCCGTCTCCGTCCTCAACGAGATGAGGAGGAATGCCGTGCAGGCTTTTATAGGCGAAAGACGAAAGGCTAAAGTCGAAAGTCAAACGCCTAACGTCGAAAGCAGGATTAGGCCTGAAGAAAACCACATGGCAAGCCGCTCAGCCGGGAGCACCATCCCCACCCAACTCATGACTTGCAAGTATTGCATCCTGCACGAGCTGGGATGTTGCCGCAAAAAGACCCCGCGTAAGACGGGGGTTCCCACTTATCTCCGCCAGAATAATCTCCTCCTGCGCATCCTCACAGACTGTGCCTCCTGCACCATGACCCTCGTAAGGGCGTAGAAACGCAAAAGCAAAAGACGTACACCATGAAACGCATACTTTTTATATTGATACTTGCGGCGAGCGCGATGGCGCATGCACACGAAGCCGTTATTCAGATCAGCGAGTTTGACAATAAGACGGGAGAGTTCACGCTCAAGCAGTGGGGACGTGTTCCTACGGATAGTTATGTGGAGTTTTGGAATACGTTCGGCTGTATTAGTGGCAATCGCTATAATCAGATTCCCGGCAACCATAATGCCACGCTCACGCTGGTAGGGTGGGAAGGTTGTGTGATTGATTCCGTCACCCTTTCCATGTGCTCCAATAATTATACGGGAAACGTGCGACTGACGGTGGAAGCGGGCTCTGCTTCTCTCTTCACGATGCCCACCACGGCTTTCAACGATAGCAGCTGGTATGGCGCGTGGCTGAGCAAGGATTGCAGAGTGTACGGCGATATCACCAAGGAAATGCGACCTTATCTGGTGCGCGATACCGACGAAGTGGTAATCCATGTTTCGGGCGGCAGCACAAAGGGCGAATCGGTCTATCTCCATCGCATCACTATCCATTACTCCACCCTTCGCGACACTCAGTCGCCCCTTGGCTACGTCTATCAGAAGATGGAGAAGAAAGATGTGTTGCACGATCTCGATACTGTCTTTCTCTTCCGTTCGGGATACGCCTCGGGTGATTTTGGCGGCATGGAGCACGGTGTCCTCGATGCAGAAACGCTCCATTCGTATAGCGACGTCTATGAGCCGTGGATCGTCCATTTCGTGGCACATCAGGATGGCTCTATTTGGAGGCTTACCGACCTCTGGTCCGGCGATACGCTGTGCACCACGGGTTTGAAGAATCTCTCCTGGAATACGGGTGTGGACACCTGGAGTATCACTACGGATTACTCGGGGGCGATCATCACCTCCACCCAGCAGAACTATGGCACGATCTGCTTCAATGCAGCTATCTCCAGCGGACCGGGTTTCCGCACCTATGCCAAGTCGTCGTCGGATTGTCCGCTGCCCTTTCTCTACCGCCGCGTGCGGCAGAATCAACCGGTGGCTGTTAGCACTATCTCCATGCTGATGGAACGCACAAAAGGGCTGGGCGATACGATAGTGCTCCTACCTTCTCTCCTGCCCAAGAACGCCACGGAAGAGCGTGTCATTTGGACCTCCTCCCTGCCGGAGGTAGCTTCCGTACGCGATGGTATCGTCCGTCTGCACAGCATGGGTCAAGTCCTCATCACCGCTCAACTGGTCACTACTGATCAGCCATCCTCCAATCAGTCGGTTCTCTCGGCTTCTACGCTCATCACCGTCACGGACAGCACCTCCATCGAATCGGATCTGGAACCGCTCCGCTCTTCTTCGGATGCCACCCTCGTCCTGCTCAACGGTCAGTTCTTCATCCGCCGCGGCTCATCCCTATACTCCCTCACCGGCCAACGCATGGATGACTAATCTTGCATCACAAATAACGTATTGAATTTGCCGAAGATATTTTGCACAATTGGATTTTTTTTTGTACCTTTGCAGCCGAAATTGGGGAAGGGCTCCTCTCTCCCTCAGTTCCTCACTCCCGAAGGAGAAAGGGAAGGGCTGCGCAGAGGCGGCGGTTTTGTTGGAAAATAAATAATTGCCCACGCTGGCGTATGACCTTATGTTAACACAAAAATAATGTATAGGGATGTTCTAAAAATTCCCGTCATACATGTTTAACAATTAATTTGGATGCTACTATACTTTTTTCGTAGTTCGCAGAACTCACACGATCTGCAAGCTGTGGATGCTTTTTGCTTGTATCTTGCTGATTATCATTCAACATTCGCTGGCTCATGTTGCCAAAGCCCTCACGCTCGGGATAACATGCAAGCATATTCTCCACTTGCTTAATCGGTCTTTTCTGTTATAGTGCCCGCACTACGCCTTCTTTCAAATCAGCAATCTGCTAAGTAAAAATTCTTATCCCTAAAGGGAACGATTTAAGGAGCAAAAATCATTCAAAAGCAATTATTAGAACATCCCTATAATTCAAAAAAAAAAATTATGACAAAAAACTCTGCATTCTTTTGGGCTCCATTAATGCCTCTATTGGCATTGGCCGCTCTCATCATGGCAGGCTGCACGCCACGTAATGACGTGTTTGTGTCTCCTACCGGAAAAAACTTGTACATGGAAAAAACGCAAGAGGCATCGTTCTATGCGTTGCAGTTTAGCGACGATAAGGTGACTCAGTACGGCTTGCAAAACTCTGGGCACGGAGTGGAACTCAAAACCACCAACCAGTACACGTTCAATTACAACGCTGGCAAGCGATGTGGCTCTTTCGAAGCCGAAGAAGGCACCATCACCATCCTGCTCGGTGAAGACGGATGCTTCTATGACGAAACGAACAAAAAGGCCTACGTCCCCATGGAGGGACAGCTGGAGGATTATCTGGTGCATAGCCCCCGACTTCTGCAAAGCGACCCGCTCCTTGTGGGACCGGCGCAGTATTGCGACACACTCATCCCAACCCCAGTCTCCTTGCAGGGCGGAAACGGTGACGGACTACCGTTCTCTTTCGATGCCCTGCTGAAATGGGCGTTGGATAAGATTGGCACCTACATCATCACCAAGACCGGCAATGCCATCTACGACGAGATCTTCTCAAGTGCCGAGTCGCAGAAACTGACGCAGGTATTGAACGAGCTTGACACGATTCAGATGCAGCTTAATCAACTCATGACCCTCTATGTAAATAACACATGCGAAGAGCTCATCAAAAACCGCTCAGGAAACTATGTCATCCCGATGAAGAACAGCGCCCACGACTGCTTGGAAATGCTCCGAGGTGCTGCCACAGAGGAGGAACGTAAGGGCATTATTCTCAAGTGGGGAGATAATTATGGCAACAATACACAATGCAAGAACTTTATCGACTTCCTGCTTACCGTCCCAACCATGCAGAAGAACACTTACCAGATATATGACCTCTATGCCTACAACTGCTATGCGTTCGAGTCGGATGGCTACGAAATGCGCGAGAATCTGCGCCTATGCGACGCCAGCGTCATCATTCAGTATGCCTACCTGACCGGTTTGTACTATATGTATTCCACCAACAACCAGCAGACATTGGAGAACCTTACCAAGGATCTTACCGACAAACTGAAGCAATATCAGGCATTCTGCGAGGCCAACAAAGTGGTGCGTCGCGACAACGAAGTGGTTTGTCAGATTGAGGGAGCCCATTTCGTCATGGAGAAAGAGTTGGTGCGCCGCGACTATAAGAGTCATCCTTGGTTTGCCGACGGCATGCATTGGGACAACGAGCATGGCGATGCTGTGTGGTTCGTAGTGAATGGCGACACGCGCTATAGCTGCGGACAGACCTATGATTTCTGCCTCAAGCCCAAGGAGATAACGGCTATCAGTAAATTCTACAAGGGCAGCAAGAAATCGCTCTATACGGTGCTTCATGATTTGGGAGTTACTTTCCCGGAGAAGACCAATCAGCAGCATTATCAAATGCTCCTGCAAGGCGATGGCTCCTTGGAGCATGACGAATATAACGACTACTTCATCCGTGCCAACTACAGCGTGAATGCTGACGCGGAGGATATCACGGTGAGCAACTCGGAAAACATCGGCAGCGCTTGGCTTGAAAAGTTTGGATTCCTCTGGATGGATACACGTTTCGCACGCTGGTCAAACTACGATGACTCCAAGTGCTGGGTGCGCGCTACCGTCACCGAGAGATAATGCCATATCTAAATTTATGTAATGATGAAAAAATTTCTTCTAATCATAGCAACTGCTATGCTGATGGGCGCATGCTGTCAGGAGATAAAATTGACGAGCGGCACCTATCGGGCGCTTGATCAACAAGCGGGAACGGCCGAGTTCGTGCTCGACCTGAGCAAGACCCAAGTCGTGGAATATGGCCCATATAACCCGTTTGCAGCCAACTCCTTTTCGGTTGATCACGTGATTGGCACCATCGCCGAAAGGAATGCGCAGCAGGGTGAGGATTTTGTTCGCGACTGGCCAGAGGTGCGCTCACAGATGGAGCAGACCTTCGTGAGCGCATTCAATCGCAAGCATGGCAAGAAAGGCACCCTCTTAACCCTCGGCCATGGCAACACCTCCTATCGAGTGGTTTTCCACGTGGAGCGATTGGACTTCGGCAGCACAGGAGCTAATATCGCGAGCGGAGTGATTAATTCCGTTTTCGGCTTGGGCGGCTTCTACGGAGGTGGCGCCGGAGGTTGCATTTTGGAGGGAACGGTCGAACTGCAAGACATCACCTCCAATCAGGTGTTGGGCGTCATCACCATCGCTCCCTTCAAGTGTGATGGTTCGCCCAGCGAGACGTCTCGTCTCTGCGAACTGATGAACGAGTGTGGCAAGTGGGTTGGAAGAAGAGCAAAATAATGTTATGACACAATCATTACAAGGCTATATTGAATCGGAGATACTGCCGCGCTATGTTGCGTTCGATGCGGCTCATCAGCGTGACCATGCGGATTCAGTCATTCGGCAGAGTCTTGCGCTGGCCAAACATTACGATGTCAACGAGAACATGGTATATGCCATTGCAGCCTATCACGATACCGGTCTAGTAGTGAATCGCAAGACGCACCACTTGGAGTCCGGCCGTATCATTCGTGAGGACATGCGCCTGCGAGAGTGGTTCTCTCCGGAGCAGATTGAGACGATGGCTCAAGCTGCAGAGGATCATCGCGCCAGCAGCGACCATGAACCTCGCAGTATCTACGGAAAGATTGTTGCAGAGGCCGACCGCCTGATTGATGCGGATACCATCCTTCGCCGAACTATTCAGTACGGCTTTGCGCACTATCCCGAGATGTCACGCGAGGAGCATATTGCTCGTGCCATTGCGCATCTGCACGAGAAATACGCTGAAGGTGGATACCTGAAGCTATGGATTCCCGAGAGTCCCAACGCAGCACGACTGCGTGAACTCTGGGCACTCATTCGTCGAGAAGATGAGTTGCTGCAGCGAGTTGAAACCATTTATGATGAATTGGTATGACAATGGGAGTACCTCCCGCCATATTTCTGATATCTACTGCTGGTCCGGCGACGAGCGCCTGGCATATCAATATACAATAGAATAATTCAAAGTAACGTATGACGATACAACTAATCATCCTCGCAGAGATGGCCGTGTTTTATGCGGCATATTTCCTCAAACAGTACCTCCAGCACAAGCAGGGATTGACCACTATGGTGTTGGGCGAGGGCAATAAACCGAAGAAAGAAATCTGGCAGGAACGACTGCTAAAAATAGCTACTTTCACTCTTCCGGCTGTGGAATTAGTGAGCATCTATTGGCATCTTCATACTGTGCCTTTGTGGCTCAGTATTGTTGGTTGTGCGATAGGCGGATTAGGCGTATGTTCGTTTCTATTGGGTATGACCACTATGCGCGATAGTTGGCGTGCCGGTATTCCTGAGCAGAAAGAGACATCGCTGGTTACGACGGGCATATATCGCATCAGTCGCAATCCCGCTTTCTTGGGCTTTGACTTGCTCTATATCGGCATCCTTATCGCCTTCCCGAATGTACTGCATGGTTGCTTTATGCTACTGAATTTGGTGCTCTTTCACCTGCAAATCCTAAGCGAGGAGCGCTTCCTCATCCAAGCCTTCGGGCAAGAGTATCAAGACTATAAAAAGAAAGCACGTCGATATATATGAAAAAGATCTTTTACACATTGATGGCAGTTGCGCTGCTGATGGCTTGCTCTAAGTCCCATTCGGACAGCCCGATTTACACCTTTATCGTACAAGATACACAGGGTCAGGAGGTATCGCTCTCTGATTACGAAGGCATGGTTTTGCTGATTGTCAACACGGCCAGCCGTTGTGGTTTTACGCCGCAGTACAACGATCTGGAGTCCATGTACCGACAACTGCACGAGCAAGGCTTTGAGATTCTCGATTTCCCTTGCAATCAGTTTGGCGAGCAGGCTCCCGAGACCGACGAGGAGTATGTCGCTTTCTGTCGTGCCAACTACCAAACCGAGTTCCGCCAGTTCCACAAGATCGATGTCAACGGAGAGAACGAACTGCCGCTCTACACCTATCTCAAGGAGCAACAGCCGTTTGCTGGTTTTGATGCCGACCATCGACTCACTCCGCTGCTGGAGAAGATGTTCGACGAGAGTATGCCCGGCTGGCGTGAAACCGCTGATATCAAGTGGAACTTCACCAAGTTTCTCATCGATCGTGAGGGTAATGTGGTGGCTCGATTCGAACCTACTGCCACCGCCGAGACCATGCTCCCCGTCATCCAAAAATATCTCGAATAATATGCGCCTCGACGAAGGCCGCCAAGGCGATGTGCTGGAGCCCATCGTAAAAGAACTATACGGATAAAATGTGTGGTATTTTGTATGAAAATGCAGAAATTTCGCAGATTTCTGCCCAAATATTTGCTTTTTTCAAAAAAAATCAGGAAAAAATTGCATATGCTAAATTTTTTTCGTAACTTTGCAGCAGTTTTTCGCGAAACGAAAAACGCAAGGTGTTGCAAAGATTTTTATCGCAACGTTACTTAATATCATTTATCGAATGAAAACAATTGAGCAAATAGGAAAGATTGAGTCTGTAGTTCTATATGTATTACAGAATTTCAAGGAAGGCGTTGACTATATTAAACTGTTCAAAATTATTTATTTTGCGCAGAAGGATTATTTGGTTAACTATGGCAAGGTATTGTGCCCAGATACATTTAAGGCGCGCAATTATGGCCCTGTTCCAGCCTTGTCGGACAAGGTAATCAAATTGGTAGAATTGAAGGATGACGACTGGTCAAATTATCCTGACTTGAAGAATTTTGGAGAATCGATTCGTGTCGTTAATCAATTGGTGTATGCTACCAAGCAGCCGAATATGGATTATCTCTCCAAGAAAGAATGTGAGTATTTGGACAAGTGGTATGAGTATTGTAAGGATAAGGACTCGGTGAAAGAGTTGTCTCCTGAGTCGCACGATGATGCTTATCAGCTTGCATACAACCGCTCTAAGGACGATCCGCAATTGGATATTCTAACATGCATAGAGATTGCTAAAGCAGGTGGCGCAACGCCCAAGATGATGTCTTATATTCGCGAAAAAGAACTTTTTGTAGCAGAGTTGGCCTAATGGAAGATAAAGACAATATTTTGGCTCAACTGCAAGAACAATTGCGTGCGGAATCCCTTGTACAGTCCGCTGAGGATTTGCACGTGGGTGACATTGTCTACTATGACATGGATCGAGCAGATGGCATCATACCGAATGATGGATTTGATTCTCGTTTGAAATATGTGGTTGTCGCAGGTGCTAAGTCTAACGCAAAGGAAGTCTGCGCAGTATTGATCAATTCTGGGCACGATTATTCTCCGGCTGCTGATTGGCAAGCCGAGCAATACATGATTTCGCAGGCAGATTATCCTGATGTCTTGGATCATGATAGTTGGATAGATTGTACTGATCCGAAAGAATTAAAGGTTAGTAAGATCAAAGCAAAGAAAGCCGAAAAGAAGGGCTCTTTGAATGCTCGTGACCTCAACAACGTAATGAAGCATCTCCAAGAAAATGATTTCGTGGATAATCATACGCGTAAGGTTTATGGTATTGATAAGTTTGAAACTCAATAGTCCCCACCTCCGGGACTGAAAAAAAGGAGGTCGTCGCTTCCCGACGTTAAACAGAAAGATATATTGAAAAAGGCGTTTATCAACGCTTTGTTCTTGGCATCCTTGAATGTGAGAAACTCAATTTTTGCCCAAGACGAAGCAACTAAAAGCGCCTACAACGTGTGTTAATAGCACGCGTGCACTATACCTATGTATTTAGGTGTAGTGTTTCGTGTGTATATGATAGCACGGCGTAGGTTCGAAGTTGCTCGTTTCTGGCAAAGGGGCACTTCTCACAGCCTAAGGATGCAGGACGAGTAAACAACTCGAACCTGCGCTTTTTTATTGCGCGGTTCACAACGATAAAACAGCAAAATGTTATTTAACTCACTCGAATTTGCTATCTTTTTGCCAATCGTGTTCTTGCGGGGCATGGTAAAAGTTCCGTGGATTATGCATAGAGTTTGCATACGCGGTACAAGAAGAATGTTTCATCGTTCACGCCATGCATTTGTGCTCTAAAGGCTTTGAGCTTGGCATTAAGAGATTCTGCAGATGCGTTAGTGG
>JAZRYY010000015.1:0-56766 GCA_045600985.1 Paludibacteraceae bacterium
CCATAAACCATTCGCCGCATTCGGACAGTTTAGGACAGTTCCGGACAGGTGTCCGGATGTCCGTTTCCCAGTAAATAAAGGGGTTTGCGGGCAAAAGGACAACGGACAGTGTCCGGACACATATTTGCTCCAACGAGCGCTGCTACGAGTGCGCGGTTCATAAATAATCCATGAGTGACGCAAGAGCAACCCAAGCAGGAGTAGGTGAAGGCCTACGTACCTGCATTGGGTGCTGCTGCGAAAGCCGTTATATTTTTGTACGCGAAGGGCTCGAAGAAACACGAAGTTTCGTGAATTTAATAGAGATCGTAGTCTGCATCGTAACGACCACGGCGGGTTGGGGCAAAGCCGCCTTCGTAGCCAGGTTCTGACCAACCTTCTTTATTGCCTAATGTTGCGTCATTGCCAAGGCCACCGCTGGTGGCAATAACGTTATTTTTAATCTTGATTTCCTCGATGCGAGGAGAAATATATTTTTTCATATATTAATGCATTTAAAACATGTACTATAGGCTTCGGCGAGCAGTGCAAGCAACGGGTGATACCCTACTTACGCTCGCCTAGCACTATAGTTCATAATCTTTAGTTTTTTTATAACGTGAATTATCGTTAATTATCCGCGAATTATTCCGTGAATTATTTAACTATTTGACCAACTGCGTTATAGCGTACGCCATCGCGGAGGATAATGACTTGGCCATTCTCTAAGAATTTATACAAGCCGGTTGCTGAGCCTACAGAAGCATCTACGTTCTCAACAGCAGTTGCCTGGTCGGTGTTGTTGAATACGAAGCGAACAGGAGCCTGAATCTCGGCAGGAACAGCCAAGTATGCAGAACCTTCACGAGAAGCGAATACGCCGCCTTCTGCTGCACCCCAGTAGAAGCCAAGGGCATCCTTTGCAGATGAAGCATAAGCGAGCTTGTAGAACTTATAAGAACCATCGGTTTCTTTTTCTACAGAAGCTGCGCGGAGCATGTTGTACTCAGGGTCAGTCTCAATTTCATTCAAGTCATTAGCAGTGTAAGGATCGGTGTCGATGAAGTAGTAGTTCACGCTTTCTTCAAGAGAGTTGATAAGAACACCAACACCTGCCTGTACATAGTAGCCAGCAACCCAACCACCATCTTTTGTCTTGTCGGTTACGCATGAGAGTGAATTATCATATGCGTCAATCATAACAAGTGCATTGCCATCGGCTGCAACCGTGTAAACAACCACGTCGTTAGCGTCGAAGATTACGTCCTCAGTAGAAGAGAATGTAGCCCAATAGCCATCCTCGTTGGTTGCAACGAAGTTGAGGGTACCGTTTGCTGCAGCAGCTGCCTTAACGTGGAGTACGTAGCTTGCTTCGGCAGCAGCATAGGATGCGTTACCCGCGAAGGTGGCGGTAATGGTTGCGTCACCTACGCCATTCAAGATGACAGCACCAGTTGTGGCATTAACGTCAGCAACTTCGGTATTGTCAGAAGAATAGGTAACGGTTACACCATTAGATGCAGTCAGTACTGGAGTCTCAAATGCCTGACCCATCGTTGCATTGTATTCAGCATTCGCAAATGCGAGAGTAGGATAAGGCTTGAAGGTGATAGACCAAATACGAACTTGGTTAGACGTGAATGAACCGTCGGACTCAACGTTCCAGCCGGTAAGAACAACATCTTGATCTGCTACCACGGCGCGAGTGGTTGTTACGCCACCGGAAGCTGAGGTAGAAGTAGAACCTGCAGGCACAATTTTCTCATCGCCAATAGCCAGAGTGCGCTTATTGCTGCCTGATGTACTTGACCATACGACGGTAACTGTACCAGCTACAGCTGGATGGAACACCAATTTCGTACCTTGCCAGCAAAAGTTATTACGAACGATATATTGTTGCTCACCTTTCAACGCGTCTGCATTAAAGCCTGCTTTGAACTCTGCTACATTACTAAAGATAACTTCGACGGTGCGATCAGGGGTTACGTCTGTCGTGTAACCTGAGAAATCCCAAGTGGTAGCAGTAGATACAGGAACAATCTCAGTAAGCGCTGCGGTACTGGTGTAATTCACGGTAACAGATGCCAAAACATCGTCACCATGCATGATATTAAGAGTAGCCGCACCACTTGCAGCTTCTGTATTTACATACGAAACGGTAATGGTTGTTGCAGCCAAGGTTGGATTGCTGATAGTGATTGATGCAGGAGATACGCTCAGTCCGGTAACAGCTTCTGCAAATTCAAGTGAGAGATTGCTGGTCAAGTAAGAGCCACTAATGGTAAAGGTTGCAGTACCTGTAGCAAGTTTTTCGGAAGCAACATCTACAGAATTTACACTTGTAGTGAGTTCCGGATCAGCAGAAATCGCTTCCCAAACTGCGAACAACTCACTATTCGTTGTAGGCATAGTATAGGATGCAGTAGTATTGTAGGCAACTTCGCCTTCAGCTGTTGTTGCCCAACCGATGAATTCAAAACCAGAGCGTGAAGGAGCTACAGGCAACCAAGCAAAACCATCCTTTACGAGATAATCAACAGCCTCTTCTTCACCATAGTTAGGATTGAGCGACAATGTGTGAGCCGACTCCGATGCAAGGTGGTAGAGATAAGCAGCAGTCTGAGAAGACTTGTATACATTAAAACGAGGATTGTTCAAATTAAACTGCATAGTCGAATCACCTCGTGAAACTATTGGATTATCACTTCCTTTTAATGTCCAAGGTGATGGGCCATCTTTCCAGCCAGTTTGGTTGCCTCCTGTTACAGCCATATATTTATTTGCATTTGTTGCATCGGGGTTTTCGATTACCCAACCATCATTCACACGATAGAAAATAAATGATTGAATACCAATTTCACTACTAATGCTTACATTTGCTGCGCCGGCAGTATAGGAACCAAAAGAAGTTGCATTGAAGTAGGTATTAGAACCGACCGGAGTAATGACCTGACCATCGCCATTTTTTTCTGCACACCAGATATACGTACCTCCAATAACCATCTCGGAAGCAGCAACTTTGTTATACGCAACCATTACAATTGGTTTCTTTTGGGTAATGGTAACAACTTTATCCTCTGCACCGGTGTAAGAGATGGTGATAGTTGCGGTACGGTCGGTATTGCCGGTATTCTCGGTAGCATCGAAGGTTACTTTCTTGGTGGAAGTATTTACCTGCACGTTGCTTATCCAATCGCCGGTGGTAATTGCAGCGGTTGGATTTACGCCATCAGCCGGATTGGAAATCGTATAGGCAATTTCGCCTGAGGTTGCATCTGCATCAATGGTTACATTATTAGAGGCATTGATAGCAGGATCGGTAGAAGAGGCTCCCTCGTAGAATTTTATGGCATCTACACCAAAATAGTAGTTACTACTTGTTGTATTCGTAACATTAACCATTATTTTGTAATATAGTCCAGCTGCCCACGTACCGGTCCATTCAATAGGGCTAGGAGCTATGACTTTTTGATTTTGGGTAGGAACTATTGTATTGGTGTAAACAATATCTGAAAAATCTTCAGTAGAAGATACAGTTAGAGTGATTGAGTTTACTTTAAGAGATGAAGAACTTACTCCTACATGCTCAACAGAAACTTTGCTAATAGGAGCCCCCATTGCTGTAGTTGAGGTTACACCTCTATCAGCGTTGTTGATGCTTTTTCCACCAAAGCGGAATTGAGTACTTTGTTGATTTCCTGAGCATGTCCAAGTTACAGAAGGCGTGTTTTTCGAAATCACAAGAGATGAGGTTTTTGTATAATCCGTCACTTTTGTTCCAGATTGATAGTTACTCATGGAGCATGTGTGATACAAATCACCTTCCGCCGCCCACGCGGAGCTGACACTAAAAACCAGCAGGGTTAAGAGAGGAAGAACCCTGCGAAAAAAATTTGTTTGTTTCATTTTGTTTAAAGAATTTAGTTAATTATTTATATTGTTTATTGCTTTGTTTCTTATTCCTTATTAGATATTCGCACGTGCGCGCAAAATACCACTTATGCAACACTTGCTACAAATTTGGCCATTTGTGTGCACCCAGTTTTGCGATTTTGCGATTTTACGATTTAGCGATTTTGCCGTATATATGCCCTAAGAGTACCCTAAGCTCTGTAGCAAACCTCCTGCAAAGCTCCTGCAAACCTCGTGGGAACAAATTGACTTTTTTGTCAACTCACCCCAAACGCATAGGCACACAAAAAAGGCGAACTGCTTGTTGCAATCCGCTTCACAGGCACCGCCAAGCGCCTCACCAATAGAAAGCACAAACAGCCCGCGCATAAACACGCGGACTTATTTGCCTCTTGCTCTCATTGGTTGAAATTGGCGGTTTCGTGAAGCGAGAACAAGGACATAAGTCCAAGTTTTTTCAGTATGTCGATAGCCGCCGCTGCGGCCGGGTGCCGTTTTTAACGCCTCGGCGAGGCGTGCACCTTATTTTATTGCGCGTGCAAGCGCAAGTTCCTCTATTTAAAGTCGCGAGGGGGCATTGTCGCTGTCAAACGACTTTGCCGCTTTCTGCTTGGCAGAAAACTGCTGCAAAGTTAGTGTTTTTTTTTGAAACCACCAAACTTTTGGGGTATAAAGTGCTATTTGGGGGCAGATTTATGTAAGAATTACCACATGCAGCATCACTTTCAGACGCCACATAATACAAAAAAAGCAAACTGCTTTCGCAACCTGCCCACGTTTCGTATTTACTTTTGATGACTCGCGAGTCGCTGTTCCGCCGGTGGAGAATCTCCTAATGCACCTGTAGTCAAAGGTTCACGCATATTGATTAACAAAAAAACGGCAACTCCGTTATATTGGAATTACCGCTAAAAGTTAATATTATTTTGTTACTTAAAGAAGTATTCGATCTTCCTCAGGCAACAAACTAAACATGAATCGTAAATACATCTCGCCATCATCTTCCACATGAGTAATCATTGTGTCGCCTTTCCTTAAGATATCCATTCCTAATAAAGGCATAGTGATGTCGGTTTGGGCAATATGCGCAGGAAAATCTAAGCTATCGCCAGAGTCATCCAGTATGACACGCGCCATACATACCGACGTCTCAAATAAACTACCATCTACGCATTCTAACGTTTCTGGACAAAATTCTTCGAGCTCCAACATTGATTTAACTTCCGAGGGAAAAATCGTGTATGGAGAACCGGTATCTACTTTCGCATCAACAGTACACTTCGTTCCAGTTAATGGATTTTCCACTACCAAGGAGACGTACACCGCCTCGCATTGGGCGGGAAACTCTACGTACAACATAGTCCGATGTGCAATAGCCAACTACAGCCTCTGGTAAAGTGCTGTGCCCTTTTATCGAACTAATCGATGGGATAATAACATGCTTCTTTTCCATAATGAGTAGTTATTAACGGTTAAACTATATGTGCATTTTTATGCACAATTTTTGTGCCAATCAGAAGTAAGTTATTCCAAATTGACGCTGCAAAGGTACAACATTTTTTTGGCACGTGCAAGAAAAATCGTATTTTTCTGCCGATCGTACCCCTTGTGGGTTAAGAATATGCAAGTTTTTTTTTCATTTTAATAAAAAAAAGCGATTTTTGTGCAGAACACACAAAAATCGCAATAAAGGGAGAATATGAGACGAACGCCCTACTCCACCACTTTGATCATGTAGCTGGCGGTGCCGGAGGTGTAGGCGGCTGTTTCTGCTACCGTGACGGTGATGATGGTGGTGCCAACGGCTTTGATAGTTACTTTGCCTTGGGCATTCACTTCTGCTACGGCAGTATTGCTTGACGTCCAGGTTTGTTCGCCATCGCTATTCGTATTAAATGCAGGCTCTGCGAATGGGTGACCCAATTTGGCAATATGCGGGAAATAGATAGCGGCGGTGCCAGAAGGATCCGGGGTTTCAGGAGTTTCAATAGTTTCAGGTGCGATGGAGTAGATTCCGCTATTATGGTTGAACACGGCATAGAGCGCTATGTCTGCCATAGGCGTATAGTTGCCGGTCAGCAGAGAGGGAGCCGTAGTGGTGTTGGCAATAGGCGAAGTGGCCCAACCGCGGAAAGTCCAGCCCTCAACAGACGTAGTGGCGGTTGGCAAAGTGACTTCGCTGCCACGGTCGCAAAGATGGAACTGCTTGCTGCAGGTCACATCTTGTCCCAGTTGGTAGGTAACTTTGAATTGATATGCCGAAGGCATTTTCTCCAGTGAGAACGAGGTCTTAGCAATAGAGTCACCCCAAATGTATTCCACCAGGATTGGATAATCGATAAATGGATTACGATTGCCCTGGATAGATTGTACGGCATTGTTGCGCAGGCGCTCTTTATCCGATACCGGATCTTGGCGATGCCACTTCAGCAGTAATGCTTTAGCATCGTTGGCAATCACGGTGTAGTTGTTAGCACCATTGCTGAACATGGTGTTGTCGGAGGTCTGCCAATTCAAATCGCCTTCGTACGCACAAACCACATAAAGATACATACGTGCAAAATCGCCCTTAAACTCATCTGCGGGTTCGAAGACATACGTATTGGACGACGTTTTCCACACGTGGCTCCAGCTGCCCGAATGGTCGGCTGTGTTGTCGGCTACGACGTAGGTGTAGCCGCTGGTGTTGGTCTTGGTTTGAGTAGGCCACGAGAGGGTCATGCCCGACTTATATTCGCCTAACGGATGGTTGCTCTTGGCGCTATTAGCCGCACCATCGCTCGGAACGAGATGGTGCAGGTCGGTGTAAGCCGTGCCGTTGCCGCTCTCGCCTCCCCACCAACTGTTTGGCACACAGTGTTCGCGATTAAAACCGCCAGTTTGGGTGTGATCGTTGTCGGAATAGTACTTGGTGAAGGTATTGATGTTGGCATACATGTCGTACACCTGATCGTTCTTTGCTTGATTCTTCAGCAGAGCAGCTGGCACCACATCGGTGGTTTCGAATGCTTTCCAAAGACTATTGTATGCTATCTTAGTATGTGGATTGACAATCGCTTTGAGCGCCAACTCCAAGGTACGATCGTTTTTGCCTACGATGGTGTTCTTGTAATAATTGGCAGGGATGCCATCAATCGGGGTGATGACAACATCTTCACCCGGCTCATCGTCATCATCGCTGCCATCACCCGGCTCGGGATCACCACCCTGCTCTGCTTGCGGATTGGAGTTGTAGGTGGTTCGACCACCTATCTTATAGATATAGAGTGCACCATCGTATTGCTGGAGGCTGTGTTTTTCTGTTAGTTGATTCTTAAAGTTGCTATTTGCATATGCCGCAAACTTAGAGCCATTCCAACCTATATATCTGCCAGAGGCATTGACTCTCTGCATCTTGAACAGGTTGCTGCCAAGTGAAGAGAATACCCAGTCGGTAGCCGTTGCACTTGCAGCATTTATAGTTGTATTGTCGCCGCTGTTGTATAGATACTTGCTATTGCATTTGAATGAGAAGCCATTCGTTGCAGTGGCTGCTGTCCAGATGATGGAAGAAGCGAAGTCAGCAGACTCTGAGAATGATACATAGTTATCTGAGCTCTGCGCTACGGCATATGATGTTGTACCATCAGAAACGACGAACACGTATTGACCGCCATCATTTATCTCGTCTACAGAAGAGATCTTACCATTGCCTCCCGTACTCTTCTTATATACCGCATAAAGTGTGACGTTGTCGGTAGGCGTATAGTCTGCACCGGCGGCAATAAGCGATGGTTTAGCCAAGGTCTCGCTTACGCTCTCGGTTGCCCAACCGGCAAACGTCCAGCCATCCAGGCTGATGCTGGCCGTAGGCAACGTGGTCTTCTGCTGATGATCCGTCTGCGTCCAACTGGCCGTAGCACACGTACCGGCACCGGCATTGAACGTTACAGTATAGTGGGTATTAGTAGGATAACTATTGCAGATGAAATCCTCATTGCTGTAAACCGCATAGAGGGTGACATCACTTTCCGGAGTATAAGGTTTGCTGGAGCCAAAATCAATCAAATCTACATCATCCAGCGGCGTGTTGGTGTTGACCATAGTGAGCGACCATCCTGCACCTTCCCATCCAACAACAGTAGTGGTAGGTTCGGGGAGAGACCACGCCTGATTGAAAGAAGTTTGCGTCCAACTTGTTGGCGTAACAGAACCGCCGCAGGCATTGAGGGTGATGGTGAAACGTTCGCCAGTGTCGTTGTAGCCTCCATTATAATCAAACGAGATAAGACCATTTGACTTTGTGATATTAGTAAGTTGCTTATTGGTTACTTCGGTGAAGGTTGTTACACTGCTGGTTGGGAAGAAGTCGGTAGTGTAGCCAGACGACGTACTGCGTGCACCATCAGCGGGAATGAAGATAAATCGCTGATTGCTGCCATCTGCATTTACGGTATTCTTTTGCCATGCCGTTGCATCATACTGCACATGTGTAACGAACAGTCCGCTGCCTGAAGTATTACTGCGAAAATATTTGAAATAACCCGTGTTAGGGCGATTCTCCAAAAGATAGTAGTTATTGGAACTACCATTCTTGATGATGTAGGCACGCGAAGGAGAGCTGGCAAGAGTGGAATTTCCTGAGAGAATAGTACCACTATTAGTCTGACTATCGATAGTGACCATATTAGAGATGGTAGCAGCATCTGCATTGAGCTCTGTAGGCGTAATCCAGCCAGCCATCCAGCGCTCGTAGGCGGAGTAGCCGCAAGGAACCTCGCCGCGTCCGTTAGGGCCATTATAGCTTCCGCTGGCCATGAGATCATAGTAGCTCATGCCAAAGCCACTGCCGTTTGTATCGCCATTAGTATCATAGAGGTCGGGATAGCCAAGACAATGACTGAACTCATGACAAGCCGTACCAATGCCATCCATCGTGGTACCAGAGTATCCGGCTAATTCAGACGTACAAGCATAGGTGTTGATAGTTTTGCCGTCTAACCTGAAGGAGCCGGTGCCATCACCATAAAGACGAGCATTATTTAAATCCCATTCATGTGGCCATATCGTATTATCGCTACCACCTTGGGCTTGATTGTAGCCGGCATAAATGACAAATACCTGATCAACGTATCCATCTCCACCCCAATCGTACTTAGAAAAATCCACACCTGCTGCATCTGCCAATTTGCAGGCCTCAATAACCATCGAAGCAGGATAAGAATCGTTGTCGCTACCTTTAGGTGCTCCGTAGTAGGCCATCGTATTGTTCACTGTAACAGGGCCGACCACATCAAAATCAACGGTGAAGGTGCCATAGCTCTGAGCAGAAAAATAATCTTTGACAGAACCAATATGCCCATTCTGCGAATAGCCTTGCTGATTGAACTGGTTGCTGAAGGCAGTTTGTGTGCCGGTGTAATCCCAAGTGGTTGTATTGCCTTTCTTGGTCGACGTAGCGCCTATTTTAAAAGTTACATCTGTAAAGTTCACCAGAATGACGAGGCCTTTTTTTGTGCCGGTCATCGTGCTGAAGGAACCAATCGTGCGAGCAGGAGCACCTGCGGCATCGGCTTGTATTCGGGGCAGACGGGCGACGCGCTGCTGGTTGATTTGAGTGCGGCGAGTGGCGGCGTTTGCGGTTTGGGTAGCGAGGTCGGCGGTAGAGATAACGTAATAATCGCCATCAGCACCTTTGCGCATCGCCTCGCCAGTGGCTTCATTCACATAATAGTGCATATGTTCATCGCCAGTAAGGCGAAGCGTGAGTACCGTTCCGTCGGATTGCGTATGAGTAATCGTTACATGAGCAGCAGGAACAGCGTACGCGTATAGCGTGCACAACAAGAAAAGCAGACAAAAATAATATTGCTTCAACATAATGTCATAGGGGTGTTCTAATAATTCCCCGTTTTACAAGTTTAACAAATTTAATTGAGTAGTCCTTCACTTTTTTGATTCTTTTCGTTTTTTACTTGCATCTTGCTGATTTTCATTCAGTTATAGTGCCCGCACTACGCCTTCACTCAAATCAACAAGCTACTAAGTAAAATTCCAAAAATTTTTCAAAAAGCAATTATTAGAACGCCCCTCAAAGAAAGTGATTTCTCGTAATAAGTCTGCAAAGTTACTATAAATTTTTGGAATACGCAAGGGAAAAGATAAAAATGTACTATTTTTAAGATTTATTTGCATTTTGAGGTACCTTTGAGAGACTTATCAGGTACTTATCAAGGACTTATCAACACCTACGTGTGGAGAGATGGGGCAAAAATGTACGATTTTTAAGAAAACAAGAAACGGCATTAACACGAATTACCACGAATTAGTCATGAATTTCTTCACGAATTATATTATGCCTCCGAAAGTAAGAAAGGAGGTAAAAAACAAGAAACGGCTACGCCTGTTGTCAGATGCCAACCTTCCTAAAACAAGAAAGGTTGTCATCGCGACAACCCAATCTTTACTTAACCTTAAATCTAATACCATGAAAAACACGATGCAAAATTACTGCTTTTCTGCGATATGTGCAAATATTTCATTAAAAAAGTAGCAAATTTAGCACGTTTTTATTGTTTTTGCTATGCACAGTTTGCAAAATAGGCCATTTTGAGCTATTTTTTACTTCTTTTTCATCGTAATTTCCAAAGTCTCCAAACCATAAATTTGTGCAAATTTGAAGTCTTTGCGATCGCCATTACGATAATGCTTATTTAGAATTAGCAAAATCGGACATATTGGCGCATAAGAGCATACAACTCAAGCCTGCATATTAGTCGAGGATAGTGCCTGCATTATTAAGAATCTGCACCATATGATCATAATCCTCAGGCGTGAGATCGAGGAAATAGAAATTGCGAGGATCAACTGGCCTACCCTTGTGATGCACTTCATAATGGAGGTGCGGACCAGTGGATTTACCGGTTGAGCCCACCAAACCAATCACGTCGCCACGTTTCACCTGCTGATTTTGGCGCACCAGTATCTTATGCAAATGGGCATAGAGCGACACATAATCAAAGCCATGGTCCACTTCAATGCAATTGCCATATCCCTGACGCCATCCGGCAAACGTGACCTTTCCATTGCCCGTGGCATAGATATCCGTGCCCGTAGGTGCCGTGAAATCGATACCTTCATGGAAACGACGCGTACCATACACCGGATCGATACGCCAGCCATACCCTGAAGCGAAACGCGTGAGATCTTTATTCAGGACAGGCTGTATGGCAGGTATGTTCTCCAAACGAACCTCCTGCTGGCGAGCGTATTCAGCCAATTCATCATACGATTTGGCCTGCACATAGAGTTCATTTTGCAGCACATCCACTTTGCGCGTGAGATCAGCAGCCAACTGCGAATCCGTCATGCGGGCAATGGAATCATAGTAATATTCCGAACGTATGCCACCCAAACGTGCTGACATCGGTATCGGTTCGGCCTGCAAAAGGGCGCGATAGAGATTATCATCTCGCTGCTGGAGATCGGTAAGCACAAGCTGCATACGATCGGTTTCTTCCGTCAGGAAAGCATTCTGCGCCTTGATCGCGTCCAGTTTATTGAGCAACTGCTTCTCTCTTGGCGACGGGAACACCATCACAAAGAGGAAGAAAAGGCCCACACCAATCAGCAAAGAAATCACAAACGACCAGGAAATGCGGCGAAGCACATCCTTGAAGGTGGTTTGCACCTCTTCGATGGCGAGGGTTACGGGATTTATGCGGTAGTTTTTTCGAGACATGATTGCTATTTGCGTTTAGGGGTACTCTTATAATTCCCCGTTTTATATGAAGGCTTTGAATCGCTTATTGGTTTGCCCAACAATTTTTGTGCCAAATCGGGACGATGAAGACGGGTGAGTTCGCGCTGAATACCTGCCCTTTCTTCGGGTTTATACCAGAAAAAGAACTGCCTTTGGCGAAGTTTATCATCTTTCGTACGCGCCACATAGACGGGTTGCATCGTATCGGGATTAATGCCCGTATAATACATCACCGTAGACGTGGTCATTGGCGTAGGCGTGAAATCCTGCACCTGTTCCAAATGGAAATTCAGCGATTTCGTTTTCACGGCCAATTCGGCCATATCCAATGATGTGCAGCCCGGATGCGAGGAAATGAAATACGGAATTATCTGCTGATTAAGTCCCGCTTCACGATTCACCTGCATGAAGAAATCCCGGAAGCGTTCAAACTGATCAAACGAGGGTTTGCGCATGATTTGCAGCACGTGAGGTTGGGTATGTTCCGGCGCTACTTTCAATCGTCCGGACACGTGCTTCGTGATCACCTCCCGACCATATTCCAGCGACATCAGATCATATCGAATGCCACTGCCTATGAAAGATTTCTTAATCTGAGGCAGCGCATCTACAGAGCGATACACATCCAAAAGGGGCGCAAAATCCTGATTCAGATTCGGACAAATCTTCGGCTGCAGACAAGTTGGACGCTTACATTTCTCGCATATTTTACGGTCCTTACCGTGCATCATATACATATTTGCCGATGGTCCGCCCAAATCGCTCAAATAGCCTTTGAAATCAGGCAGTTGAGCCACCTGCTTCACCTCATTGATAATAGATTCCTTCGAACGCGACGATACCTGCTTGCCCTGATGCGCCGAGATGGTGCAGAAAGAGCACCCGCCAAAGCATCCTCTATGCATATTCACCGAGAATTTGATCATCTCGTAGGCAGGAATGGTTTTTCCTTTATATTTGGGATGTGGCACGCGCTGATATGGCAAATCAAACGAGGCATCAATCTCCTCCGTCGTCATCGGCGGATTCATTTTCTCCACCACCACGAACTGCTTGCCCGAAGGTTCAATCAGCCTATCGCCATGCCATTTATTGCATTGCTCCTCTATATAATGGAAATTCTCGGCATACGCGCGTTTGGAAGCAAGACATTCCTCATAGCAATGGAGGAGGATGTGGGCAGCAGCTGGGGCTGCAGGGTTCTGAGGTTCAGAGGGTTCAAGAGGTTTCAGAGTTCCAGGTTTAGAGGGTTCAAGTGGTTTCAGACATTCAAGCGAATCTACCACGTAGGCCGTCTGCTCTACCCCTTTCAGGCTCTCTCCGGCAGCAGCACGTCGCGCCAGCTCGGTCATGCTTTTCTCTGCCATACCATACACGAGGACGTCGGCTTGGGAGGAGATAAGAACAGAGGGGAGTATCTTATCCTGCCAATAGTCGTAGTGGCACAATCGGCGCATGCTGGCCTCTATCCCACCAATCACCACAGGCACATCAGGAAAGAGCTGCTTCAGGATTTTGGTATATACTTCCGTACAATAATCCGGACGCATACCAGCTCGGCCATCAGGCGTATAGGCATCATCAGAGCGAAGGCGCCGATTGGCCGTATAGTGGTTGACCATGGAATCCATACTGCCAGCCGTAACAGCAAAGAAAAGACGCGGGCGACCAAGTTTCCTGAAATCACGATAATCGCCATGCCAATCGGGCTGCGGCACGATGGCCACACGATAGCCAGCCGCTTCCAATGTTCTGCCAATCACGGCCATGCCGAAAGATGGATGATCCACATAGGCATCACCCGAGAAGATGATGATATCCACATCTTCCCAACCTCGAAGTTCGAGTTCTTTCTTAGTGGTTGGCAAAAAATCGGTTAACATAGATTTCCTTATTTCGCTTTTAATCGTATAACGTGGCCGTCGGAAGACGTGGTGAGGCATTCTTTTCGGCTGATTGGGCAAATGGTATTCACCACACAATTGCCAATCTTATGGCGCCAGAGCACTTTGCCAGTGCGGGCATCAATGCCATGCATCAGGCCATTCTTCGTGCCGAAAATAATCACACCCTCCGTTTCCAACATCATTGATGGGTCGTGATCGTAGCCATAATCGGCACTGGTTTTCCAAATCGTGGATGGCTGATCGGTAAGTGCCGACATCGCCTGCACCGAATCACGCATGCAACGCGAATACACCACATTACCATCGCTTGACATACCTATATTCTCGCGCACCATATGCTCTTTAGTGCGATAGATTGTTTCACCCGTTTCGGCATTCAGGCACGTGAATACACGATCCGGAGCCACAATAAAGACTTTGCCATTGGATGCCACCGGCCATACTGCGGCAGGCGAAAATTTATCATTGGAAGAGCCATTCGACCATTTCCATGCCATCTTTCCGTCCTCCACGCGAAGTGCATAGAAGAAACAACCCCATGCACCAAAATACACCATATTATTATATACGCATGGGCGAGAAACACAATAGCCGGCAATAGGCGTCTCCCATTGGAGTGCTCCATTCATCAATCCCAGCGCATAAAAAGCGCCATTTCCGCCGATGAGTACAACATCATTCTTGATCAGGGGGCACCCCATTACCGGTTTGCCTGTATCATAGCGCCAAAGGAGCTTGCCATCGGTTTCTGAAAGGCAATATACGTGACCATCTGTGGAGCCAAACACTATTCTGCCTTTCTCTATCGCTGGCGTAGAATTGATGCGCGAACCGGTTTGATAGGTCCAAAGCGTCTTGCCATTCTTATAATGGAGACAATGCATCGTGCCATAATCATCACCTACAAACACGCGATTGCCATCACGTGCAGGTGCACTATAGATGCCCACGCCAATTGGCGTATTCCATACTTCTTTTACATTCTTATATTGCTTATTCACCTCATAGGATGGACGCGGCAACATCTCGCCACGCGTGAGCGAAGCATCTCCCAATGGAATAGTCAGCCACTCCGAAGGCTGCTCGCCTATGATCTTCTCAGCAAACGTAATCTCATCTTCTCCAAACGTGATCAGGCTATATCCATTCACTTCAGCATTGCCGCGGAGATTTGAACGATTGAGCACGTCAGGTATGCCATCGGCATTGAAAAGCAGATTGCGATGATAATGCCCTCCAATGAAGCATTGCGTATTATATTCGCGGAAAAGAGACGTCACTTCATACCAATTATCCACATCGCCTTCCTGCATGGGATAATGCGTCACGGCTACTACTTTTGTACCCTTTGGCAACTGATCCAACTGCTGCTTGGCCCAACTCAAATCCTGAGGTGCCACGTGGCCATCTGCCATTTTCAATACCGGTCCGGAATTAAAACCAATGAAGAAAATATCATCGTGCATCACGGTGAAGCGATCGCTACCAAACACGCGATGAAAATCCGTACAGCCCGATTCCGACCAAGTTGTTTCGTGGTTGCCAGAACAGCAATAATAAGGTACCGACAGTTTATCCAACTCGGCCTTTATCTGCTCCATCGATTGGCGATCGCCGGCTTCAGTAAGGTCGCCTGTGACGAGCACCAAACTCACTTTCAGTTCGCCCTCCTGAAGCGCATTGATATCAGCAATCGAACGACGCAAATCTTCCAGCGGATTTGGATTGCTGCGACTGATATGCGTGTCAGTCAGTTGCGCCACGCGGAAAGGCGTGGTAGCAAACAAAGATATACTAAGGAAGGTTAAGAGAAGGGATAGCAGTTTTCGAGGCATTAGATGAATGATGAATGATCGCCGCAGAGCGGCTAATGATGAGTGAGTGATTAATTGATGGATAAGCCAAACGTATTTCGCAATTCGCCTATGTGAGGATTCAACTCCATCAGCACCTGCAGACGTTCCTCGGCCGTATATGCCACATGAATCTGCTCCTGCTCCATGATGCGAAACTGCAGTTTGATATGTGAATTATGCAATTTCTCTCCCAAGAAACGAAGAATTTTTGGGCGAAGATTGGTCATTTCATCCATCTGCAGTTTATTGAGCAACGGATAGCAATACGTCAGTTCATCCACCTGTTCTATGGCCATATTTGTGAGCATCGCATTTGTTCGCTCATCACCAGCGAACAATGAAGGTCCCAGTTCCTTCCATGCGTTAGCCATTTGCTCCACCGTAAAAGGGCGGCTTTCCTCCTGCGTTTTTGCGGCATTTGGCGTAGCGGATGCAGCTGCAGATGGTGCAGCAGGTACAGGCGTCACACCGGGAATAAACATCGTGCCGGGCGTGATTGGTTTGGCAGCAGGAGTAGCCTGCTGAGTTGGTTTTGCAGGGGCAGTTGCTACAGGTGCAGCAGCCGGACGAGCCTGTTGCGACGTTTGTGGAGCAGCTGCCATAGTAGCGGCCTTAGGGGCTGCTGTTCCTGCTGCAGGAGCGGCTGCCGAAGTAGCTACCGGACGAGTTTGTTGCGCTGGTGCTGCTACAGGAGCAGCTGCAGGCGTAAGCAGATTGCAAAGCTTAACAAGCATCAATTCCACCGTCAAGCGCTTATTGCGAGCCGTACGATAATTCATCTCGGCCGTGCAAACAAGGTCCAATGCCTTGAAAAGCCATTGCGCAGAACAATGTGCTGTCTGATCTACATATTGCTTGCGGAAAGCATCTGAAGTTTCCAGCAAAACAGCTGTAGACGGATCTTTTGACACCAATAAATCGCGTAAGTGCGAAGCCAATCCTGAGAGGAAATGGCCGGCATCAAAGCCATTGCAGAGTACATCATTGAAGAGCAGCAAAGCAGCAGGAACAGAATCTGCACCAGCCAATGCCAAATTGATCAGACGGAAATAATTATCAAAATCCAGCACATTGAGCACCTCTATCGCCTTTTGATAGGTGATCTTACCGCCGGAGAAGGTAACCAGTTGATCGAAGATGGAAAGGGCATCACGCATACCACCATCAGCCTTTTGTGCTACCACGTTCAGCGCTTCATCTTCAGCTTCCAATCCTTCCTGCTGTGCCACGTAGCGAAGGTGTTTCACGGTGTCTGTAACCGTCATTCGCGCGAAATCAAACACCTGGCATCGCGAGAGAATAGTAGGCAACACCTTATGCTTTTCGGTGGTGGCAAGGATGAAAACAACGTGTGAAGGTGGTTCTTCCAACGTTTTCAGCAACGCATTGAAAGCAGCCTGCGAGAGCATGTGTACCTCATCGATGATGAAAACGCTATACTTAGCCCCACCCTGCGGCTGAATGCGTGTTTGCTCAATGATAGAGCGCACATCCTCCACCGAGTTGTTTGATGCCGCGTCCAGTTCATGAATATTAAACGAACGCTGCTCATTAAAAGCACGGCATGACTCGCATTCGTTGCAGGCATCATGATCGGCCGTTGGGTTTTGACAGTTGATGGTTTTCGCAAAGATTCGCGCACACGTGGTTTTGCCTACACCACGCGGACCACAGAAAAGATACGCATGTGCCAAATGATTCGATCGAATGGCATTACGCAAGGTTTCTGTGAGCGCTTCCTGTCCGACCACCGCTTCAAAGGCGGAAGGACGGTACTTGCGAGCCGAAACTATGTAGTTATTATTTTCCATTACTTCTTCAGTTTATTCTCGATTTTCTTCAGTCTACGCGCAAACACGGGGTCGGTTTTCTGCAAATCAGTTACTACCTTAATAGAGTTAAGCACCGTAGCATGCTTTCTGCCATCGAAATAATTGCCTATTTCCTGGAGCGATTTTTTCGTTAGTTCTTTTGCAAAATACATCGCCACATGGCGAGCCATACTGATATCTTTCAAACGCGATTGGCTGAACACCTGCTTTTGATCGACATCGTATTCTGCACATACCACCTGCAAGATATCATCCAATTGCAATTCTGCCGTACCTACTTCCACCACGTTCTCCAACACTTTCTCCGCCAATTGGATATCAATATTTGAATCCATCACCATTGAGTATGCCAAAAGGGAAGCCAACACACCTTCCAAATCGCGTACATTATCACGCACATTCTCGGCGATGAAAGAAATCACTTCGTCGGGCAAATCAATACCATCACGAAGTATCTTATTGCGAAGAATATCCTTGCGAAGCGTATAGTCCGGACGCATCAGTTCGCCCTGGAAACCCCATTTGAAACGACTGAGCAAACGCTCTTCCACGTCCTTTATTTCCAGCGGAGAACGATCTGAGGTCATCACAATCTGCTTCTGGGACTGGTGCAGATAATTAAAGATATGGAAGAACTGATTTTGCGTGTTCTGCAAAGCCGTACCAGCCAGGAACTGAATATCATCAATAAGCAGCACATCAATCGTTTGATAATACTGCACAAAACTATCCACCTGCCCCGTACGTGCAGCCGTCATGAACTGCGTCTTAAATTCATTCGCAGAGAGATACAGCACTCGTTTATCTGGATACAGCAATTTCACCTGATTGCCGATTGCATTCAAAAGGTGCGTTTTTCCCACGCCCGGTCCGCCATAGATAAAGAGCGGATTAAACGTGGTTTTTCCCGGAGCTTTTGCAGCCGTGACAGACACCGTACGAACCAATCGATTACAATCGCCCTGCACGAATGATTCAAACGTGTAGAGAGGATTCAAGCGACTATCAAACGTCGGCATCTGTTGTGCCGTTGGCTGCGAGGCCGGCATATTCTGGCCAAAAACCTCCAGCTTCGTCTTCGTCTGCTCATATTTATCACTACCCGTATTGGATGTAGCACCCGAGTGACTATCAATCAGCACGCGGTATTCCAACTGAAGCGAAGTACCAAAAACCTGACGCAGAGCACGTGCGAATGGATCGATGTAATTTTCCTCGATATAATTTCGCACCACGTGGCTCGGCACCTGAATAGTCAGTTTATTATTCTCATACGAAATTGGCACAATGGGAGCAAACCACGTCGTGAAAGCCGATTCGGTCAGCTCTGCACGAAGCAGTTCCAAACATAATTGCCAATATTGCTCAACTTCCTGCTGCATTCTTATTTATCTTTTTTGCCAAACAAAGAGAAGTGTACGTAACGTTTTGGATGTGCCTTCAAATCGACGAGGAGGCTGTCGGCTGAAGATACGGTATTATTGAGGGAAACATAGAGGTCTTTATCATTCATGAGCAAGCCAATGGTTCCTTCTGGTGAATTTACCTTTTGCACAAACTCATTCACGCCATTGACGGTAGTATCCAGCTTCAGGATTGTGGCTTTCAAATCAGCCTCTGCCAAATCGCTCGTTACCTGATGCACATCTCCCAGCACAAGACGGGCAGAATCCAGTATAGCCGGCAGATCTTTTGCCATCATCTGATCGAATCGGAAAGTGATAGAACGTGCATTCGTCATCGTGCCGTCCACATTCTTCATAATAGCAGCCAATTGTTCATCAGAGAGATTATTCTTCAATGCCGTAAGAATAGAATCCACATTCACCAGAATTGGATCAAGCTGCGTCATCAAAGCAGTAGTAATACCCGCGATCATACCCGGTTCCACGATGGATGGAATCGTATCTCCCGTGGCAAAATTCTTTGCGATAGAAGCAGCAGATACACTATCTTCTTCCACAGGAATACGCAATTCCAATGCTTCACCGCTGATCAAACCATCAGCTACGAGCGCCACCTGCGTACCACTAGGAAGTATAATATCCGGATTGATGGAAAAATACACCGTAAAGGCTTCTTCCTTTTGGAAATCATATACGATTTGGTCCACCATACCCACCTTATATCCACGTACGTACACGGGCGATTGAGCCACCAGACCATTCATCTGTGGGAATACCGCCACATAGGTTACCGTCTTGTGGAAAACATTAATTCCTTTGAGAAAATTGAACCCAAAATACAGCAAAAACAAAGCCACAATAGCCAATACAGCTACGCGTATTTCCTTAAAATGTTTCATATCTAAAACTTATCATATTTACTTCATTGCACGTGCTTCTTTCACAGGGATTTGCTTGCCATTGAGGAAGGCAACCACAAAGCAATCCTTGAATTTAGCACGGAGCTCATTCATAATATCCACTATGGTTTCATAATCGGAATCTTCACCATATGTGTACTTATAATACTTGCCATCAATAGTATACTTGCATCCCTTTAATCCACGGAAGGTTGCGTCATTTTTTGGCACTTCTCTGGTGGCACTAAAAATCTGCACGCGGTATACTGGTTTGGCAGGTTCTTCCGAAGTTAGCAAAGGAGCTTCTTCCGGACATGGTTCCGGCTTCTTCACTTCTTCCATTTTAGCCGCAGGAACAACTTTTAGTTCTTCCTTTTTCACCTCCTGCTTTTCACTCTTTTCCTTTACTACTTTTGCTTTCTTATCCGACTTGGTAGTCGTTGTAGTTTTGACATCTTTCTTCTCTTCTGCGAGGTCGGCTTGAGATGTCGCTGAGGTGTCGTCCAAGACGGGTCGACGTTCTTTGCTGATTTTGTACGCCACAAACGCATCGTAAATAGCCGCCGTTATTTCCGTTTTTCCCTTTTCAGATGCCAGATATTTTTCTTCCTCCAAATTGGAAACGAATCCCATTTCCACCAATACGGATGGAGCCGCAGCCTTGTGCAACACCCAAAATCCAGCCTGACGCACGCCTCGGTCTGCACGATGGAGCTGCTCTACGAAATTTGTTTGCACCATCGTGGCAAACTGCAAAGACTGGTCGATATATTGATCCTGCGCCAACGTGAAGATAATGTATGATTCCACCGATTCCGGATCAAAACCTTCATACGTTGATTCGTAATTAGCCTCGAGGAGCATGGCTTTATTCTCTCGCATGGCCACTTCCAGATTGGAATCCTGCTTATCGATACCCAGCACAAACACTTCCGCACCTGCTGCTGAGCGATTTTCGGCTGCATTCGTATGAATACAAACGAACAGATCCGCATGGTTCTTATTTACGATGTCGGCTCGTTGTTGCAAAGTAAGGAAGACATCCGTAGTGCGGGTATACACCACTTTCACGTCCGTATAGTTTTCCTGAATCTTCCTGCCCAAACGCAAAGCCACATCCAGATTAAGACTCTTTTCCAGCGTACCACCCTTGCCTACAGCACCGGCATCCTTGCCGCCGTGACCAGCGTCAATCACCACCGTAAAAGCTTTTTTCTGAGGCGTCTGTTGCGCAAAAACGTATGGCACAAAAGCCATCATAAGCGCGATGTATATAAGGAGTTTTCTCATATTATTTCGTATTTTCTGCCATACGGGCATTTTTCTGCACAATAAGGCAAATTATAAAATCGCCGACAAAGTTACTGCTTTTTTTTCATATATGCAAGACTTTTTAATTTTTATTAAAAATAATTTTGTCATATCATATTTTTTTTGTACCTTTGCAGTCTATTTTGCGATATTAGGTATACACCCCATACAAAACGTTCCAGAAGGATGCTACACGACACAGAAAAAGACGATCAAATGATTCAGCAGGAGTTTCAAGCCCTGCTGGACGATTATAGCAAAACGCCCCATCGCCAAAAGGTGGAGCTTATCACACGCGCGTTCGAATTTGCGAAACAGGCGCACGCGGGCGTTCGCCGCAAGAGTGGCGAGCCCTACATCATGCACCCGCTGGCTGTGGCTCGGATCGTGGTGCGCGAGATTGGATTGGGTTCTACTTCCATTTGTGCAGCACTTCTCCACGACGTGGTGGAAGATACGGATTATCGCGTAGAAGACATTGAAACGCTGTTTGGCCCGAAAATTGCATCTATCGTGGACGGACTCACCAAGATATCCGGTGGCGTATTTGGTCAGCAGGCCAGTTTGCAGGCAGAAAACTTCCGCAAATTGCTGCTCACAATGTCGGAAGATGTACGTGTTGTGCTCATCAAGATAGCCGATCGTCTTCACAACATGCGAACTCTGCAGGCTCAGCCGATGGAGAAGCAATACAAGATTGCCGGCGAAACGCAGTATATATATGCTCCATTGGCACATCGTCTCGGTCTCTTCCCCATCAAAAGCGAATTGGAAGATTTGAGTTTCAAATACGAGCACCCCGACACATATCAGGAACTTCAGGCCAAACTGGAAACGGTACGTAATCAGCAATTGGAACTCTTTGAGGAATTTGCCCGTCCTATTCGCGACAAGCTCGAAATGATGGGGTATCAATTTGAATTGCAGGGTCGCATCAAATCGATCTATTCCATTTGGAAGAAGATGACCACCAAGCACGTGCCTTTCGAGGAGGTATACGATCTTTTGGCCGTACGAATCATCTTTGAGCCAAAGTTCGACATGTCGGAAAAAGACCAATGCTGGATGATTTATTCCGCATTAACCGAGATGTACAAACCTCACCCAGAGCGTATTCGCGACTGGATTTCCACGCCAAAAGCCAATGGTTACGAGGCATTACACGTGACCGTTATGGGGTTGGAAGGCCAATGGATAGAGGTGCAGATCCGTACACGACGAATGCACGAAATTGCCGAGAAAGGTTTGGCTGCACATTGGAAATACAAGACCGGATTTGGCGAAGAGGACGAAACGGAACTCGACCGATGGATTCGCACTATTCGCGAAACACTCCAAAATCCGACGCCAAACGCCGTCGATTTTCTGGATACATTCAAACTCAATCTCTTTGCCGAGGAAGTGTTTGTATTCACGCCAAACGGAGAAATCAAGACGCTTCCACAGAATGCCACCATCCTTGACTTTGCCTATCTGCTCCACTCTGAGCTTGGCGACCATTGCATCGGCGCGAAAGTGAATCATAAACTGCAGCCGGTCAGCTATCAGCTCCAAGGTGGCGATCAGGTAGAAGTGCTTACCTCGCAAACCCAGCACCCTACTCTCCAATGGATTGAATGGGCCATTACGGCGAAGGCACAAGAGAAAGTGAAGAAATATCTGCGCAAGCAAGGTATGCTCACAGAACTTCAGGTGGAAGCAGAAGAAGCTGCCATCGCAGCAGGCGAACAAACGGCAGAAAAGAGCAAAGTGAAGAGCATTGTTCTCACCGACGACAACGTCAACGTTCTTTACAAACTGGAGCCGTGCTGCCATCCAATCCCCGGCGATGAAGTGCTCGGTTATCGCGATCAGCGAGGCAAGATACACGTTCATAAGGTGGATTGCCCGGAAGCACAGAAAGTGAAGACACAACGAGGCAAGAGCATCGTTTCCGCCACATGGGATACGGCTGGTGCCAACGAATATAAACAAACCATCCTTTTGGAAGGTATTGATAAAGTGGGATTAATCATTCGTGTGCTCTACACCATCACGGAGAGTTATCATATCAACATTACCGATATGCACTTCACAGCGAAAGATGGCATTTTCCATGGCACGATTGAAATGCTGGTGCATGGTGTTACAGAGGTCAACACCGTCTTCAGAGATTTGAAACGTATTCCTGAAATTAAGGCAATCAGTCGCATGTAGACTTAATACATAGTATTAAACAGAAATCAAATCGAATAACATTATAAAAACTCAATGCTTATGAAAAAAGGTATTATCTTGAGCGCAATGCTCCTCGTAGCTGGCTTTATTTTTGCACAGCAGCCAGTTATCACGTTCGAAAAGATTGAGCACGACTTCGGCAAAATCAACGAAGCTGATGGTCGCGTAAGTACCGTTTTCGAATTTAAAAATGAAGGTATGGAACCTCTCGTGTTGTCGAACGTTCGTGCATCTTGCGGTTGCACCACCCCAACCTGGACCAAGACTCCAATCGAGCCAGGCCAAAAGGGTGCCATCACCGTTACCTACAATCCTAATGGTCGTCCCGGTCGTTTCCAGAAGACGATTACCGTTACGTCCAATGCAACCGAGGCTTCAAAGAAGCTTTACATCAAGGGTGAAGTGATTCCAAAATCAGCCCAGCCAGTCAATAAATATCCTGTGAAGATGGGCGACCTTTCTCTCTCAGCCAACAGCATTAATTTTGGTACTATCCTCAAGGGTAAGACTCTTACCAAGAGCATTGAATATGCCAATCTTACTGAAGGTGACGTTACCGTTACCACCGTTTGGGGTGAATCTGCTCCTATTCAGGCAGTTGCCACTTTGGAGAAAGTAGCCAAGGGTCAGTCTGGCCAGATCAAAGTGCTCTTTGATGCTGAGGCATGCAAAGTATATGGTCCGATGGATTATGAACTCTATATCGTAGTGAATGGCAAGAAGGTTATTTCAGACGAATACAAAGTGAAATTGAGTGTTAATGTAGAGGAAGATTTCTCACAACTCTCTCCTGAACAATTGCTTACTGCACCTATTTTTGAGTGCCCAAAGAGCATCAATCTTGGCGTGATTACCCCAGGAAAGAAAGTAAAGAAAACTCTTACCATCGGCAATGCAGGTGTTGATCAGTTGTATGTTCGCCGCATCATTCATAATTCAGAATCACTCTTCAAGGTAGTTGTAGGCAAAGGCACACTCAAGTCAGGCAAAAAATCTACCATCGCCATTGAAATTGATGGCAAGGAGAATGGCCACGATTTGAAGGCCGGCGAATACAGCCGTCTCTTCCATATCATCACCAACGATCCTAAGAATCCAAAGCAAAAGGTAGTTGTGACTTGGACTGTAAATTAATTTAAGGGGCGTTCTAACAATTCCCCGTTTTACAAGTTTAACAATAAATTTGGATAGTTCTTCACTTTTGTGATGCTTTTTGTTTTTTGCTTGTATCTTGCTGATTATCATTCAGTTATAGTGCCCGCACTACGCCTTCATTCTAATCAGCAATCTACTAAGTAAAATTCCAAAAATCATTCAAAAAGCAATTATTAGAACACCCCTTAAGAGAACATCCCTTAATTTGAATCGACGTTTTTACAATGGAACATCCAGAAAACGATTCACAATACGCAGGACTACAGGTTAATGCTGGGGTTGAACAAATGCCCAGCGTTAACCCGTATTTCCGTCCTAAGCGTCGTGCGCCACGCCAAAGTGCGCAATACTATATTGATGGCATCATGCGAGGCGATATCACGATTCTCTCGCAAGCCGTCACGCTGGTAGAAAGTAATCTGCCAGCCGATCAGTTGATTGCTCAAAAAGTGATTGAGGAATGTCTGCCTCATAGCGGCAACGCCACGCGCGTAGGTGTCACAGGCGTACCGGGTGCAGGCAAATCCACCTTTATTGAAGCATTGGGTGTGGAATTATGTAAGAAGGGGAAGAAACTGGCAGTACTAGCCATTGACCCTTCATCAGAGCGATCAAAAGGCTCTATTCTTGGTGATAAAACCCGTATGCAGGAACTCTCCACAATGGATAACGCGTTCATTCGTCCAAGTCCATCGGCAGGTTCACTTGGCGGCGTAGCTCGCAAAACACGTGAGACAATAGTGCTCTGCGAGGCTGCTGGTTTTGACACCATTATTGTGGAAACCGTAGGTGTGGGCCAATCAGAAACAGCAGCTCACTCCATGGTGGACTTTTTCCTCCTGCTCCAGGTGACTGGAACAGGCGATGAACTGCAAGGCATTAAGCGTGGCATCATGGAGATGTGCGATGGTATTGCTATCAATAAATGTGATGGCAATAATGTGGATAGAGCCCGTGTGGCACGCACTCAATTTAAGAATGCACTTGCACTTTTCCCTACCCCAGAATCAGGATGGCATCCGTATGCCGTTACCTGTTCTGCCGTGGAACATACTGGCGTGGAAGATGTATGGAAAATGGTGGAGGACTACGTACTGTTCACCAAGCGAAATGGCTTCTTTAAGCTTAATCGCACCCGCCAGGCCAAGTATTGGATGTACGAAACCATAAATCAACATTTGCTTGATTCTTTCTATCACAACCCTACCATTGAGGAGCAGATAGAATCAACCGAGGCAGCCGTTCTTCGCAATGAGATTTCATCATTCGTGGCTGCGCACCAATTGCTTGATCAATATAATTCCCTAAACCATTAATTATCATCATTTGACAAGGCTTTTGCCTATTAAACATTAAGCTAAGATGGCTCAAACTACGAAAACAAACAAACGTTCAGCGGTGCAAACGCCTATTATCGTTGGCCCAAGTGAACTTGGCAAATTGCCGCCACAATCTTTGGAATTGGAAGAAGCCGTTCTGGGTGCAATCATGATTCAGAACAATGGATTTGGCACCGTGAGTGATCTGCTGCGTCCGGAATCCTTCTATGACCACAGGCACAACTATATCTTCCAGGCAATGCAGACTTTGGCTGCCAAAGATGCTCCTATTGACTCGCTCACAGTGGTGGAACAACTCAACGCCATGGGCATTTTGGAAGCTGCAGGCGGTATGGCTTACGTGGCAGGCCTGTCCACGAAAGTCAATTCATCCGCGAATCTCTATCACCATGCGCAACTTCTGGCTCAGAAAGCCACAGCACGTGATTTGATTGAGTTTGCGGCACGCATTGAGGAAAAAGCATACGATGCTTCGCAAGATGTGGACGAACTGCTTCAGGCAGCTGAAGCGGGCGTATTTGAGATTTCGCAACGCCAGCAAAAGAAAGACGTTACTCAAATCGACCCGGTTATTACAGATGCAATCAACGTAATGCGAGAGGCCGCAAAGAATAAAGACTCCGTATCTGGTGTACGCACCGGTTTTACCGAACTGGATGCAGTTACGTCCGGCTGGCAGAAATCTGATCTTATTATTATTGCAGCACGTCCAGCTATGGGTAAAACGGCATTCGTTCTTTCCATGGCGAAGCAAATGGCTGTGGATTTCCACCAGGCTGTAGCTGTTTTCTCATTGGAAATGTCGAATCGTCAGCTCGTGAATCGCTTGATGATGAACGTATGCGAGATTGAGGGCAGCAAAATAAAGAACGGTAGCCTGAACCGCGAGGACTGGAACAAACTGGAGACAAAGATCAACGAGCTCATTGGTGCACCAATCTATGTGGACGACACGCCTGGTCTATCGGTATTTGAACTACGTTCAAAGGCTCGTAAACTCAAGCGCGAACATGATATCAAGTGTCTCATCATCGACTATTTGCAGTTGATGTCGGCTACCGGCATGAATCCGGGTAGCCGTGAACAGGAAGTTTCCATGATTTCCCGCTCGCTTAAAGGTCTTGCGAAGGAATTGGATATTCCAATCATAGCTCTTTCGCAGTTGAACCGTTCCGTAGAAAACCGTGGTACGGGCGCGGAAGGCAAACGTCCTCAGCTCTCCGATCTTCGTGAATCAGGTGCCATCGAGCAGGATGCCGATATGGTTTGCTTCATTCATCGTCCGGAATATTATTTCCGCAATGGCGACAAGAGCGAGGGCTACGACCCTGGTATGATTGGTATGGCAGAGATTATTATTGCCAAGCATCGTAATGGTGCCACCAAAACCATTGTACTCAAATTCCGTGGCGAGTTCACCAAATTTGAGAACAAGGATTCGGGGACTCCCATTCCGCTTTACCCAACCGATACTAATCCTTCTTCCAATTACGCCACAGCAGGCTCCAAGATGAATGGCGGCTACTCTTCAGAGTATGCACCAGCCAACGCTCCTGCTGATTCAATGGGAGACACAGATACGCCGTTTTGAAAATCAGAATGCATGAATTAATTAACACCTTATTATATATATAATGAAAAGAACTATAATTATTGACGCGCTTAAGCGTACCGACTTTGGAGAGAAAATCTGCGTAAAGGGTTGGGTTCGCAGCCGTCGTGGCAACAAGAATGTTTCATTCATTGCCCTCAATGATGGCAGTACCATCAAGAATATCCAGATTGTGGCAGATGCTGCTAAATTTACGGACGAACAACTCAAGCCAATCACCACGGGTTCCTGCATCTGCTGTGTAGGCACACTCGTAGAATCAATGGGTGCCGGCCAAACCAGCGAAATCCAGGCCGATACAATAGAGGTGTATGGTACGGCCGATCCTGATCACTATCCTCTGCAGAAGAAGGGTATGAGCATGGAGTATCTTCGCGAATATGCTCATCTTCGCCCACGTACCAACACGTTTGGCGCTGTTTTCCGTATCCGTCACAATATGGCAATGGCTATCCATACCTATTTCCATCAGCATGGCTACTACTATTTCCATACGCCTCTGATCACGGCTTCCGATTGCGAAGGTGCAGGACAGATGTTCCAAGTAACCACCAAAAATCTTTACAATCTGAAAAAGGATGAGAATGGCAAGATTGATTACTCAGACGATTTCTTTGGCAAGCAGACCTCGCTGACCGTATCCGGGCAATTGGAGGGCGAATTGGGTGCAACAGCATTGGGAAAAATCTACACATTCGGTCCTACTTTCCGTGCAGAAAATTCCAATACGCCACGCCACCTGGCTGAATTTTGGATGATTGAGCCGGAAGTAGCTTTCATGGATTTGGACGAGCTGATGGCGCTTGAAGAAGACTTTATCAAATTCTGCGTACGTTGGGCTTTGGATAACTGCATGGACGATCTCGAGTTCCTCAATCAATTTGTGGACAAGAGCCTGATTGAACGCTTGAAATCCGTAGTAGACTGTGAGTTTGTGCATCTGCCATACACCGAAGGTATCCGCATCCTGCAAGAAGCCATCAAGAATGGCAAGAAATTTGAGTTCCCATGCGAATGGGGCGACGATCTGGCTTCAGAGCACGAGCGTTTCCTCGTGGAGGAACACTTCAAGCGTCCTGTGATCATGACCAACTATCCAAAGGCTATCAAAGCTTTTTATATGAAGATAGATGCAGAGGAGAGTGGTTTCGGCGGCAAGAGTGGCCAAACCGTACAGGGAACCGACGTTTTGTTCCCACAGATTGGCGAGATTATCGGCGGTTCTGTGCGTGAAGAATCCTACGACAAGCTCATGGGCGAGATTGAAGCACGCAATATTCCAATGAAAGATATGGGTTGGTATCTCGACACCCGCAAGTACGGCTCATGCCCTCATGCAGGTTTTGGTCTTGGTTTCGAGCGTCTCATGCTCTTCGTTACAGGCATGCAGAATATTCGCGACGTCATTCCATTCCCACGTACGCCAAAAACTGCTGAGTTTTAAGCAGTTTGCAGGCTAAAGGAAAAGATTATTTAACTTAACTTGATACAAAAATTATGAAACGCACCGTATTGATGCTATTGGCATCCTTACTCGCTATGGTGAGTATTTCCGCGCAGACGTCGTTGCGAGGTAAGATTGTGTCGGAAAACGCACGTCCTATCTCAGGCGCGAAAGTCACGCTGGCAAACCAGAACATTTCCACCACCACCAATTCGGCAGGTGATTTTGCTCTTATCTATTTGGAGGCTATGGATGAGGAACTTATCCTTGAGGCAGATGGCTATATGAGTGAGATTCTCCTCATCCTTTTGGAAGATGGTAAGCAAAATGATCTTGGTGAATTAAAGATGAAGACCGACATTCAGAAGGATCTTCACGACGAGATTGTTTTGAACCTTTCTGAGGCCGATTTGAATGATGATGAAGGTAAGAGCCAGTCGATGTCGTCTGGTACGTCTGCCTCCATAGACGTATTCAACAACACGTCTTCTTACGCATGGTCAAGCGCGCGCTATCGTGGTCGTGGCTACGAGCAAACGGCCGAAGTGACCTACATTAATGGTATTTCTTTTGTGGGTGCAGAACGTGGTACGTTCAGCTATTCGTCTATCGGTGGTTTGAATGACGCCAGCCGTAATAAAGAAGTGGTGAATGGCATCGAGGCCAATAATTTTGCCTTTGGCGGAATTGGTCAGGCCACCAATATTCAGATGGATGCAACCCGTTTTGCTCAGGGCTGGAAAGTAGGTTTTGCAGCCGCCAACCGCAATTATAAGGGGCGTGTTTCTGCTACGTACGCATCCGGTTTGCTTGAGAACGGTTGGGCGTTTGCCGCACAGGTAGCCTTCCGTTATGCACCAGCCACCAAATTGGATATTATTGGCGCCGGCAGCGATTATAATTCCTTCGGCTATTTCTTCTCAGCCGAGAAGCGCTGGGGCACGGCTCACAAGCTGTCTTTAATCACGTTTGGTGCTCCTACTCAGCGTGGCCAGCAGGCGGCTGTAACCCAAGAGGTATACGACCTGACGGGTAGCAATTATTATAATCCATATTGGGGCTATCAGAATGGCAAAGTGCGTAACTCTCGCGAGGTAAAGGCGTTTGATCCTACCATGATTGCTTCTTATGAATGGAATATCGACGACAAGCAAACTTTCAAAGTGGGCGTAGGCGTTCATTATTCACTCTATAGCAACTCCGCTCTCACGTTCTTCAACGCTCCAGATCCACGTCCTGATTATTATCGCAATCTTCCTTCATTCCTATGGGATGGCCAGATTAATGGCAATGGTGGTTTCGTAGCAAACACATGGAATGGCTCAGCATGGACGGGCATCAGTTTGGGCGCTAACCCTAATCCTGCTACCATCAACGGCACAACGGCATATTCCATTGATGCCAAAGCATATAACGACCTTACCAATATGTGGACCAGCCGCGATAAGAACGGCACGCAGATCAATTGGGATGCTATTTATGCCGCCAACTACGCCAATAATATCGTTAATCCTGATGGTCCGGCACGCTATATGGTTGAGCGCCGCCATAACGATCTTCAGGAAGCCACAGCTAATTTCCTTTACAACAACAAGAAAGTGGATCACCTCAATATCACCGTTGGGTTTGAGGCTAAGCAGTCTGCGGGCATTCACTATAAGACGGTAGACGATTTGCTTGGCGGCAAGCAGTGGATAGACCTTGATCCATTCGCCGATCGCGATATCAAGGAATTGGCGTCTAATATAGGCTTGACGCAGGATCAGATTGAGTTGGTTCGCCAAAACGACGTCAACAACAAGAGCCAGGTGGTGACTAAAGGCAATAAATTTGGCTACGACTACACCATCAATATGGCCAATGCCAAACTGTGGGCACAAAACGAATGGAGCTGGAATGAAGTGGAACTTTATTATGGTTTACAGATTGCCTACTCTCAGTTTAGCCGTAACACCAATATGCTCAATGGTCGCCAGTGGTACTTGGCCCAGATTGCTATGCTGGAAGACCCTATCTATGGCGTAGCGAAGGCAACTCGCTATTTAGGCAAGAACTATCAGGACGTGATAGATGGTAACGTACTGAGCAGCTATAAGGGCTATTCACACACCTTTATCGACCCAAGTTTCAAGGCTGGCGTTACGTATAAATTGGATGGTCACAACCAATTGAAGGTGAATGCTCTGGCTCAAACAGCCGCTCCTCTCGCTCGTGATGCCTATATATCTTCACGTGTGCATGATCGCGTGGTAGAGAATATCTATCTTCATGATAATGCCAAGAATCTGAAGGACTATTTTGGTGCATCAGAAAAGCGCGTGAGCGCAGACCTCACTTATGAGTTCAACTACCCTGTTGTTCGTGGTCGTATCACAGGCTATTTCACCCAATTCTGGGATGGAACCGAGCTGAACGGCTACTACGACGACGAGGCATCTACGTTCGTTAATCAGGCTCTCACAGGCATCAATAAGCGCCATATGGGTATCGAGGCTGCAGCAGCCGTGAAGTGCGGCAAATATATCACCCTCACGCCTATCCTGGCACTGGGTGATTTCCGCTACACCTCTGATGCCATGGCGACGACTTCTGCGGAGAACGGTATGGCACTTGCTCAAGACGCTGAAGGCAATAATATCTACGAGGTGGAAGACAAGGTGATGATGAAGAATTTGAAGGTGGCTTCAGGTCCACAGCTCAATAGCTCTCTGAAGATAAGCTTCTTCCACCCAAAGATGTGGTTTGCCGACCTCACCATTTCTTATTTCGATTGGAGTTACCTCAGTTCAGCTCCATCTCGCCGTATGCAGGGCCTTTACACCGGCACTCGCACGGATAACACGGCTGTGAATGGTTCGTATAAGGATCTCGGCATCGTGAATACCGATGAAGAGGGCAATATCCTCTTCGATAAGCGTTATGGTTATTCAGCTCTTTATCACGACAACAACCGCTTCTACGCGCTGGATATGCAGGAGAAACTGACAGATCCTAATCCGTGGAACCGCATCATGATTGATGCCTCTGTGGGGCACCTGATGTATTTGAAAAACCGCCAGTCTGTTTCTATCAACCTGAGCGTAAGCAACCTCACCAATAATACTCACTTCAAGACGGGTGGCTATCAGCAGGCTCGTTTGGCGCGTGGCACCAAGCAGGGCACACGATTCGGAAATACCGACAACGGCCAGTCCGTTATTGGAAATAACGTTTGGAAATATCCTTCCAAATACTACTACGCATGGGGTGCAAACTTCTTCCTGAACGTAACGTATAAATTCTAACGTTGGACCCTAAAAAGCAAGATTTTATGAAAAAGAATATATTTTCCTCAGCAGTCATCGCCCTGGCATGTGCTGCCTTCGTAATTTTAACTGCTTGTGTGACTGAGCCAACAGAAGATCAGTTGTTCGTAACAAGCGCACAGGCCGACCAGATCGTAGCCGATAATGGCGGCGTGATCATGCACCTGAATGATTTCAAGAGCAAATACATGACCCAATGCGGTGTATATTTCCCCGTACGTGAGCGCTCTTATTCATATGCAGGCGGCCAATATCAGATAGATGAAAAAGATTTCACGAAGAATAACCTTGGTTGGTTCTCTGTGGATTCTATTCCTACTGCAGGCGAGCAAGTGTATATCAAAGGTCGTATCGTAACCGAAGATGGTGGCGGAAACTGGTATAAATCTATGGTGATTCAAGAGATGGTGAACGGCGAGCAACAAGCGCTCCGTATCTCATTGGACGCATCCAATCTGCATGGTCAGTATCTGCTTGGTCAGGAAATTATGATCCACGTGAATGGCTTGTGTATAGGCAAATATGCCAATCAGCCACAACTTTGCGTCCCTTCCTATAACGACAACACCAATGCCAACAAAGCAGAAGAGAAGGTGGGTTGGTGTCCGGGGCGTATTCCTGCGCCTTTGTTTGCTCAGCACGTTACGCTGATTGGCAAGCCAAACGTCAGTGATATCCATTATGATGATATGTTGATTAGCGAGTTTATTGGCATCACGGGTAATGCGAATAATGATCAGTATTTCAAGTACGATGGTCGCTTGGTTCGCCTCAGTAATGTATATTTTACCGGCGAATATGATAATTATGGTGTACCTACAGCTTGCAACTTAACGCAAGATCCAAGCACCTACACCACCAGTAATTACGCGCCTGTGTTTGCTCCTTCTACCGGCGGCATGGGATTCCCTCAAGGTCGTATCATCTCAGATGGCAGCAGCAAGACCGTGGTTTCCAATTCCGAGTATGCCAAATTTGCGCATTATTTCCTGCCAGGTGCAAGCAAAGAAGCCAACAACTGTAGCAGTTATAAGGGCACGATAACGGGTATTTTGGGTCACTACACCGATAATGGTCGTAATCCTGCTGATGCATGGGATTGGTCGATCACCTTGCGTGATTTCTCTACCCCAGCCCACCATGCTATCGTGGAAGATATCGTATTCACAGATGCATCGGGCAATCCTTGGACGCCTGTAGAATGGACTAAATAAGGGATGATAGGCGGTTTTAATACGATAGACTTGCTCATTCTTATCCCTATCCTTCTTGGATTGGTGCGTGGGTTCTGGCACGGTATCGTGCACGAACTCACGTCCATCCTGGGATTGGTGCTGGGCATCATCCTCTCGAAACTTTATGCAGCCTCCTTCTCTTCTTACCTCCTTTCCGTGCTTCACAGCCAGGAATGGGCGTGCAGGGCTTTGGCATACATACTGATTTTCGTGGGCGCCTTCATGCTGGTCAGTTTGGCGGGCGCCGTACTTCAACGCATCCTAAAAGCCGTGTATTTAAACTGGCTCAATCGATTGTTTGGCGGTCTTTTTGGGGCACTTAAATGGGCTCTAATCATGTCGGTTGTGCTCAATATACTCGTTCTTGCAGAGCCTTATTATAAGGTGATTCAAGACGATAGCAAGAGCCAGTCAAGACTCTATCATCCTACACTTCGCGTGGCCAGCACGAGTTGGAACAAACTAATAGCGAACGATTAATTATGCTGTACTATTTATCGTTGGGAAGTAATATTGGCAATCGTGAGGCCATACTGGAGCACGCCATCGAGCTGATTGCGGCCAATATCGGGCCTCTGGAAGCTCGCTCGGCATTCTATTATTCGACGGCCTGGGGGTTTGAATCAGAGCACGAGTTCTGCAATCTGTGTATTGCGGTGAATACCCCCATCCAGCCCTTGGATATGCTCACGATCACGGAAGATATAGAGCGCCTGCTGGGGCGAGAGGAGAAGAGCCAGATGCAAAAATCGGACGGAGGTTTGCCCGTTTATCACGATCGCACCATCGATATAGACCTGCTGCAGGCCTTCCTGCCAAACGGGGAAGAGCTACGCCTCACCAGTCCGCGCCTCACGCTCCCACATCCGCTCATGCTTCAACGAGACTTCGTAATGGTGCCGCTCAATGAAATAAAAAAATAAAACTTTTTTTTATTAAAATAGCAAAAAAAAACGATTTTTCTTGCGTATTCCAAAAAAAAGCAGTACCTTTGCAGCCGGATTTGATAATCAACTCCAAATTGTCTAATGGTATAAAGGCTATTACGTCAGATTTTGGTTCTGAAGATCTTGGTTCGATTCCAGGTTAGACAACAAGAGATTCTCGTAATCCACAGTAAACAAGGACATTCCATAGCCCTTGTTTATTTTTTTTTGTCAAACGATTGTCAACCGAATCCAATTATTATGAACATTCTCTTTGTATGTCATGGCAATATATGCCGCTCTGCGATGGCAGAAATGGTGATGCGCCATATGGTAGCAGAAGCAGGGCGGAGCTGCGAGTTTCTTATTGATTCAGCCGCTACCTCTACAGAGGAAATCGGCAACGATATCTATCCTCCGGCTAAACGATGCCTGGAACGGCACGGCGTCCCCTACTCTCACCATGCGGCACGACAAATAACGAAGCAGGATTTTGAACGTTTTGATCAAATCTACTGCATGGATCAAAACAACTTGCGAAATATCCGCAGAATGTTTGGTGAAGCCCTCGCCGATCGGGTACAAATGCTGATGTGTTTGGTTGGTCAGGACCGCGACGTCGCCGACCCGTGGTACACAGGCGATTTTGAGGCCACCTATCGTGATGTGGTAGCCGGCTGCACGGAACTGCTGCACGAGCATTAATAAAGGAGCACCCTCACACACGGGTGTTCCTTTTCTTTTGCTTATTTATCGGTACAGAAGTAATTATGGCTGAGCGTTCCAGTTGTTCCAGTTGTTCCAATTGTTCCAATAGGGCAACTTGTGCAAAAACCTCCCCTTATAACCTTTATAACTCCTTGATAATCAATAAGTTATATAAGTATATAGGAGAAAAGCGCACCTCAAAAAATTAATTGGAACAACTGGAACTGGAACGCTTGGTCAACTTAATTTTTCATCTAATAAGCTGATAATCAATGACTTACGATATTTTTAGCGGTAGTGCTCCCGCCATGCCTAAACCGGGCAGGGGCACAAAAATCATCAAATTGATCACCTCACAAGTGTCTCCTGAGATGCGGGAAGCCGTCACTCCAACACTTTTTGATGCTGCTGCAGCTCACATCAGCGGTTCGGAATTTCAGTATCCAGATCTCACTTGGAAGGAATTATGTGGCATGATGGCCAACTTCACCGAGGTTGAAAGCCGCCGGAGCACCGCTTCAAGACAGGCGGAGGACTGCTGCAGCGGTGGGTTTTAGGTTTTAAAAGACAAAAACAATTTTTCATTATCTATTATTAATCCATTAACACGTTATCTATTATGGGAAAAGCAAAACTTTGTGGCGTTTTGAGTGATCATTTTAAATTAACGTATTATGAGCAAACATGCAGAAAAGAACATCAAAATTACGAAGATTGTTTTCGGTGTCGTTCAATTTATTATCAATCTCTTTGAGGCTCGACATGGGAAAATCTCGCTCAAAGAAGATCTTAACGCATTGAACGAAGCAAAGGACGGCAATACAATTGCCTTACAATGAACGGAGCGGTTTTAAAAAACACAAGGCTGGAGCTTGCGTTAAGCAAAAAGCAAACAAAAAAATCGCACCCCGAAGGATGCGATTTTCTTATATATCTGCAATGGATTACCACTGTGTGCCGAGCATACGCTGATAGCTCTTGTATCGCCATTGTGCATTTTCCTTAGCGGCGTTGAAGAGTTCTTCAGCCTCCTGAGGATACTGCTTGAGGACTGATGCGAAACGAACCTCACCCTTGAGATAGTCGGCGAACTTATCCCAATCTGGCTCCTTAGAGTCGAGAGAGAATGGATTTTTGCCTTCTTCCTCCAACAATGGGTTGTAACGCCAGAGGTGCCAGTAGCCGCACTCAACAGCCTTAGCTTCCTCAGCCTGTGATTTACCCATACCAGCCTTCAAGCCGTGGTTGATACATGGAGCGTAAGCGATAACGAGTGATGGTCCAGGATAAGCTTCAGCCTCCTTAAGAGCCTTGAGCGTTTGAGCCTGATCAGCACCCATAGCGATCTGTGCTACATATACATAACCGTAGGTGGTAGCAATCATACCAAGGTCCTTCTTGCGGATGCGCTTACCAGAAGCAGCGAACTTAGCGATAGCGCCGAGAGGAGTAGCCTTAGAAGCCTGACCACCGGTGTTAGAATACACCTCGGTATCAAGAACGAATACGTTTACGTCCTCGCCAGAAGCGATAACGTGGTCGAGACCGCCGTAACCGATATCGTAAGAAGCGCCGTCACCACCGATGATCCACTGGCTGCGCTTAACGAGGTGATCCTTCTCAACGAGGATAGCCTTGCAAGTGTCGCAACCGCAAGCCTCACAGCCTGCTACGATTTGTGGAGCAAGTTTCTTGGTAACTTCAGCATTATCCTTGTTCTCAATCCACTCCTTGAAGAGGGCCTTGAGTTCGTCAGAGCACTTCTCGCACTCCAGACCTTCCTTCATGAGCTTCTCGAGACGGAGCTTCATCTTCTTGTTGGCGATAGCCATACCGAGACCGAACTCGCAGAAGTCCTCGAAGAGTGAGTTAGCCCATGCAGGACCCTGACCCTTCTCGTTCTTGGTGTAAGGAGTAGAAGGAACTGAACCAGAGTAGATAGAGGTACAGCCGGTAGCGTTAGCTACGATCTCACGGTCGCCGAAGAGCTGAGCGATGAGCTTAACGTATGGAGTCTCACCACAACCAGAGCAAGCGCCAGAGAACTCGAAGAGAGGAGTAGCGAACTGGCTGTTCTTCACGTTAGAGGTGATGTCAACAAGATCCTGCTTAGACTTCACGTTCTCTACGCAGTACTTCCAGTTTTCAGCCTCCTTAAGTTCGCCTTCGAGGCCAACCATTTCGAGAGCCTTACCGGTCTTAGGATTGCCAGGACAAACGTCCACGCAGTTGCCGCAACCGAGACAGTCCATAACGCCAACCTGCATACGGAAGAACATACCCTTCATAGCAGCAGGAGCCTTCATCTCGATGAGTGCATCCTTGAAGCCTTCCTTCTCAGCTGCATCGAGTACGAATGGACGGATACATGCGTGAGGGCAGACATATGCACACTTATTACATTGGATACAGTTTTCAGCAGTCCATTTTGGAACGAAAGCAGAAACACCGCGCTTCTCAAACTTAGCAGTACCAGCAAACCAGGTACCATCCTCAATGCCCTTGAATGAAGAAACAGGGAGGAGATCGCCGTCCTGAGCGTTGATAGGACGGACTACCTTATTGATGAAGTCGTCGCCATCGGTGTAAACGCGTGGCTGCTCCTCGAGTTTAGACCAAGCTGCATCGATTGCAAGTTCCTGATATTCGCCACCGCGATCAACAGCTGCGTAGTTCTTATTAACCACGTCCTCACCCTTCTTGCCATAAGACTTCACGATGAAGTGCTTCATTTCTTCTACAGCCTTCTCTACAGGAATAACGCCCGTAATACGGAAGAATGCAGACTGAAGGATAGTGTTGGTACGGTTGCCGAGACCAATCTCCTGAGCAATTTTGGTTGCGTTGATATAGTAAACCTTATTGTGGTGATCTGCGAAGTACTTCTTCACCTTGTTAGGAAGGTTCTTAACAAGCTCTTCGCCCTCCCACATGGTATTCAAAAGGAAGGTACCACCCTCCTGCAGACCACGAGTTACATCGTACATTTGGAGGTAAGCCTGAACGTGGCAAGCCACGAAGTTAGGCGTGGTAACGAGATAGGTAGAGTGGATAGGCTGATCACCGAAACGGAGGTGAGAGCAGGTGAAACCACCAGACTTCTTTGAGTCGTAAGAGAAGTAAGCCTGGCAATACTTATCGGTGGTGTCGCCAATGATCTTAACAGAGTTCTTGTTAGCACCTACGGTACCATCAGCACCCAAACCATAGAACTTAGCTTGGAAGAGTGAAGCGTCGCCCATAGCGATCTCCTCGCCAACAGGGAGAGAAGTGAAGGTAACGTCGTCGTTCACACCAACGGTGAAGTGATTCTTAGGCTGTGGCAAAGCAAGATTCTCGTAAACTGCGATCATCTGTGCAGGAGTGGTATCATTTGAACCGAGACCATAACGACCGCCTACGACGGTGATCTTATCGAGCAAACCGAGCTCGTGGAGAGCGTCCTTTACGTCAAGGTAGAGAGGTTCGCCATTAGCGCCAGGCTCCTTGGTACGATCGAGTACGCAGATGCGCTCTACAGATGCAGGAAGAGCTTCCTTAAGATACTTCAAAGAGAATGGACGATAGAGGTGAACGTTGATCATACCAACCTTCTCATCCTTCTTATAGTCGATAACCTCGCGGAGTGCCTCGCAAACAGAACCCATAGCGATGACGATGTTCTTTGCGTCTGGTGCACCATAATATGAGAATGGACGATACTTGCGGCCGATAACAGCAGATACCTTATCCATGTAATCAGAAACGATATCAGGTACGGCATCATAGAAGCTGTTGCAAGATTCGCGATGAGCGAAGAATACGTCTGGGTTCTCAGCCATACCACGCATAACAGGACGCTCGGGAGAGAGTGCGCGATCGCGGAACTCCTGGAGGGCCTTCTGATCAACGAGTGGCATCAACTGCTCCTGGCTAACCACTTCAACCTTCTGATACTCATGAGAGGTACGGAAGCCATCGAAGAAGTTGAGGAAAGGAACGCGAGAGGTAAGGGTGGCAAGGTGAGCTACACCTGCGAGGTCCATAACCTCCTGTACAGACCCTTCAGCCAACATTGCGAAACCGGTTTGACGGCAAGACATAACGTCCTGATGGTCGCCGAAAATACACAAAGCATGAGAAGCCAAAGTACGAGCTGATACATGGAAGACGCAAGGAAGGAGCTCGCCGGCAATCTTGTACATGTTAGGGATCATCAAAAGAAGACCCTGCGAAGCAGTAAACGTAGTGGTAAGCGCACCAGCCTGGAGTGAACCGTGCACAGCACCAGCTGCACCACCCTCTGGTTGCATTTCCTGCACGAGGACGGTTTCACCAAACATGTTCTTGCGGCCTTGAGCAGCCCACTCATCAACGTTCTCTGCCATTGGAGAGGAAGGAGTGATAGGATAAATAGCAGCAACCTCGCTGAACATATACGCAATATGCGCAGCAGCTGCATTACCATCACATGTCATAAATTTCTTTTCTGCCATAATGTTGGGAAATTAGATTGTTGTTTATTGTTATTTATTTGTTTCCAAAATTAGGTTCGTGCGCACGCACACATATTATTAAAGTGTTGAAGCACGCGCAAAGCACCAATTATTAAAGTACATGCATAGCACGTATCAATACAAAAAGCCGAAGAGCCAAAGCGGAATCATGTTTGGCTGCGTGGTGGTTTCCGTATTGCCGACTGCCGTCGTACGAATCACAGGTTTCGTAGGAGCTTTCTCCAGCACATCAAAATAGTGCTTTCCGTCCACGAAGAAAAGGGCGCTACGCTCGGTGGCATTTATCTTGTGCGTCCCATGAAGTGCGTTATAGAAGAACGTTTCAGCCAGCACCTGCTGACTCAATTTGCGTTCACTCACAGCGAGGGCTACATTCGTATTCTGCACATACACGCGATTCGGTTTGGATGGCCATTGCTTATCTTCCATATACATTAGATTGAGCAATCGCGCATCTTTCAGATATTTGATATAGTTCATCGTGGTGGCACGGCTCATATTGATGTGTTCCGAAAGCGAACTTACATTAAGCGAACAAGGTGCTTCGCTCAAAATCATGTGCAGCAATTGCTTGATTTTCGTAAGATAAGCCACGTCAATCATGCGAATCATCAGAATATCCACCTCCAGCATCATATTGATGGTTTTCAAAAGAGTTTCCGAATAACTTCTGTTCTCCAAAAAGAACGGATAGTATCCATGGTGCAGATAATCCTGGAAATACCAGAGCGGATGCACCTTCTCACAAATACTGCGGGAAATCTCCTGATGGTGAGCCAAAATCTCCTGCAGGGAATATGCCGGGAAAGCCGTGCCAGCCTGAAGATTAAGATACTCACGGAAAGAAAGGCCACGGAGATTATACATCTTCACGAGGCCATTCAAATCGGGGTTCTCCTCGGTAAGACGCATCACGGGACTTGCCGAAAAGATAATATGGAGGGATGGATAAAGCAAATAACACTCGCGAAGTTCACGAGACCAATTGGGATATTTGAACGTCTGGTCCACCAGCAAAGTCTTGCCACCAAAACGAACAAACTCCTCGGCAAACTCCAAAAACGAGTGATCGCTGAAATACAAATTATTGAAGTTTACATATAGGCAATCACGCGTTTGGCCGAACTTCTCCTTTGCATATTGCAAAAGGAAAGTGGTTTTTCCCACACCGCGAGAGCCTTTAATGGCAATCAGCCTGTCCGTCCAATCAATTTCATCCATTAACCCACGACGGACTGGAGCATTAACGTGCTCCACCAAATACTTATGTGTCTGAAAAAACGCGTCTAACATTGGAGTGAAACGAATAGGGTTATATGCAAAGAGAATAATTTGGCTGCAAAGTTACTACTTTTTTTTTACATTTGCAATACTTACCTTACATTTTTCTCTAAAAAAATGCACTTTTTCCTATTTTTTGCCACTCATAGTGCTCTATTTATGCACCCTTGACGAGTTTTGGCGGGCAAAATCCGCCCAATCCTTTGCTTTTTTTCCTGTAGACAATGGTAAACCCAGCTGCATAAAATGGCAGTAAGCCACGCCCAAGGCGTCTGTTGCGTCCAATTTCTTGGGCATTTGTTCGGCATCTATCTTCAGATAACGTTGCAGCATTCCTGCCACCTGTTCTTTCGAAGCATGACCATTTCCGGTGGTAGCCACCTTAATCTTCATTGGCGTATATTCCACGATGGGCACATCACGCGACAAGCCTGCCGCAATAGCCACCCCCTGCCCATGTGCCAGCTTCAACATCGTCTGCACATTCTTATCCACGAACTGCGATTCAATCGCCAGCACAGTTGGATGATATTTATCCACCAGTTTCTGCACAAAGAAAAATATCTGCTGCAGCTTTTGATAGTGATCTTCCAGTTTATGCAAATCCAACACATCGAACGTGACAATCTCGACCTTGCTGCCTACCGTGTGAATAATGGCATATCCCATGTAAGTTGTACCGGGATCGATGCCCAAAATCATATGTTCTTTTACCAGTTTGTCTTGCATATCATTCAGTACGTAAAATATCGGAAGCAATCTGAACCAACGACACATCAGGATAATTCAAACTATCCGCAAAAGCCACTTTTTTGTCCACCTCATACACATCATTTGGGCAGATGCTATCCATCACGGAATAGCCTAACACGTGACTCTTTTCAATACGAATTCGTGGTGTTTCAATTGGTTTGCCATTTTTTGTCACATTGGTCGTTGTGGCAATTCCTATCTGCACATTTTCATTACGTCCCTGACACATCGCAAATGCCATTTGATCATCCACCTGCATCACCAATGGATACCAATACGGGCTACCTTTCGCATCCCCCAACAAGGAGATTATCGTGATTGGTCCGCTATAGTTTAAGGATTGTATCGTGTAGCCTATCGTAAGCAATTGCGGAGTAACCATCGAAAGTATTCGTCGAGCCGTAATCTTCAACGTATGCCCATTCTTTGATGTGGCTATCATTTTGCGCTCCAGACATGGTTCCTGCCTATGCAGACAACGATAAAACTCCTGCACATTCCAAAGATTCAAATCTAAGCGATCTTCCCCTAAACGAATGGACAACGTAACCACAGAAGGCAATGGCGACGTGATATCACGTAAAAAAGTGCCCTTATTCTGTTCGCCCGTATACAATTCCTCAAAAAAGGCATACTGCGAGATATAGCCATTAGAGAATGCCAATTGCTTTTCCAATTCAGCTTCTTCAGCCGCAGCAAACTCATATTGCTCTATTTTCCATGGAGAAAACTGCAAAACTTCCATCTTATTTCTTCTTGATTATGAATCCGTTTTTATTTCGTACTTTCCCTTAACACCAACTGCGTAGGTACTACGACAGTTTCTGGCACACAACTATCCGTATCCTCGTCTATACGACGCAACAAATGCTGAACAGCTAATCGACCAATCTTCTTTCCCTGCTGCTCTACAGTAGTTTGCATCGGGTCGGTATGAGCCGTCATGATGTCGTTTGAAAAACCACAAACCGACACTTCATCGGGTATTTGCAGCCCCTTCATTTTCGTGACGTACACCACCCCATCAGCTATTAGATCCGACACACAGAACACAGCATCCGGATGATCTGCTTTTGACAACAGCTGGTCAGCCTGAATAATAGCCTCCTCCCGTGATTCACAGGCAAATCGAAAATCACTTCGCACGGCGATTCCATATTTCTGTAAGGCCTCCCGATAACCACGTTCACGTTCACGAACGGTATGTGTTTCAAACGCAGAAGTAAACATAGCAATCTTCCTGCGGCCTGTTTCTATCAAATACTCCACAGCCTGAAAAGCGCCACGATAATCGTCTGACACAATCTGATCGCATGCCACCGGAGATAAGCGATCCACCAGCACCAAGGGCATACGAGAATCGATCATATCCTGAAACGCGCTAAAATCATTCGTCCGCTTGCTTGGACAGGCAATAATGCCAGCCACACGAGACGTCAACAGCATGTGCAAACATTGGCTCTCGCGCTCCGGATCATCTTTTGTACGCGTAATCAGCACATTATAGCCAGCTGCATTAGCCTCTTTCTCCACACCCGATAAAATCGTAGAAAAGAAATAACTAGTTATTTCCGGGAGCATAACACCTATGGTTGTGTTCTTTTGGGTTCGTAGCGAAGAGGCTATTTGATTGGGGCGATAATGGTGTTCGCGGGCAAAATCCACCACCAGACGCTTCGTTTCATCTGAAATGTCCGGATGGTTCTGCAGGGCTCGTGACACGGTAGAAATAGAGATCCCCAACTCGCGGGCTATATCTTTAATCGTTATGGCTTTCATACAACTTTATTTACTTTTTTAACTCTCGCGCAACTCTCGCGCAACTCTCGCACAACTCTCGTGCAACTATAACTCAACTATAACCCAACAATAACGTGAGTCTTACCTGAGTTGCCGCAGAATTGCTGCTGAGCTGCTACTGAGTAGCTCTTGAGCGGCTTAATCATCAATCAAATATACGTCTTCGCCATCCGCATGCATTTTATAATGCTCACGGGCGAAACGTTCCAGCGAGTCGGGATTCTCCAACGCACGCAGATCAGCTTCCGTTTCCGCAATCTTTCGTTCGTATTCCCGCAACTCACGTTCTTTTTCTTTAATTTCATAGTGCATTTTCACGCGGTTTACAACCGATTGGTTTCCGCAAAAGCAAAGCACTATCGCAAACACGGCACACACCACGAAGTACTTATTCAATAAGTACACACGGACAAATTGCCACACTTCTTTCCAGTCAATTCTTTTCATAGTTTAACAGTTGCAATAAAAATTTCCGCAAAGTTACAACTTTTTTTTCATTCCACCAAATTTGCGTTCACTTTTTAATAAAAAACATTTATTTCCGGAAAAAACTTGCATATGTCAGAAAAAAGTAGTAACTTTGCAAAAAATTTCAGGTACACTCATATGAAACGCCACATAACGAGCCTTTGCGCTCTCTTTATTGTTTTATTCGCGTGCGCACAAACGCATGTATCGTTCGACAACATTCGCCACTGGACGGCCAATGAACTTCGTCCATACGTAGGGCAAACGGTCATTTTTGATCAGCCGGTATATACTTGCAACAATTATCGCGGCACAATTACGGCTTCGATGCATCGTGTGATGTCGCCGACCAATCAGGCCGCTCCTCTTTCTGCGGAATATAACACGTTACTGACGGTTAATAATGGTTCAACGTTCAATATCACGGGACTATCCAGCGATCGTATGGGCCAGACTATTTATGGTTTGAAAGCCAAAATCAACTCCACTAGTAGCGTTTCTGTAGTCTCATACGACAGCATTTGGGGCACACGTGAGGACATGAATCAGCTTCCTCCCTTGGCTTACGTGGATTCGTTGGGCAACATCACCCAGCCCAATCTCGTTGTATGTGCAGCCAATTTGGAATACTACCTCACCGAACAATTCCGTGCGAACAAATCAACGGCAGGTCCTGCTAATGACGCCGCCCACCAGAAGCAACGTACAAAAGTGTCTGCCGCGTTAGCTAAGATACAGGCCGACATATATGGTTTGGTGGAAGTGCAGCAAGGTCAGGGAGCCATTGCGGAAATAGCAGCAGACCTCACCACTCTTACGGGACGCCGATACAACTACATCAACGACGGCGGTTATGCCAATGGAACATACACAAAATCCGGCTACGTCTATTGTGCAGATGTGGTTCAGCCGTATGGCAGAATGATTAACAACGACGAAGGTGTTAGGAACCGCAAGAAATTCCAAGCCTTTGATCATATCGCTTCAGGAGAACGATTCATCTATTCCATCAACCATTTCAAAGCAAAATCAGGAAGTGGCAGTGGCGCCAACGCCGACCAGGGAGATGGACAAGGCATTTTCAACGCAGACCGTATTATCGAAGCAAAATCTGTAATACAAACATACAACCAAAATAAAGGCCAATTGGGCGATAACGATCTACTTATCATGGGCGACCTGAACGCCTACGCCATGGAAGATCCGATTATGGAACTGCGCAACGCCGGCATGACCGACCTCCATCGCTATTTCCATGCCGATTCTTCGTATTCCTACACCTATCATGGTACGGCAGGTTATCTCGACCACGCTCTCTGCAACAGCACCATGCTTCCGCAAATTACGGGTATGGCAGCTTACCATCTTAATTCCGACGAAAACGACGATTATACCTACGATGGCAGCCGTTCTGAGACCTCTATTTTCCGCTACTCCGACCACGATCCTATTCTTGTAGGTTTACACCTTGGAGCAAACCTTCCGCCTAAACAATCAACAAGTATTGAAGATATATCCATCAGTTACGTAACTATTGAATTCCCCGACCATCAGCCGCTCATCAAAAAGGCAGATAATGGTTATTTCTCCATCGTTGCTACAGATGGCCGCGTATTCACTTCCGGCAAGATTACGTCCGATGAATATACCGTAGATGCCATTCTGCCACAAGGATTCTATATCATCCACGTGTATGCGAACGGCGGATTTAAATCAAACAAATATTTCGTACCATAATGCAACTTTCGCTTTTCGACGACATAGAACCCATCGCTACTCCGGTCAAGAAAGAAGCCACAGAGGCCAAGATTGCCAATCCTGCTGCGGAAAAAGCAGAGATTATGGCTTTGCGTAAAGAGTTGGCAGATGCTAATCGGCTCTACTACGTAGAGTCTGCCCCTACTATGTCCGACCGAGAATTCGACGAAAAGATGCATCGCTTGGAAGCGTTGGAGAAAAAGCACCCAGAACTGTACGACGCACAATCTCCGACGCAGAAAGTGGGTAGCGACATCGGCGGAAAAGGCAAAAATTTCGAACAGGTTCTCCATCGCTACCCTATGCTCTCTCTCGCCAATACGTATAGCGAAGAAGAGATACGCCAATGGCTGGAACGCGTCTACAAAGGCCTCGGTTCAAGCGAGGTGGAAATCGTGTGCGAACTCAAGTTTGATGGTCTCTCCATTGCCCTTTGGTACGAAAACGGCAATCTGGTGAAAGCGCTTACGCGTGGCGATGGCGTACGTGGCGATAATGTGGTCAGCAATATACGCACCATCCCGTCTATTCCGCAACATATTGAGGGCGAGCCATCCACATTTGAGATTCGAGGAGAAGTGCTTCTCCCGTGGGAGAATTTCGAGCGAATCAACCGAGAGCGAGAGGCGAATGAAGAACCACTTTTCGCCAATCCCCGTAATGCCGCTTCCGGTACACTCAAGCTGCTGGATTCGGAAGAAGTGCGCCATCGTGGTTTGCACGCATATCTCTATTATATGCTGGGCGACACTTCGAACTCATACCATACCCACTACGATCTTCTCATGCAGGCCAAGCAGCGTGGTTTCAACATCTCGGATGCGATTAAAGTATGCCATAGCATGGAAGAGGTGATGGATTATATCCATTATTGGGATACAGAACGCAAGAATCTGCCAGTAGCTACCGATGGCGTCGTGCTCAAAGTGAATGCCCTCGCTCAACAGGAAGAACTGGGCTACACAGCCAAAACGCCTCGTTGGGCTATCGCTTTCAAATTTGAAGCCGAGAAGCAATGTACCCGACTCAACTCCGTTTCTTATCAGGTAGGACGAACAGGTGCCATTACTCCCGTTGCCAATCTTGAACCTGTGCAACTTTCTGGCACAATAGTTAAGCGTGCTACACTTAATAACGAGGATTTCATTCGTTCGCTCAATCTGCACGAAGGTGACTACGTATGGGTGGAGAAAGGTGGCGAAATCATACCTAAGATCACGGCCGTAGAACCCACCAAGCGTGCTCAGGATGCTGCACCTATACAATTTATCTCATGTTGCCCGGAATGTGGCACACCACTCGTTCGCGTAGAAGGTGAAGCCGCATGGCGTTGCCCAAACGACGCCACCTGCCCACCACAGCAGAAAGGAAAAATAGAGCATTTCGTGGCACGAAAAGCCATGAATATTGATGGCCTCGGCACAGAAACCATCGACCTCTTCTACGAGAAAGGTTGGCTCACCACCATAGCCGACATCTATCATCTTCGTCCGGAAGATATAGCTGCCCTTCCGGGTTTTGGAGAAAAATCAGCCGAACGAATAATGGCAGGCGTAGAGGCCTCCAAACAGATTCCATGGCCTCGTGTACTTTTCGCCATCGGTATTCGCTTTGTGGGAGAAACAACCGCCAAGAAACTGGCGAAAGCCTACCCTACCATCGATCTCCTTTCTGCAGCTACGGAAGACCAACTCGCGCTAGTGGAAGATGTGGGAGAGGAGATAGCTAAGCAGATTGTAGCTTATTTTGCAGACCCTCGCAATCAGGCAATTATTGCTTCGCTTCGCGAATCAGGACTAACAATGGAACAAACCGTAGAAGAAACGCATATGCTTGGCAATCAATTGGATGGCCTCAGCATCGTCATTTCCGGTACCTTCCAGCATCATTCCCGCGACGAATATAAAGCCCTTATAGAAGCGCACGGAGGAAAGAATGTAGGCTCTGTATCGGCTAAAACATCTTACATTCTGGCTGGAGATAATATGGGGCCAGCCAAATTGGAAAAAGCGGAGAAACTGGGCGTTAAATTGCTTTCAGAAGATGATTTTCTCGCTATGATTGGAGAATAACAATTAAAGAATTGGGCTCAACCCTTATCAATATGTCAACAATAAAAGAATTCATATACAGACAGGTTCAAAAGCGACATCCGCATGCCGGACGTTATCAAAGCTACCATTCTGCCAAGCGTATTCTGCTTTTGTTTGAAAGTGAACCAATAGAACGCAATCTCCAAATAAAAGCACTCATTAAGCAAATGCAGGAAGATGGCAAAGAAGTTGTGGCATGGGGATACGTCAACAAAAAGCAACCCGAGTCGGCAGTTCTGCGCGACTACCGCGTACTGGCGCAGCAGGATTTCAATATGTGGGGATTGCCTAAAGAATATGAGCGCCAGGATCTGACGCGTGAGCACTTTGACATGCTCATCGATCTCAACATAAATGATTTGCTCCCACTTCGCTATCTCAATCTCTATGCAAACGTGGATTTTAGAGCTGGGCGACAAACCAACGAGCCCTACCTCAACGATTTCATGATTGATATCAAGGCTGAGAAAAATCCCGCCTTCCTTTTCGATCAGATCCTCCATTATCTCAAGCAAATAGAAACCAAACAATAACTCGTATCTCACTTCGTAGAAAAATTCTTAATCCTCATTAGAATCATGGAACTTCTCAAATACATACTTCCAGCCCTCATCGTTCTTGCCACGACGTGGCTTGTGCTCTATAAAATGTTTAAGGAACAACGTGACCAGCGCGATTTCGAAATGAAAAAGAACACGCGTAAGGAGATCACCTCGCTTCGCTTGCGCGGCTATGAGCGTTTGGCTTTGCTTTTGGAACGTACCACTCCAGAGCATATGCTCCGCGACTTGGACATCGCCAATCTTAATGTACGTGAGCTGCAGATTCTGCTCCTCCAAACCATCCGTACCGAGTTTGACCATAATCTTTCGCAGCAAGTTTACGTTACCGATACAACATGGGATGCCATTATGATTGTACAGCAGGAGCTCATCCGTTTTGTGAATACTTGTGCGGCTAATTTCCCAGCAGATACCAATGCGCTAGAATATGCGCAACATATGATTACTGTGTACACCATGAATGGCGAAACGCCAACTCAAGCTGCACAGAAATATCTTCGCGCAGAAGCTCGCCAACTTTTAGCATAATACGCACACATATATTACATATTCGTGAAACGAATCATACTATACATACTCCCTCTTTGGGTATTTATATCCTGCCGTGTTGATACAGAATGTCGCCAAGACATGCAGGTATATCTGCATGCTACACTTCAAGGCGATTCTATTGCCTACGATGCAGACAGTCTTCCCACACATATCAGCTACACCTCTGCAACGGAGATGAACGTATGGGGTGTGGGCCGCGACTCTCTTATTGCGAATAGCGCCACCGTATCCAATCTGGCCCTTCCTCTTCGCAAAGATGCCGATGATTGTGCATTCATCCTCTGTCACAAAGGCCTGAGCGATACATTATACCTTGCGTATGCACGTGATACACAGTTCATCTCTTTAGCATGCGGATGTGCTATCTTTGCTCGTTTGGATACGGTATATAGCACGTCAAACTATATCGACTCCATTGATATTCTCAACACCAATATCACCACGGCAAAAGAAAACCATATTAAGATTTTCTTCCATAATCCCAGTAAATAATTGAAAAAACGATATTCCATATTATTACTCCTGCTGCTATCCGCTTTACCTCTCTTTGCCATAGAGTATGCCGATTCGGCCATTTTCCAAGGAGTGCACGTGAAACTTGATTTGGGAAACTCTGTTTATGAGTTAGCCAAAACAGGTGGCAAAACGCAGCAATATGAAGCCCTAGTCTCCGTTAATCTCCTTAAATGGATATATCCAACTATTGAGCTCGGCTACGGCATGTCGGAAGACCAGGCAGGAGGAGGCGCATATAAAGGTGCAGGTGGATTCACGCGCTTAGGCCTTGATATCAATCCTCTTAAGCAAAATCGCAATAATGATTACGCCCTGCTCGTGGGTGTTCGTTTGGGTGTGGCAGCACAAGGCTATAGCCTCTCCCATATCACTCTTAACGGCGATTACTGGACGCCCGGTGGCGATTTTCTTGATACAGGCACCATGGCACGAGGCGATTGCTGGGGCGAAGTATGTGCAAGTGCACAAGTGAAAGTGGCAGGACCATTCTTCATGGGATGGGCCGTTCGCATGCACTTTCTCTTCACGAAAAAAGGCAATCCTTTCACACCGTACTATATTCCCGGCTACGGCAACCCGGAAGGCTCACCATTCGCGTTCAATTATTACGTAGGATTTCGGTTCTAAAAGATTTTTGAAACTACACGTTGTATCTACAATAAAAAATATCATATATGAATGTTACAAATCTCGCGGCAAACAACATCCGCATTTTGGCTGCTTCGGCAGTAGAAAAGGCTAAGTCTGGTCATCCTGGTGGAGCTATGGGTGGTGCTGATTTTATCAACATCCTCTATTCAGAGTATCTCCACTACGATCCAAAGAACCCGACCTGGGCGGGACGTGATCGTCTGTTTCTCGATCCTGGGCACATGGCTCCTATGCTCTATTCTGCCCTTACACTTGCGGGTTTTTATGAATTGAACGATCTCAAGAATCTTCGCCAATGGGGTGCTGCTATGGCGGGCCATCCTGAACGTGATCTCACACGTGGCATAGAAAACACTTCTGGTCCTCTCGGCCAAGGCCACACTTTCGCCCTTGGTGCTGCTATCGCGGCCAAATTTATGAACACCCGCTTTGGCGAAATCCACAATCCTACCATCTATGCCTTTATCTCTGATGGTGGCGTACAGGAAGAAATTTCGCAAGGTACAGGTCGTTTGGCTGGACACCTTGGTCTTGATAATTTCGTTATGTTCTATGATTCCAATAATGTGCAACTCTCCACAAATTGTGATGAAGTTACTACGGAAGACGTAGCGAAGAAATATGAGGCATGGGGCTGGTACGTACAAACCATTCCAGGTAACGATGCTGACGCCATCCGTAAAGCACTTGATAATGCTCTCGCAGAAGCCAATCGTCCATCACTCATCATCGGCGAAACGATCATGGGCTTAGGTTGCCGTACGGCTGAAGGTGGCAATTTTGAAGGAAAGTGCTCAACTCACGGCCAACCACTCTCAAAGTCGGGCGCTTCAATAGAAGCAACTATCCAGAATCTTGGTGGCGATCCTGCCAACCCATTCGTCATCTTCCCTGAAGTAGCAGAACTCTATGCAAAGCGCAAGGAAGAACTGATTAAATATGCAGAAGAAAAGCATGCCGAATATGCAGCTTGGAAGGCTGCCAATCCTATTTCGGCAGCCGAGTATGAGGCTTATTTCTCTGGTGCTGTGCCATGTATTGATTGGAGTAAGATTGAACAAAAACCGAATGTAGCCACTCGAACTGCATCTGCCACCGTACTATCACATTTGGCAGAAAACGTAGGCAACATGGTGGTTTCATCTGCCGATCTTTCCAATTCCGACAAAACCGACGGTTTCCTCAAGAAGACTCATGCCTTCGTCAAGGGCGATTTCTCCGGAGCTTTCCTCCAAGCTGGCGTTTCGGAGCTTACGATGGCCTGCGCCATGATTGGTATGCAGCTCCATGGCGGTATTATTCCTGCTTGCGGCACATTCTTCGTATTCTCTGATTATATGAAACCTGCTATTCGTATGGCAGCTCTTATGGAAACGCCAATCACTTTCGTATGGAGCCATGATGCTTTCCGTGTGGGTGAAGATGGTCCTACTCATGAGCCAGTAGAGCAGGAAGCACAAATCCGTCTCATGGAGAAACTCAAGAATCACCATGGAAAGAATTCTATGCTCGTTCTTCGTCCTGCAGACGCAGAAGAAACCACGATGGCATGGCGTCTCGCTTTTGAAAACACCACCAGCCCGACGGGTCTCATTCTCTCGCGCCAGGATATTCCTTCTTTGCCTCACCATGACGCAGAAGGCTTCCGCAAGGGCGCATATATTGTTTCCAAAGATGAGAACCCACAAATCGTTATGCTTGCTTCCGGTTCAGAGGTTTCAACCCTTCTGGCCGGTGCAGAACTCCTCCGTGCCGAAGGCATTCGCCTTCAAATTGTGAGCGTACCATCTGAAGGACTCTTCCGCAATCAATCGAAAGAATATCAAGACGAAGTACTCCCTCAGGGCATCAAACGCTTCGGTATGACGGCCGGTTTGCCTTGCAATTTGGAAGGCCTTGTAGGCGAAAACGGTAAAATATGGGGTCTCGAATCATTTGGTTTTTCTGCGCCATACAAGGTGCTTGACGAGAAACTTGGTTTTACCGCACAAAATGTTTATGATCAAGTAAAAGCAATGCTTTAATATATATTTATGGAATACAATTTTAATGATATTGAGAAAAAGTGGCAACGCATTTGGGAAGCAAATTCGGTGTACTCTGTGAGCAACACCTCCGATAAGCCACATTTCTACGTATTGGACATGTTCCCTTACCCTTCTGGGGCAGGTTTGCACGTCGGTCACCCATTGGGCTATATTGCTTCTGATATATACTCACGCTACAAGCGTCTTCAGGGATTTAATGTTCTCCACCCTATGGGTTTTGATGCCTATGGTTTGCCAGCAGAGCAATACGCCATCCAAACGGGCCAACACCCACTAAAAACGACCAATACCAATGTTGCTCGCTATGTTGATCAGCTGCGCAAGATTGGCTTCTGCTACGATTGGGATCGTATGACTCGGACCTGCGACCCTGAGTTCTATCATTGGACACAATGGGCCTTCAAGCAGATGTTTGAGCACTATTATGATGCCGAAGCACAAAAAGCAAAGCCTATCAGCGAACTTATCGCCCAGTTTGAGAAGGAAGATCCTTCATGGGCTACCAAGAGCGAAACTGAGAAACAGCAGGTACTCATGCAATATCGCATCGCTTACCTCGCCGATACCAAGGTTAATTGGTGTCCTAAGCTCGGCACAGTTCTCGCCAACGACGAAGTCAGTGAAGGACTTTCTGTTCGCGGCGGTTATCCTGTAGAGCAACGGGTCATGCGCCAATGGTCGCTTCGCGTGAGCGCATACGCGCAACGATTATTAGAAGGTCTAGACCGTATTGATTGGTCGGAATCAATCAAAGAAACGCAGAAAAACTGGATTGGTCGCTCAGAAGGTGCTGAGATGCAATTCAAATTAGCAGGAAAAGATCTTGAATTCACCATCTTCACTACCCGTTGTGATACCGTCTTTGGCGTTACTTTCATGGTATTAGCACCTGAATCAGACTACGTCAAAGAAGTGGTAACTCCTGATCAACAGGCTGCCGTTGATGAATATCTCAAATGGGTGAAGACCCGTACCGAGCGTGATCGTATTGCCGATCGTCGTGTCACAGGTGTTTTCTCTGGCTCGTATGCCATCAATCCGCTAACCCACAACGAGATTCCTATCTATATCTCCGACTACGTGCTCGCAGGTTATGGCACTGGCGCTATTATGGCTGTGCCTGCCCACGACAGCCGTGATTACGCTTTCGCCAAGCATTTCAATCTTCCTATCATTCCATTGATTGAAGGTGCCGACGTTAGTGAAGCATCATGGGATGCAAAGGAAGGCATTATGATGAATTCTGGTTTCCTGAATGGTCTTCAGGTGAAAGAAGCAATCAAAACGATGAAGCAATACATCGAGAAAGAAGGAATTGGTCGCGTCAAAGTTAATTATCGCCTCCGTGATGCCATCTTCTCTCGCCAACGCTATTGGGGTGAACCTTTCCCTGTATACTATAAGGATAATATGCCTCACATGGTGCCTGATGAATGTCTTCCTATCCAATTGCCAGATGTTACTGAATTCAAGCCAACAGAAACGGGCGAACCTCCTCTGGGCAATGCAGATCTTTGGGCATGGGATGAAGCCAACAAGCAGGTAGTCAGCAAATCAATGATTGACCACCAAACCATTTTCCCCCTCGAACTCTGCACTATGCCGGGTTTCGCAGGCTCTTCTGCTTATTATCTCCGCTATATGGACAACCACAACGGTCACGAGCTCGTCAGCAAGGAGGCTAACGACTATTGGCAACAAGTGGATCTGTATCTTGGAGGTTCAGAACACGCTACGGGTCACCTGATTTACAGCCGTTTCTGGAATAAATTCCTTTTCGACCTCGGTCTTATTTGCAAGGACGAACCATTCGCCAAGCTCATCAATCAGGGTATGATTCAGGGACGTTCAAATTTCGTATATCGCCTCATTGGCTCAAAAAACACCTATGTGAGTTATGGTCTCACAAAGACACCTGAATATGAAGGCAAGGTGCAGCCAATTCACGTCAACGTCAATATCGTTTCCAACGACATTCTTGATTTGGACGCTTTCCGCGCATGGCTTCCAGAGTACGCCGATGCCGAGTTCATTCTTGAAGACAATCACTATGTTTGCGGTTGGGCTATTGAGAAGATGTCCAAATCCATGTGGAATGTAGTCAATCCTGACGATATCGTGGCCAAATATGGTGCTGATACGCTCCGCCTCTATGAGATGTTCCTCGGGCCACTCGAGATGTCCAAACCTTGGGATACCAATGGTATTGATGGCGTACATCGTTTCCTTCGTCGCCTTTGGAATCAATTTGAAACGATAACTGATGAAGAACCAACGGCAGACGAACTCCGTTCGCTCCATAAACTCATCAAGAAAGTGACATGGGATATTGAGCATTTCTCGTTCAATACCTCCATCCCTGCTTTCATGATTGCGCAAAACGAACTTGCGAAGTGTTCTAAACGTGCTATTCTTCAGCCAATCGCTATTCTTCTCGCGCCATTTGCGCCACATCTCGCAGAAGAAATGTGGCAAACTACTAGAGGAGAAGGCTTCGTTGTAAACGCCGCATGGCCTGCATGCAACGAGAAATATCTGGAGGAAGCTAACGTTAAGTATCCGGTGCAGTTCAATGGTAAAGTTCGTTTCACCGTTGAGTTTCCAAAGGATGCGGATAAGGCCACAATTGAGAAAGCTATCCTTGAGAACGCCGACACACAGAAATACCTTGCGGGCGCCACACCTAAGAAAGTGATCGTCGTGCCGGGTCGTATTATTAATTTCGTACTCTAATGCGTATCACGAGAGAAGAAATAGCCAACGTCGCAACACATGCTCCCGGCATTGCGGCGGCGTTGGCTTTAACGCCTATTTTGATTGTATGTGCGGTGGGACACGGGGCAGCCATGATTACTGCCATGGCTTTGTATGGTTATGGCATGATAATGATGTACACCAGCTCCACCATATATCATCTCGTTCCGCCCGGCAAACATAAACGTCGCCTACGCGTGCTCGACCATTCCAGCATCTATATCATGATCGCTGGCAGTTATTCACCTGTTCTCATTGGTGTATTGGGTCATTGGTGGGGATGGACAATTTTCATCGTTTTATGGTCGCTCACACTATTGGGCTTCATTTTCAAAATTTTTGCGACTGGTAAGTTCCCGAAATTATCGTTGGCCTTGTATCTGACGATGGGCTGGACCGCTATTCTCGTTATCTATCCAATGTGGACAATGCTCAGCCATTATGCCTTTTTCTGCATTCTGATTGAAGGCATTTTCTACTCGGCGGGAGCGTATTTCTTCAAGCACGACGAAGAGCACGCTTTCTTCCATGCCATCTGGCATGTTTTCATTCTCCTTGGAACTACCATGCATACCCTCGCCATGTTTGCCATCCTACACTGACAAAATGACACTACTCTTGCCAATATGTCACCCTTTACCAGTTTGGCACACACTTTGACAAGACAGAGGTATAAACATGTAAATAAATTTCTACAAATATGACTCTAAAACCATTGGCAGACCGCGTTATTATTCGACCAGCTGCCGCAGAACAAACAACTGCTTCAGGTTTTATTATTCCTGATAGCGCAAAAGAGAAGCCACTCCGTGGCGAAGTTATAGCCGTTGGCCAAGGCACCAAAGACGAAACCATGATTCTCAAACCAACAGACCAAGTTCTTTACGGCAAGTATGCCGGTACCGAACTGGAGTTCAACGGCGAGAAATTCTTAATCATGAAGCAAGCAGATGTGCTTGCTGTAATTGAATAGAATAAATTATAACTTGGACGTAATTGTATAAAACTATGGCAAAAGATATTATTTACAATATTGAGGCACGTGATGCCCTCAAGCGTGGCGTCGACCAATTGGCTGATGCTGTGAAAGTAACACTCGGTCCTAAAGGTCGTAACGTTATCATTGAGAAGAAATATGGTTCGCCACACATCACCAAAGATGGCGTGAGCGTAGCCAAGGAGATTGAACTGGAAAATGCCCAGGAGAATCTTGGTGCACAACTCGTTAAGGAAGTAGCCAGCAAGACAGGCGATCAGGCAGGTGATGGCACAACCACCGCTACTGTACTCACCCAGGCTATCGTTGGAGTTGGAGTCAAGAACGTAACCGCAGGCGCTAACCCTATGGACCTCAAGCGTGGTATTGATAAGGCAGTTGCTGCAGTAGTGGCAAACATCCAAAGCCAGGCACAGATCGTAGGTAACGATTATGATAAGATTGAACAAGTTGCCACAATCTCAGCCAATAACGACGCTGCTATCGGCGGCCTTATTGCTGATGCAATGAAGCGTGTCACCAAAGATGGTGTCATCACAATCGAAGAGGCCAAGGGCACTGACACTACCATAGAAGTGGTGGAAGGTATGCAGTTTGATCGCGGATATATCTCTCCTTATTTTGCCACCAACACCGAAACCATGGAGGTGGAAATGGAGAATCCATATATTCTTATTCATGACAAGAAGGTGAGCACTCTCAAAGATTTGCTCCCCGTGCTTGAACCTGCCATTCAGTCAGGCCGTCCTCTCCTCATCATAGCAGAAGATGTTGATTCAGAAGCACTTACAGCACTCGTAGTTAATCGCCTCCGTGCGCAACTCAAGATATGCGCAGTTAAGGCTCCAGGGTTTGGCGACCGTCGCAAAGAGATGCTCCAGGATATTGCAATTCTTACGGGCGGTACCGTTATCAGCGAAGAACGAGGCATTAAGCTTGCCGAAGCAACTATTGACATGCTCGGAACTTGCGAGAAAGTGACTGTAAACAAGGATAACACTATCATCGTAAATGGTGCTGGCGATAAGGAATCTATTCAGGCACGTGCCAACCAGATCAAAGCGCAGATTGCGGCAACCAAGAGCCAATACGACAAGGAGAAATTGCAAGAGCGCCTTGCCAAGATTGCAGGTGGCGTAGCTGTTCTCTATGTGGGCGCAGCCAGCGAAGTGGAGATGAAAGAGAAGAAAGACCGCGTAGATGATGCATTGAGTGCCACTCGCGCAGCCATAGAAGAAGGAATCGTTCCCG
>JAZRYY010000016.1:0-154187 GCA_045600985.1 Paludibacteraceae bacterium
ATGCTTGCCCACCAGATCTGCACCATATTGCTCCAGCACCTGCTGAAGCGTTTGCCCCGCAAGTTCACCATTCGCCACGGTGGTCTGTTGATCACCATAAGCGGATATAGCCCAAGATTCATAGCCCCATATCTTTGGGCAGAATCGAGATTTAAATCGTAGTGGATACATCGCCTTTTGACTTTCGCCTTTTGACTTTCGCCTTTTGACTTTCGACTTTCGACTTTTGCCTTTCGCCTATCTCGTCGCCTCAATACCCCAAAGCAATGCTACGAGATAAGCATTCCAATTGATGGCAATCTCGTTGCTGGCGTAACTTGGCGTTTTATCTTCATATGATTCGTCGGCATAATCGGATGCATATCCGCCCGGCACTTCTTTCAGATCCTGCTGCTTTGGGTTTGGACCACCAGCCATAAAGCCTGGCAGTGGATCGTCGATGCCGTCGCTGGCAGAGAGGCGATGATGAGGATGCATCACGCGCTGACTACCGAAGCCTGTTACGTAGCAATAGCCCGTAGCATTGCGACCCAGGAGGTAATCAGCGTCTGCTATTGCGCCAGCGAGATACTGCTCATTATCCGTGAGCTGATAAGCAAGCAGCATGGCCTGACCCTGTCCTGCAAAATGCTCACCCGTACAACCCCATCCAAAATCCTCCGGACGATTGCCGCTTGGCGCAGCAAAGCAGGAAGCAGGAATTTCGGCCAAACGTTCGTCCATGGCGCTCAAAAGAGATTGATAGTACGGATTGCAAAATTCGGCGCCGGGTGCCTGCAACAGCCATTCATAAATGCCCAATCCATCCACGCCGCCCCATGAAGGAATGGCGAAAGCTGCAGGTGCGTGCTTTTCTACCAATTGAAGATAATACTCGTCACCCGTGGCGAAGAAAAGCTCGGTAGCTGCCCAGAAAAATTCGTCGCGGCAGTCTTCGTCGTCGTACGCCCCCGTGGTGATGGCCGGATTGTACACCTTATTGTTGGCATTCTGCGTGTAGTAAACCTCTGGATGCTGCTCAGCCCACGCAAAAGCACGTTTAGCCTGCTCCAAACCATTCATCACGAATGCTCCATACTCGCCATCATGCTTATAAAGACGATAAGCCATGGCCATCACGGCCGCAAAATCCAGCGAGGCTGCTGTGCCTTTTTGCACCACATAGCGTGGCTTCTTGCAATCGGTTGGCTTGATGAAACCTTCAAACGCTGGCTCCGTCAGCTTATGATATACGCCGCCATCTTCGTCCTGCATCGTGGCCATCCAGCGAAGATTAAACATGATCTCATCCAGAAAATCAGGCACGTCGTTGCCTGATTCAGGAATATTCAAATCAATCGTATCGTAGTAGTCCGGAGCCATCTCATAGCCAATCAGCATCGCGCCGATGGCAAAACCGGAGTTCACAATATATTTATTATAATCGCCCGCGTCATACCATCCGTATGGAGAAGAAATAGTGCTCTCTGCCGGACGCGTTTCGGTGGCTGCCGATTCATGGATGTACACCAGCGTGTCTGGATGACCCAGCGGACGTGCATATATGCCGGCATACTCCTCTTCAATGGCTATGCCCGAGCGCTGCAGGTAGAAGGCTTTCATCGCTGCCTTGGCCACTTCCTCCAACGCATGCTCGCGAATCGTCACGGTCTGCGTGTATTCACCCGCCTGAATAGTGTATTCACCGGGTATCGTCAGCATGGAGAAATCTACAATGGCACGCTTTTTGCCCGACCATGGAGAAACCGTCTCACATTGACATCCTGTTAGCCCAACGCACACTCCTTCGGCGTTGACGAAACGGACAGTATCCGCATGAAAATTATCCAATACGGCCACCTTCTTGGCGTCAGGATAGTAGCCTACCTGGTTCACTTTAATGGGATTGCTGACGGGCGCTTTTGCGCATGAGGCAAACAGAATAATGGCCAATAAATAGAGAAAATGGTGTTTCATGATTCTATAATTTTACGATTTTAAGATTTCACGTTTTAGCAGTTTCATGCTTTTACGCATAAAAAACCGACTGCAAAGGTACGAAATCTTTACGACATATGCAAATAAATTTGCAGGAAAACACAAAAAAGGTGAATATATGCACAAAATCGGTTAGAATTCTATTAGTGCTGCAATAATAAGGCGGATAATTGTACATTTTGTTGCAAAAAATTTGCATATATGAGAAAAAAGTAGTAATTTTGCGGCGCAAAATGATCAAAATGTAAAGAAAACAATATAAAACCCATCAAAATGAAACGATTTGTAATGTTGGCTGCGCTGGTGGCTGTAGCGGCAATGAGCTTCGCACAATTGCCAAACGTAACGCTCAAAGATATCAATGGAAAATCGGTAAACGTATCGAAACTGTCCAATAATGGCAAACCTATTGTGGTGTCGTTTTGGGCAACATGGTGCAAGCCCTGCATCCGCGAACTCAAGGCTATTCATGAGGTGTATCCTGATTGGCAGGATGAAACGGGCGTGAAGGTGGTGATTGTATCCATCGACGAGGCGCAGAATGCTCAGAAAGTGAAGCCGCTGGTGGATGGCTTTGGTTGGGAATATGATGTGCTGCTGGATAGCAATGGCGAGCTCAAGCGATTGCTTAATATACAATCTGTTCCATATGTGCTGGTGCTTGATGGTAAAGGTAAGATTGTGTATAATCACACCGGCTATACCGATGGCGGCGAGGAGGATCTCTACAATATAATTAAAAAACTGTAAGCCGGCAGTAAATTGGAAATGGCCAGAATACGAAACATCGTTATTTTTATCTGGGCAGCATGCACGTGCTGCTCGGCTTTTGCTGACTCTATCCCCAATGGCTCGCTGCAGTTCATTGGAGGCGTGCAGCACGATGGCCTTTTTCCGACGGACGGCGGCGATTATAATCGTCCGCAGTGGGCGAAGATTGATCATCTGAGCAATACGTATGTGGATTTGGGCTTGCGCTATCAGCACTATAAACCGAATAAGGCTGGCCTCACCGGTGTGGATGCGCAGATGCGCTTGGAAATGATGCAATGGCCGATGTTGGGCTACGAAACGGGCTTTGCCGGCTATGGCGTAGGACATTTGCATGCAGGACTGGACTTCTCCTGGGGGCATATCACCCTCGGCGACGTGTACGGTCAGTTTGGCAGCGGCCTGATTTTGCGCCTTTATGAAGAACGATCGCTGGGTGTGGATAATGCCTTACGTGGCGGCAAGATAGATATTGCTCCCTACAAGGGGTTGCGCCTGGAATTGCTGGGCGGCAAGCAACGCCGCTATTGGCAGATGTATGATGATCATGCATGGGGCTTCAATTATCGCCAGGACGCCGTATTGGGCGCTAATCTGGAATTGCAGGTGGATGAATGGAGCAGCCGCATGCAGGACGCGGGAGCCTATCTGCTTTTGGGTGCCAGTTGGGTGAGCAAATATGATGCGTTTGATACGATCTATACCCAACCTGTGCTTAATCCTTCGTTGCCCGCCAACGCCATCTATAATGTGCCACAATGGGTAGGGGCAGCCGATCTGCGAGCACAATTTCAAATGAAAGGATGGAATGCGCTGCTGGAATATGCGATACGCAGCAAAGATCCGCATATGTCGAATATTGTGGCATATAATGGTATTGAATGGAAGCCGGGCACGGCTTTGTTGGCTTCACTCAGTTATTCGCAGAAAGGATTGTCGGTATTGGGGCAGGTGAAACGCAGCCAGAATATGTCGTTCCGAAGTGATCGTTTGGAGATGGGTATCGTGGGCCAAATCAACCATCTCCCCGCTTTTGCCAATCAGCATACCTATGCGCTTGCGGCTCTTTATCCTTATGCCACGCAGATGGATGGAGAATGGGCGCTTCAGGGAGAAGTGCGCTACACCTGGAAACGTGGCACACGCATGGGCGGCAAATATGGCACCACGCTCAAGCTCAATGCTTCGCATGTGCGTGGTACAGACCCTGCCTCCCATTTCTTCCGTTCTACGGCCGAGCCATATTATACCGACGTGAACTTGGAACTCAATAAAAAGATCAATAAGCAATGGTATATAGCGGCCATGCTGATGTATCAGACCTATAATAAGCAGGTGGTGGAAGGTCATGGCGAACTGATTCGCAGCGGCATCGGCGTAGTGGACGTGAAATGGGCTACCACCAAGGATGTGCAGATGCGTGCCGAACTGCAATATTTATTCTCGAAGCAGGATGAAGGGCAATGGATATATGCGCTCTATGAATTATCCTTATTCAAGCAACTGATGCTTACGTTCAGCGAGCAATACTGCATAGGCCACGGCACGATCGCCAAGAGCTATGTGCCGGGTGTATCGCTGGACGTTCCGGAGCAGGGCAATCATTATTATTCGGCGTTAGCCACTTGGCTGCATGGCGCACATCGCCTCTCGGCCGGCTACACCAAAACGCGTGCAGGCTACAACTGCGCCGGCGGCGTTTGCCGTTACGTTCCCAAGCAGGAAGGCGTCGTGCTGAACTACTCTTTCACCTGGTAAAACGGCGTTGTGAAAAAAGCACCATAGGGTCTTCCGTAGGTGTTGCAGCGGTTCTGCAGCGGTTCTCAAGCGGACCTCAACAGGGGTGTTTATTGTTAATTTGAACCACAAAGACATAAAAATTGAAAAAATACATCTACATATTATTCCTTCTGGTGCTCTCATCCTGCACGTATATCCCGTTTGATCAGCACTATATTCCCATGGGCAGGCAGCCGCTTCGCTCCCGGGCTCTGCTGATGGAATTTACGGGCTTCAAATGTTTGAACTGCCCGAAGGCTGCGGCTGAAGCACACACGTTGCTGGAGGAGTATGCCGACAGTCTCGTCGTCGTGGAGATTCATCCCAGTCAGAATGGTTTTTGCGAAACGGACCGACCTGAATGGGATTATTCCTGCCCGGCTGGCGACGCCATCTATGCGCAATTGGGCGGCACGTCCGGCACGTCTCTCCCTACAGGCGTAGTGAATATGGCCACGTCGATGATAGAGTTTGCGGCTTGGCAAACGGCTGTGGAAAGTGCCGTTCTGCAAGTCAATCATGGCAGCGTGCATATTGCAGATCTCAGCTTGGATGAACGTCAACTCACGATCCATTACAACGTAATATCAGATAGCGAATCCTTCTCCATCGCCGGCACGCAGGTGCGATTCTGGCTGACGGAAGATAGTATAGTAGGTCCGCAGCGTCTGCCCGATGGCTCCACCAATATGGAATACGTGCACAATCATGTGCTGCGCGATGAAATGCTGCTCAAAGCGTCGGAGCCGATTGATCAGTTGCAATATGCCATTCCAGAGCAGGTGCATGGCCAGGACGTGAAAATGGAGCATTGCCACGTGGTGGCTATTCTGGAAGACGTGGCCACGAAAAAAGTGCTCGACGCCGAATCTGTCGCAATCAAATAGCATACCTTAATATATAAAATATAAATAGCGCATATATGAAAAATGTATTGAAAGTAATGGCCATGCTGATGGCTGTAGCATTGGTGGCTTGTGATCCTGTCAGTCAAAATCCTCCAGTAGTAGACGAAGATCTGCCTTCTTTCCTGGATGGCAGCAAGAATTCAACCATGGTGGTTTCTATGAATGGCATGATGCTCACGAAAGATACCACTATCTCCGTAACGGAATTTGAGAAAGACGAATTGGCCAGTGCTGGCAAAGAGTATGTGGCCACGTTGCGCGGTAAAGTGCAGGGTGTCGAAGGCTTTCGCGTGAGCGTACATCGTTCCGAGACAGGTTTGGAAGACGAATTCTGCGCGGCTGATAATTGCAGAATGGGAGATGGCGAGGTGGATCAGGATTTTGATTTCGTGCTTAGAGGCACCGACGCGGCTGATTGGTACACCCATTTCTATCCGCAGTCAGGCAAGCAATCAGGAACCACCTATACGTATACCTTCAAGAATCACGAGAAGGCCATCAAACTTACCATCAAGTACGTATTTGAGAAATAAGTAAATTAAATAAATTATGAAAAAGTATTATTCTGTTTTATTTTCGGCTGCTGCACTTTTGCTGGCAGCTTGTGTAGGTCCTACTGAGGAACCAGAACCAACGCCAGATGAAGGCACCACCTATCCTCGTGTGCAACTGATTGAGCATTTCACGGGTGAGCAGTGTGGCTATTGCCCAGCCGGTATGGATTATATCTACGAAGAGTACAGCAAGAATCCGGACGGCCTGATTTGGGTAAGTAATCACTATGGTTATGGAGAAGATGAGTACACCGTAACCGGTTCTTCTGCCGTGGGCAAGGCGTTGAACGTGCAGGGCGCACCCAATATCTCTCTCAACCGCGAGCAATATACGCTCGATGGCGAGAAAAGCCGTAGCTATCATCCATACTATACCGCTCAGGTGCTGAAGAAAGCACCATCCACCTCTACCGAAAAAGTGGAGATTGAATCCACGTATGATGAAGCGGCTCGCAAACTCAATCTGAAAGTGAAGTGCCTCACTTCGCGCAAGGATTTGGAAGGCGCCATGCTGACGGTTGTGATCACGGAAAGTGGTATGCAGGGTGCACAATCAGATTTTTATAATTCCTGGGAAGGCTGGGCGAAGTTTGTGCATACGCATGCTGTTCGCAAGTATATCACCAAATCGCTTGGCGACGATTATCTCTTCGATAAGCAGAGGTTTGAAGCAGAATATGAAGTGGTATTGGCCGATAAGTGGGTAGCAGAGAATTGCCAGGTGGCTGCCTGGATTACGGCACTTGACACCAAGTATCCTGTGCTGAATGCAGCAAAGGCAGTGGTAGTGCCGGGTTCAAAGGCTGGAGAAGACATCAAGCACGGTGGCGTAGAAGCCAAGGCTGTGCCTGCTACGTATCCTGAAAGTGGTGCTCCGGCAGCTAATCTCGTGCTCAATCAGGCGCAGGCTGCCTACTACGCCGTTTCGGGCGCTACCATGTTTGAATTGAATGCAGCCAATCTTTCAAATGCCGTTACCACGGTGTCTAACACGCAAATCTTCCCATACATCACGTTGATTCTGATGGCAGAGGCTGGTGCAACCACCATTCCTGCGGGCGAATACGAGTTTGTGGCTCCAAATGCGGTACGTCCGGGCAATGCTGTAATGGGCATTCGCGACGATGAGCAATTTGAAACGCTCTATTCACAATTCTATTACGTCTATCGCACGACGAACGGATTGTCGATTTATAAGCAATGGTTGCTCCAGTCGGGCAAGGTGATTGTAACGGCCAACGGCTTCACCGTGGAAGCTACTACGCTCAACGGCAGCACCGTTACGGCTTCCTATGAAGGCCAAATCGCATGCCAAGCAGGCCAGGCATATGCACCTGCTCGCAAGCCTGCATTGTAGTGAATAATTATTCAAAAAGTTAGTAAAATGCCATTTTGAAGTATCAAAGTGGCGTTTTTTTTGCTGTTTTTCGTGCTTTTTGTTTAAAAAATTTGGTCAATTCGTATTTTTTTAGTACCTTTGCAGCTCGTTTTATAGTCTGATTATGGTACAAAAGAAAATTATATTGATGATTAGTGCGTTGGTTTGTGCGGCAGCAATGATGGCTGCGCCTGCCACGCCTACGTATTTCTGCGATTTCGAAGACGCAGCTGAAAATGCTGAATGGATCACTTGGCCGGGTACTACCGCTTCTCGTATGAAGCACTCTACCTGGAAAACCGGTACTGCTGCGTTCTATACGGGCCAGAAGGGCTTGTATGTATATGACCCAGAGGTTTCTGCTGATAATACGCACAATTCTTTGAAGAGTGGTGGTTTTTCCGTTACTGCCTATCGCAAGATGACGCTTGCAGCCGGCACCTATACCATCTCGTTGGATTATAAGTGCCCTACCGATTTGCTCTCTGTTTCGCTCGTTCATGCGGATACGCTTGAGAATGCGGATATTCAAACGCAAACCGGTTCTGCTTACTCTGCACCTATCAATACCGCTTTGCTGCCAGGCCTGACGGATATGAAAGCGCAGCAATGGATGCACGGCGTGGCTACGCAACGTGTGGCAACCGCCGGCACGTATCTTTTGGCCATCACCTATCGCTCATCAGGTGCAGACCTTCCGTTTGCAGCGGCTGTGGATAATGTGGAAGTGGTCTTGAATCAAACCGACCAGACCGCATGCGATTACCAACTGAAGGATGTTCAGCTCAACCTGGTGAATGGCTTTGCAGAACTCTCTTGGAAAGGCAATGCAGACAACTATGAAGTGCGTTATTTCAATGCTGATGGTCAGGTGGTTGTGCTTGACGTGGTGCCGGATAATGGTGCAATCGATTCTTGCCGCATTGCTTTGGCTGAGATGGCAGATGGCGTATACAGCTTTATGGTGCGTGGTTTGGGTTGCGGCGGCAACGATGCAAAAACCGGTTGGGCATACGTTCGCAATAAGCTCATCTATGATCCTGCCGAGCACTGCATTGATTATTTGAATTTCGATGGCCGTGGCGTGGTTTGTAAATATGGCGCAGCCGATTGGTCGTCTACTTCGGAATCAGAACGAATCACCAGCACTACAACTGGCTATTTGGATTTTGGCTATGCTTCGCAAAACACTACGCATACCATTCATTTCAAGCCGAACGAAACGGATTATATGACCAACGGTCAGCTCCGCACCGTACCGGCAGGCGAAGTGGCTTCCGTGCGTTTGGGTTCGCGTGAACCAGACAACGGTTATCCGGGTGGTCATTGGCAGTCGATTTCTTATACGGTGCATATCACGGAAGATATGGGCGTTTTGCTCTTCCGTTACGCCTATGTGGGCCAGACGGGTGGGCACACGGGATTGGATCAATCGCATATCCGCTTAAAATTGACGGATCAGCAGGGCAATATCATCAATGGTGCCGATTGCGGCAGCGTGCTTTTCTATTCGCCTAAGGATGACGCGGAAATGAATATGCTCAATCGCAACCCGAAAACGGCCGGATGGCATAAGGGTCGTAAGGACTCTGGTGAGGGATTGATTTGTGAAGACTACGTATATTGGCGCGACTGGACCACAGTGGGCATCAATGTGCAGCAATATGCAGGTGAGGATATCAAGATCGAAGTATCCAATTTTGGCTGCTCTGCCTCTTGCCACTATGGCTATTGCTATTTCACGCTCGACTGCTCGAAGGGTGCTATTCAGGGTGCTACCTGCGATGAAAAGCCTCGTTCTCTGAAAGTGGATGAAGGTTTTGATTATCGCTGGTATAAGCCATATAATCCGGGCGAACCATTTTATGAGGGGCAGGACCCAACTTCCGATTCCTTGTATATCTCTGTTCAGGATACCAATACCTATTATGTGGATTTGATGCGTAAGGGCAATAACACTTGCTATTTCACGCTTCATGCTGCAGCTATCAAGCGTATTCCGGAGGCTAAGGTATCATTCCAGCATACGCCAGTAGATTGCCAAAATTTCGTGACACCTACCAATGAGAGTGGCGTGTATGGCTACTATCCAACAGACTCAGGTGTGGACTCTGTAGCTCGCAGCTATGGCAATCTGGCAAAAGAGAAATATGAATGGACTACGGCAAGCGGCGCAAGCGGCGTGTTTGGCATAGATGATTTTGCGCCAATCCCTGTTTCCAATGCAGGCGATACCATCACGATGCATGCGGTAGTTACGATGGATGAGGGCTGTATTGATGAGCGCGAAATCGTCTACTATGTGCCAGCTATTGGACCAAACGTGGGTCGCGATACGATCTACACCGTATATGGTGATTCTGTCGAGTTCCAGGGCGAATGGTATGCCGAAGAAGGCGATTATGAATTGGTGCTGAAAAACTGGATGGGCTGCGATAGTACGCTGAGCCTCCATGTGGATTATCTGAAATCCGAAACATTCCTCACCGTGGATACGATCTGTCAGGGCCAGAAATATCAGTTTGTAACGTATGCGGGCCGTCGCTTCGAAGTGAATAAAACGGGCGTATATCGCGATACGTGCCGATCAGTTGTGCTGGATAGCGATTCGCTCATCTTCGTGCTGGATCTCACGGTGCTGGATACGCTGGTGGTGAAGCCATCCAAGACGGCTTGTACGCTTTGTGCCGACACGGCTTCCGTTACGATTGATTATACGGTGGTGCAGGGTATTACGGATAGTTGCATATTGGCGTTTGACGCCACTAACCCAAGCCAGATTTCGCCAGTTACGCTTACGGGACTGGGCACCAGCGGCACGATCACTGTGCCAATCGATCCGGCTGATGGCAGCTATCGTCGTCCGGGTCTCTATACGGCCAAGCTCACCTTCTTTGATAAGAATGGCTGTGCCGATCAGTCTTGTGCGCTCACGTTCGACGTGCTCTTCCCATCCAATATCATCTTCCAGCGTTGGGATGATGTGCTCTCGGTGAAGAATGAAGAATTTAATGGCGGCTACACCTTCTCGGCTTATCAATGGCTGCAGAATGGTGCAGATTTGCAGGAGCAGACGAAATCGTATTATTTCGCACCTGAGAAGCTCGATACGCAATCTATCTATCAGGTTCGTCTCACCGATGCGGCTGGCCTCTCATTGCTCTCCTGCCCATTCGTACCAAAGGAATATACGGGCGGCATGAACGTTTCGCCACGCAACGTAAGTCGCGGCCAGCAGGTGGTTGTTTCTACGCCTGAGCGTGCGCACGTACGTTTCTATAATGTGTCGGGTCTGCTCCTTTTGGCCACTACCGTTGAAGCAGGCAGCACATTGGTGGAAGTGCCGAGCGAAACGGGCATGTGCATCGTGCAACTCACGACAGAATCAGAAGCTCGCAGTTTCCGTCTGCAAATCACGGAATAACTATAAATAATGAAAAAAATCACACTCATACTATCCCTATTGCTGCTCGCCATACCTATGGTATGGTCGCAGCGATATATAGCCCTCTCGCTGGAAGCCGGTGAGCATTCATGGTTGGGCAAAATGCCTACCTGCAATGCAAACGGCAGCCTCGGAGCGGGTGGAGGTCTCGGCCTTCATTATGAGGTGCAGCACAAGGGATTCTTGTTTACGTTTGGTGTGCAGGGAAATGTGCACCATTCCGTCTTTATGTCGGAGCAGGAAATCTCTTTCTGGGCCGACGATGGGGATCAGCAAATCAAGCATGCCTACAATGCGGAAGGCATTTATGGCAATTTCACCTATCAGTACAATTTCTACGATCGTCGCGACCAGTATACCAACGTGGTGGTGCAGGTGCCTCTGATGTTCGGCGGACAAGTAGGTAATTTCTATGCATTGGCAGGTGCCAAATTCCAAACGATGTCGCTTTGGGCACAGGCGCTTACGGATGCCAAGTATACGAGCAAGGGTATTTATCCCGGCATGTATGCAGGTATGGGCGATCAAACCTTCCAGCATATGCCAGAGCACGGTTTCTTCGATGAGCAGTATCTGGCTCCGCAGAAGGCGAAGGCTGATTTCCTTTTGAATGCGTTGGTGTCGGCAGAAATAGGCTATACATCAGATGTGAAAACGTATTTCAATCGCAATAATCGCCCTAAGCACTATCGTTTGCGCGTAGGTGCATATGCTGATTATGGTGTGCTCAATAGCTATCGCTTCAATCATGATGCCACGTCTTACGTAACGCCTCTTTATAATAGCGAAACGGCAGGTACGGCCATGAAGGATATTCATATGACGCATATTCTGGATACTTCTGATCGTGCAGCCATCGTTCGTCCGCTGCAGGTGGGCGTGAAATTCACGGTTCTTTTCCAGCTTCCGCAGCCTAAGATTTGTGTGATTTGTGAGCAGGGTTTGGAAACGTATAAGTATTGGTAATTTACGCATTGAAAGAGTGCTGAAATTTGCTTTTTTTGGTGCTGTTTTTATATGGAGCAACGCGAATTTAACGCGTTGCTCCTTTTTTATGTATAAATATGCAAAAATGTAATCTTTGTATTGAAAAAATGATTTTTTTAGTGCAAAATGTTACTTTTTTCTGCAATTTTCTTGCACAAATGATAATTTTTATGTAATTTTGCAGCCAAAAAGGTATAAATGCGTCGATTAGCCATGCGGTTAATCGGTATTTTTTCGTTTTCAAACTGCGCAGGTACGCGTATATGTGAGAGTTTAAAAGCAAGCAAAAAAACAGTTGGATTATGACGCTGAAAAGAAATATATTTTTGTGGATTGTATTTGTAGGATTTGCAATGGCCATGGCTGCTCAAACGGCTGTGACCTCGCTTCCCTATTTCTGTGGCTTTGAAGAAGATAGTGAGAATCAAAACTGGACGCTCAATCAACGTGTGGGTTTGGCTTTGTTTCAGGATCTTCCTTCAAATTGGGTGATTAATGCTGGCGCAAAGCATAGTGGCGTGAAAGGCATGTATATTGCCGTGAAGGATCATGAGGATGTGGCTGAATATGATGGCAATGCCATGGTGTTTGCCACGGCAGAGCGTCTTTTTAATGTGCCAGCCGGCACCTATACGCTTGCTTTCGATTGGCGATGCCTCGGCGATGCAGAAAATGATGCCATTTATGTATACTGGGTTCCTGCCACCGATGCCATCACGAGCCGAAACAACAGTTCGCTCCCAACCGGCCTGACGCCACTCACGATTAATTCCAAGACCTATTTGAGCGGTTCTCCTTCCTGGAAGCAGGTGGTCACCACGGTGAATGTGGTTAGTGGCCAATACAAACTGGTGATTGCCTGGAGAAACAATAACGTGGCTACCTATAATCCGGGTGCCTGCATTGATAACGTACAGCTACATCAGCAGGAGCAGGCAACCGATTGCTGGCACACCGTTAAGAATCTGAAATGGACGCAAGGCCAAACGGTGGACGTGATTAGCTGGCAGCCAACCGTGAATGCAGCAGGCGTTACCTACGATGTATATTATTGGTTGGATGGTGATTCACATATCGATTCCATCATGGGCATTTCTGCCACCAGTTATCAGTTTGCGCATGGCGATTTGCAGAGCGGCTTGTATACGTTTGCAGTACGTACCAATTGTGGGGATGAGCAGAGCATTCTGTTGGAGCTCCCGGGCTGTAAATCGAAAGGTGATTTCTCATCCATTGCAGAGGCTTGCCCTGAGGTGAATCTGAAGGCACATCACGAATCAAATGGCGAGAAATATCTCCGTCCTTCATGCGATGAATCGGGCCAGTTCATGATTAAGCCTTCTCTCGTGGCAGGTGGTGGCTCGATTGCCGGCTACCGTGTGGACCAGATTGATTATAGCGATTGTCCGTTCCCTTTCAGTTTGTCCGCAGCTCAGCAGTTGATGGGCCCGGGCAATTATCTGCGCCAGATTCGTACGGACGACGTTTGGGATAGCCAAATCCTTACGCTTCCTTTTAAGGTTTGTTTCTTTGAAGGCACGTATGCGCAGGCGGTGGTATGTTCAAATGGCCTCGTTTCCTTTGATACGCAGGTGGCGGGTAAAATGGCAGGCTACAAACTGGAACAGCAGCCTAATATTCCTTCTCCTCAGTTCGGTGGTAGCCAGGGCACGGGCAACTATTGGCGAAATGCTATTTACGGCGTATTCCAGGATTATGACCCGGCTTATGGCGGCGAGATTTGGTATGGCGTGCTGGGAGAATGGCCTTGCCGCAAGATGGTGGTATGCTGGAATGAAGTGCCAATGTACCAGAATCATACCGTGCTGAATTCATCTATGATTGTGATGTATGAGGGCACGAACGTGGTGGATGTATATGTGAAAAATCGTGGTCTCTCCACCGGATGGAATGATAATCGTGGCATTATCGGCTTGCAGAATGCTGCAGGTACGGATGGCGTGGCTGCGCCTGGCAGAAATACGACGGATGGCGACAGCAACCATCGATCATGGTCAGCCAAGAATGAGGCTTGGCGTTTTACGCCGTATTCTACGCCAACCTATGCCCTCACCTGGTATAAGGGTTCATTTGCTACGCCAGAGGCTATCGATCAGTTCGTTGGCGCACATCCGAATATGAATATCAAGCTTTCGATGGCCGATTCGATTGGCGTTACCAAAGATGATGGCATTGATGCCGTTACGGTACGTATGCAATATTCGCAATGCAATGGCGATTTTATTGATATCATCGATCATGCCGTCATCCAATGGGCACATACGGATACGCTCCTCGTGGATACGTTCATGTGTGCAGGGCGCGCATATAGCGATCGCTACGTGAATCATGCCGATACGGCCGGCACGTATGAGGTGGTTATTCCAAACAGCTGGGGTTGCGATAGTATTTTGTATACGCTCAAGCTCCGTACGCTGCCAGTGGACACGTCATCGATGGATACTACGATTTGCGAAGGCCAGGTGTTTGAATATCAGGGCGTTCGCTTCACCAAAGCAGGCAGATGGCCAATTAAGAAGCAATATGCAGGCTGCAATTGTGATTCGGTATTGGAATATGTGAATCTCACAATCGTGGATAAGCTGCATGGCGGAATTGCCGAATTCCCTGAGCAGATTTGCGGCGACGATTCGCTCTTCTCTTTCCTTCTTGAGGCTTCTATCCCTGGCGTGCACTATGATGTGCGTTTCGCGCCTGCAGGCTCTGGCTTCGAAAATATCTATGATGCAGAAATAGATCAGATCAAGGATGTGATTGTGCGTGCGAAGCGTCAGGTGCGCCCGGGTGTATATACAATGTATGTAGATATAGCAGATAATGGATGCGGTTCCGTAGCGGATTCCATCACGTTCACGGTGAACTATCCGGCATCTATTGCTCCGCAGAAATGGGGCAACGTGCTGGTGCTGCTGGATACGGATTTCAATGGCGGCTACACGTTCTCGCATATTCAATGGTATCGCAATGGCGAACCAATCTTTGGCGCCAATGGCCCATATTATTATGCGGGCGAAGGCGAAACGCTGGATGATTATGCCGTTTACACCATTGGTTTGATCCGCGATGGCGAAACCTATGAGATTCAGTCTTGCCCGCTCGGCGATCATGCCGCTTCCACTGATCTGGAGAATGTGGCGGTTCTTGATCCAAATATACTGCCACAAGCTTTGAATGGCCATATGGCGATATTTGATGCACTGGGTCGCGAATTGGCCAGCGAAGCCTATGATTATGAGCGCCTGCTCAATATCGTTCGCCGCGCTCAGCAGGGTCTCTATCTGGTGAAAGTGAATTCGCTCGAGGGCCAGCAAACGTACCGCCTCTACAACAATAAATAAATTTACGATAATTCGCGTTAAAAAATAACTTTTATATAACTAACTTTTTTATTAACTTAATTCAATGCTTATGAGTACAAAAATCTACTCTAAATTGCATGGTTTAGCGCGTATGATTGCTCTCGTAGCAATCCTCTGCCTCCCATTTTTGTCTGTTTCTGTGGAGGCTCAGTGTCCCGCGCCAACCGGCATTCGGGTGGCTACAGCTGCCCCCGAAGCTGTCACTTTGCAATGGACTGTAGCAGCTGCCGACGAGCATCACTACGACATCCGTGTCGCTACGAGGCAATTGACCTCAGCGGAACTCGGTGCGGGTGCTGCTGGTACCGCTACTGCTGCTACGGAAGGTGTTGTGTTCTTTAAGAACGACACTGTGCTTGCAACATCGGTTTTCCAGGCAACTGGACTGACCGCTGGCAGTCAGTATTATTTGCATCTCCGCAAAAACTGCGCATGGGATGATGCAGGCTACTCTTCTTGGGTAACCTACGCATTCAATACCCCATGTCAGGCTACCGCTGCGCTTCCTATCGCAGAGGGCTTTAATGCGGATGCGCTTCCTTCTTGCTGGAGCTTGGGAGGCAATGCACCTACCGTGTATTCTTCCACCAAGCATGGCAGCGAAGGCAAGTCCATCAAATTGACGGCAACGGCAAGTGAAGGTTCCTTCCTTTATTCGCCAGTGTTGGCAACCAGCGCAAATGCGTATTATCTCACGGGTTATGCGTATGGCGCCAAGAATGCTGTCCTCAAGCTCGGTTTCGCCCTTACCGAAGATCTTCAGACGGTAGTGGAAGTAGGCGAAGTAACGATTGCCACGGGCTATACCTGGCAGGCTTTCGATGCCGTTATTCCTGCTCTTTATCAGGCAGCTTGCGCTACGGCTGAATATGTATGGGTCATCTACACCGCTCCCGGTAATACTACCACGGTGTACGTGGACGACATTACGCTCACTACGGTGCCTTCTTGCGTGGCTCCTGTTGCTTTTGAAGTGAATAATATCACCGAAGCAGGCGCAACCCTCTCATGGACGGAGCGCGGTACGGCTACTGCTTGGAATGTGCAGCTGGTACAAGGTACCGACACAACGCTCGTTTCTGCTACTGCCAACCCATTCACGTTGAGCAACCTTTCTGCCAACACCTCTTATAAGGTACGCGTGCAGGCTGCTTGCGCAAGCGAATCAAGCGATTGGAGCGCTTGGGTTTCTTTCAAAACCCCTTGCGGTGTGGTTTCTTTGCCTTTCACGGAAGGCTTCGATGAAACGCCGTTTGTTCCTGATTGCTGGTATACTGCTCATTTGCTAGGTACAGGAGGCGGTTGGGCGCGCAGCACTTCCACTAAGCATAGTGGCGCAGCTGGTGCTATGTTGAACGATGCTAATGATGGCAATGTGAACATCCTGTCTACTCCTATGTTCCATTCCGATGCAGCCAACTCATTGTATGTTTCTTTCTGGATGAAACGTGATATGGGCGGCACCTATGCTACTTCTGCTTACTATGATGAAGGTGTACGAGTATGGGTAAATACCGTGAACAATGCTACGGCTGGTGGTACGGCATTGCTGTACGTTCCACGTGTTGCCAATGCAACGCAAACCGGCATCAAAGTTGCGCCTGAGGCTGCTGCCGGATGGTATAAGTACGAGGCATTGATTCCTGTTGCAGGTGATTTCTGCCTGATATTTGAAGGTATTTCTAAATATGGTTCTGCATCTTATATTGATGATATCGCGATTAAGGTGGTTCCAACTTGCCTTGAGCCTTCTGGTTTGAGACTTGGCGAAACTACGTCTGAAGGTGCTAAACTTATCTGGAATGCAGGCGAAGCAACCTCTTGGCAATTGACGTATAAATTGGCTACAGGTGATGTTCAGTCAGTTATTGTGAATGGTACTCCTGAATATACCATCACGGGTCTGACGTCTAACACGCAGTATACGTTGTCCAATTTGGGCTTGCGTGCTATCTGTTCCGCTACGGATACAAGTGACGTATTTACGGTTGACAACATTACGTTCCGCACGGCATGTGCAGCTGTAGAGTTGCCAATTGTAGAGAACGTAACGGCTGGTAGCTTCCCTGCTTGCTGGATAGCAGGAGGATGGACTATCTATACCTCTGCTTCTTCGTATGCACATACAGGCTCTAATGCGCTCCGTTGCTATTATTATACTGAGAACAACGATGTGCCAATGCAATCTCCTTCATTCGAGGTGGAGGCAGGCAAGAGCTATTATGTGCAGTTCTATATGTATCATGGCAGTTCTGATACCTATAATCGTCACGTTGCTGTCAGCGTGGCAGGTGCAGAGCAGCAGCAATTGGATACGGTATTCTATAAGGCTGCAGCATCAGGTGTGGCAAAGCATGTGCTTACATGGACTGCTACCACTTCCGGTGAATGCAGTATCCAATTCAAGGGTAACGTGCCTGCTGCAAGTTATGGCTCTCTCTATTTGGACGATATCGAAATCGATGCTGTCCCTTCATGCCTTCGTCCTGAGGAAATTGTAGCATCTGGCGTAAATTCTACTACGGTTGACGTTACTATTACTGATTTTGAGGCTGCACATACGGCATGGGAAATTGCATTTGGTCCTAAGGGATGCAATCCTGATTCAGTAGCAGCGATTGCAGTATCGGCTAAGAATGCTCAAATAACGGTACCAGCTATGACGGCCGGTGCTCAATATGATGTATACGTTCGCGCCGTCTGCAGTGCTGACGATAAGTCACAATGGACTCTTCCTTTCACGTTCAAGTTTATTGATTGGACTGCATTGAGCCCTAATTTCACGTTTGTGAATAGTGTAACGTATCCTTGGACGTTGACTCAGGTAGTTGGCGATTGGACTGCTACTTCGGGAAACTATCATGTAGACTCTTCTGAGAGTGATCTCAAGGGTGTTATTACGGTAGAGCCTAACACGAAGGTAATTGTTTCATTCGACTACTTCGTGGAAAGCGAGAGCGCAAGCTACGATTATCTCTGCATCTTCATTGATGGTGCTACCACTAATCTCGCCGATTTTGGCAAACTGGGTGGTTCTGCGACTACCGGTACTTATACGCTGACGTTCAATACCCCAGGAGAGCACTCTATCACCTGGCGTTATCGCAAGGATAGTTCTACTTCTACCGGTGCTGACGTAGCACGTATTTCGAATATCAACGTGCGTGTAATCTCTTGCGTAGAGCCAACCACGTTTAATCTTACTTCACTCACGGGTACTTCTGCTACGGTTAGTTGGAATGCTACCAGTGCAGATCAGTATGAAGTACGCTTCTATAATGCACCTCAGGTTACATTGAGAAGTGATTCTACGTTGTTGTCGGCTGACACCATCAGCACGAACAGCAAGGATTTTGCAGGCTTGCGTCCAAACACGCAATATTATGTGTATGTTCGCTCACTCTGTGGCGGCAGTCCTTCTGATTGGAGTTCTGTATTCTCATTCCGCACGGAATGTGCGCCATATCAACTTCCATTTGTGGAGAATTTCGAAGCCGCTGGCTCTGAACTTTGTTGGAAGGTGATTGGCAATGCCGTAACGATGAATACCGTCTCTGCTGCTCCATTTGAGGGCGCTAAATCACTTTCTGTTTACAACGACTCAGTGGTGGGTATGCTCGTATCGCCACGTCTCGATGCTGCGTCTCTTGCTGCTTATGAAGTAAGCCTGGCCGTTAAGTTGTCGGATGTTCGCTATCATGCAGCTGCGCTTAAGCCACTCACCATCGGCGTGATGACTGATCCAAGCAATGCGGGTACGTATGTCGACCTTGGCGACATCGTGATTCCTTCGGCAAACAGCTGGAAGGAATACACCTTCTCGCTCGCTGATTTGGCTACTCCAGACTATGCAGATTGGGCCAATGCACAATATGTGGTAGTATCTATGTCGGATAGCGCAACCTACCAGTTCGACGCTATCGCGGTGAACTTGCCATCTACCTGTGCTAAGCCTACCGCATTGGATGTTCAGCCTAACGGCGAAGACGTCATTGTGGATTGGGTTTCGGAGGCTACTGCTCACTATGCAGAAATCGCTCTCGGCGACAGCGTAGTATTTGCAGGCAATGTGGCTAAGCCATTCACACCGGCTAATCTCGAAGGCAACACCGTATATACAATACGTGTACGCGCAATCTGTGATGCCGATTCTTCAGAATGGAGTGCTGCGCTGGCATTCAAGACGCCTTGTACATTCACGGCATTGCCTTATAGCGAGAACTTCAATTCTTATTCTACTACGGCTACTTCTTACTCTCGTCCAAACACGGTGAACTTGCCTGAGTGCTGGTATTTTGAGGCTGATCCAACCGATAATGATCACTCAATCTTCCTTACCTCAGGCAGCGATTATGCCGTTTCTGGAAATGCGATGGTATTCCGTACGAAGGATTCGTATAAACCTCTCGTGGCTGCTTTGCCTACGATGGATGCGCAGAATAAGGCGTTGATAATGAAGTTCACCTATCGCAACTATTCTACCGGCGAAAGTTATCAGGCTCCTCTTGAAGTGGGCTACTTAACTACCTATGGCGACACTTCTTCATTCGTACTTTTGAAGACCTTGGATCTCACCACTACGAAGACTCGTGAAGAGGTGATTATTCCGGCCGCTCCAGTTGCTATTCCTGCATTCCGTCAAGGCGCTATCTACTCATATTCATATTATGTAAGTAGTGTGGATAATATTGAAGTGGATTTCGCTCCTACCTGCTTGAAACCTACGGATTTGCGCCTCGCTGCATACGATGCAGATAGTGCAACTATCGCATGGACTGCTGCTGGTACGGAAACTCAGTGGGAGTTGATCTACAAGCTGAATAATGGTGCTGCCGATACGCTCTTGCTGACTGCTCCACGCTTTACGGTTACTGGTCTTCAGCCAAACATCTCATACACCATCAATGTGCTTTCTCTCGCTGCTGTATGTTCTGCTGAAGATAAATCAGAGGCTCGTACTGCTACCTTCACCTTCAAGACTCCTTGCGCAACAGAAGCGTTGCCATTCGAGGAAAACTTTGCTAATGGCATCAACGACTGCTGGACTCGCTATTCAGGTCCGTTGTTCGCAGATGGCGTTTCTACGGCATCGGCTACTCCTGTCACTACAGGTTGGACGAAGTCAAACAAGGTTTACACCAATGAAGTGAAGCTCAATATCTACGGCACAGTTTGCAAATCATGGCTCGTTTCTCCTTCATTCAAAGTGACAGATGCAGCAACTACATTGTCGTTCGACTATGCGTTGACCGCTTATAACGCCACTACTGCCATTCTAGATCCAACTTCACAATTGGATGACAAGTTCATTGTAGCAATCTCTACTGATGGCAATACTTGGCATCGTGCAGATGCAACCATATGGAGTAATGACAACCAGGGCGACTCTGTTTACAACACTGTTCCTAATACGGGTGCGCACTTCACTAAGTCGTTGGCTCAGTATGTAGGTCAAACGTTGAGAGTCGCATTCTATGGTGAGTCAACTGCATCCGGTGGTGATAACGACTTCCACGTTGCAAACTTCGTAGTAAGTGCCCCTGTTTCATGTGATCGTCCTGCAGCCCTTTCTGTAGAGGAAGTAACGGCAGAAACCGCTACTATCAAAATCTCTGATGTCGCAGCGGCTAATGCTTGGGAATATGCGCTTAATAGCCAGGATGCTACTCCAGTCGCAATCTCTGATACGATCTTCACGATTGCTGGCCTTACTGCGCAAACCAACTATACTGTCTATGTACGTCGCGTATGTGGTGCAGGCAATGAATCAGCATGGCGTTCTGTTTCCTTTAGAACGGCTTGTGGCATCATGCCATTGCCATTCGCTGAGAACTTTGAAATCCCTGCAGGTTCTACTACTCCAGCCGCTTCTATTGATTGCTGGATTCTTCCTGCTGGCGTTACAGTTTCCAGCGGTTCGTACTCCGCAGGTGGTGCTGGCTATAGCTTGAAATTCGCTACTACATCCAGCGTGGTTACTGTTCTTCCTGATTTCGGCAATTTGAATGGCCAACGTCTTTCATTCACTTGGCGTTGTGAAGGTACTGGCAGCAATTCAACCATGGGTTATATCAAGGCCGGTTATATCACGGATGTAACGGATAACAACACCTTCGTTGAGTTGGCAGATTATCATAAGCACGAATATGAACATACTCCTGCCGCGGTTAACTTTACCAACGTTCCTGAAGGTGCACGTGCAGCGCTTATGTACTATGGCGCAACTTCCTCAGGTTGGTATTTCTATGTGGATGATGTAGAAGTGGATGCTATGCCAGCTTGCGAGCGTCCAACGGCTCTTACTCTTCTGGGCGTAACTCCTTCATCTGCTACCCTGAAAGTAACGGATGCAGAGGATGCAAACGCTTGGGAATATGCGTTGGATAGTGCAGCAATGGCTAATCCTGTTGCATTTGCCAACGATACATTCACCATCTCTGGCTTGCAGGCTGAAACTGCATATGTAGTGTATGTACGTCGCAGCTGCTCAGCTACGGATAAGTCAGCTTGGATCAAGGCCGAATTCCAAACGGCTTGTGACTATGCCGCTCTTCCTTTCCTCGAGAACTTCAATTCGCTCACAGCAGGTATTCCTTCTTGCTGGGATAATGAAGAGGGTACTACCACCAGTGCTGCTTATAAGTGGAGCTACTATGCTACGGGCTTTACCGGTGTGGGCTTGCGCTTTAATTCATTCTCTAATTCAACTGGCAATACCAACGTCCTCAAGACGCCTGCATGTGCTATTGAGACAACCGGTACTGTGGATCTTAGCTTCCAATTCAAGAATTCTACGGGTGGTGCTATGGAACTTCTCGTTTCTCATGATGGTGGCCAAACATTCACGCAATTGGATCGCTTCGCTGCTATGTCAGTTAGAGACTGGACCGAAGAGTCATACACCTTCCCTGTTACGGCTGGCGATCATGTCGTAGTGGCATTCAAGGCAATTTCTAACTATGGCTCAGGCGATGCATATCTCTATTTGGATGATATTGCTTTGGAAATGTCTGCTTCTTGTGCGAAGCCTCAGGGCCTTTCTGTCTTGAGCGTATCCGCTACGCAGCTGGATTTGCAAATTGCAGATACTGTATCTTCACACAATGCATGGCAAGTAGCAGTAGGGGCTGAGGGCTTCAATCCTGATCAGGCAACTGCATACGATGCAATCGCAACCTTAACCAGCGTTAATCCTGCTACTCCATTCGTGAGCGGACAGAAGTATGAAGCATACGTTCGCGCGGTATGTGGTGAGGGTGATAATAGTGCATGGCGTGGTCCGGTAGCATTTAAGTATACCGACTATTCAACCTTCGTTCCTGCTGGTACTACGATTGTAAGTCCTACCAGCTACACTTGGGATGCTGTTACGGAAGCGGGCGTTCAGAAGCTCCAGTCTACCAATATTGCAGTAGCTAACGCACCTTGCGATATGGTAATGACGGTAACTGTACCAGAAGGTTCTGAAGCTACCCTCTCATTCAACTACTACGTAAGCGCATATAATTCATCATATTCAAACTATGGTAAGTTGTATGTATATCAGGATGTAGCAAACCCAACCGCTTCCAATGCAACGGTTACGCTCACGGGTACTACCTCTACTCCATATTCATCAACGGGTGTTCGCTCAATGAAGATTTATGCCGGAACGCACACCATTCGTTGGCGTTATTTCGCAGAAACCACAACTACTTCTTATAACGCTGAATGGCTTGCGCAGGTATGGAATATTCAGGTGGCTTACAACTCATTCTTTGCTCCTGGCGATCTCAAAGTAGAGAATCTTACTTCAGAGGCAGCTAAATTGACTTGGGCTGCTTGTGGCGACGCTACCAGCAACCAGGTGAACTTCAAGACCAATGGCCTTGACACGCTCATCACAGTTACGGATAACTTCCTGCAGATGAACGGCTTGGAGACCAACACGTCTTATCAGTTCCGCGTTCGCAGCTTTGCTGCTAATGGCGATAGCACCGCTTGGTCTTCTTATAAGGCATTTAAGACGCCATGCGTGGCATATGCATTGCCATTCTCTGAAGGCTTTGAAGGCACAACGTTTGTTCCAGATTGCTGGTCGACCGAACGTACTGAAGGTACTGGTACCGATGGCTGGGTTCGCAATACGACTGCTTCTAATGTGAATACGGGAGCTGGTAGTGCAAAACTTAGCGACATGACCAGTGGCACACGTACTATTTTGGTAACTCCTGCTATCGAAAATGCAAATAACGCACCACTTCGTTTGAGATTTGCAATGTATCGTACAACGGGTACATCTAAGATGGACGAAGGTGTGAAGGCATGGGTAAATAGCACTCCTGATTTGAATGGAGCTACTCCTATCATGCATGTCACTCGCTGTGGCGGTGTTCCTGCTGACGCAATTAAGGTAGATCCAATCACTGTTGCAGGCTGGTATAGCTATACAAAGGAATTCGCTGCAAATGGCACATTCTATGTGATCTTTGAAGGTATTTCTGAATATGGCCTGTCTTCTTATATGGATGATATTTTGATCGAAGAAGTGCCAGAATGCGAAGCTCCAGCAAGCCTCTCTGTTGTAACGCTCGCTGATTCGCTCGTTACTGTTCATGTAGAAGACAACGATACGGCTCATACGTCATGGCAGGTGGCTCTCTGCACACCAAGCGTAGCAGTTGATTCATCAGCAGCACAATTGGCAGTAACGGATTCTGCTGCAATTGCACGCATCGTGCCTGCTCCAGCCTTGATTGCCGATAGCACTTACGTAATTTACGCTCGTGCCATCTGTGATGAGGGTGTTTACAGCCCTTGGATCTCTAAGACCATCAAGTATGTTGATTATTCGGCATTGAGCACCACGCTCTCATTCACGAGCGAAGGTGATTATCCATGGGAAATCATTACGGATAATGGTCTGACGAAGGCTCAAAACACGAACGATACCGTTTCCAACTCTTACTCCGATCTCGTTACTACGGTCGTTGTACCTGCTGGTGAAATTGGTACACTCAGCTTTGATTTCACCGTCAACGCTTATTCTGATAAGAACTACTTCGTAATGTATGTGGATGAAGCTAATCCAGACGAGACCAACTACGACGCAGAGTTTGGTCAGCAGAAGTCAACCTATGAATCAGATTACTATTATGATGATGTTACGTGGGATGATTTCTATACCTACACATGCACTCCTGTAGATAGCTCTTGGACCATTGATCTTGGCGAGGGTACGCACACCATCCGTTGGCGCTACTATAATGTCTTTGCTCAGGATTCACGGACTTACGGAGCATATGACAGCTACTTTGGCTACTATAACGTAACCGAAAACTACGTTTATGGTGAAATGGGTCGTCACGCACGAATCTACAACGTGCAGTACACCAGCACTTCTTCATGGGCTCCAAAGAATCTGGATGCACATGCCATTGGTGCCGACTCTGCTATCGTAAGTTGGACTCAGTGCAAAGATGTAGTGCTGAACGAGGTTAAGGTGGGTGAAAATGTCTATACCGCTACGGCAGATAGCATCATTCTCCGCAATCTTGAAAGCAATACGGAGTATAAACTCGTTGTTCGCAGCATCACCGCTACCGATACTACCGCTTGGTCAGATACGCTTGCGTTCCGTACAGAATGTAGCATCGTAAGCTTGCCTTATGCTACTGGCTTTGAGGCTGCTGATGGCGGTTTGGCTTGCTGGACTATCCGTCAGTCACATGCTCCTACTTCAGGCACTACTCAGTATGGCGATGAAGGCTGGAGATTGACTACACGTACGGATGCAACCTCTACTTCATCTACTGTTCATTCTGGTCTTGCTGCTGTTCAGCTCCGAGATGCATCAGATGGTACTCGCACGCTCTTGATCTCGCCAGAGTTTGAGGCTGATTCTGTAAGCCTTGTGAAGGTGGGATTCTGGATGTATCGTACCATCAGCTCTTCATTCCAGAAGCCTGATGAAGGTGTGAAGGTTTGGGCTAATACTGCAGATAACCTCACCGATGCTACCGCGCTTATCCACGTTACAAGTTGGGGTGGAGCTGCTGGTAGTGGCATCAAGGTAGATCCTGTTACTGTTTCAGGTTGGTACTACTACGAGGCTGTCCTCCCAGCTGGTGCAACCTATGCTATCTTCGAGGGTATTTCTGAATATGGACGTTCTTCATATCTGGATGATGTTCGTATCTCTCGCGTAGCATTGGGCGACACTATCCATGATGCAATCTGCGAGGGCTATCCTTACACGCAGAACGGCTTCAATATCCCGGCTTCTGAACTCACGCCTGGATACCACGAGTATTCTGTCATAGTAGAGGCTACCGATCCTTCACAGGCTGATTCAATCCGTCCACTCGTGCTCTTCGTATCACAGGCAACTACAATCGAAGTAACGGATACCGTATGCTATGGCGGCTCATACACCAAGTATGGCTTCAACCGCAGCAATATTACGGCTAGCCGTGATCTCCGCTACGATGGCGTGAACATGTATGGTTGCGATAGCACCTTCATCGCTCACATCTTCGTTCCTGAGCACGAATATGCTTCTAATGTGTCTATTTGTGAGGGCGAAAGCTACGTATTTGGTGACACCACCATCTACACGGCTGGTCGCTACGTCAAGACCTTCAAGAAGACCGATTGTGATTGCGATAGCACCGTCACGCTGGTTCTCAATGTATTGGCTGCAAGCAGCGAGTATAGCTATACTATCTGCCAAGGCGAAACCTATGCATTCGGCACCAAAGTACTTGACGTGGCTGGCGATTACACCGAAACCTTCAAGAATATCTTGGGTTGCGATAGCGTCGTAACGCTCCACCTCACCGTTCAGGCTCCTGAAGTAACCACCTTCAATGAAACCTTCTGCGAAGGCACCGTATTTACGGCTGATAATGTAAGTCCTAAGTTCGTGGCTCTCACTCAGGCTGGTGAGTATCGCGATACCATCAAGACCGTTTCTGGTTGCGATAGCATCCTCGTACTCAACCTCACTGAAACGAAGACGGTTAAGGTAACTCTCAATGAAGAAGTTTGCAAGAACGATATCTACGTATTTGCAGGCAACACCTTCAATGTACTGAACGATACTACTATCACCCTTAACACCGTTAGCGAGGTTACTGGTTGCGACAGCATCGTTACGCTCAATATCAAGGTGAAGGATTGCGATAACGCGCTCGAGAACGTAAATGCTTACGCACTTGAGATTAATCCTAACCCAGTGAACGTAGGCGAAGAGGCTATCATCCGCACCGATATCGTATTCACCGCCGGCTACGTGCTCCGCGTTTACGATCCTGCTGGTCGCCTCGTTTGCGAATCAACCGATCCTAACGGCCGCGTTCCTGGCCTGCCAGTTGCTGGTGCTTACACCGTTCGCATCTCAACGGCCGACCAAAACTATCAGGCTAAACTCATCGTTCGCTAAGCGATAGTTCACAACTAAATATCCCAGGAAGGGCGTGTCTTCGGGCACGCCTTTCTTGCACCTATACAAAGTTTTTTGCGAAAAAATTTGCGTATTCCAAAAAAAAGTAGTACCTTTGCAGCTCATTTTGTATACAAAGAAGAAATAGTATTTTTTTTACAATGAAGAAACTTTCCTTTCTACGACTTATCGTTCTTGCTCTGCTCGTAGGCATTTGCGCAATGCCAGTAGACGCAGCATCCAAGAAAAAGAAGAAAAAGAAGCCAGCCAAGAAGACCGCTATGTCCTCAAAACGCTATAGCGATGCGCTCCATTTCGTTTCCATGTGGGGTGGGGGCGGCTATTCAGGTCTCATTGATGGCGAAAATGGCCAAACCTACAATGCGTACACGGGCGACGTAGCTGGCATTCAGGGCACGCAGGTAGGCTTCAATTCAAAGTTCGTCGGCTCAGGCGGTGGCCTCATCGGCGTGGGATATGAGCTCCATAAAAAGCGCTTTATGTTCTCTGTAGGCCCAGAGTTCCGTCTTATCAACACCTCTGATAAGTTCGCTTTCGACTACACCAACGAGAAATTCCCATACGCATATTTCAATGATATTACCGATCCATTCGGCAATAAGATGGTTATGCAGTATGCCTTTAATAAGGCACGCGAAACCCAGCAGATTGGCCAGGTAACGCTCCCTATTATGTTCGGTGGTAATTTCGATAACGTATATTTCATGCTCGGTGCTAAGGTCGGCTATCAGGTGATGGGCTTTGCGCAACATCGTGGCAATCTCTCTACCTCCGTGTATGATCCAATGGCCGTTGATCCTTCATGGGAAGGCATTCCTTCGCATAGTGCGCTCCAGAACTATCCTTTCGCAGAACATCCACTCTATAATCAGAATGCACTCAAGCCAAACGGACTCAAGTATGGCTTCGAAAAGGTGCCGGGATTGGATGCTATGCTCTCTGCAGAATTTGGCATCAATCTCAATCCTTTCCTCTCTCCGGAATGGAATGAGAAGAATGAGGAATCAAAGCACCCTTGGCGCATGCGCGTAGGCGCCTTTATAGATTATGGTCTGCCAATGCTCAAAGCTAAGATGCCAGAGTCTGGTATGGCATACGGCAACGCGCTCAACGTGGCTAACGTAGGCGATATGGATGGCAATAAAGCAGTTGGCTTCAATCCGCTCATGCAAACGGCTTTTGCTTCTGATAAGATGTCGTCGCTCCTCGTAGGCGTGAAATTCACGGCACTCTTCCAGGTGAATAAGCCGAAGCAGCCAAACCCACGTATTCAGTTCCTCGTCACCGATGCTCTCACCGAGAAGCCTATTGCCGGCGCGAAATTGGCTGTGCAGCCGGAACCTAAGCAGGGCCAGCGTCCTCGCAAGCCTGCTATCAAGACTACGAAGGGTGGCAAGACGCCTGGTCAGCTCCAGCAGCGTTATGAAAAGGGTAATTATCGCGTATGGCCTTCTGGCAATGCGGCTTATATGAATGAAGACTTCTTCTATTATAACGGCGAAGAAAGTTTCGATTATATCACGTATGAGCACACGGAAGATCTTCGCGATACGCTCCATATCTCGCTCCTCCAAAAGCCGGAGATGTTCCTCTACGTGCATGATGCCGCTACTGAGCAGCTTATCATCGCTACGGCTAAGATGAAGAGCGCTGAGCATAATGATTCCGTTACTCTCAGCTCTGTGGCTGACTCAAAACTCATCTATGCGCAGTATCCAACGCTCCACTATCGCGACCACTATACCGTTCGCGTTACGGCTCCTAATTATCACGATACCACCTTCGTGCTCCCAATCAAGGCCGGCAAGGATACTACCAATGTCACCCTCCGTCCTATCAAGCGTATTCGTCGTACCCTCCTCTTGAAGAACATGTTCTTCGCTACGGATAAGACCGATATTCTTGAACTCTCAGAGCAGGATTTGCAGACGCTCTATAAGTTCCTTAGCGAGAATCCTAAGATTCGCATCCTCATCACTGGTCACACCGACTCACAGGGTTCTGATTCCTACAACCAGAAGCTTTCTGAGGGACGTGCTGCAAGCGTGAAGGCTGAGATGATCAGACGAGGCATTGATGCCGATCGTATGGAAACGGATGGTAAGGGCGAATCTGAACCAATCGATACCAACGATACGGAAGAGGGTCGTCAGAACAACCGCCGCGTTCAGGTTACTGTTCTCAATGCTGAGGACGCTGTCGTAGACGAGTATTAAGCAGCAATAGTTGCAGAAGCAACACCGCTAAAGAAACTGTCGCGCCGACTTGGACGCTGGCAACATAGCAGCCAACAGGCTGTCTCTCCAGGGTGATTCATGAGCAATTCGTGAATCACCCTTTCTTTATGCATACGAAACGCCTCCGTTCCGTACTCTCTCCGTACTCTCTCAGTAGTCTTTCTGTAGTCTCTCGGCAGCCGCTCGGCAGCCGCTCGGCGTAAGATTAGCGTAGGATTAGCGTAGGATTAGCGTAAGATTAGCGTAGGATGTGTGTGTGATGGACGAGAAGAAGAGAGTGGGGAGTGCACGTGCTGGAGAAAAAATATGAAAAAATATTGCGGAAAAATTTGGTCAATTCAAAAAAATGTTGTACCTTTGCAGTCCGAAATGATGGGAAAAGTATGCCCATTTTTCGCTAAATCGGTGATAATCAACTGCTTAAGGGGACTTATGCGCCCTTTTTGGTGTGTGCGTTATCGGCGTGTTTGGCGAAGAAAAAGTGTATGAGTCCCAGAAAATAGTAATTTTATTTATTAACAAATTAAACAAGTTAAGATGCCTACAATTCAACAATTGGTTAGAAAAGGTAGAACTGTACTCGACGAGAAGAGTAAGTCACCAGCACTTGACAGCTGTCCACAGCGTCGTGGCGTCTGCGTTCGTGTTTACACCACCACTCCTAAAAAGCCTAATTCAGCTATGCGTAAGGTGGCACGTGTTCGCATGACCAACCAGAAAGAGGTGAACGCTTACATCCCAGGAGAGGGCCACAACTTGCAGGAGCACTCAATCGTAATGGTTCGTGGTGGTCGTGTAAAGGACCTTCCAGGTGTACGTTATCACATCGTTCGTGGTACTCTCGATACCGCTGGTGTGGCTAACCGCTTGCAGCGTCGCTCAAAGTACGGTGCTAAGCGTCCAAAGGCTGCTAAAAAGTAAGCAGACGAGGTGCGCATAAGCGAGTGTCGAAATAATCTACTATCTAACTGTTGTCCTATAAATGGGACACGATGAATGGGTTGATCGGTTGAGTAATCGCAAGTTGACGATGAAGTAACTGCAACCAAGAGAATGTCTGAGTGATCAGACGAGTTTTAAACAAACAACATTTTTTTTACAACAATGAGAAAAGCAAAACCAAAGAAGCGTGTGATCATTCCTGATCCAGTCTTCGGTGAAGTGATGGTGGCTAAATTCGTTAACCACTTGATGCTTGACGGTAAGAAGAATACCTCTTATGCCGTATTCTATACCGCTCTTGAGACCGTTGGCCAAAAGATGGCAAGTGCTGAGAAACCAGCTCTTGAAATCTGGAAGCAGGCTCTCGACAATATCACTCCTCTCGTAGAGGTTAAGTCGCGCCGTATCGGTGGTGCAACCTTCCAGGTACCTACTGAAATCCGCGCTGACCGCAAGGAGTCAATCGCTATGAAGAATATGATCAATTTCGCTCGTAAGCGCGGTGGTCATTCAATGGCTGAGAAGCTCGCAGCAGAAATCATGGATGCTTACAACAACCAGGGTGGTGCATTCAAGCGTAAGGAAGATATGCACCGTATGGCTGAGGCTAACCGCGCATTCGCACATTTCCGCTTCTAATCTTTAATAAGGTATAATAATATTAAAAGGTACACAAATGGCTAAGCACGATTTGAAATTTAATCGTAATATCGGCATCATGGCGCACATCGATGCTGGTAAAACCACTACCTCTGAGCGTATCCTCTTCTATACCGGTCTTACCCATAAGATTGGTGAGGTGCACGATGGTGCCGCTACGATGGACTGGATGGAGCAAGAGCAGGAGCGTGGTATTACCATTACCTCTGCTGCTACCACGGCTTACTGGACCTACATGGGACAGAAGTATAAGTTCAACCTGATTGACACTCCGGGTCACGTCGACTTCACCGCTGAGGTTGAACGTTCACTCCGTATTCTTGACGGCGCAGTAGCTACCTTCTGTGCAGTAGGTGGTGTAGAGCCACAGTCTGAAACCGTTTGGCGCCAGGCTGATAAGTATAGCGTTCCACGTATCTGCTACGTCAACAAAATGGACCGTTCTGGCGCAAACTTCTTCGAAGTAGTTAACCAGTTGAAGACCGTTCTCGGCGCTAATCCATGTCCTATTCAAATCCCTATCGGTGCTGAAGAGACTTTCAAGGGCGTAGTTGACCTTGTTAAGATGAAGGCTATCCTTTGGCACGATGAAACCATGGGTGCAGAGTATTCAGTTGAAGAAATTCCAGCTGACCTCGTAGCTGAGGCAGAAGAATGGCGCGACAAGATGCTCGAAACCGTTGCTGAATTTGATGACGCTTTGATGGAGAAGTACTTCTCTGATCCAAGCACCATCACCGAAGATGAAATCAAAGCGGCAATCCGTAAGGGCTGCTTGAGCATGGAAATCTTCCCAATGGTTTGTGGTTCATCATTCAAGAATAAGGGTGTGCAAACCATGCTTGACGCAGTTTGCGCTTACTTGCCTTCTCCACTCGACGTTCCAGAAATCAAGGGTACTGATCCACGTTATGAGAACGAGGAAGTTGTTCGTCACCCAGCTAGCGACGAACCTCTGACCGCTCTCGCATTCAAGATCGCTACCGACCCATACGTAGGTCGTCTCTGCTACTTCCGCGTATATTCAGGTCACCTTGATGCAGGTTCTTATATCTACAACCCACGTTCTGGCAAGAAGGAGCGTATCTCACGTATTTTCCAGATGCACTCAAATCACCAGAACCCAGTTGAAACCATCGACGCTGGTGATATCGGCGCAGGTGTAGGTTTCAAGGATATCCGTACCGGCGATACCCTCTGCGACGAAGAGAATCCAATCGTACTCGAGTCAATCGACTTCCCAGATCCAGTGATCTCTATCTCTGTAGAGCCTAAGTCACAGGCTGATCTTGCTAAGCTTGATAACGGTCTTGCTAAGCTCGCAGAAGAGGACCCAACGTTCCAGGTACGTACCGACGAACAGTCAGGCCAGACTATCATCTCTGGTATGGGTGAGCTCCACTTGGAGATTATCGTTGACCGTTTGAAGCGTGAGTTCAAGGTTGAATGTAATCAGGGCCGTCCTCAGGTTGCTTATCGTGAGGCTATCTCTGAAGCTGTTGAACTTCGTGAGGTATATAAGAAGCAGTCTGGTGGTCGTGGTAAGTTCGCTGATATCATCGTTCGCGTTGAACCAGCTGCTGCTGAAGACCAGATCGGCTTGACCTTTACCGATGTTGTTAAGGGTGGTAATGTGCCTAAGGAATTTATTCCTGCTGTGCAGAAAGGCTTCGAAGCTGCTATGAAGAATGGCGTGCTCGCAGGCTTCCCTCTTGATAAACTCAAGGTTACTCTTCTTGATGGTTCGTTCCACCCTGTTGACTCTGACCAGCTTTCATTCGAAATCTGCGCTCAGATCGCATTCAAGAACGCTTGCGCTAAGGCTAAGCCATGCTTGATGGAGCCAATCATGAAGGTAGAGGTTGTAACCCCAGAAGAGTCAATGGGTGACGTTATTGGCGACTTGAACAAGCGTCGTGGTATGGTGGAAGGTATGGATACCAACCGTACCGGTGCTCGTGTCGTTAAGGCTAAGGTGCCACTGAGCGAAATGTTTGGTTACGTTTCCGCTCTCCGTACCATCACCTCTGGTCGTGCAACCAGCTCTATGGAGTTCTCTCACTATGATGCAGTTTCTACTCAGATTGCCAAGGCAGTTCTTACTGAGTGCGGCGGTCGCGTAGATCTCGTATAATAGCGATAATCAATAGTACATCAGTCCCCCGAATGTTATATTTCTGCCAAATTGGGTAAAAATATGACATTCGGGACTTGATGCGCTAAATTGGCACGATATTTGATAGCTAAATATTTGCTGCCAATTTGTCATGCGTGTGTCATGGCAAGCCATATGAGGTTGAATGCTCTTCTTATGGCGGCAAATTTGCGAAGACCGCAAGGTTTTTAAAAAGAATTAAATAACCCTCTGCAAGAAATTGTTCCAAGCGTATGACTCTTTGGGACGGTTTTTCTTGCGGTAATTTAATAACTAAATAATTATGAGTCAAAAAATTCGTATCAAATTGAAGTCTTTCGATCACAACTTGGTTGATAAGTCAGCTGAGAAGATCGTAAAGTCAGTTAAGGCTACTGGTGCGGTTGTTTCTGGTCCAATTCCATTGCCAACCCACAAGCGTATCTTTACTGTGAACCGTTCTACGTTCGTTAACAAGAAGTCTCGTGAGCAGTTTGAGCTTTCAAGCTACAAGCGTCTCATCGACATCTACAGCTCTAACGCTAAAACCGTTGAAGCTTTGATGAAGCTCGAGCTTGCTTCTGGCGTAGAAGTAGAAATCAAGGTGTAATATTTGTTCGACCTTAACAAATAGCGCGTACGCGTAAATAAAATAAGGTCAACCCAAGAGAGTGCTGCGCCTCCTGCTAATAGATACAGCGTGCAGCCGCCTCGAAAAATTATTAACTATTTTAACAAAACATTTGAAATGCCAGGATTAATTGGTAAAAAGATCGGTATGACATCGGTCTTTGGTGCAGACGGCAAAAACATCCCATGCACCGTTATTGAATGTGGTCCTTGCGTTGTAACGCAAATCAAGACTGTCGAGACCGACGGCTATGCTGCGCTTCAGTTGGGCTTCATGCCTAAGACTGAGAAGCACACGAATAAAGCTGAGGCAGGTCACTTCAAGAAGGCAGGCGTTCAACCTATGACCCACTTGGTTGAGTTCAGTGGTTTTGATCAGGAGTACAAACTCGGCGACACCATTACTGTAGAACTCTTCAAGGAAAACTCTTTCGTTGATGTTGTTGGTACCTCAAAAGGTAAGGGCTTCCAAGGCGTTGTTAAGCGCCACGGCTTCGGTGGTGTAGGTCAGTCTACCCACGGTCAGGATGACCGCCTTCGTGCTCCAGGTTCTGTAGGTGCATGTTCTTATCCTGCTCGCGTATTCCCAGGTCTCCGCATGGCTGGTCATATGGGTGACGAGCGCGTTACAGCACAAAACCTCCAGGTTCTCAAAGTTATCCCTGAGTATAACCTTATCATGGTGAAGGGTTCTATTCCAGGTTGTAAGAATTCAATTGTTTGCATCAATAAGTAATTATGGAACTTACTATCAAAAATCTCAAAGGTGAGGAGACCGGTAAGAAAATCGCTCTCAATGAGGCCATCTTCGGCATCACCCCTAACGATCATGCCATTTACTTGGATGTAAAGCAATTCATGGCTAACAACCGTCAGGGTACTCACAAGTCAAAGCAACGTTCAGAAATCGCAGGTTCTACCCGTAAGCTCGGTCGCCAGAAGGGCGGCGGTGGCGCACGTCCTGGTGATATCAAATCTCCAGTACGCGTAGGCGGTGGTCGTATTTTTGGCCCAGTGCCACGCGATTACAGCTTCAAGCTCAATAAGAAGCTCAAGCAACTCGCTCGTAAATCAGCTCTCTCTCTGCGTGCATCTCAGGAGGCAGTACTCGTGCTCGACTCTTTCGCAATGGAGGCTCCTAAAACCAAGGCTCTTGTAGCTGCTCTCAACGCTCTCAAGATCGCTGACAAGAAGGTGCTCTTCGTTACCCCAGAAATCAACGAGAATCTCTTCCTCTCTGCAAGCAACCTGCAGAAGGCTAACGTGATGAACGTAAACGAGCTCAATACCTATGCTATCATGAACGCTAATGTAGTGGTATTCGTACCAGAAACATTGGACGCTCTCAACGTAACTTTTAACGCATAAGGAGGTCGAAGATTATGGCAATTATTATTAAACCAATCGTTACCGAGAAAATGACCGAACTTGGCGAGAAGCTCAATCGTTACGGTTTCCAGGTAGCAAGAACTGCCAACAAGGTGCAGATCAAGAAGGCAGTTGAAGAAATGTATAATGTAACAGTAGTAGACGTTAACACACTTATCGTTGCTCCAAAATTGAAGCAGCGCTATACGAAGTCTGGTGTTATCTCAGGCAAGGCTTCTTCCTACAAGAAAGCTATCGTAACTGTTGCAGAAGGTGAATCAATCGATTTTTATAGCAATATTTAATTAAAATGGCTGTTCGTAAATTAAAGCCCACTACACCGGGGCAAAGACACAAAGTTATAGGCGCGTTCGATACGATTACCGCGAGCGCACCTGAGAAGTCTCTTGTGCGCGGCGTTCGTAAGACTGGTGGTCGTAACCATGTTGGTAAAATGACCATGCGTTATATCGGCGGCGGTCACAAGCAGAAGTACAGAGTAATTGATTTCAAGCGTAACAAAGATGGTGTACCAGCAGTAGTAAAGACGATTGAGTACGATCCAAACCGTACGGCACGTATCGCACTTCTCTTCTACGCTGATGGTGAAAAGCGCTACATCCTTGCACCTAACGGACTGCAAGTAGGTCAAACCCTCCTTTCAGGCGCAGAAGCTGCTCCTGAAGTAGGTAATGCACTTCCGATGGCAAACATGCCTCTCGGTACGCTCATCCACAACATCGAGCTTCGCCCAGGTCAGGGCGCTTCGCTCGTTCGCTCTGCAGGCGTTTTTGCACAGCTTGTTTCTCGTGAAGACAAGTATGCAATCGTTAAGCTCCCTTCAGGCGAACTCCGCAAGATCCTGGCTGCATGCAAAGCTACTGTTGGCGTTGTAGGTAACTCCGATCACGCTCTCGAGAAGTCTGGTAAGGCTGGTCGTTCTCGCTGGTTGGGTCGTCGTCCTCACAACCGTGGTGTTTCTATGAACCCTGTTGATCACCCAATGGGTGGTGGTGAAGGACGTCAGTCTGGTGGTCACCCACGCTCACGTAAGGGCTTGCTCGCTAAGGGTTACAAGACTCGCGCACCTAAGAAGCAGTCAAATAAACTCATTATCGAAAGACGCAAAAAATAACCTACTAAATTAGTTAAATTATGAGCCGTTCATTAAAAAAAGGACCTTTCATCAACTTGAAGCTCGAGAAAAAAGTGATCGAGATGAACGAGAGCGGTAAGAAAGCTGTCGTTAAGACCTGGTCGCGTGCCTCGATGATTTCTCCTGATTTCGTAGGTCATACTATCGCAGTTCACAATGGTAACAAGTTTATCCCAGTTTACGTAACGGAAAACATGGTAGGCCACAAGCTCGGTGAGTTTGCTCCTACTCGTACATTCCGCGGCCACTCGGGTAACCGCAAGTAATCCATTGTATTATCATTAAACATTTAAATTAAGATTAAAACAATGGGTGCAAGAAAACATAACACAGCCGAAGCTCGTAAAGAGGCTAATAAGTCTCTCTACTTTGCTAAGCTCCAGAACTGCCCAACTTCTCCACGAAAAATGCGCCTCGTAGCTGATATGATTCGTGGTAAGGAAGTTAATCTCGCTCTGGGTGCTCTTAAGTTCTCTACCAAAGAGGCTTCCCGCAAACTCTATACACTCCTCAAGTCTGCTATCTCAAACTGGGAGCAGAAGACTGGCAAAAAGGCCGATGAGGAGACTCTCTATGTAACATCAATTTTCGTTGACGGAGGTGGTTCACTCAAGCGTCTCCGCACCGCTCCTCAAGGTCGCGGTTATCGTATCCGTAAACGTTCTAACCATGTTACTGTATTTGTAGATACCAAAAATACTAACGAAGAAAAGTAATTAAAAGATGGGACAGAAAATTAATCCAATTGCTAACCGCCTTGGCATTATTCGTGGTTGGGATTCCAACTGGTTCGGCGGTAAGAACTACGGAGATACTATCCTTGAAGATAGCAAAATCAGAGAGTATCTGAATGCCCGTCTTGCAGACGCTAGTATTTCTCGTATCGTAATCGAACGTACTCTTAAGCTCGTAACTGTTACTGTCTGCACTGCTCGCCCCGGTTTCATTATCGGTAAGGGTGGACAAGAAGTTGAGAAACTCAAAGAGGAATTAAAGAAGATCACCAAGCAAGATGTTCAAATCAACATCTTCGAGGTAAAGCGTCCTGAACTCGACGCAGTCATCGTTGGCACCAAGATTGCTCGCCAGCTCGAAGGTAAGATCGCTTACCGTCGCGCAGTAAAGCAGGCTGTTCAGGGTACCATGCGTATGGGTGCTGAAGGTATCAAGGTGCAGGTTTCCGGTCGTCTTAACGGTGCTGAAATGGCCCGCTCTGAGATGTATAAGGAAGGCCGTACCCCTCTCCACACACTCCGTGCTGACATCGACTACTGCCAGATTCCTGCAATCACTAAGGTAGGTGCTATCGGTGTTAAAGTATGGATCTGCCGTGGTGAAGTGTATGGTAAGAAGGATCTCGCTCCTAACTTCGCTCAAAAACAAGAAGGTCCACGTGCAAACAACGACCGTCGTCAGGGCGACAAGAAGGGCTTCCGCAGAAACAAAAAATAATCCTTAATTGTTCACTTTTAAAGACTAAGTAATTATGTTACAACCAAAGAAAACTAAATTCCGTCGTCAGCAAAAGGGCCGCATTAAGGGTAATGCGCAGAGAGGCTGCGAATTGGCTTTCGGTAACTTCGGCATCAAGTCATTGGGCCGCGTATGGTTGACCGGTCGTCAAATTGAGGCTGCCCGTATCGCTGTAACACGTCATATGCAACGTCAAGGTCATGTTTGGATCCGCGTATTCCCGGACAAACCAATCACCAAGAAGCCTCTTGATGTACGTATGGGTAAAGGTAAAGGTAACCCTGAAGGTTTCGTAGTACCTTTGGAGCCAGGACGTATCATCTTTGAGATCGATGGTGTGCCATTCGACGTAGCAAAAGAGGCGCTCCGCCTCGCAGCTCAAAAGCTCCCAATCGTAACCAAATTCGTTGTTCGTCGCGACTATGATCCGACACAAATCTAATGTGACGTTTTATGAAAGCAAATGAAATTAAAGAATTAACTACTGCTGAGCTTCAGGAGCGTATCGCTGCTGAGAAGGCTAACCTTCAGAACATGAAGCTGCAGCACACCATTTCTCCGCTCGACAATCCGTTGCAGATTCGTGAGGCTCGCAAGACCATCGCTCGTATCGCAACCGAACTTCGTAAGAGAGAATTAACCAAGTAATATTGATTGTCTCATGGAAAGAAATTTAAGAAAAGAAAGAGTGGGAGTTGTTACCAGCAACAAGATGGATAAAACCATCGTTGTAGCTGTGAAGTGGAAAGAGAAGCACCCCATGTATGGTAAGTTTGTCAACAAGACAAAGAAGTACCATGTTCACGACGAGGAAAATACCTGTGGCGTTGGTGATACCGTTCGCATCATGGAAACTCGTCCTACCAGCAAAACTAAGCGTTGGCGTTTAACTCAAATTATTGAAAGGGCTAAGTAATGATACAGACTGAATCTAGACTCGTTGTCGCTGACAACAGTGGTGCAAAGACTGCTCTCTGCATCCGTGTACTTGGAGGTACCCGCAAGCGCTACGCTACTCTCGGTGATACCATCGTTGTAGCCGTTAAGTCTGTGATCCCTTCTTCTGATATGAAGAATGGTACCGTAAGCAAGGCTATCGTAGTTCGCGTGAAGAAAGAAGTTCGTCGTGCTGACGGCTCTTACATCCGCTTCGATGATAACGCTTGTGTGCTTATCAATAATGCTGGCGAACTCCGCGGCAGCCGTATCTTCGGACCTGTCGCTCGTGAGCTCCGTGCAACGAACATGAAAATTATTTCTCTCGCACCTGAAGTGCTCTAATTGTTTCACTCTTTAAAACTAACAAAAGCAATGGCTAAGTTACATATTAAAAAAGGTGATACCGTTTACGTAAACGCAGGTGCAAGCAAGGGCCAAACCGGTAAGGTTCTCGAGGTCCTCGTTGCAGAGAAGCGTGCTATCGTTGAAGGTGTCAACATGGTTTCTAAAGCACAGAAGCCTAACGCAAAGAACCCACAGGGTGGTATTGTTAAACAAGAGGCTCCAATCCATATCTCTAACCTCAACCCAGTTGAAGACGGCAAGCCAGTTCGCGTTGGCCGCGTAGAGAAGGATGGTAAGCTCGTCCGCGTTTCAAAGAAAACCGGTAAAGAACTTTAATCAGAATGAATACAGCAAGTCTTAAGCAAGATTACACGGAGCGCATCGTTCCTATCTTGATGAAAGAGTTTGGATACACTACTGTTATGCAGTGCCCAAAACTCGAGAAAATCGTCCTCAACCAGGGTTTGGGTCAGGCTGTAGCTGATAAGAAGATCATCGACGTTGCTATCAACGAGATGACTGCTATCACCGGTCAGAAGGCAGTAGCTACCCTCTCAAAGAAAGATATCGCTCAGTTCCACGTTCGTAAGAAAATGCCTATCGGCGTACGCGTAACCCTCCGTGGAGAGCGTATGTACGAGTTCCTTGAGCGTCTCGTTCGCGTCGCTCTTCCTCGTATCCGCGACTTCAAGGGCATCGAGAACAAAATGGATGGCCGTGGCAATTACACCCTCGGTATCCAGGAGCAGATTATCTTCCCTGAAATTGTTATTGATAACATCACCAAATTGCTGGGTATGAACATTACGTTCGTTACCACCGCGAATACCGATAAAGAGGGCTTCGCTCTCCTTCGCGAATTTGGTTTACCTTTTAAAAAGTAATTCATTATGGCAAAGGAATCAATGAAAGCCCGCGAGGTAAAGCGTGCTGCTCTCTGCGCTAAATACGCAGCAAAGCGTGCTCAGCTCCTCAAGGATGGTGACTACGAAGGTCTCCAACTCCTTCCTAAGAACGCTTCGCCTGTTCGTCTTCACAACCGCTGCAAGATTACGGGTCGTCCAAAAGGCTATATGCGCCAATTTGGTCTCTCTCGTATCCAGTTCCGCGAGATGGCAAGCAAGGGTCTTATCCCAGGCGTAAAGAAGGCAAGTTGGTAATCAACTTACTACGAGTCGGGTGGTGCAATTGTGCATCACCCGCTACTCGTTTCTCTTCTAAGAGGCTGATACCCTCTTATTAGAACAAAATCACTAAAAAGACTGACAGAGTCTGCAAATTTCTGCCAAATAAGCATTTTGTTGAGTGCTTTGAGACGTTTGGCATGCGTTTTGTTAGTGTTTTTATATATGGGATTATTGTGCAATTTTGGCAGAACTATGTCAAATTGGCACATTATGCGTGTGAATATAGATGTCGTTCGGCACTTTTCGTTGGGTGTTGTGAAACGATTCGCTATACAAGCGGTACCTGGACGCCGCTCATTAATAATTAATAATTTAAATATTGTCGCGACAGGCGCGATCAATTTAAACGATTATGACAGATCCAATCGCAGATTATCTCACTCGTTTGAGAAATGCAATCAAAGCTGGCCACCGTGTAGTGGAAGTTCCGGCTTCGAATCTGAAGAAAGAGATCACGCGTATCTTGTTTGAGAAGGGTTATATCCTTTCTTACAAGTTCGTGGAGGATGGCCCTCAAGGCACTATCAAGATTGCTTTGAAGTATGATCCAGTTAACAAAGTTAACGCCATCAAGTCTTTAACCCGTGTATCTACCCCAGGTCTCCGTCAGTATGTTGGCTATCGCGAGATGCCACGCGTGCTTAACGGTCTTGGTATTGCAATCCTTTCTACTTCAAAGGGTGTGATGACCAACAAGGAGGCTCTTGCTCAGCAACTTGGTGGTGAGGTTTTGTGCTACATTTATTAATAGGAGGTTACAAGTATGTCAAGAATTGGTAAATTGCCTATCAACATTCCTGCTGGTGTAACTGTTACTGTTGATGCTAACAATGTAGTTACCGTTAAAGGTCCAAAGGGAACCCTCACTCAGGCTGTAAATCCCGCTATTTCTGTAAACGTAGAAGGTGCAGTTGTTACTGTTTCCCGTCCAAACGATGAGAAGGCTAACCGCTCTATGCATGGTCTTTACCGCGCACTTATCAACAATATGGTTATAGGTGTATCTGAAGGCTATAAGAAAGTGCTTGAGCTTGTTGGTGTCGGCTACCGTGTAGAAAACAATGGTAACCTCCTCAACTTCGCACTCGGTTATACGCACCCTATCTATCTTCAGCTCCCTGCTGAGATCAAGGTGGAAACCAAGTCAGAACGTAACCAGAACCCACTCGTGATCCTTGAGTCTGCCGACAAGCAGCTTATTGGTCAGGTTTGCGCAAAGATTCGTTCATTCCGTAAGCCAGAGCCTTATAAGGGTAAGGGTGTTAAGTTCCAGGGTGAAGTTATTCGTCGTAAGGCTGGTAAGTCAGCTGGTAAGTAATTTAGTTAGCTGACCATTAAAATTTAAGAATTAATTATGGACAAGAAAATATCAAGAAGAATTAGGATTAAGGCTCAGATCCGTACCAAGGTAAACGGAACTACTGAGCGTCCTCGTCTCACTGTATTCCGTTCGAATAGCCAGATTTACGCACAGGTAATCGACGACACCAAGGGTGTTACTCTTGCTTCTGCATCTTCTTTGGCTATCAAAGATAAAATTACCAAGACTGAGAAAGCTGCTCTCGTTGGCAAGGCTGTAGCAGAGGCTGCACAGAAGGCTGGCGTTACTGCAGTAGTATTTGACCGTAACGGTTATCTCTATCATGGTCGTGTTAAACAACTTGCTGATGCCGCTCGTGAAGCTGGCCTCAACTTCTAATAATAGGTGTAAATTATGAATCGAGTAAAAACGACAAATGACTTGGAGCTCCAGGAGCGCCTCGTTGCTGTAAACCGCGTAACGAAAGTTACCAAAGGTGGTCGTACCTTCACATTTGCAGCTATTGTAGTAGTAGGTAATGGTAATGGTATCGTAGGTTATGGTTTGGGTAAGGCAGGTGAAGTTACTGCTGCTATCCAGAAGGGTACCGACGCAGCTAAGAAGAACCTCATTCAGGTTCCTGTTCACAATGGTACTATTCCTCACGAGCAGTTTGCTAAGTTCGGTGGCGCACAGGTATACTTGCAGCCAGCATCTCACGGTACTGGTGTTAAGGCAGGTGGTGCTATGCGTGCCGTACTTGAGTCTGTAGGTGTTCATGACGTGCTCGCTAAGTCTAAGGGCTCTTCTAACCCTCACAACTTGGTGAAAGCAACCATCGAGGCTCTCGGTGAACTCCGCGACGCTAAGCAGGTGGCTCAGAACCGTGGCGTATCGCTCTCTACTGTATTTAATGGTTAATGTGTAACGAATAAAAGGTATTATTACTATGGCAACAATCAAAGTTTCTAAAGTTCGTAGCACTATCAAATCTTCTGCAAACCAGAAGCGCACTATGGAAGCGCTTGGTCTTCGCAAGATGAACCGCGTTGTAGAGCACGAAGCTACTCCTGCAATCCTCGGTATGATCGAGGTAGTTAAGCACCTTGTAAAGGTAGAGGCTTAATAAAAAAATGGACTCCCAGGAGAGGTTTTCCGACCTGGGAATCCTTAATCAGATTAATTAACTAAGCGCTCGGGCGTTAGGGTGATGCCGAGTTCGAGATGCTTCTAAATCATAAGAAAAATGGAATTATATAATTTGACTCCTGCCGCTGGTTCAACTCACTCAGAGAAGCGTATCGGTCGTGGTGCAGGTTCGGGCAAGGGTGGTACCTCTACCCGTGGTCATAAGGGTGCTAAATCTCGCTCTGGTTATTCTAAGAAGATCGGTTTCGAAGGTGGTCAGATGCCTATTCAGCGTCGTCTTCCTAAGTTCGGCTTTAAGAACATCAACCACGTTGAGTACAAGGCTATCAACATCTCTACTCTTCAGGCTCTTGCAGAGGCAAAGAATCTTGAGAAGATTGGTTTGGCTGAACTCCGCGAAGCTGGTTTCGTAAACAAGACTGCTCTTGTTAAGATTCTTGGCAATGGCGAACTCAAGGCTAAACTTACCGTTGAGGCTCACGCGTTCTCAAAGTCAGCTGAAGCTGCTATCCAAGCTGCTGGTGGCGAGGCAATCAAGCTCTAATAAGGGAGCTGATAATAAGTACTCTTATCTCTAAAACAAGTACTCTAATGAAATTTATTGAAACAATCAAAAATATCTGGAAGATTGAGGATCTCCGCAACCGATTGATGATTACGGCCTTGTTCGTATTGATTTATCGTTTCGGTTCATTCGTAGTACTTCCTGGTATTGACCCAACCTCTCTCTCTGCATTGCATGCTCAGACCGCAGGTGGTTTGATGGCTCTCTTGGATATGTTCTCAGGTGGCGCATTCTCTAACGCATCAATCTTCGCGTTGGGTATCATGCCTTACATCTCTGCTTCAATTATTATCCAATTGCTCACCATTGCCGTTCCTTCTTTCCAGAAGATGCAGCAGGAGGGTGAAAGTGGCCGTCAGAAAATGAATCAGATCACTCGCTACCTCACCGTAGCAATCTTGATTCTTCAGGGTCCTAGCTATTTGGTTAACCTCTCTGTGCAGATGGCAGCCGTCGGTTCTCCACTCGTTATTGGATTGAACTGGTTTACCATCTCCTCTACTATCATCCTTTGCGCAGGCTCTATGTTTGTGATGTGGTTGGGTGAGCGTATCACTGATCGTGGCGTTGGTAATGGTATTTCATTCATCATCTTGATCGGTATTATTGCTCGTTTCCCAGGCGCTATCATCCAAGAGTTCTCTTCTCGCTTGAATGATATGGGCGGCGGTTTGGTTGTCTTCTTGGCTGAGATTATTGTTCTTCTTCTCGTGTTCGCAGCAGCTATCTGCTTGGTTCAGGGCACCCGCAAGATTCCTGTACAATACGCTAAGCGTATGGTTGGCAATAAGCAGTATGGTGGCGTTCGTCAGTATATCCCATTGAAGGTGAATGCTGCTAACGTAATGCCTATCATCTTTGCTCAGGCAATTATGTTTATTCCTATCATGATTGCCGGCTTCACCTCAGATGGCTCAGGCGCATTCGTACGTGCATTCTCTGATAATAATGGTTTTTGGTATAATTTGGTATTCTTCCTGTTGATTATTGCGTTTACGTATTTCTACACCGCAATTATCATCAATCCTACTCAGATGGCAGAAGGCTTGAAGCAGAACAATGGCTTCATCCCTGGAGTAAAGCCTGGTAAGAAGACGGCAGAATATATTGATACCATTATGTCTCGTATCACCCTCCCTGGTTCAATCTTCTTGGGTATCATTGCCATCCTTCCTGCGTTTGCACGCTTGATGGGTGTGTCAATGTCGTTCGCACAGTTCTTTGGCGGCACTTCCCTCTTGATTATGGTAGGTGTGATTTTGGATACACTCCAGCAGATTGAATCTCACCTTTTGATGCGTCACTACGACGGCTTCTTTGAGAACGGTTTCCGTATCAAGGGCCGCTCAGGTGCTATGGCATATTAATAAAAGAAGATGATCTTTCTGAAAACAGACGAAGAAGTAGAACTTCTACGTGAAAGTAACAAACTCTTGGGTATGGCCTACGGCGAGATCGCTAAGGCCATAACCCCAGGGGTTTCTACTGCGCAATTAGATAGGCTTGCGGAAACGTTTATTCGCGACCATGGTGGTATCCCTGCCTGCAAAGGTTATGAAGGCTTTCCTGCTACCTTGTGCACTTCGGTTAATGAACAGGTAGTGCATGGCATTCCTTCTGAAAAAGTAATTTTGAAAGAAGGCGATATCATTTCGGTGGATAGCGTGGTGGAACTTAATGGCTACATGGCCGATTCCGCTTATACATTTGCTGTAGGTGATGTGAAGCCGGAGGTCCTTCAGCTGATGAAAACCACGAAAGAGGCTTTGTTGCTTGGCGTCGAACAGGCGGTTACGGGCAAGCGTCTTGGAGATATAGGGTTCACGATTCAGCATCATTGCGAGGCGGCAGGATATTCAGTAGTTCGAGAGTTCGTCGGACACGGTATAGGCCGCGATATGCATGAAGATCCGGAGGTGCCAAATTATGGCAGGCGAGGCAATGGTATCGTGCTTAAAAATGGTATGGTGCTGGCTATAGAACCAATGATTTGCTTAGGGCGTAAGAACCTTATCCTTGAGCAAGACGGTTGGACAGCAAGAACTGCGGATCGTAAGCCTGCCGCACATTATGAATATAGTGTGTGCGTGCGCAATGGTAAAGTAGATATTCTCTCTACGTTTGATTATATCAAAGAGGCTCTTGGTGAGCGTTTTATCTGATAAGAAAGATTAAAATAATTAATATGGCAAAACAAGATTCAATTGAGGTAGATGGCACGATCACAGAGGCATTATCAAATGCCATGTTTCGTGTGACGCTGGAAAGTGGTCATCAAATCATTGCTCACATTTCGGGCAAGATGCGCATGCATTACATTAAGATTCTCCCAGGAGATAAGGTGCGCGTAGAAATGAGTCCGTATGATCTGACCAAAGGAAGAATCTCCTTCCGCTACAAATAACGAAAGCATTCCGTTACAATAGAGGGCGAGCCCCTCATAAAACTTTACTGATATGAAAGTAAAAGCTTCAATTAAGCGCCGTAACGACGACTGCAAGATTGTTCGTCGCAAAGGCCATCTTTACGTAATTAACAAAAAGAACCCTAAAATGAAGATGCGTCAAGGATAAGCGCTCTCTTTAGGTAACATTAACAAATTATCCAATAGTAAAAAATTATGGCTATAAGAATTGTCGGTGTAGATCTACCCCAGAATAAGATTGGGGAAGTCGGTTTGACTTACATCTACGGAATAGGTCGTAGCAGCGCTAAGAAAATCCTTGCAGAGGCAGGCGTAGACCCAAGCATCAAAGTGCAGGATTGGACAGACGACCAAGCAGCTAAAATCCGTGAGATCATCGGTGCTAACTACAAGGTAGAAGGTGATCTTCGTTCGGAGACTCAACTCAACATCAAGCGTTTGATGGATATCGGTTGCTACCGCGGTGTACGTCACCGTATTGGTCTTCCAGTGCGTGGTCAATCCACTAAGAATAACGCTCGTACTCGTAAGGGTAAGAAGAAAACTGTTGCAAACAAGAAGAAGGCAACGAAGTAACAACCAACAGACTCTTATCTGCTCCCTTATTTGCAGGCAATATAATAACCAACGGAATGATCGTATTGCTTCGTAAAGTGGTGTAGAGAAAGTCGCATTAATTCATTAAACAATTATGGCAAAGAAAACTGTTGCAACAAAAAAGCGCGTTGTAAAGGTTGAAGGCGTTGGTCAGCTCCACGTTCAATCTTCTTTCAACAATGTTATCGTAACTGTTGCTAATGCCGACGGACAGGTTATCAGCTGGTCATCAGCAGGTAAAATGGGCTTCCGCGGTTCAAAGAAAAATACTCCTTATGCTGCACAAATGGCAGCTCAGGATTGCTGCAAGGTCGCTTATGATCTCGGCCTTCGCAAGATTAAAGCATACGTTAAGGGTCCAGGTAATGGCCGTGAATCTGCTATCCGTGCTTGCGCAGCTGCAGGTATTGATGTATTGGAGATTATGGACGTTACCCCAATGCCACACAATGGCTGCCGTCCTCCAAAGCGTCGTCGTGTATAATTAATTTAAATGTTTAAAAGTTTAAAAATTTAAGATTATGGCAAGATATATTGGACCTAAATCAAGAATTTCTCGTCGTTTTGGCGAGGCAATCTTCGGCCCAGACAAGGTGCTTAATAAGCGCAACTATGCTCCAGGCCAACACGGCGTAAACCGTCGTAAGAAAATGTCTGAGTACGGTACTCAGCTCGCAGAGAAGCAGAAGGCAAAGTACACCTATGGTGTTCTCGAACGTCAGTTCCGCCTCCTTTTCGCACAGGCATCTCGTGCAAAGGGTATTACCGGTGAGATTCTTCTCCAACTCCTCGAGTCTCGTCTCGACAATGTAGTATATCGTCTTGGTGTTGCTCCTACCCGTGCAGCCGCTCGCCAAATGGTTAGCCACAAACACATTGTAGTAGACGGCAAGGTGGTAAACATCCCTTCTTTCCAGGTTAAGCCAGGCATGGTAGTAGGTGTTCGCGAAAAGGCTAAGAACCTTGAAGTGATCGTAAACTGCCTCGATGGTTTCAATCATGGCAAGTACAATTGGATTGAGTGGAACGAAGCTGAGAAGGCAGGTAAGTTCCTCAATATGCCAGCTCGTGAGGATATTCCAGAGAATATCAAAGAGCAGCTCATCGTCGAATTGTATTCTAAGTAATTTTACCTCGTGTTTGCCGGGTGTTATTTACTATGGCATCTGGCAAAAGCGAAAACCTATTAATATTATATGGCAATTTTAGATTTTATTAAACCTGACAAGGTGATTATGTTGGACTCGTCCAAGACGAAGGGCTCTTTTGAGTTCCGTCCTCTCGAGCCAGGCTACGGCCTTACCGTTGGTAATGCCATTCGTCGTGTACTCCTCGCTTCTTTGGAAGGCTATGCAATCTGCTCTATCAAGATCAGCGGCGTAGATCACGAGTTCGCTACTATCCCTGGCGTAATTGACGACGTCACCAACATGATCTTGAACTTGAAACAGGTTCGCTTCCGCAAGCGCGATGGCTTGGAAGATGCAGAAGACTTTGAAACTATTCAAGTGCCTGTATCTAATATGACTTCGCTCAAGGCTGGCGAGTTCGGCAAGTATCTCACCAATTTTGAGATTCTTAACCCAGAACTCCAAATTGCCGAGATGGATGCGTCTGCCAACTTTGAGATGACGATTACCATCAATAAGGGACGTGGTTATGTTCCTGCTGATGAGAATCGTAATCCAAACGACGAAATCGGCGTGTTGGCAATCGATTCGATCTATACGCCTATCCGCAACGTGCAGTATGCTGTTGAACCTTATCGTGTTGAACAGCGTACCGACTATGAGAAGTTGACGTTGAACATCGATACTGATGGCTCAATCTCTCCAAAGGATGCCCTCAAGGAGGCTGCAAAGATTTTGATTTTCCACTTCATGCTCTTCTCTGATGAGAAGATTATTATCGAAGAACAGGAATCATCAAACAACTCTGCACTTGATGAGGAAATCTTGCGTATGCGCCAACTCTTGAATTCGCGCCTGACGGATATGGACCTCTCTGTACGAGCTTTGAACTGCTTGAAAGCTGCTGAAGTAGATACTCTCGGCCAGCTTGTTAAGTACCATCGTGCAGACCTGCTCAAGTTCCGCAATTTCGGTAAGAAGTCTCTCACCGAACTTGATGAATTGCTTGAACGCAATGGTCTTGCATTCGGTATGGATATCAGCAAGTATCGTCTGAATGATTAAAACATTATTATTAAATGGGGACGAGTTCCCCACCAAATTATTTAGTTAACAATGAGACACAATAAGAAATTCAATCACCTTAGCCGTACTTCAGAGCACCGCGCAGCTTTGCTCTCTAACATGGCTTGCTCGTTGATTATGCACAAGCGCATTTCAACTACTACTGCTAAGGCAAAGGCTCTCCGTATCTATGTTGAGCCACTTTTGACGAAGGCAAAGGAGGATACTACTGCTAACCGCCGCCTCGTTTTCTCTAAGTTGAAGCAGAAAGAAGTAGTAACCGAACTTTTCCAGAATGTAGCAGAAAAGATTGCTAATCGTCCTGGTGGTTATACTCGTATTCTTCGCACCGGTTTCCGTTTGGGTGACGCAGCTGAGATGTGTATCATCGAGCTCGTTGACTACAACGAAAACATGCTTAAGGAAGCAAAGAAGGCAGCAAAGAAGACTACTCGTCGTTCTTCTTCAAAGAAGGCTACCGAAGAAGCTCCAGCAGCAGAGTAATTTGCGTGCAAACAAAAAAAACAAGACTGCTCCAACCGGGGTGGTCTTGTTTTGGTTTATAATAAACAATATCATGAAACAAACATTCTTCTTTCTTGTATCTGTATGTGCAGTAGTGCTGATGTCTTGTACTGCCAAGCAGAAAGATTATTCCAATTATGCGCATGCTGTGCGTATTGATTCAATCGTGTCTGCAGCCGTGGATAGCAGTATGATTCCAGGAGCTGTGGTTTGCGTGGTGGAAGGCAATAGTATGGCGTATATGAAAGCATTTGGTTATCGCCAAGTATGGCCCGATACATTGCCTATGACTGAAAATACGCAGTTTGATTTGGCGTCACTATCAAAAGTGGTAGGAACGGGAATGTCTGTAATGCGCCTGATAGATGAAGGAAAGGTGGATTTGGAAGCTCCCATGAGCACATATTTGCCAGAATATCAACCCTATACAGATGCAGATGGCAACGTGGGAAGAGAACAGAAAGTGGTGGATTTCCTGACGCATACGTCAGGTTTACCGGCTTACGCATCGTATAAGTGGTTGCTGAAAGATAATGTTTATGCGTCGCGAAGCGAGAGAAAAGAAGCATTACGCCAATATATGGCGACGTGCAGGCGCAGAACGCCGGCAGGAACGGATTGCGAATATTCGTGCCTGAATTTTATATCACTTCAATATATGTTGGAGGCAGTAACGGGAATGCCGTTGAATGAGTATGCCGAAAAGTATGTGTTTAAGCCATTAGGCATGAAGCATACGTGTTATTATCCAATAGGAGAAAACCGAAAGAGTAGAGAGATAGTGGCTCCCACAGAGAAGATTGCCGCGTGGGACGCATATGACGAAGTGCCGTCTATCTTGTATGCTGACGCAATAGAAGCGGCATATCGTATGGAATTTGAAGCCGGGTCGGCGCAAGAAGAGAGCGAGATTAGGAATGAGTATATAGAATCAACGTTGCCTCAATATGCTCCCTGCTATGAAGCCATCGTGCATGACCCGTTGGCGAGAGAAATAAATGCCGGCGTGAGTGGAAATGCAGGTGTGTTCTCTACGGCAGGCGATTTGGCAAAACTGGCCATTTGGGTGATGAATACGGCAGGAAACAAATCTGTAACGGAAGGACGCAAAGCTATTATTGCAGAGCGCAAATCTGATACGGCAGGTAAAGGCCATTCTCAAGCAGGACCTTTTTCGGCAGAAACGCTGGATTTAATGGTGATGGTACCGGCCGGATATGAAGAGTTTGGCAGAGCATTAGCATGGGATAGTAATTCTGATTACTCATGGGTGAAAGGCGATAATTGTAGCGAAAGAGTGGTGTGTCATACAGGTTATACGGGCACGTCTATCGTGATTGATTTGGAGCAGCAGAAAGCATTAATCGTGTTAACCAATCGAGCACATCCTAATGATGGAGGTGGCGTGAGCAAAATGCGTCGCGAATTGGCAAATATTGTGTTTGGCGATTAATTGCAACTATTACATAAGGAAATACAATTATAATATAAGATCGCAGAATAAGAGATAATTATAACATAAAATTACAGTATATAAAACTGTGGCATAAAAAAACTGTCTAACGTGGAGTTAGGCAGTTTTTTTATGCAATCCAAGTACGCAACATACATGCAATTGATTGATTTTGCGAATGTGTGCGTGCATTTAACTTTGCGAATATGTGTGAGTACTGTTGATCTTGCGAATGTGAGTACAGTTGATTTCGCTAAAGTGTACGTGCTATTAACTTTGCAAAAGCGTATGAGTGCTATTAACTTTGCAAAAGCGTGTGAGTGTTATTGATTTCGCGAATGTGAGTGCGCGAATTATTCTGCGATAGATTGGCCGTTGAGGGAGATGCTGTGGCAAGATTTGGTGTCGACAGAACGAGAGTTGCTACCAGAGAAGGTGCAATTGGTGAAGGTGAGCTTCTCTGCAAACTTGATGTTGAGCTGCTCCTTGATAACACCAATAAATTGAATCTGATCGAAAATCAAGTCATGCACAGGTTTACCTTTCAAGCCTGTGATATTCACAGCCGTACGAGGATTTACTACGGTGAGACGACGGAAAATGAAGTTACCCCAATCTGGGAAGAAAGCGGTTTTATCGTCGCTTGCTGTAGCACTACGTCCAACGGCTCTATCGGCATAGCCAGACTCAAAGAAAATAGCGTCTTCAAGGATGTTCTTCATCACGATGTCTTCGCAAATAATATCGCGGCACCAGCCACCACGACCCGGTGCAGACTTGAAGCGAAGACCAATGTCCGTGCCATCGAATACACAATCTTTCACGATGATAGAGTCCATACCGCCAGAGAATTCGGAACCGATAACGAAACCACCGTGTGCGCGGAATACATTATTGTAGCGGATAAGGAAATTGCTGTTAGGACCACGTTTTATGCCATCTTCACCTACGCCACCTTTCATACAGATGCCGTCGTCGCCGGCAGAAACGTTGCAATTAACCACGAGTACTCGTTGGCTATTGCCAATATCCATAGCGTCGCCATTCTGTGCCCACCAAGGACAATCAATCGTAACGCCATCGATGATGAGGTTTTGAATACGTGCGGGCACAAGGTGGAACTTAGGAGAGTTGCGAAGCGTAACACCCTGGATGAGAACGTTCTTAGAGTCGGTAATGTTGACGAGGTGATAACGCATTTTTTCCTGCTCTTCGTAGTTAGGAGCGATATTTGGACTGTTGAGGTCTTTTTTGAGATTGAAAGGATACCAAACGGCTTTCTTATCCTCTTTAGGATTGGCAGGATCTTCGGCAGGGTAAACTACGCCGCCCATAGCGAGAGCCTGATCCCAAACGGCCTTTTCTTCTTCGGTTCCTTTGTAGACCACTTTCTGCTTCTTGATAGGACGCCAATAGAATCCGTTACCATCAATCACGCCTTCGCCCGTGATGCCGACGTTCTCAAGCTTTGATCCAGAGATGCAAGGGCGTGCTTTTGAAGGCACTTTGCCTTTCTTGTCAGGCAAAATGAATTGTGACTTATCCTCGGTGAAGAGGATAGTAGCGCCCTTCATGAGATGAAGGTCGATATTGGATTTGAGGGTGATTGGCCCGGTTTTCCAAGTACCACGTGGGATGTTGAGATGACCACCACCAATGCTTGCAAGGTCGTCGATAGCTGCCTGAATAGCATCTGTGCAGAGGTCGTTAGGATTAGTCCAACCGTATTGCTTCAAATAGCGCTTGAGGTTGACCGTAGTATCGGGAAAAGCGACTGGTTCCACCTGGCGAAGCGTAAGTGGCAATCCTTCATAATACTGCGCGTATGGAGATTGCGCATAAGCTGAAAACGAAAGGAGCAGAGCAATAGCTGCAAATAAGATTTTTTTCATTGTATTAAACTTTTTTGTGCCAAAATGGCAGATAGATGAATTCAATTTGTGTGCAAAGATACAAATAATATGCCAAATATGCAAGAGCATGGTGCATTTTTGTCAAAAAATCTACAATAAATGGTGAATGGTATACATTTTGCGGTCTATAATTTGCAAATGTGGAAAAAAAGTATTAACTTTGCAGTCGCAAAGTATTGCGCAGAATAGGCGATTGATATGGTTTTGCGAAATTGCAACCTTCGTGCAACCCTCGTCGAGATGTCGTGATACTCTCGTGGAAGACCCGTCCAACGCCGCTGCGCGAAATTTGTAAAAAAGGAAGCACTGGCGTGAGAGAAAGTATTTGCGGAGAATACGACAGGGATTTTTTTGCAGAGAAACGATAGGAAGTATTTGCAGAGAAACGACAGGAAGTATTTGCAGAGAGCACGACAGGAATTATATCAACACGAGCCCAATATGAATTTTATAGAAAACAAGATATGAACTTTATTGAAATTATTACCAAACTGTTTGGCAACAAAAGTCAGAAGGATATGAAAGCGATTCGCCCAGTAGTGGACGCTATTCATGCTGTTTATCCAGAAATAGAGAAGTTGACCAATGATGAACTTCGTGCAAGAACGGAAGCCGTAAAAGCCCGCCTGGCGGAAGCTGTACGTCCGATGAAAGAGGAGATTGCAACTCTGAAATCAAGCATAGAAGAAACGCCAATTGAGAAGCGTGAGTCTATCTATAAGCGCGTGGATGAATTGGAAAAAGATATCAAGAAGCGTTATGAGGAAGAGTTGAATGCCGTTCTTCCTGAGGTGTATGCAATCGTGAAAGATACGGCTCGCCGTTTCACTCAGAATGAGGAAGTGGTGGTAACAGCCAATCAATTTGACCGCGATTTGGCAGCCGATCCACGTTTTGAATTCGTGACGATAGATGGCGATAAGGCTATTTACAAGAACCATTGGATAGCCGGTGGCAACGAGATCACGTGGGATATGATTCACTACGACGTGCAGCTGATTGGTGGCGTTGTGTTGCATCAGGGCAAGATTGCCGAGATGGCTACTGGTGAAGGTAAGACGTTGGTTTCTACGTTGCCTGTGTTCCTTAATGCGTTGACCCACGAAGGTGTGCACGTGGTAACCGTGAACGATTATTTGGCCAAACGTGACTCGGAATGGAATGGCCCGATTTATATGTTCCATGGCTTGAGTGTGGATTGTATTGATAAGCATAAGCCAAACTCAGATGACCGCCGCAAGGCATACCAATGTGATATTACGTTTGGTACGAATAACGAATTTGGTTTCGACTATCTTCGCGATAATATGGCAACCTCTCCTGCTGATTTGGTGCAGAGAAAGCATAATTATGCAATTGTGGATGAGGTCGACTCTGTGCTGATTGATGATGCTCGTACGCCTTTGATTATTTCTGGTCCAGTACCAAAGGGCGAGGATCAGATGTTTGACGAATATAAGCATCGTGTGGAGCTTCTGGTTCGCAGCCAACAAACGATGGCTACGAAATATCTGGCCGAAGCAAAGGCAAAAATGGTAAGCGAAGATAAGGCAGTACAGGAAGAAGGCGAGTTGGCGTTGTTCCGTGCTTACAAAGGTATGCCAAAATCAAATGCTTTGATTAAATTCCTGTCGGAGCCGGGCATTAAGTTGCGCTTGCAGAAAACGGAAGAGTTCTACATGCAAGAGCAAAACAAGAATATGCACATCGCCACCGATCCGCTCTATTTCGTGATAGACGAGAAGAATAAGCATATTGAACTTACGGACAAGGGTGCGGATGCGTTGGCAGGTCAAACGGACGACCCTCATTTCTTCGTGCTGCCAGATGTTGGCGCAGAAATGGCGGAATTGGAGAATGCAGGTTTGAGCGCAGAAGAAAAGACGCTCAAGAAAGATGAGATACTTTCCAATTATGCCGTCAAATCAGAGCGTGTTCACACGGTAAATCAGTTGCTCAAGGCTTATACGTTGTTCGAGAAAGACGTGGATTACGTTGTGCTTGACAACGAAGTAAAGATCGTGGACGAGCAGACGGGTCGTATCATGGAGGGACGTCGTTGGTCGGATGGTTTGCACCAGGCCGTAGAAGCAAAAGAAAACGTGAAAGTGGAGGCCGCTACGCAGACGTTTGCCACTATCACTCTGCAGAACTATTTCCGTATGTATAACAAACTGGCCGGCATGACCGGTACGGCAGAAACGGAAGCAGGCGAATTCTGGAATATCTACAAGCTTGACGTGGTGATTATTCCAACCAATAAGCCAATCGCTCGTCAGGATATGAACGATCGTATCTATCGTACCAAGCGCGAGAAATATAGCGCCGTGATAGAAGAAATCGTTCGTTTGGTTGAAGCCGGTCGCCCGGTTTTGGTGGGTACTACGTCAGTCGAAGTGAGCGAGTTGCTCAGCCGAATGCTCCGTATGCGCGGCATTACACATAACGTTTTGAATGCCAAGTTGCACCAGAAGGAGGCCGAGATCGTGGCCGAAGCTGGTCGTAAGGGTACCGTAACCATCGCAACCAACATGGCTGGTCGTGGTACGGATATCAAGTTGACGGCGGAAGTGAAGGATGCAGGCGGTTTGGCCATTATCGGTACGGAACGCCATGAGAGCCGTCGTGTAGACCGTCAGTTGCGCGGTCGTTCTGGTCGTCAGGGTGATCCGGGCAGCTCTATCTTCTTCATTTCTCTGGAAGACGATCTGATGCGCTTGTTTGGCTCAGATAAACTGGCCGGCATGATGGATAAGATGGGCTGGGAAGAAGGTGAAGCATTGGAGCACAGCATGCTGTCGAAGACCGTAGAAAACAGCCAGAAGAAAGTGGAGGAGAATAACTTCGGTATTCGTAAGCACCTGCTGGAATATGATGACGTAATGAACCAACAACGTAACGTGATTTATGGCAAGCGTCACCATGCTTTGATGGGCGAACGTTTGGGCGTGGATATCACGAACATGATTTACGAAGTATCGGAAGCTATCGTGGCAGAAGCAAAGAATGCGCAGGATTACGAGGCGTTGACGATGGATACGTTGCAGGTGTTCGCCATGGAAATGCCGTTTGATGAAGATACATTCCGTCGTGGTCGCAACAACGATTTGTCGGATAAACTGGCAGAGGCTGCTTTGGAAACGTTCAAGCGCAAGATGGATGTGGTGATGAAGATTGCCAACCCAGTAGTGAAGCGCGTATATGAAGAGCATGCTTCCCAGTATCAAAACATTCTGATTCCTCTTACGGATGGCAAGCGTGTTTATCAGCTTATCGTGCCTCTGAAAGCGGCTTACGAGAATGAGGGTCGCGAGATCGTTCGCAGTTTCGAAAAGCAGACCTTATTATATATAATAGACGACGAATGGAAAGAGCATCTTCGCCAATTGGACGAGTTGCGCCATTCTGTTCAAACAGCTTCGTATGAACAGAAAGATCCATTGTTGATTTATAAATTGGAATCGTTCAACTTGTTTGAGCAGATGTTGAATAATCTCAACCGTCGTGCATTGGCAATTTTGTTCCGTGGTCAGATTCAAACGCAAGCTCCACAGGATGTTCGTCAGGCTCAGGCTCCACAACGTCAGGATATGTCGCAGTATCGTGCACAAAAAGATGCCATTACTCGCACCCAAGCTCCACAGGCAGGCAGCGTAACATCTTCCGGCTCAATCCAAACGGCTATGTCGGCCGCTCAGGGTCAGGACACCCGTCGCCAGCAAGTGACGCAACCAATTATAGCCGAGAAGAAAGTGCGTCCAAACGATCCATGTCCATGTGGAAGTGGCAAGAAATACAAGCAATGTCACGGTAAAATGTAAAATTGCAATAGAGAATGATCAATCTATTAAATATAGTATGGAATGTGGACCCAATTGCGTTCAGCATTGGGCCGCTTTCCGTTCGTTGGTACGGCATCTGTTGGGCCTTGGGTTTATATTTAGCTTACCTGATTCAGGTAGGTTTATACAAGCACGACAAATGCCCGCAGGATTGGCCAGATAAGATTTTTACCTATATGGCCATTGGTGTGATAGTAGGCGCTCGAGTGGGCCATTGCTGGTTCTATGAGTGGCACGAAGCATCTACCCTTGGCTTGGAGCCGATACAGATTTTTGGATGGAATATTACGTATCGAAATCCGTATATTGAGCACCCCTTTGAACTGCTGAAGATTTGGCAGGGCGGCTTGGCGTCGCACGGAGGTGCAATTGGCTTGATCATAGCAGGTCTTATACTGGATAAGAAACATTTCCATAAGGGTCTGCCCTGGATGTTCGATCGTTTGGTAATCGGCGTAGCCGTGACGGGTTGTTTAATCCGTTTTGGCAACCTGATGAACTCCGAAATCTACGGTGGTCCAACCAATTTGCCATGGGGCTTTATCTTCGTGCGTGACGGTCAAACAGAAGCATGCCATCCTACGCAGATTTATGAGATGATCTATTGCATCGTGGCAGGCGTAGTGGGCGTGTGGATGTATTTTAAAACTACAGCAGCTCGACGTCCAGGTGCCATTTTTGGCGTGTGGTTGGAGATAGTTTTCTTCACCCGATTCCTGCTCGAATTTATTAAGTTTGATCAAGAAGCCTTTGAAGCAAACTTTGCCTTAAACATGGGGCAGGTGCTATCCATCCCATTCATTATTTGGGGTGTTTATCTAATGGTGATGGCGTATAAGCGTCCCATGATTCCGGAACCAACGGAGGCGGAAGAGGCGCCCATGAATCATCAAGAACGAAAGAAAGTTAAGCGAAAGTAATTAAAGGGGAATAATAACGAATGCGCAACCTTATCATCATATTAGTCTGTTGGATGTCTTGTGTAGCGATGGTTGCACAGGATAGCGTTCGCTTATATGTTGATACGATGAAAGTGGAGGATTTGGTGGCTCCACCTTCTGCTGAGGATTTTTATTTGTTGGAACTTCTCAGCGAACAATCCAAGGAAATAGCGCGTCGAGAGGATAGTGTACACCAGCATCGTTTGGCGATGGATACTACTACGATTGTTCCATTGCATTTGGGGTACGCAGATTCGTTGAAAATAGTGGAGCAGTTGCGTCGTCAAAAAGGTACGACACCATTATGTCTACCGTTATTGTACCGGCCTCAGCAACCATTGCATTTCCGCCCGTTGGAATATTCTGCGAAAGTAGATACTACGATGCCTGTATTTCCTTCATATGTGGCAAAATCGCCCCGCCAGGAAGTGCGTCGGTACTTAACCACTCATGCTGCGGGATTATATGTTGGCCAAGTGAACTCCGATAAATTGATGCGAGACATAGACGAGAATGAGGAAACGAAGTCGTCGGTTTACGAGTTGCAAGTGCCAGAGAAATCGCTTATCAAGGACGTAGAAACCGATAGACAGGAGTATTTGAACAGATTGAAGAACCAACGCAATCCGTGGTTTAAGGAACTTACGTTGCTCATGCAATTCACGCAGAATTATGTGTCCAGCAACTGGTATGAAGGCGGTAATTCTTCGTTCTCCATGTACGGAAGTGCAAAGGGTGTATTCAAATATGATGATAAGAAACGTATAGCCTGGGATAATGTGTTTGAATGGAACGAAGGATTGGCTACCAATTCCGGAGACACAATCCATCGCATTAACACAAGCGAAGATTTATTCCGCATCTATTCAAAATTGGGTGTGAAAGTGAAGGATAAGCTATACACATCTTTCTCGGTGGAATATCGTTCGCAGGTGTTGCCAACGTATAAGACAAATTCAACCGATAAGAAAACGTCATTCTGTACGCCTATACGATTTGATTTGGCTCTTGGTTTGGATTATAAACCCGTGAAAGGATTATCCATCGTGGCCGCACCTGCCGCTTATAAGATGGTGTATGCCAATGATACTGCTCACGTGTCAGCCACGTCGTTTGGTATAGAAAAAGGGGAAAATATATTTCATAAATTCGGTGCCTCTGTGCGCTTAGAATGGGTGTGGAAACCGCTTCGAGAAATATCCCTGGAAACAAAATTTTATGCATATAAGAGCTATCTGGATAAGAGTGGGGAAGTTGATTTGGAGGTGAATTGCGATTTTCTTATCAATCGCTTCATGTCCGCACGCGTAAAACTCCATCCGCGCTACGATTCGTCACGTATATTGGAAGGCGAGGGCAAAGCGAAAATGCAGTTTAAAGAGTTGATATCCATAGGCTTTTCTCATAAATTTCATTAATTCACAGAAAGCATGACAATTGCAGTTTTTGGAAATACGAATAAACGTGCTACCGTTCCGGAAGTAGAGCATATTCTCCATTTTATGGAAGAGAGGAAAGTGCGAGTGCTTTTATCGCAAGAGTTGCGCCACGAGATGACGCTTTTTATGCAGCATGATCCTTTCCGTCCGGAAGATGGCGAGCATGTGGATTTTGCGTTGTCGGTAGGTGGCGATGGCACGTTCCTTACCACGGCTTCCGTTGTAGGCGAACAGAATATTCCAATCCTTGGCATCAACTGCGGTCATTTGGGCTTTTTGGCTGATGTGAATACCAACGATATCGATACCATTTTGCAGCAGTTGGTGGATAATAACTATACGGTTGAAGATCGACTCGTACTGCAGGTAACTACCATTAACGGCGGTCATATAATGCATCGATTTGCGTTGAATGAAGTGGCTGTGATGAAGCAGGAATTGAGTTCTATGATAGCGGTAGATACAATGGTAGATGGCGAATATTTACACACATATCGCGCCGATGGTCTGCTGATTGCAACGCCAACTGGTTCAACGGCATATAATCTGTCGGTAGGCGGACCAATCATGTCGCCGCACCTGCAGGGCGTTGTTCTTTCTCCTATTGCCACTCATAGCCTCAACGTACGTCCGTTGGTAGTGCCCCCAGATCGTGTTTTTGATTTGTCGGTACATTCTCGTTCCGGCAGTTATCTGGTATCAATCGACGGTCGTTCACAAGCCCTGAAAGATGACGTTACGTTGCATATTGAACGTGCTCCATTCACGATCAAACTGGTGCAGCTGAATGGGCATTCTTTCATCAATACGCTTCGAGATAAACTCCTATGGGGTGCTGATTAAGGTAACGGTTTAAAGAAGAAAGGCATGGATAAGAAATCCTTAAGAATAGTATATTTAGGAACACCTGATTTTGCGGCAGAATCGTTGCGAGCATTGGTGGAAGGCGGCTACAATGTGGTGGCTTGCGTGACGATGCCCGATAAGCCGGCAGGCCGAGGACATCATTTGCAGTTCTCACCTGTTAAACAATATGCGTTGGAAGCAAATATTCCAATATTGCAGCCAGTCAGCCTCAAAGATGAGGCTTTCTTGTGCGAATTGCGCAGTTACCAGGCCGATCTGCAGATCGTTGTGGCCTTTCGAATGTTGCCGGAAGTGGTGTGGAATATGCCTCGCTTGGGCACGTTCAATCTGCATGCATCTTTGCTTCCTGAATATCGTGGCGCAGCACCTATCAATTGGGCAGTTATCAACGGTGACACAGAGACTGGCGTTACTACCTTCTTCCTCAAGCATGCTATTGATACGGGCAATATTATCCTCCAAGAAAAGATTGCTATAGCACCGGACGAGAATGTGGGGTCTGTGCATGATCGACTGATGCTGTTGGGTGCTTCATTGGTGTGCCAAACGGTTAATTTGATTATAGAGTCAGAGGCATCAGGGAAACCAGTTCCGACTACACCGCAACCGGACTTGGACACTCTACGTCCTGCACCAAAAATCTTCAAAGAGACATGCGAGATTGACTTCTCCAAAACCTCAAAAGAAGTGCATGATTTTGTACGAGGTTTATCGCCATATCCAGCAGCATGGTGTAATCTGCCAGTAGGGGATAAAGTGTTTGAAAATACGAAAATATATGCCGTGGAGCCTGCTTCAACTCCCAATCAGCTCTCTATGAAGACAGCTGATGGATATGTGAATATTCTGGAATTGCAAATCCCCGGAAAAAAACGTATGGCGGCGAAAGATTTTCTCAACGGTATACGATAGTTTATGGCGGAAGAGACGAAAGTGGATTGCCTCGCAATCATTGATAAATACTGCGCAAACCAACCAGAGTTGCGCGAATTGCTGGTGGCACATTGTTCGCAAGTGTGTGAACGAGCACTCGCAATCGTAGATGCTCATCCGGAATTGGAAGCAGATCGTACGTTTGTGGCAGAGGCTGCTATGCTGCACGATATAGGTATCGTATTCTGCAATGCGCCACGTATCTTCTGCAATGGTGACCACGCATATATCGAGCATGGCTATCTTGGCGCGGAAATCCTTCGCAAGGAAGGTCTTCCCCGCCATGCTGGAGTGGCGGAGCGTCATACGGGCACAGGACTTACTCTTGATGAGGTGCAAACCAATGGTTGGCCCATTCCGTTGCAAGATTATACGCCCCGCAATATTGAGGAAGAAATTGTGTGTTATGCGGATAAGTTCTATTCCAAGACGCGTGTTGGCGAAACCCTCTCGTTGGCAAAAGTTCGCCAATCTGTGTGGAAATATGGAGCAGATAGTGTGTCGCGCTTTGATAAATGGCAGAAAAAGTTTGAACCAACCCTGCCAAACTGATGCCAAACAAGAAAAATGGCATTATTTTTGACGAATAAATTTGCATACTCCAAAAAAATGTAGTACCTTTACTCGATTCTCTCGTTTAGGTAAGTACAATTTTTTATTAAATTATTGCAAATAATTTGCATACTCCAAAAAAATGTAGTACCTTTGTGGCCAAATAGGAAATATAAGAAAAATTTAATATATGTTATTGCAAATTGACTCATTGGCTTATGGCGCTGAAATGGTGGCCGAAGCAGAACAGGAACCAATCAATCTTCTCACGATGGCGCAGTATGGCGGTTGGATTATGATCGTCCTAGCTGTGTTGCTCGCATTAGGTGTGTATATCTTTATTGAGCGTGCTGTTGTGCTCCATAAGGCACAACGCGAGGAAAAATCGTTCATGGATCGCATTAAGGATTATATCCATGAAGGAAAGATTGATTCAGCCATCAATCTCTGCCATCAGCAGAACACTCCTACTTCTCGCATGGTGGAAAAGGGTATCACCCGTATCGGCCGTCCTATGCAGGACGTGATGGTGGCTATTGAGAACGTCGGTAATTTGGAAATTGCCAAGTTGGAAAAGAACCTCGTAATCCTGGCTACCGTGGCATCAGGTGCTCCTATGATTGGTTTCTTGGGTACGGTAATTGGTATGGTGAACGTGTTCTATAATATGGCCGGCTCCAATTCAGGCGTGATTGAACTTTCTGCCCTTTCGGAAGGTATGTATCAGGCAATGGTAACAACCGTTGGCGGTTTGATCGTAGGTATTATCTGTATCTTTGCCTACAACTTCCTCGTGGCTCGTATCGACCGTGTCGTTCGTCAGTTGGAAGCTCGCACCTTGGATTTCTTGGATTTGTTGAACGAACCAGCCTAAGGCTGTCCTACCAGATAGAAAATGGCTCTTAAACGTAGAAATAGGGTAGATGCATCGTTCTCGATGTCATCTATGACGGACTTGATCTTCCTGCTCCTCATCTTTTTTGTGATGGCGAGCACGATGTCAGCTCCTAATGATATAAAAATCAATTTGCCTCAATCAAAGGCAAAGACCAATACCCGTCAAGTGGTAGCAAAGGTCTTTATCGACGAAATAGGCAACTATTCCGTAGCGCTGGGTAATCAACGTGCAACCGCAGTTGATCCAGATGCGTTGGAAGGCTATTTGCAGAATGTGCAGGCGCAGGATAGCACTATGTACATTGCTTTGCATGCCGATCAGGATATTGCCTACAAAGAGGTGGTTCGTGTGCTTGATATAGCGAATCAAAATCATATGAAACTGGTTATTGCTACCAAGAAATAACATCTTGAAATTTTCTTGAGAAGTGAAGAATGACAATCATATAATAGCATCAATAGGCACGGCTATCATCATGCTGCTGCTTTTCCTGCTCCTATGGTTGATTTATCTGGATCGACCATTCGTGCCAGAAGAGGAGGGTATAGAGGTCGCCTTTGGTGAATCGCTGGATGGTAGCGGTATGGCCGCCACTATGCCAGATCCAATGCCCGTTCCTTCGCCGGCACCAGCTCCATCCGTAGCGCCATCATCTCCAGCGACTCCATCATCCAATGATCTGATGACGCAGGAAAATGAAGAATCGTTGGCTCTCCAGCGTGAGCAAGAAAAGAAGCGCAAAGAGCAACAGGCCTTAGCAGATGCAGAACGCCGTCGTCAGCAGGAAGAGGCTGCTCGCATAGAGAAAGAAAGAAAAGCGGCTGAGGCGAAGGCTCTCGCCGAGGCAAAAGCAAAAGCTGAAGCAGAAGCAGCGGCCAAGGCGGCTGCAGAAAAAGCCGCTGCGGAGAAGGCTGCAGCTGAACAGGCCAAGCGTGATAAGGCAAGTAATGCAATGGCGGGCTTGTTTGGCAATAATGGTTCAAGCACAGGCTCTGGTGACGGCACAGGCGATACGAAAAAAGGAAACCCTGCTGCATCTGGTGGTGGAACTGGAGCAGGTACGGGTAGTGGTACGTCAGGAAGTGGTCGTTGGTCGCTGGCTGGTCGTTCGCTCAAGGGATCACTCGCGCAACCTGCTTATGGCAGTAATGCTGAAGGTACGGTAGTGGTACGTATCCGCGTGAATGCAGCTGGGCAAGTGATAGAAGCATCCTTGGGTCAAGGTTCTACAACGTCTGACCAATCGCTCATTAATGCCGCAATTGCTGCGGCTAAGAAAGCTACATTCTCTACCGGAGAAAATGACGTGATAGGCTCAATAACCTACGTCTTCAAACTCAAATAGTACATAGTACATCGTTAAATAGTACATTATGAACTACCTTTTTCTCTCTACAGGCTTCGAAGAAATCGAGGCGCTCACAACGGTTGATCTTATTCGCCGTGCAGGTATAGCTCTCACGACTGTTTCATGTGAGGCAGAACGTCTTGTAGTAGGCTCGCATAATATTCCCGTTATGGCGGATAAACTTTATGCAGAGCTTGATTATGCCGACGCAGAGATGCTGATTCTTCCCGGAGGCAGTCGCCGACTTGGCGAGTTTCCTGCTCTGTGTGAATTGCTCAAGCAGCATAATGCAGAAAATAAGGCCATTGCCGCTATTTGTGCAGCACCATCTATTCTTGGCGATCTCGGCATCTTGGAAGGTAAGCAAGCAACTTGCTACCCTGGCTTTGAGTCTTATTTGGGGGATGCCTATGTAGGTGGTTTGGTGGTAGAGTCAAAGAATATCATCACAGCCAAAGGTCCAGGTCTCTCATCTGATTTCGCGTTCTGCATTATTGAGAATATCGCAGGTGCAGAAGTAGCTGATGAGGTTTACGATAAAGCACAGTATTGAGCAAATACAATTGTAATGTAACACATATAGCAGATACATCTGTGTAAGCAACAAAGAAGCCGTTCGTCAACCCTTGACGAACGGCTTTCTTTGTGCTGTGCTGTTTGGCAGCAACGAATCTGCTGCAAGTGTTAATCTGCGCAGATTAATGCATGATCTTCATGCTGCCAGATGCAGTTACTACGAGGTACATGCCACGAGGAAGTGGGCTGAAATCATAGTCGCTATTGGTGGTAGTAAGGAGAGTGCCATTAGCGGTGTAGATATTTACCCAGGTGCTGTAGTTGTTATGGAGCATGTTGTCGGCATACCAAAGACCGTCTTCCGTTACATCTTCCAAAGCGCTTGGCACACGTACATAGACGGTGTAAGAATGCTTTTGGATGTAGTTGCTAACCGTATAAACCACGCCGTAGTGCCGGTCGCTGAAGTCTTGCGTTTCGCGGGCGTTTGGCGTTACGAAGCAGGTTGGATCAGCCAATCGAATGTAAGGCGTAAGGGAGGTGAGGTTCGTACCAACGGGGAGAGTGAGAGTAATCTCCTGTTTGTTTTCGTCGATTAGGCCCAAGACTCCGTTGATGCTGAACTCTTCTATGCGGAGATCAGGGGTAGAGGTGAAGGTGCTGTTGTCGCAGAGGTACGTGATCATGTTGTGGAGGAGCTTTTTGCCATTTGCATTCAGGTGGGCAGAGCTTTCCAAACCAATAGGAAACGAGAGATATTTAGCGCCACGTTGAGCGGCAGGAATCTCGTGAATGAAAGTGGCAAAATCGCCGTCGTCGTCGTATTCGAAACCACGTTTAGGGGCTACGGCAAGTGCGTAACCTTGTGCGCTTGTTATTTCAACAGGCATCAAGCCGCGACTATTATATACGCCATCCAAAATCTGGTTGCTAATGATACCTACACCTGCAAAAATAGGATGCGTGGTGTTTCGTATGACGATATTCTTGTTGCTGATACTACCATTATCCGGTATGCCCCAACCCAAACGACTTGGGCTATACGTGAACGCTTTCTGGTTGAGCACAGGCTTTGCAAGCGAACGGATAATGCTCTGCACTTCTGCATTCGTGGCGTCCACATCTTCAGAAATCACGATGAAATCGTATGCGCTATATTCAGAATCTGACAACATCGCGTCGCCCGCAGGACGCGCGAAATAATTATATTTGGTAATCAGTTCGGCAAACAAACCGGCATTTCTGTTGTTTTTATAGAGATAGAGCATCGTTTTGCTTGCTCCCGGAACGACGGTTGGTTTGTTGTCCAATACCTCAATCTCGCCATGAATGGTGTTGCCACCTACGACGCTAATGGTGAATGGGAATGTACCAGTTGCGGTTGGAGAACCGGTAATGGAAGCCGTATGGTTTGTAGCATTTGTGGAAAACGTCAGACCGGCAGGCGTACCATTCGTCCAAGCGAACTGCACGTCGCTTTCAAGATAAGCATAGTAGCGGAAGCTGATAGCAGGAATAGGCGACTTGATGAAGGTGGTTACCATTGTGTCGCTCAACGCCTTGATTTCGCTCTTTACGCTAAATTGACCGGTAATGGTGGACACAACAGTATTGTTTGCATCTTTGGCAGAAATGGTGTAGGAGTATACGCCATTAGGACAGTTGGCAGTACCAGCCAGCTGGAACGTGTCGTTTGCGAGTGGCTGGAGGCTGATGCCGTTAGCCTGAGCGCCAGTCCAGGTCAGTTCAGCGGCAGAAACCTTATTCTTGAGGAAATAAGTGACAGGACGGATGCTTTCCGTTTGACGAACGACCTGAGTAGAGTCGTTGCCTTCCACATACTTAACACGTGGCACAAAGGCTGGACGGAGAGCGAAACCATAGAATTTATTGGTGTCGTCGCCGGTGCAGGTTATGCGAATCACGTGTTCGCCTGTGCTGATTGTGTAAGAACGAACAGTTGCAGTCGTGCTTATTTGGTTGCACGCTTGCTTTACGCCGTCAACAAACACCTCAAAGTGCTTGATATCGGCAGGCTTGCTATAGTCGTCTCCGTTCGACTTTTTATCCAGAGCATAGATGGCGAATTGGTCGTATCCTTTGATGTGGAGTTCAATATAGTGGGTATTGTTCTTCAAACGCCATTCTCCTGCTGCGCCAGCGAATGGTGCAGCAGCTCCTAAAGAGGCGCTGGCCAACGCATCAATCTTGGCGGTAAACCAGCCATCAGCCGCATGGCATTCCGTAGTAGAAGCGTCGGTATTGGAAACATAGAAACCTGCATACTTGGCATCTTCGTCGGAACCAGCGGCGTTGTAGCCGGTAACCACACCCGCAATACGCGAACCAGTAGGACGCGGACGACCAGTATAGTAAACCTCCCAATCTCGATTGTCGTAGCGCACGAGAGGCGTGTTGTAGCCACCTTCGGCACGAGGAGCATCATAGAGATCTGGCTCGTGGAGGGTGAGCGTAGTGGTTGGAGGCGTGACAGGTTCGGTAGAAGGTGCGGTAACGGTCACGGCGCAAGTGGCTGTTTTGTTGCCATCAGTTGTGGTAACAGTAATATTCGCTGTACCAGCAGCAACAGCAGTAACGACGCCATTGGCAACAGTAGCCACGGCGGTATTGCTTGAAGACCATGTGACGGTCTGATCGGTAGCATTGGCAGGCGCAACGGTAGCGGTCAACGTCTCAGTTTGGCCAACGGTAAGAGAGGTAGTCGTTTTGTTGAGGGTGACACCCGTAACAGCTACAGTGGCAGGAGGAGGCGTGGTGCCTGTTGTGACGGTCACGGCGCAAGTGGCTGTTTTGCTGCCATCAGTTGTGGTAACAGTAATATTCGCCGTACCAGCAGCAACAGCAGTAACGACGCCATTGGCAACAGTAGCCACGGCGGTATTGCTTGAAGACCATGTGACGGTCTGATCGGTAGCATTTGCAGGTGCAACGGTGGCGGTCAACGTCTCAGTTTGGCCAATGGTAAGAGAGGTAGTCGTTTTGTTGAGGGTGACTCCGGTAACAGCCACGGTTGATGGAGTAGGAGGGGTGGTACCGCCGCCACCATATGTGATGGTCAGGTCGTCCATCCAAAGGAATTTGCCACTACTGCTAGGCTGACGGAACGTGAAACGCAGATATCCGCTCACATTAAGCCCGCTGAGGGTGATGAGGTACATCGTTTTATTGGATGGCGAGGCTGGTAGACCGTTGAGAGATGTGAACACGGTCATTGGCAAAATGTCGTGTACATCGCTAGAGAAATTGGCCGTGGATGAGTATTCGATGGCAAACGAAGTTTTTCCCTTATCGGATGATGCCAAATAAAAACTAATCTCAGATATATTAGTATATGCTGTTTTTGTGAGCAGATAGTTGTTCTTTCCTCCTGTGCCACCCATGGTGGCTTTGAGCGAACTGGTGCCCGTTTTCTTGACGTCTGTAGCGATGGTCATAGAACCATTGGTCATTTCGCAAGAGTACGTGAAATTGTTGGTCAGGTCGGCCTGACTTTCAAAACCGCAAGTAAATGTACTTTGTGCCAGCAAGTTGCCATGAATAAGGCAAGCGGCCACGGTGAGGAGTAAATATTTGATGTTTTTCATATTCGTAATGATGTTTTGATTTTAAACCGGGTGCAAAATTACTACTTATTTTTCATATAAGCGTGCAAAAAATGCATTTTTTTGTGTAAAAATTGTCATATGCTTGCATATGTCAGAAAAAAGTAGTACCTTTGCAGAAAATTTGTAGGTTGGGGTAGTTTGCTTGGGCGGCAGAAAAAATGCGGTTTAGGTGCCCAATCTTAAAAATCGTACATTTTTTTGTGAATTTCATGGTGTTTGAGGTCTGCTTCAACTCTCGTGCAACACTCGTGCAACACTCGTGCAACACTCGTGTAGCCCCAAATCTTAAAAAAAGTATATTTTTGGGAGACGTGCAAAAGAGGGTCTGGAAATAAGAAGATGCACGAAATTTTTCAGGAAACAGGAAGATACGCAAGTTTTAGAAACAAGAAGATACACTATATTTATTAATTAAATTTGATTACAAAATGAAAAAGATTCTTATGACAATCTGCATGGTGGCAATGGCGTTTGCTACTTTTGCGCAAGAGGTTGATAAGGCAACTGTTCAGAAGCAGGCAGACGCAGCAGCAGCTGCACAGGCAGGCTTGAAGGGTGCTGACACCGGCGAGAAGGATTGGAAGTTCTCAGGCGTAGTGGGTTTGAATGCAGCAGCAACCGGTTTGTGGAACTGGACCGCAGGTGGTAACAACAACGTGAATGGTGTGGTTTATGGTCGTTTCCGTTTGCTTTATCACAAGAACAGCTTTGCATGGGATACCAATCTCGATATGGAGTATGGTATGAGCTGGATCGATCAGGAGTACGACAAATTCCAGAAATCAAGCGATAAGCTCAACTTTACTACCAAGTTTGGTTGGGAGTTTGCAAAGACCTGGTATTTGACCGGATTGGCAGGCTTCAACTCTCAGTTTGCTTATGGCCGCAAGTATCCAGGCGATGGCTCATTCAACACGATGACTTCTAAGTTCCTTGCTCCTGCTTACGTAGATATCTCTCTCGGTATCGACTGGAAGCCAAACGACATCTTCTCCGTTTATCTCTCTCCTCTCGCAGGTCGTATCACTACTGTTTACGTAAGCGACAACACCAACCAAAAGTACTTGGATGAATATAATGCAGCCAATGGTACTTCTTTGACGTTGGCAGACTTGAATCTTGCTGAGGATTTGAAGAAGACCTATGGCGTATATTCTTGGAAGGAAGTAGAGCCAAAGACTGATCCTGCTACCTTCGTTCAGACTTATGACAAGAATGCTCGCGCAGAATTCGGTTTGAGTTTCAAGGGCAATATCAACTATGCATACAAGGATTTCAAGATTCAGACGAGCCTTGGTCTCTTTACTCCATATGCATGGAACAAGACTGTAGTAGGTACTCGCTACGATGGCAAAGATCTCTGTTTCGACAATAACCGTCGTTTCGGCAACTTCGACGTGGATTGGGATACCGCTCTCTCTTATCAGTTCTTCAACTGCTTGCAGGTTACGTTGTCAACTTCTTTGAAGTACTATAACGGCGTGATGATTGCTGATAAGAACGGCGACGCTAAAGAGCGCGTTCAGTTTAAGGGCATCCTTGGCGTAGGCGTAGGTTACTCCTTCTAAGTCTTGACGCATCAGGAAGAAATAGAATTGCTGCAAAGCAATGTGAACGAATTGCTCCGCCAGTATGCCGACCTCAAGCAGCAGGTTGGCATACTGACGGCAGCAAATAAAGCACAGCGTGAGACGTTGCTCACCACCTCCGCTGAATTGGTGGAGATGCGCAAGAAATATGCGCAACTGGAGACGGTTCACGCCATGACGGCCATGACCGAGGATAAAGAGCGTGCAAAACGCCATATGTCCGCTTTGATTACAAAAATAGATAAGGCAATCGATATGATTGCATCACAAAATTACGTGCAGGACGAAACTGTCCAATAATGCATGGAAGCACGAAAGCAACATATTGTACTGACGCTGGGGCCACATCGTATACCGCTCAATATAGATGCCGATAAAGAACCGGTTTATCGCAAAGCGGCGGCTCATATGAACGAGAAGTACAATCAGTATGCAAAAGCTTACCCCAATTTCTCGGTAGAGCAGGTTTGGGTTTACGTGGCACTCTCGATGGCAGTTAACCTGCAATCAGATGCGCGAGACAAAAGCTTGGAACCATTTGTGGGTAAGATCCAAGAGCTTAATGCACTCATACAGCAGTCGTTAAGCGAATAAGGTACGACTATTCTACAAGTTTACGAATTTACGATTTAACAATATACCAACATGAACATTACTATCACCATCATAATCGCAGTTGTTTCTTTGCTGCTTGGTGCAGGCGCATCATTTGCTGTTCTTCGCTACTCAAGCGCTAGTATAGTGAAGCAGGCAGAGGAAGAAGCGGAGATGATTAAAAAGAACAAAAACATTGAGGCAAAAGAGAAGTTTATTGCCTTGAAACTGGAGCACGAAAATCAGGTGGCAGCCGACCAGAAAAAGAAGCAGGAACAAGAGGAGCGTCTTCGCCAGCGTGAGCAGCAGCTCAACCAGCGCCAAGGCGAGCTACAGCGAGGATTGAATGAAGTGCAGCAAAAGCAACAATCGCTCGATCAGAAGCAGCAATCACTTGATTATAAGTCTCGCGAAATAGAGAAAATGCACAAGCAGGCTCAGCAGCAATTGGAGACACTTTCTGGCATGTCTGCGGAAGATGCAAAGAAACAACTTATTGAATCACTCAAGGATGAGGCGAAGACCAACGCAATGTCGTATGTGAACGATATTATGGCAGATGCGCGTCTTACCGCCAATAAGGAGGCAAAGAAGATAATTATCCAAACCATTCAGCGTGTGGCTTCTGAAACAGCCGTAGAGAATGCGGTATCTATCTTCCATATTGAGAATGATGAAGTTAAGGGCCGTATTATTGGTCGTGAAGGACGAAATATCCGTGCTCTCGAAGCAGCAACCGGCGTGGAGATTGTGGTGGATGATACGCCAGAATGCATCACCCTCTCTGCTTTCGATCCTGTTCGTCGCGAAATTGCGCGTTTGGCACTTCATCAACTCGTTACTGATGGTCGTATTCACCCAGCTCGTATTGAGGAAGTGGTAGCTAAGGTGAAGAAGCAGGTGGAAGAGGAAATTATCGAAACGGGTAAGCGTACCACCATCGATCTTGGCGTGCATGGATTACACCCGGAATTGATTCGAATGATTGGCAAAATGAAATACCGTTCATCATACGGTCAGAACCTTTTGCAGCATGCCCGCGAAACTGCCAATCTTTGTGCAGCCATGGCGTCTGAATTAGGCTTGAATCCTAAGAAAGCACGCCGTGCAGGCCTCCTTCACGATATTGGTAAGGTGCCTGATGAAGATCCTGAAACACCACACGCACAGTATGGTATGCGTCTTGCTCAGCAATTTGGCGAAAAACCAGATATCTGCAATGCTATTGGTGCTCACCACGATGAGATAGAAATGGAGACGATGCTTGCTCCAATCGTGCAGGCTTGTGATGCTATTTCAGGTGCTCGTCCTGGTGCTCGCCGCGAGATTGTAGAAGCCTATATCAAGCGTTTGAACGATTTGGAGAATCTTGCAATGTCGTATCCGGGCGTTGTGAAAACGTATGCTCTTCAGGCAGGTCGCGAGTTGCGCGTCATCGTGGGAGCAGACAAGATTTCAGATAAGGATGTGGAGATTCTTTCATTTGATTTGGCTAAACGAATTCAAGATGAAATGACGTATCCGGGTCAGGTGAAAATTACGGTAATTCGCGAAACGAGAGCAATTTCATACGCGAAGTAATCAACATAATTTTCCTACTTTTAGTAGAGGTGCTTTTCGGAGTGCCTCTATTTTTTTTGAAAAAAAATTGCTAAAATGCTTGCGTATGTGGGAAAAAAATAGTAATTTTGCACCCTGATATTGTGTCTACATGTGTACTTACGGGCCCTTGGGCTCGCGTATGCATGTGCATAATGTGTTGATAATCAGCGAGTTAACGAGAAATATTAATAACACAAAAATACAAAAAATGAAGAAGACAATTTTTTATTTGTTACTCAGTATGGTGAGCCTTTCGGCTTTCGCTGCGGCTGGTGATACCCCAGCAGAAGCAATTCCTTTTGAGTTTAACAAGAAATTTAATTTGAGCGCCGAATTGACGCCAGGCAAGACAACCTGGTTCTCAATGGACATGACGCAGGTGCAGGATCTGGTGAGCCCAACTCTGGCTCTGTACATGGAAAATCAGGGTTCTGCAACGGCTACTGTAAAGGTGGATCTTTATAAGCCATCGAATACCAGTGCAAGTTTGTTTGGTCGCTCTACCACAATCGCCGGTGGCGTGTTTAAAATGGAAGCAGCTGTGGCTGGTGTTTTGCTGGATTACGATGATCTCCTTTTGAAGGTGGTATCAACTGGCAATAACGAGACGGTTGAGTTCTGGGGCCAGGTGTTTGAAACGGGCCGAGTAGGTGAGGCTAATCCTTGCACAGGTGCTAATACTATTTTGGTTCCTGGTGCAGCCGCTCTTACGAATCAGAACTCAGGTTCATGGTATAATATCGACCTCGATGGTTATGTGCATGGCGCCAACACCGGCAAGGCCTTGAAAGTAAAGGTTACGCCTCAAGCCACGGGTGTGGTGACTATTGAGTCTACATTCGACTGCCCTGTAACGAGCGTTTCTCGCAAGAAGAAACTGACAACTGCGGGTAATGTGTTGGAATTTGTGCTCTCTTCAGCAACGCTCAATGCTGTTGATGAGTTTCGTGCGTATGTGCACGTGACCGCGGGCGGTAAATATAATATTGAGTTGGAAGAGGTGGCAGATCCTATTACTCCTATCACGGTGCCTACTCCTAAAGCTTATGTTCTGGGCACAGTGGAGGAACTTGAAACAGGTGATAACTGGTTCTCAGTACGCTACGATAGCCTTACCAAGCAGCTTGATATCCCTAAGGTAGAGGTGATTGCAAGTGCTGCGGGCGACGTGGCTATAGATATCGTATATAAGAATGGTAGCAATTACTACAAGATTGGTGAGCAAGAGCTTATGACTTCTTCTTCATTAAAAAATATCTTGGACACCCTTGATGTAAATGCTCTCATGGCAATGACTAAACCTGCTGATGGTTTGGTTTATCTCAATGTACGCAATGCTGCTTCTAATGCTACTTTCCGTTTGGCATTGAACGCAGTTAAGACTGAAACGTTGGATTGTGCTTCGGCTGTTGATTTCAATTGGGCAACAGGTGCTACGCAGGCAGCAGGAACCAGCGTTCTCTATAAAGTGGATATGACATCGGCTATGCAGGCAGGCAAAGGTGTGCAGGCTGCTATCAAGAATCTTGATCCTTCGGTAGATGCTACCGTAAAGGCAGAACTCTTCTTTGAGTGCCCATGTGCTGCTCCAACCAGCCGCACTTTCACCGTTACTGCTGGTGCAACCAAGCCTGCTGACGCAGCTAAGGGCTTTGTTCCTTATGACGCATATAAGAATAATGATATCGTATACGTGCGCATTACCACTACTACCAACGTGAAATTGCTTGCAGAGGTGGTAGCAGACCCAACGCCTGCAGAGGATATTTGCACGCTTTATAATCCAGAGAAACTTACGTTGCCAGCCGTTATTCCTGCTACTCCGACGTGGTACTATATGGAGAAGGATGATTGGGCAGCAATTGCTCAGAACAGCGTTCCGGAAATCACGGTAACGAACCCTAATGGCTACGCCGTAACCGGTACGGTGGAAGTGGCATACGATTGCGTGGTTCGTTCTACGTTGTCTTATTCTTCAACGGTAGCAGCAAACGGCAGCGTTTCAAAGACGATTGAATATGATATGCTTGACAACTATTTGCTCAAGTATGATAAGGTATACTTCAAGTTGTCGGGTGCTGGCTTGGTTGTGGATACCACTATGGTTAATCCAAACGTAGGTTACGATTGTGGTCACGCTGTTGATTTCCAATACGATACCAAGCTCTCAACGGGTCTTGCAAACGATATTTGGTATAAGATCAGCGCAGCGGAAGCTCGTGATTACGAGATTATCGCTAAGCTTTGGAATGCTACGCCACAAACCGTTACCGCTACTTTCTATTCAGATTGCGGCAGCGAGATTTATAAGTTGGGTTCTCTCTCTCGTCATTTCGACGCAGTAACTGATCCAGCAGCTCCTCATGATGAAAACGTAGGTAGTCTCCTTAGTGGCTACAACAAAGAATATGTGCTCATGCATCTCCAGAGCGAGACTCCTATCGAGCTCGGCGCTTGGAAAGAAGCTTATGCAGGTCCATTGTTTGATGTTTGCAATGAGCCAGGCGTGGTTGCTGTGAAGCCAAATATCTGGTATGAAGGCACGGCAATTGATACGTTCTTCTTCGATATCAAGGAGCTCCGTGCTCTTACGAATGAGTATGATTCACTCACGTTGAAGATTGAACCTACTAATTGTGGCGACGAAATCAGCTTCACTGGCTTGCAGTATTGGGATTGCGAGACGCACGCAAAGCCTGCTGAGAAGCACCTCAATATTAGCGGCCCATTCGAAAAGAAGATTGCTTGTGCAGTAATGGAATCCTTCCGCGATTCAGCATTCGTAGTAATCGAGGCCGACCATTGCTATAAGTTCATGCTGGAAGCAGCAGTAACGAACGATCCTTGTCACCCAATTGAGTTGAACCTCGACACCTGCATCACGATTGCAGCAGGCGATACGCTCTGGTATGGCATGGACGTGGAAGACCTCTATAACGCTCCAATGAGCACGGGTATTCAGGTTTCTTACAAGCTTAATGGTGCTACCGGCGCCAAGGTGATGGTGGATAAGTTGATGAGAGCAGACGAATGCGACCAGCCAGTCTATTTGGCTCCAAAGCAGGAGTATGTGTTTGATCACGACACCACGATCCTCTTCAGTCATCGTCTCTTGCACATGAATAAGCTTGATTCTGGCAAGTTCGCGATGATGATGTCAAGCACTAAGCAATTGGAACTCTGCTTCTCATTGGTTCCAGTAGCGGACGATACCGTCAAGATGGATACTACTCTTAATGTTTGTCCTGGTGATTTTGAAGATACCTACTTCAACAAGATCGATACAGTGGTTAAAGATATCTACAATGATACCGTTTTGGTATACCACGATTCAGTTCGCTTGAATACCATTCTTGTAGATTCAATTTGGACGATTACGCTCCACGTAACAAAGGATGCTCAGTTTGCACAGCCTATTACGAAGGAGTTGCTGAAGAGCTTGGAAATTGAGGCCGGCAGCAAGATTACGGCATATTATCTGGATTCTGTTCTTACGGAATACAACGATACGCTTGACGCAAGAGGCCTTTCTAAAGTGGATGTAGCAACGGTAGTTTGGGCTCCAGCGGCAGCAGAAAACTACTTCACAGATCCATATCCATATGCAACTTCAGATACATTGTATCTTACTTATGATAACGAGTGTGGAACCACTATCAAAGATACGTTGGCGCTCACCCTCAAGCCAAACCAGCACTTCGCAGACTCAACGGTGAAGGATACGGTATGTGTAGGCGAGCAGATTACGGTAGGTGGTGTTGATTACGTAATTAATGCAGACACCATTATCCTTGACTCCGTTCGTTATCTTGTGAACGATACGTTGAAGAGCGATAGTGTTTATACGCATATGTACTACGTGATTTCTGATGCAGCTTTTGCTCAGCCTATCACAAACTTGCAGAATCTGACCCTGGAGGCAGGTAGCAAGATCACGGACACGTATTTGACTGCACTCTTGGCAGAATATAACGACTCGGTTAAGGCTAAGAACTGGTCGGAGGTAGATGCAACAAAGACCATCACCTGGACGCCTGCAGCGGCAGATAATTACTTCACCGCTCCACGTGCTGCTACCGACACCTTGCTGCTCGAGTACACCAACAAGTGCGGAAACGTGATTAAGGACACTTTGGTACTCACTCTTACGGATAACCAGCACTTCCAAACCAAGACGGTTACGGATACTGTTTGTGCCGGTAAGGAAGTAACGATTGGTGGCCAGTCTTACACGATTATCGAGGCTCAAACGATCAATGATACGGTTCTTTACAATGTGAATGAAACATTGAAGAGCGATAGCGTTATCACGTATGATTATAAGGTGTTCACCTTCAATATGCAGAAGCCTTGGGCAGGCGTTAAGCCAACCATTAAGGCAGGTAAAGCAGTAGAAGGTATTGCAGCTGTAGAAACGGCTATCCAAACTTACGTGGCTCAGAACAACACGTATGCTTCAGCTATCACTTCCATTGATTGGACCTATGCTGAAGCAGGCGCAGATGGCGTTTACTCCGCATTCAAGGCTTGTGATCAGTTGAGCTCAACCACGAGCAAGACTGCTAAGGTGGCATTCCAAATCAACTATGCAGAGTGTGGCAACACGCATAAGGATACGTTGCTCATCAATCTTACCAAGGCCGATGAACTTACGGCTAACGTTGATGTACCTCTCTGCTACGGCGAATCATTCCGTATGTATACGGCAGATGGTGTGGTTGCACTTAATGAAACGCTCCGCGATACTATCCATAATGCGGCTAAGCCAGGCGTAACCGATCAGAAGTTTGATTCAATCTATGTTTATAAGGTTACTTCTAAGGTTGTTCGCCGTGACACCACTCGTCAAAGCATCTGCGATGGCGATACATATACTTGGGCTAAGAATCAAAAGACGTACACTTCAGCAGGTACGTATTTGGATACCTTGAACTTCGCAGGTACCACTTGCGATTCCGCATGGATTGTTCTTGAGTTGACCGTAAACCCAGTTTACACCAATGTGGAAATGTCGGATAACGTTTGCTACTCAGATGGCACGTATCGTTGGGAAATCCTCCGCAACAATAGTGCTGCCGTGCTTCACGCAGAAACTATTACGTTGGCAAACGAAATCTCTAACGCAGGTGGCGTGATTACGAAAGTGGATACGGTACCAACAATCAGCGGTTGCGACTCTATCATCACCTTGAAGCTCAATGTTTATCCGGAAATTCCTGTTACTATCATCGACACCATCATCTGCTCTGGCGAGAAGATCCCTGCAAATCCTGGTGGAGTAGATAAGGTAATCAATGCTTCAGGTTCGTATGAAGTAATGCTTGCAAGCATTCATGGTTGCGACTCTTTGATTCGCTACAACGTCATCGTTCGTGAAGTGCCTACATTGCCTACTGCAGCAGAACTTGGTGTATTGCCAGTAGTTGTCTGCGGCGAGGAGATTCAGGTTGAGGCCGTACTTGAGAAGGTGAATGAGTTCTTCGGCGGTTTGGATGAAAACTATGAAGCAATGGCATCTATTGCTTGGCAATACAGAAAGACGGGCGAAAACGCTTGGAATAACTATACGCCAGGTGCTACAGTAGCCAGCAAGGCAGGAGATGCATATCAGGTACGTTATGTGGTAACTACCGAGTGCGGTTCTGTTCTCGAAAGCCAGGCATTCAACGTGGTTGTTGAGATCAGATCTACCGATAACGATCAGGATATTGACAAGTACTATGCAGAACTTGTTCCTAAGTATGATAACTGGTTGATCCTGATCAACAAGAAGAAGGCAGAGGATCACTTCGGTTCATTGGAAGGTGCACAATTCTTCTGGTATGCACAGAATGGTGCTCTCGACCACATCCTCACCGCTTCTAATGGTATGTTGGATATGGTGGACCCAGTAAACCCTGCAGATAAAGATCAGTTGCTGAGAGAAGACTTTGCTAACTATATCAGCGTAAGCGATTATTACATTACTCCTAATGGCAGCGGAGTTTCACTTGCAGCCGTACCAGGTTGCTCACATAAGTATTATGCCGTAATTATCATGCCTCAAGAAGAGGGAAATACGGATGATTGCGCTGAGGGTGTGCGTACGCAGGTTTATAATGCAGAAGATAACACGTTCAATACGAATCCTGTGGCCACTACCAATGGTACGGTGGCAGCGCAGGCTCCTGGTGCTACCAACGATGGCAACACGAATGCTCCAGCTGTGGTGAACCCAGTTGCTCAGAAGATTCCAGTAATCAATCCTACTTTGATTCAACCGGGTGAGCAGATTTATGTTTACAACCTTGATCCAGACGTAGTTACCACTATCGCTATCTATGATATGATGGGCGAATGTGTCGACCGCGTGAAGGTAGAAGGTCAGGAGACGGTTGCTTATCAAACGCGTAACGCATACAACGGTTGCTTCCTCATGAATATCTCAACCGAGAAAGATGCTCGTTCACTTAAATTTATCGTGAAGTAATGAGAAAGTATATTTTGATGATATTGTTCCTGCTGCCGCTGACTTGCGCTTTCGCAAATCAGCCAGTAGGCAACAAGATGAAGCAAGACCCACAGATGCAGGAAAAAGGTATCGATGTGGGAGAAGATTTCCCCTACGCAGCGGGTGATACCATTATCATTACTGCCGACCAAACGCACTATCTCACTGGTGAGAAGATTGCCAATTGGGTATACAACGTAATGCACACTATCAAAGCTGTAGGTGGCAAGCGTTTTCCTAATGGCGTTTTGATTGAAGGTATTATGTCGTGGGTAGAACCAAAAGATTTGAGATTGGTTAACCCGGTAGAACGTACCGACTCGGCAGCGAAGGCAGCAACGCACGAAGTGCTGAAGTACGTAGTGAAAGGGCCGGACGGTCTTACGGAAGCTGAGCGCGAACATAAGGCAGATTCTGTCGCTGCCGTAAAGGCCGCAGAGAAAGCAGCAGAACAGCAGAAAGCAAAAGAAGTAGCAGAGCAGAGTGCTCGCGAAGATAGCATTCGCCAAGCGCAGGAGCAGGCTAATTTTGATAGTGATGCATTTGAACGTCGTCAGCGTGATGAGGAAGTGCGTCGTGCCGACTCGCTTGCTCGTATGCGTCAGTATAAGCATAAGCAGAAAGAGCATCGCTTCTCGATCGGCGTTCGTGGTGGTGTCGCATCTTTGATGCAGAATACCAAGGATGATGCAGGTGCTTTCCGTATGGGCAATTGGCGCGCTGGTGGTGATGGTATGCTTGATCTTCAGTATGCATACTATGCAGGCGCAAAGGATTATCAGAAGTGCAATCTTGGCGTGATCACCGGCGTTTCTGTAGGTTATGCCAATTCGCCATTGAAGTGCGATACGGTGCCTTATGCAAAGCAAACCGCTGTCACCGATATGGAAGGTAAGCAGGTTTTGTATTCTATTGAGGGTACAAACTTCACGGAGAGTGATGGACAGATTCAAGTGGAAATCCCTGTGCTGTTCTCTATCCGTCACGAGTCTGGCTATTTCTTCAATGTAGGTCCTCGCTTCATGTTGCCAGTGTTCTCTCATTATAAGCAAAACATCGATAATGGTCAGGTGGTTGCTTTCTATGAGGAGGAAGGGGTACGCGTAGTAGACGAGTATGTTACCGGTAAGTATGAGAATCGCGAGTATAACACCAAGCAATGGAGCAATGCGATGTTCAATATCCTCCTCACTGGTGAAATGGGATATGAGTGGACGCTTCGCAATGGTCAAAACTTAGGTCTTGGCGTGTATGGCAACTATTCATTGGCTAACCTCTACGATAAGAAATTCAACCTCTCTGCAAAGAACTTCAGCAGCACGAGTGATAACGTATTGATTAATACAATGGGTGCTCAGAAGCAGGATGATGGTAGCGTACGCGGTGAAGTGAAGGTAAATTCAGCCGTAGATACCTATGCTAAGGGACGTGGCTTCTTCGACTGTGGCTTGAAATTGGTTTATCACTTCAATTTCCCAGTTAAAAAGTAATTCTCTATTGCCTACTTCATAAGAAAAGCAGTCATCCTCTCGGGTGGCTGCTTTTTCTGTCTGTTTCTCGCAAGACCGCCGCAGCGGTCTTCTGGCTGTCTTCCAGCGGTTCTCCAGCGGTGTAGGGTTAGCCAGCCACGGGCTGTCTAACATATAAAACAAAAATGATTGCTGGATAGTGAACTCTCCGACAACCATTTCTGCTTTCTATGTGACTCCGACAGGATTCAAACCTGTAACCTTCTGATCCGTAGTCAGATGCTCTATTCAGTTGAGCTACGGAGCCCCGTAATGCCTTGTTTCTCAAAAGCGACTGCAAAGGTACTGCTTTTTTTTGATATGACCAAATTTTTCCGCAACAAAATGTAGAAAAAATGCAAAAAAGCTTGATTTTGGACATTTTTTATACTTTTGTGCCACCAAAATTTAGAGTGTAGCGATAAATTTAGGAGAGCTGCGCCTCAAAGAGAGGGAGTGGAAGGAACAATATATATCAGCAAATTTGAATGTGGTGGCGTTGAGCACCAATGTGATTGCAACAAGTCTCACTGATCCTACTACCCCTGGTTCTACTTATGGCTATAAGGATGGTTTGGAGCAGTTCGCTACAACTCATCGCAATCGTGACTACGATCTCTATTAAATTTACGGGTAATTCTTATCTCGCTTCGCTCGAACGATCGCTCGCTTTGCTCGGCGTGCACGGTTCATTTGCGGAAATTCGCGTTTCTTCGAGCCCTTCGCGTACAAAAATATAACGGCTTTCGCAGCAGCCCCCAATGCAGGCCGTAGGCCTTCACCTACTCCTGCTTGGGTTACTCTTGTGTCACTCTTGAGCTATTCTTGAACAGCGCACTCGTAGCAGCGCTCGTTGGAGCAAATATGTGTCCGGACACTGTCCGTTGTCCTTTTGCCCGCAAACCCCTTTATTTACTGGGAAACGGACATCCGGACACCTGTCCGGAACTGTCCTAAACTGTCCGGATGTTCCCAACGTCCCAAGTGCTCGTGAGAGTATTTGGGACTGCTTTGCTACCCCTTCGACAAGGGTATAGGGTAGTAACGTAGTAATTAGGTACCGTCTCTTATGCCGCGAGCTCTCTGTAGCGGTATAGAAAATATGCTACGGCAAGGAGCAAGAGCGGGAGAAGCGAGTCGCCGATAGGCAGACGATCTTCATTTTGGGTGCCGCCGCCAGGCGTGCCGGCGTTGCCACCTCCGTTCCCTCGATTACCGCCATCGCCTCTCTCTTTGCGCATACCGGGCGCCGTGGCTATGCCGTTATCATTGAGTTCGGCCTCACTTATGGGCAGGATGTAGCTCCTGCTACTTTTCCATCCTATATTGGGCGAACTGAACGAGATGGTGGGAGCTGCGTGGCTGCTTACACGGCTGATGCCACGAGCAGATGAGTGCGACATGCGGATGTTCATGGTTGGGCCGCCCCAAGAGCTGCTCCATGTGGAGCCAGTGCCATAAGAAGAGAGCGTTTGCTGGGAAGTGAGGTGAATGCCACCTGCGGCTACAGGCTGGCGGGTGCTGCCTATAGAGACGGTGGGCTTATAGGTGGGAGGCGTGCTGGTTTGCGCCATGGCCTGAGTTGCCGACAGCAACACAAGCAGTATCGGTAACACGAGCAGCATTCGCGACATTAGTGCGAGCCGCTTGGGGGCTATATCTCGTGCATGGAAAGTCATTCGTTGTGTCCTCGTAGTCATGTCATCCTCTTTTTATCGTACAACTTTTTTAACTTCATGACGAGTGGCTGTCTTCATGTCCACCATATAAACACCCTGATGATCAGGCAGCACGGCTTTATAGATTGGTGCGTTGGTGCTTTCTGAGAAGCAAAGTCGACCGGCTGGGTCGTAGATATGGATGAACATCTGTTCACCGGTAGTATTGGTGAAGAAGAGGCCGTCCTGCTTTTCTTCAAGGTCCATAATGCCCGTCGGCACTTCCGGAATGAAAGGAGCGTAAGGGTTGTGGTCGGTCAGCATGAAGCGGCGCTCCAGATCGAACGTATTGCTGCTGAAATGGTATACCGAATCGTTGTGAACCGGGGTGTAGATATCGGTATTGGCATCGTAGAGATAGAGTGTTTCGTAACCAATATACTCAAAGGTGATGGCGTAATTATCATCTTCGCCTTTGTAGAAACCGAAATGCGTGCCTGCGAGTGACGGCTGCGTAGAAATCTGCCAATCGCCAACCTGATTCTCGATGTAGAGGACAGGGATGTCGTAGTTATCGGAGTAGATTTTCTCTCCATCCCAGCCGTTGTCGAATCCATCGGTGCAGCCGTCGTGCTGGAAGAGATAGATGAAGTCGCTATATCGCTGACCGAGCAGATTGATGCGAAGCTTCTCGCCGATGCCGTTGCTGAGTTGCGGCTGCTGTGCACTACGCTGAGGAGCGCGCAAAGCCTGATGATTAACGGTGCCGGAAGCGGGGCGAACCAGCTGCTCATAGTTCATCTTGAGTGAAGCATTGGCGCCGGTGGCTTTCACCTGGAAAGCCTGCATGGAAGGAATCACCTGCAGCGCGGCGGGAAGTTCCGACGTTGTTTCTACCGGTACAGACACGTATGTTGCGGCAGTTCGAGACTCTGTGCCCGGCGTGATCTCCGTGCCGGTGCCATCCACGTCACGACCGGTGTTGAACATGACGATGGTGGCGGTGGCGTTCACGAAGTCGGTTGCATGCCATTGCGTGATGTTGATTGGCGCTGTCCATGAGTTGCCGATGAGGTTGATGCCGTTGCCGTTCTTGTAAGCGAGAGAGAGCGTTTGATCGGCCGTAGGCGCAAGCACACCATTCATTACGTAAGTGAGGCCTGCTTTACCTCTTGTGTCCTGCGTGATGGCATAGCCGTGGAACGGATACATAGGGTCTTCGTTGTGGACGATGTTGGTCCATGCATGCTCTTCGTTCACGAACTCCGTCACCCATGCGTAGTAGTACTGCTGAATGGCGCGGCTCACATCGTTGAAAGGTGTGGCCATCCATTGCCAATTAGGCGTATCGTTGCCTGAACCGTCTGCGCTATTGGAGATGGAGTAGAACTCAATCGTGGCGCTGGTGTTTCCCTCTATATCGCCATGGATGAGTGCACCATTAACGCCGGCGTTGGTTTCAATAAGCACGTCGTCCGCATGTGTAGGCGTGAACGTAACGTATTTGCCCTGCTCCACGCGGTAGATGCGACTCTTCGTGCTGAGCGAACCGGTAGGCGTGATGGTGATGTGCCCTTCTTCACTTACGTCGGTTGAGCCATCTTCGTTCTTGGCGTTATTGTTGTGACAAATCTTCACGGTCAGCGCCTCAGCAGGCGTATCAATGGTGACGGGTTTCACGATGCGTACATTGTTCACGCTCGTGGGCACGATGCCTGCATTCCAGTTGGCTGGGTTGTTCCATTTGCTGTTGCCGCTGGTATAAGTGAAGGTGTGCTTATAGGTGCTATCTCCATTGTTGATCGTTTCCTTTAAGGTGGCATACGCAGGCAATTCGGGAGTTGCAAGGGCGTTCGTAACAGTGATTTCCACCACGCGCGTGCCCGTGGTACCATCTATATAATTGTGTGCCAATTTGCCGTTATCGAAGGTGATAGAGCAGTCGGTGATGGTTACGGGGCGGCTATCCAACAGATACTCCAGCGAGAGATGAATCACGTCCAACCCCTGCTCGGAGATGAAAGAGTGGGCATCGGCGTTGATGGAGAGCATCAGGAGTCGCGCTTCCGGGTTGGCCTGACGCTCGCAGCTGGCCACGAGAAGTTCGTCGTTGGATTGAACATTAACTGGATTCACCACATTGTCAACAATGCTTGCTTGCGCGTTGTAGTGCGTCACGGCCACCGTCACGAAATTAGCCGCACCTTGCATCGTGAAGCCCTGAACTGCTTTAGCAGCAGCCTCGCCTCCGTCCGATTCTTTTGGAACATCAAATCCGCCTCGGTCGGCCATGGTGAATACCACTTCACCGTTGCTGGCCTCATGTGGCACGTCCGCTTCTTTGAAAGCATCGAACATCGGATGCGCATAGCAGGTGATGTTCATCCATTTCTGCGTTTGCTTTGGCACGACAGGGTTGGCTATAAAGCCCACTTTCTCCCAATTGGAGATACCTGACATATGGCACTTCGTGGTAAAGATAGGGCGATAATCCACCAGCAGACCCAGTTCGTTCACTTTCTTCTTGGCCGCACTGGCGTTGGCGCTACCATCGGTCTTCACGAAGTCGGTAAGGAAGAGAAGGTCGAATGGCTCGTAGTTGTATTTGCAGAACGGAGCGTAGCCATTTACGGGGGTTACGTTGTAGTAGCGCTTCAGCATGGTGTAGAGTGGCAATTCTTCGGAAGAAACGGCTGTTTGTGATGTCTGTTTCTTCAAGTCTGCCTTGTTGATGCCGCTGATGAAGTCGCCATCCAGCACGAGGCTGCCTTTATTCTTTGTGCCGTCTCCATTGGCACCCGTGATGATGAAGGCAAGGTTCTTTTTGGCGTTTTTGGAAATGGCGTACACCTTGATGCTGTTGGCATAGGCGGATGCTAACGTGTTGCATGCGTCCACCGGTGTAACTGTAATCGTGAGTGAGTCCAGATTGTTCAAATCCGTGAGCAGACTGCGGTTAAGCATCAGCGTGTCAGCCTCGCCTCCACCGGCTTGCACATACACGGCTCCGGTTGGCAACGTATATGCCATATTTTCGTTCTTAATGGCCGTGATGGTGTAGGGCGTCGTTCCAAACGATTTCACCGCAAAGAGGTGGCGTGCGTCGGTATCGGCATACGTAGAGTCCATGTGGTGGTACTGGAAAGGCGATAGTTTGTGCACTTCCGGATTTTTGTTGGCAAAATGGATGCTGTTGCTGTAGCGAACGGTGCACATGTCCGTGTATTCCACGTAGTAGTCGCCTTCTTCTGTGATGGTGTAGGTGGCTGCAGTTGCGGCGGGAATGCTTGTTCCGTTTTTAAACCATTGATAGCTGCCGCCTGCTATGTCGCTTCCATCCTCTGCTACGGCTTTTACCGGGTATGAGATAGGGCAATACGTTGGCTCTGCGGTAGCGATAATCTTTGGCGCAGACAAGGTGCAGGGGTCGCCTACGCCTGCTATTTCAAACTTTCTTAAATAGGTACCCGTGCCTTTTGAACGTTTCACTACGAATGAGTTCAAACCTATAAGCGGACTGCCTTCCGGAACGATATATTCAAACACGCCATATTCATTCTTGGTGTAGTCTTGCACACCAATCGTTACGCCCCCAACGAGCAGACCGGCATCTGTTTGGGTGCTACCAAAGCCCAATTCGCCGGTGATGACGGAACCGGGAAGCAGCACTTTGTCGTCTGCCAGAGTGACGGTTACTTCGTCGTTGCCACTACTAAAGTAGATGCCATAGATTTTGTTGAGACCCAGGATAGACATCTTGTTGTCTTTGTTGGCGCGGGTAACAACCATCGTACCGCCAGTGACGGTTGCGCCGACGACGTTGCTATTCAGCGGCAAGTCGGTATTGCTGGTTGCTGTTACAATCATGGAGTAATCGGTTTGGCGGGAAATGTCTGCTCGTATGGTTATTTCCTCTGCAACCGTGTAGTTCGTATGGGCGGTATAAGGTTCATCGTCGATGTAGAGCCCGTTGAGCTTGTAGCCTGCTTCTGCCACTGCGCTTGCCTGAATGATGCACGTGTGAGCCACCACCTGCGAACCGGAGTTGAAACTTTGTGGCTGGTTGAAAACGTCGGTATATGACACGGTGATGGTGCCGTGTTCTGCAATGATGTTCACGCGGTTAATCTTCATGCCATCTATCGTCTGGTAGGTGTAGAACTGGCAGTTGTCGTTCACGTCCTGCACACCGGTAGCGTGTGAAGAAGTCGGCGTAATGGTGATGGCTTCGGAGGTGACAGGGTCGAAGTTGAAAGCAGTCGCGTTGGTTATGGCATACGAACCGCTTTTGGTCTTAAATACGGAGTTGCCATCGCTATCGCCAGCTCCGTTGGCAATATGCCAAGCCAGGAAATTGTCGTATACTGAAGTCGTTACTTTATATAAATTGGCCGTACCAGGAACGAGCGTCATCGCCGTCTTTAGGTTGTGGTCGTTACGGCCAATACGATAATGCAGATTCGACCAATTCACCATATTGTTGTCGAAATAAATATCCTTGCTGGCAGCTTGATTGGCAGCGGGATATGCTACACTTACCACGGGCGCCGTGATGGTACTGTAGTTCACGTTGAACGTGTAGGTACCTTGTTTGGTGGTGGTTATATGGCAGTCGGCATTGGCGTTCATGACCCAATCGGTGCAATTGACGTTGCTCATGGTGCCGCTATTGCCATACGAACCGCCGCAACCATCGGTGATGCGGAATGAATACGTGTGATCGCCATTCAGTTCCACGCTGATGGAAGCTGTGTTGTCACTCCCTTTAACCAACGCTTTATGGAAGATTTCAGAATCGCCGTCTTTAATCAAAAGGCGGAGCAACTTCACGTTGAAAGCATCGCTGCTGGCCTCGCAATCGTCGCCATTACTGATGGTGCAGGTGTAAGAGCCCGCATCATCGGCCGTGCAGGGATTGATGTTGAGGATATTGGTGGTTTGTCCTGCCAAGGTCTCGCCGTTGTGCTTCCACGTATAGGTTGCACCATTGGCCACGTTCTCTGCCGCAGCCGTCAACCGCAATCGCTCTCCTTCAAACACGTGCCACCCGCCGCTGATAGTAATGTTCGTAGGTGCTGAACATACGGGAATATTGCCATCTCGAATAATAGTGAGATTATCAAAATATTGCGTTGTTGAATTATCTGCTCGATAGATATAGATGGTGCTTGCTCCTGCCAAACCATCGCCATATTGGATTCGATACGTTCCTTGTGTCCAAGCACGAGGATCAGATGCAGCAACAGTAATCGCGCTACTGCATGAGTTCGGACGAGAGGAAAGAGTCGTTATGAAGATACCAAGATTAGAGCCTGTAGCGCTATAGATGTCCGCAGAAATAAGATCTCCCACGGCCAAGGGCTCGGTCAACTCAATTTTAAGGTAAGTATTGCTGTTGGTTTCAGCAAATCCGTATCTGCCGTTGGCTGCAGCAATCAGGTTTTTTGCATCTTTCTGCCCATTGTGGATCGTTACTGTACCGCCTGTAATGGTTGCATCTGCCTCCACAACGGAATAGTCTGCACCTGCTCCTACCGACAGACTGGACGTGCGAGTGACATCTGCGCTAAAGAGTGTCTCCGGCTCTGGCTCAGTCCACTCATATCTGGCATATAGGGTAGCTGTGTTCTCTATGTACTTCCAATGAGAATAACTATCAGTGTATGGTTCTACCGATGCCACAAGACTGCCATCGCTATTGATGACTTTATCGCCTTCGCCAGAAGCCGTTGTGTAGTAGCCTTCCAGAGCATAGCCCCAAGCAGGGGTGCAATGAGTGAAACTTGGCAGCCCCAAGGCGTATGTTGCTTCTACCTTTTGGTTGGTTCCCTTGCCATGGTTGTTCGTATTGGCATCAAGGGTTATTTGGGTGTTGTTTACCCAATAAGCGTAAAGCGTTTTATTGCCAGTATTGTCTGTGTTTCCGCCGTAGCCTACCCATCTGCGGTCCGTGTGTTCGGCATCAATATACCACCCCACAAAACCATACCCATCTTTGTGGATTTCGTTTCTGGCAGGAAGAGCAGCTGCGGTTTCAACGGTGTAGTATGTTGGAGCAGTATAGCCATCATTGCATGCACCTCCGTCCCATACGTAGGTGATGGTATATTGCACAATTTCCCATTTGGCATAGAGAGTTGTGTTTGCATTAAGAGTAGCACCAGCAACTGCGGCAATTGTTTTTGCGGAGTTGGTGTACCAGCCGACAAAGTTATAGCCCGTTTTTGCAGGTGTGGGAAGGGGATTAGGGAGCTTTGTAGCAGACGCAACATCCTCAGGGCATCCGCCTGTTGCTCCATCGCAATCGTAGGTAATAGAGTGGGGCGTGGCATATGAAACCTGAATTTGAGTTATGTATAGATCTTCAGAAGCAGATAAATAAACGGTGCTTGCGCTGGCAAATGTGTGAGAAAGTGTGCCGTCTGTAGAAGTCCCGGCATCAGTCGCTCCATTTTCTTTGTTATATGTTGTACCCATTTGCATAATACGACTGCTGTTTGTAACATATGAAACAGTAACTGTGGCGCCCGCGTTCACTTTGAATGCAATCTGGCGGTTCTTTTTGATCTGAATTCGATTCGGATTAGTCGAGAAGCCGCTACCTCCAAGGCTTAACAGATGATTATCTGCATATAGTACGCCATTTGTTAATGCCGCGGTTGGTTCAAAAATGAAATCATCAGTTATAACCACGAGGTCGTTAATCGTTTTTACGTATGTGAAGGTCATTTTATAGTTGCTCCCATTGTTGCTATACCAAATGGAGTTACAACTACTGCCCCCGTGTCCTTCGTACCATAAACTCAATGTGTGTTTAACACCAGGAGCTAATCCTTCCATGAGGTTAACATCTCCTGTTCCTTCAAACTGAATGGGAGAAGCATACCAGTTATTGGGAGTGGTCTTTGTAAGCGTTCCGGAAACACCTCCATCTACGGAATAATGTAAAATGGCATTTTCACACACGTTTCCATCATTCTTGTCAATTTTAAGCCAAAATCCTTTCAAGTATAGTGTGGATAGGTCTCCTAATTCCTTGCCACTACCAGTTACTGTCCATGATTTGTCGCCAGAGCCAGAGCCATCGTAGTATTTTACTGCGGCAGAATTGCAGACAGCGTCTGCTCCCCATCCCGGCAGGATAGTGAAGGTGGAAAGGAGGAAGAAGATGAGGGTGCGAAGAGCAGAAATGCCAGCAGAATGGCGGACGGTGAGAGATGATATGAGAGTGTGCTTCATGGGTGGTAAGTGTTTCCTTCTGTCTTTTACATGCGCAAATGCGCGCGCGAAAGGTTGTGCAAAATTACTAATTTTTGCTGACATATGCAAATCTGGGGGGGGAGAAAAGTCAATAAATGTGAAATATATGGCTTAGCGTATGTTTTATAGCATGTTAAGGACTGAAAACGTGCAGATTCTATCCCATCATCGCAAAATGGTGGTCAGGTAATGCGGTTTTGTGATTTTTGCATCTTATCGCTACTTGCTTCATGCTGTGCTAACGCTGTGCTTATGGTCTGCTGACGCTCTGCTGTGATATATTTGTTATCATGAAACAATACGTGCTCCATTCACCTCACGTAGACGATACGTGGACACATAGTAGACACATGGTTGACTCATGGTAGACTCAAAAAATACGGTAAATTTTGTGAAATCTGTAAAACAAAAACAAGACACCCAAGAGGATGTCCTGCTTCATTTACTGAGCCTTGTGCTGCGGCTTGATGTGCGAATCCTGTCGGCCGCTGTGCTGCCCGTGTTGCCCATGGTGGGCGAATTGCTGCCCGTGCTGGCCGCGCTGGCTGCGCTGGCCATGATGGGCGAAGGCCTGAGGACCGCGTGCGCATCGTTGTGGGGCTTTCTTTTTCAATTGATCTCGCTTGACAGTAGTACTCTTTTGCTGAGTGTTTTTCTGCATATCTGCCTTGCGAACCATCTTATTTTTCTTGATCAGTTGCTCCTGACGTGGCTGGTTTTGCTGACCTGTTTGTTGACCTTGTTGCGTTTGTGCGCTAATCGTTGCGATGCTCAGCATAGTAGCTGCTGCGATAACTAATACTCGTCTCATAATCGTGCAATTTTAATCGTTAATAAATTGACCAATCGATTGTGTTTTTTCTGCAGTTATGAGCTCTCGTGCAAATACCGTGCCAAACTCCAAATATGCCCTATACTCGCTTTATTAGTAGCTATGGCTTGATGCAGAGGTGCCCGGGGATGTCGCCTGTTTGGGCGCGGAAGATGAGATCGCCATTGTGTGCGAAAGCGTATAAGAAGCCGGAAGAGACGTAGTTTTTGGCATCGGTGAGATATATGCGTTCGGGCGTGACGAGCAAGGCGTACGGATTTTCGAAGGTGGCTACAAGATTGGAAACAGGCTCGATGGTGAACGTTTCGAACGTGGAGGTATTGATGCGCAAGAGCGATTTCTTATAGTTTTCCAGCAGATAGATGTAGCCGTTGCAATATTGCAATCGTCCAGCAGCCACCGACCATCGATGGATAATCTGCCCGTTCTCAAGACAAAGGAGGCTGGCCGGATGGTGGAAGTAATCGCCGCGACAGCTCACCCACAGTCGTCCGTTCTCGTCGGCAACGACGAGGTCGGGGTTTGGGTCAACAGGTATGCGTCGCACCTCGGTCATAGTGCGCAGATCGACGACGGAGAGTGTGGAATCGAAACCTAAACCAATCGCGCCGCGATAACCGCCCGAGTTGCAGACGTAGATGCTGTCGCCCACGATGCACAGGCCGTCGGGCTGATAGCCTACCGCTACCTGACGGGTGATTTGCAGGGTGGCGGTGTCCACTTCGTACACGGCACCTCGCTGCTCGCCATCCATGATAGGGCCAACGTATGCAGAGACGTAAGCGTGGGCGTTGGCAAACTGCAGGTAGCGGCAGTTGGGTATCTCCACCTGCCCGATGCGGCGGCAGTTGAGGTCCATCACCTCCACCTTGTGCGAACAATTGATGACGGCGTACATGCGCTGCCCATAAATCTGTATGTCGTTGCCCACGTCACCGAGTTCCTTGAGCACTTGCGGATTGCGCTCGCCGTAGAAATTGCGGGTGTAGTAGCCCGTCTCGGCGTCGTAGAAATCAATCTGAGCTTTGTTGCTGCCCATGTTGCCCTCGTTGAGCACGTACAGATCATAGGATACGGTATCTTCCCCCACGTATTCATAGATAGCGGGATAGACGAGTTCGTCGTGGCGACAAGAAGCAAGAAGCAACAGGGCGATTAATATGTAACAGAGACGGTGCATCGTACGTTTTGTTTGGGCATCGGATAGTTGGCAATGACCTCGTAATCCTGCCCGAGGAGATTATTGATTTCTATGTTGAGTTTGAGCGTGTGGTTATGGACGAGCCATGCGCCATATAGCGAGAGATCGTGGGTGTACCAAGGCTGCACGTGATTATAGATGATATTCTCCTGCTGGGCATATCGTTCGCCCGAGTAGATGAAGGAATAGCTGAGTCCGTAATCATCACCACGGGGGGAATGGTAGGCGAGATTAAAGGTGGCGCTACCGCTATGCCATGGGATGTAGGGAATCTGGTGGCCGTAGTAGGTGTCGGAGGGGTTGGTGACATCGATGGCGGTCTGGTAGGTATATTGCAAGGTGCCGCCAATGCTAAAGCCCATGGGGAGGGGTTGCATGCCACGGAGCGATACGTCCACGCCGTTGATCTTCACCTCGCCGAGGTTGAGCATCGTCCAGCGGAACTGCTGGCCCTTGGGGTAGGCTACAATCTTATCGTTAACGCGGTTGTAGTAGTAATCAAGGCTGACGTGCCATTGGCTACGCCAATCGTAGCTGAGCCCGACAGAACGCATGCGTGCGAGTTCAGGACGGAGGTTGGCGTTGCCCATGTCGGTGTAGTAGAGATCGTTGAACGTAGGGAAACGATAGCTGTGCTTATAGAACGCATTGAGGCGCAGGTCGCAGTTGGGGTGCTGAAAAGGCCGTACGCTGATGAACGCCGCCGGCGTGAGTCGCGCCCTGGTGGCTGTCTTATCTTGCTCGGTTGCCTTATTGGCTGATGGGGTATGGTTGTCGCTGATGAACGTACCCAAGAGCGAGAGTTGCGCACGGAAGTAGTTCTTTGCATTGAACGCCATGGCAGCGGAAAGCCAGTGGCTCCAACGCGTGGCGTCCATATATTTGGACAGATGGTTCCATTGCAAATCGTAGGCCATGCTCACGTCCCACCAATCGAACAGCTCCACCTTGGCTGCAACGGTGGCGTAGAGCTCCTGCTGGAGATACTCGTTGTCCACATAAAGGAGGCGCGTGTCCTCGTTGATGTAGTGGGTGTAATCGTTGGCGTATTTGACGTTGGCCTTCAGGTGCAGACGGTTGAGGAACTGATCCTGCCATGTCAGTTGCCCGAAGATGTTTCTGTCCCAGAGTCGTTCGCCATTGCGCCACACGTTATTGACGATAGCGCCAGGTACACCGCGCTCGGAGTTATAGGCATAGAGGTGGGCTTTCCAGAAGCCGGTGTTGCTATAGTAATGATTGAGTGCCAGTTCGGCACGCACGGCCTCCACATCACCGTTTTGGCGGATGGCGGTGGTGTCGTAGGCGACGTCGCCCGAAGGCGTGACGCGACGATAGCGGAATTTATATTGTCCGTTGGAATGAACATACTCGGCGCTGGCGGTCATGCTCATGTTCTCCGTGAGGCGTACATCCACTTGTGCCGACGGATTGGCCAGCGCAAACGAACCCGCCCGCATCTGCAATCGGGCATGCACCACCTCGCCCTCTTTGAAGCGAGGCCGGCGCGTATTGAGATAGACGCTGCCGGCAGAACCAAACTCGCGTGCCGACTGAAAGATCTCGGATTTTTGGCCATGGTAGAGCTGTATCTCCTCCATGTTGTCGAGCGAGAACTTACCGAGGTCCACCTGCCCGTTTTGCGCATTGCCCAGCTCGACGCCATTGTAATAAATGCCCACGTGCTGGCTACCCATAGAGCGGATATTGATGGTTTTGATGCCCCCCACGCCGCCGTAGTCTTTGAGCTGCACGCCCGAGAAGAAACGGATGGCGTCTGCCACGGATAGGGCATTCATGCGCTTGAGCTCAAGGCCTCCGAGCGTTTGGGGTTGTATCACATCTTTCTCCAAGGCACGTGCCACCACGTTCACTTCCTCAATCTGGAATGAGCGGGCTATGCTGTCCAGAAGAAGCGAGTCGGTGGGCGTAAGCGCGTGTGCGTATAGGCATGCGAAAAAACTTAATATGGAGAGAATTCGTTTCAAATCGAATGCAAAGGTACTGCTTTTTTTTGGGAAGGCCAAATTTATTTGAGACTTTTTAATAAAAAAAAGCTGTTACCTGAACGAGGGAACCGAGTAAAGGTACTGCTTTTTTTGGGGATAGCCAACATTAGCGCGCAAAAAAACGCATAAAAGTGCGATTTTGCGCCAGCGTGTGATCGTATGAGCGTGGCGAATAGAGAAATCTATTTGAGACTTTTTGCGGAAATATGCAAATTAATTTGGTGGAATGAAAAAAATGTTGTACTTTTGCAGCCAATTTTGAAGAAAACTCGGCAAAACAGCGCCGAAGTATATGAAAAAACCATTTTTTAAACAACGAATCATCCGTTTCCGCCAGTTCTCCAACAAGGCGTATTCGGCCTTCCAGTCGCTCCACCGTCAGGTGACGATTGGTTGCGTGGCCGGCTACATTGCCGAGAAGGAGATGCTCAAGAGCGGCATGCGTTTGGCTCTCAGCTGTTGGCTGATGGCCGTGGGCGCATTCGCTTATGCGGAAGACACGGAAGGGGAGAGTAGCGGTGTGCCGCTTACTGACGCCAAGCAACTTAGTTTGCAGGAGGTGCTTGTCGTTTCCCAAAAAGCTGCAATTCAATCAGAGGCGTACCGGCTTGTAACGACTGTCTCGCGTAGCGAGATAGAGGCGTTACCCATCCAGACGGTGGCAGATGTGCTGGCATATCTGCCTGGCATTGATGTGCGTACTCGTGGCGCGAACGGCTCGCAAGCCGATGTGAGCATGCGTGGCGGCACGTTTGATCAGGTGCTGGTGATGATTAATGGTGTGAACATGAGTGATGCTCACACGGGTCACTATGCGCTGAATCTGCCTATCTCAGCTGCGCTCATTGAGCGGGTGGAGGTGCTGCAGGGAACGGGTGCCAACCTGTTTGGCCTGAATGCGTTCTCCGGTGCCATCAACATCGTGACGAGACAGAACATCCTCTCTAATGCGCACGAAGACGAAGCGGGGCATACGATGCATGATTTCGTGTCGGATGCGGATGAAGTGACTGTGAAGTTGACGGCCGGTATGAACAACCTCATCAACCCGGAGTTGGCTTATTCCGGCAGGCGATCCTTTGGTGAACTCAGGAATAAAACCCTGACCATCAACGCTTCCGCTGAGTATTCGCAGGCAGATGGCTACTATGCACCCGATCCGAGCGAGAAGGAGCAGACCGCCCTCACCAACAGTGATTTCCGCATGGCGAACGTCTTCTTACAAACGGCGTGGCGTCAGGAGAGCGAAGGCGCTACTCGTCAGCAACTGAGTGTGCAGATGGGTGCGCAGTACAAGGACGCAGGGGCGGGCATGTTCTATGGCTTTGGCAGTCAGGATCAGTTTGATGCCACGCGTACAGCTTTCGGTTCGGCTTCATACAGCTATCGCTGGCAACGTTTCACGCTGGAGGCACAGGCAGCCTATCGCGCCAACTACGATCGCTACGAGTGGCATCGCGGGCAACGTTTGTATGGCAATTTCCATTTCTCGCAGAACGCATCTGCCTCGCTGAAAGGCCATTATGCTTCTAAGATTGGCCGCACATCGGTGGGATTGGAAGTGAGGAACGAAAACCTCCATTCCACCAATCTGGGCGACACGGTTAATGCCGCAGGGCAAGTGCCAAACGTGGATGGCTTTGACCTGAAAGACGTGCGTGTGCTTGATCTTGTAAAAGGGCAGAACCGATTGAATATCAATTATTTTGCGGAGCAATCGTTCTTCTGGAATAATTTGTCGGCTTCGCTGGGCGTGAGTGGCAACTACAACACGATGTTTGGCAACAACATTGCTGGTGGCGCCAATATCGGCTATGAATTTGGAGGCGTTTGGAACCCAGGCAGAGTGTATTTGAATGCCAATCGTTCGTTGCGTTTGCCAACGTTCACGGATTTGTACTACAACGCCGGTAATCAGTTGGGCAACAGAGATTTGAAACCCGAGAAGGCGTGGACCTTGTCGCTCGGCGCTAACTACAAGCATTATTTCAGCGAGTTTCACCATCTGAGCCTCACTGCCGATGCCTATTATCGCTGGGGACAGGACATCATCGATTGGGTGTATGTGCCCGATTATGAAAACGTGGAAAAATATGGCGCAAAGCGTCCGTATCATGCCATGAACCAGCAGCAGGTGAATGCTATGGGCTTGGAAGTAGGCGTTGTGTATGGCTGGAACAGATGGCTTCCCAAACTGGGCGTGACCTACGCTTACACGTATCTGGATTTGGATTTGAAGGAGGCACAATCACGCTATTTGGACTACCTATCGCATAAGCTGGTATTCCAATTGCAGCACCTCATTTATAATGGAAGAAAGGTGCAGGTAGGTGCAGATTGGGCGCTACGATTCCAGAAGCGCGAGGGCGAATATAACGACGCCAACGGCGATGTGCAGAGCTGTCAGGCCGTGTGCTTGCTGGACGGTTCGGTATTCGTGACGGGCGACAAATATCGCCTATCAGTAGATTGCACGAATCTGACCAACAGGCGATACCATGATTACGGCGGCTTGTTGCAGCCGGGAGCTTGGGCGAAAATGACGCTAAGCGTGAAATTATAAGACTCTCCCTAACCTCCCTGTTTAGGGAGGGACTTAGTGGAGGGTTACGTTCCAATTAGCAGGCGTGCCCTGGATGATGACCTGGGCATGACCATTGAAAGCAGGGAAGGTTACGGATTGACCGTAGCCTTCTTTTGGTTGTACGGGCTTGAACGCTGGATCACCATTGCCGATGCCGAGGATGCGAACCTGCGCAGCAGTTAGGTCTGCAGAAGCGGTGAGGGTGATGGTGATCTCGTTACAAGCAGTTGCTGCGAAATGGTTTTTCTTGTCAAGAAGAGTGAAATCAAGAATGGTGGTTCCGTCGTAGAGGCTGGTTTCGGTTGCGATATGTGTGGCAGGTCCGGCCGTATAGACGATCTCGTGAAGGGTGCGCTTGCCGTTTTTGTAGCCGATGGCCTCCACTTTACCGGGCTGGTAGGTGGCAGACCAAGAGAGATGGCCATTGCGAGGCATGGTTTTCTTGCCCAACGATTTGCCGTTCACGCGGAGTTCTACTTCGTCCTGATTAGAGTAAACCCATACGTCAATCTGTTCTCCCTCATGACCTTCAAGATTCCAATGGGGAAGGATGTGGAGGGTGGGTTTGTCGGTCCACCATGCTTGCAGATAATAGGCTTCATCTTTCATGAAACCGCAGTAGTCCAGCAAGCCGAACTCGCTGCTGACAGCGGGCCATACCATCGGGTTGCTCTCGCCGGCGTAGTCGAAGCCCGTCCAATAGAAAAGACCACCGAGCCACGGACGTTCTGCATAGAATTTCCAACCGCGCTCAATCACGTTGCCTCGTTGGCCAAGCTCATCTATGTAGACGGTATCGGTACGATTGATGGCAGCCATGCGGCCCGTCGTTTCGTCGGTAAAATAGATGCCACGTGTGCCGCAACCTGTTGTTTCCTCGCTGCCGTATGCGCAACGGTTTGGAAAGCGAAGACGCTCGCCGTCGATATCGTTCTGCATCATGTAGTTGTAGCCAGCTACGTCCACGCCGCGGATGATGTTTGGACCTGATGAAGTGGCAACTGTGACAGGACGATCAGGGTCGAGCAGGTGCACGTAGTTGGTCATATAGCGAGCTACCGTTTCACCCAAATCTTTCCATTCCAAGCCCCATTCCTCGTTGCCGATGCTCCAAAGGATGATGGAAGGGTGATGTTTATCGTGAGCGATCATATTGTCGAGATAGTCAGTAGACGGTTTACCCATACCCATGAGGCGGTTCTCTTCAATTACGTACAGGCCGAGGCTGTCGCAAAGATCGAGGAACTCGGTGGGCATGGTGTTGTGGCTGCAACGGATAGCGTTCACGCCAATGTCCATCATTTTGCGGAGTCGATACTCTATCAGTCCACGAGGCGTGGCTGTGCCCACTCCGGCATGGTCGGGATGGAGGTTGACGCCTTTGAGCAGCACCTTCTCGTCGTTGACGAGGAAGCCCTGGCTGGAGGACCATGTGTGGTTAACGGTTAACGGTTTATGGTTTATGGTTAAAGGTTTATCGCAGGCGCTGTGTGTCGCTGGCGCCGTGTATTGCGTATTGTTTAGTGGAAAACCGATGGTGAGCCATGCAGGACGGTTAATACCTGCACCTTCGTAGAACCAACCCTCTTCGAATGTGGCGTCCACGCGTACGCAGATTATATTATTGTCGCCAAGAGAGAGGTAAGGCGTGATGTCATAGTCCTGACGCATATAGCCGCTCTCGGTGTGACCGATATAGAAACCGTTCACCCACACGCGGCTGTCGCGGAAGATGCCGTCGAAATGGAGGATGGTAGGACCAACGAGCATGGCGCTGTCTACCGTCAGGTGGCGGCGATACCAACCCACAGAGTTGGCTGGGTAGTTATAGCCAATCTGACGATAGCCGTGGCTATGGCTGGCTTCCTTGGCGAAGGGAAGGGTTTGTACCCAATCGTGCGGAAGAGAGACGTCTTGCCATGCGGAATCGTTGAACGTGAGGGCGTATGGTCCCACATTATGGATGCTAGCCGCCTTGGTGAAATAATTGAAATACTCCGTGCCGTGACCAAAATCGTTGGCGGGGCTTGCGGCATCCCCCAAGGCAAATCTCCAACCTTCGTTGAGAGAAACAAGGGTCTCGTTTCCACAATTCTGAGGTCCGCTTGAGGTCCGCTTGAGGTCTGCTGCAAGACTCGCGTATGACCCACACAGGAATATTAGTGCCAGAAATACAATCTTTTTCATGTTTTAAATAATTTTAACACATAGCACTATAGACTGCACCTCGGCATAGCATGCAAGCATGATTCTGCAGTCGGTTTGCACTATAGTTCATCATCCTTAGAGTTGAATGGTTTGTGCAGAGCCATTATAATGGATTTCAATACCAGCCGTTTCTGCTGCATATGGTTGTGGCTTATCAGCGGAAACAGGCACGATGATGAAGGTTCGCTCGTTGAGCATGCCAGGGAACGAACCTTCGCGGTTGGCGATGGTGAGGGTCTTGCTGTTTTGGCAGTAGTCGAAGCGAATGGTAGCGTAACGCCCAGCCTCGTAGCCGTAGTTCGTGCCTTCGTCCTCGTAGAGGGTGAAGGTGGCGTCGGCGCCTTCATACACGTAGAGACGGATGGATTCTGCCTGCTTCTCGCGAGTGTATTCCATAGCCGGACCGAAAGGCACGATGCTGCCGCCGCGAACGAAGACAGGGATGCGCTCGTATGGAACGGGGTAAGATGTGAGCAGATTGCCGGCAGGGTTGTTGGATGAAGAAATCACCATCTGACCCGTATAGAAATCGTACCACGTTTCGTGTGCAGGCAGATACACCCAACGCTTGCGAGCCAGATACTCATAGACAGGGCAGATCATGAAGGCAGGTCCGAACATGTATTGATAAGCGATATCGCGCACCATTTGGTCGTTGTTGGCAAAATCCATGACGAGCGGACGCATGATGGTGTAGTCGTCGAAATAAACCTTGGCAGCCAAGCTGTAGAGGTATGGCATGAGGCGGTATCGGAGCTGGAGGGCGTCACGGATGACGTTGTAGGTAGGTGTGCCTTCAGGGGCGATGTTCCAAGGCTCGCGGAATGGGAACTGACCATGTACGCGGTACATAGGCGTCCACATACCGAACTGGTGCCAACGGGTGTTGAGCTCGCGCCATTCCTTGAGGTCGGCGTTCTCTTTGCCGGTGGCGTCAAACTCGCGCTGAGCAGCCTCGTAGCGTTTTTCTACAGAGAAACCGCCGATGTCCTGACTCCAGAAAGGAATGCCGGAGATGGAGAAGTTGAGACCAGCCGTGATTTGTGCTTTCATATCCTCCCAGCGGGTGCCGATGTCGCCTGACCAGGTAGCCGTTGAATAGCGTTGCTCGCTGGCAAAACCGTTACGGGTGAGAAGGAAAACACGGTTGTTTTCAGGCGAGAATGTGTTGCTGTGGCCGGCTGCGTTCCATGCTGCGGCTTCGTCGAGTGCCGTGCATTTCTCGGCAGGTTGCACACCCTTCTCGATGGCCGTTTCGTACGCACGCTGACCATCGTAGATAGCCTCGGCGTTGACGATAGAGTAGGCGTTGAAATATTCGTCGGACGAACCATAGCAGGTAGGACCACAAAGAAGCTTGCGATACTCCATAGGGGTGCAGTCGCGCACGTTTGGTTCGCTGGCGTGCATCCACCATGCGTCCATACCAATGGTGCCGAGTTTTTCATAGAGTTGACGCCAGAAGATGCGGCGTGCCGCAGGGTCGTAAGCATCGTAGAAGGCGTATTTATAACCGAGCCAATCGTAGAGCGAATCCTTAATGGACTGCTGGTAGATCATGCCCTTCTGGTTGAGTTCGTGGAAATTATCCACGGTAAGATAGTATTTCGGCCAGCAAGAAATCATGATCTTGGCATTCATATCGTGGATGTCGTTGATCATCTTCTTTGGGTCAGGGAAACGTGATTCCTCAAAGGTGAACGCACCCCATTCGTCTGGCGTCCAGTAGTTCCAGTCCATGACGATGTTATCGATAGGGAGATGGCGTTCGCGGAATCCTTTGAGTGCATCTACAATCTCGTCTTGTGTTTTGTAGCGCTCACGACTCTGCCAGAAACCGAGCAGCCACTCCGGCATGATAGGTGCTTTGCCGGTAAGAGTGCGATAGCCTTTGATGACTTCGTCGCTGTTCTCGCCAAGAATGAAATAATAATCCAATTGCTGGCCCATCTCGCTCCAGAATGAGAGTTTTTGCTGCTCCTCCTCAGGAACGGGAGCATAAGCACGTACACCACAATAGGCTTCGCCGCCGTCAGGCGTCCATTCCAAGCGGAAAGTATATGGTTTTCCAGCCTCCATTTCCACGTTGAACTTGCGAGCATTAGGATTCCAAGCCGTACGCCAGATTGTTTGTGAAACCGGAGAATTGCCGTCGAGATTCTCGGCATAAACAGGCTTGCCGTTGATGAAAATGCGCTGGTAGCCTGAGTAGTAGTGACAGAAGCGATATTCGCCTGTTTCATGCGGGGTGATAGTGCCTTCATATACGACGGTGGCATTGCCAAGAGGGAAGTTGGCGGGAAGGTTCTTGCCCGTGAAGATGTCTTCAAAATAGATGCTGTCTTCGCGACGAACGAGTGTTTCCTGTTCTGGGGCAGAATAGGTGCCGGTGAGTGCTCCGGCTACGCCGTTTTTATCGGTAAGGTCGAAGAGCGCGTTGAGTTGGCTATATGGCAATGGGTTGCCAAAGCGGCTGAGGCTGTAGTTATCAAAAAGGAGGCCATAACCTTTGCTCGATACGATGAAAGGAATGGAGACTTTGGTGTTGTATTGATAGAGTTCTTCGTTTCGGCCTTTCCAGTTCCATTCGTCGCCTTGGTGCTGACCGAGACCATAGAGACCTTCCATAGGGTGGATGTTCTCAAAGACGGTACGCATGCTCCAGCCCTTGTAGGTTTCGGGTTTTCCATCGGCGTGAATCTGCTGGCAGGTGTAAGGCGTGAGCATCTTGCCTCCGCCAGACTGCTCGACGAGAACCTTTTCGCCATCCAACTTGGTGAACCATACCTCGCCGGTTGTTTTAAGAACGTAGGCGTGGAGCGCCTCGGTGGTGAGGCATAAAGTGTCGCCATGTTCGCTTACCTCGAAAGCAGGTGTTTCGTTTTGCGGGACGAGAATAAGGCTCTCGGGATCGGCAAACGCTTTCTCTGCTGTAGCAGATACGCGGATGATGTTGGGGGTGACAACTTGCAGGCGTACGTTTTTGACGCCGTGCTCGCAGTTTTTAACGCGAATTGTGACGCCATGGTTGCCGGTTTTTACGGCAGAACAGGATGCCAGCATCATGGCGGAAGCTGCAAGGAGCAGCATGAAAAAGGAACGTGATTTCATATGTTGTTATTTATTTTTTAAGCAAAGCGATTGGAATGGGCAATAGGAAGGGCATTCTTTATCACACATCCGGAATTCGGTATCGTTGATTATTTGAGTGACGAGCTGCTGCAAACGTTCTTCAAACTTAGCTCGCAAAGGCCAAGCCTGATAGTTGGTGAGCGTTTCCAATTTTCCTTCTGTGCCGAAGCGAAGATAAGGATTGAAGTTATCCAAATGCTTGATCGTGAAGAGCAAAGCCGGCATAAGTGGGATAGTTGGCTTTTTCTGCTGCACCATCACGTAGCAATATATGAGCGTTTGGAGAATATAATCTTTGGGTTCGCCCATTTTGAAGACTTCGTCAAGACTGGAGGCAATCAGTTTTTCATCCTTATATTTGCCGGTTTTATAGTCCAGAATCCGCAGTTTCTCTCCTTCATTATCCTTGATTTTATCCAAGCGGTCCATTGTGCCTTTGATGAGGATATTTGCCATGTTTCCATCAGCTGTTTCCACTTTTATGAACGTTTTATATTCATCTTCAAGGGCGCAAATTTGGAACGCGTGTTGGGCATCGTTGCGAAGCACTTTTTCCAAATGAATGAGGGCTACTTTGTTTTCCAATACGTGCTGAGATCGGACGTAGTGGTTTTGCTCGCCATGCCGGTCGTAGTAATCCTTATTCAATTTCAAATAAGCTTCTTCATATGCGGCTTCCAGTTTGGCAGGGTCGTTCAAAAAGTCGTTGATGAGTTCAGGTGTGATATCTCCGGCCTTTTTATGGTTGGTCATGACGACGTAGGCAGCTTCAAGCAGAGCATGAATAAGCGAACCGGTATCGTTGGTTTGGAAGAGCGATTCCGTATTGCTGACTTCGTGGAGATGGCAAATCTGCTCCAGATAGAAGCGTCTCGGGCAAAAGAGATAGCTTCTTATGCTCGATGGCGAAAGGCTGGGCTGGATAGGCTTGCCGTTTTTATCGACACGTCCCACAAACGATTCAAGGAAAGTGGTGTTTGGAGTGATAGGCGTTTCTTCCACACTGGCAGCGGACGGGGCTTCATTAATGCGGAAACGGTTGACCTGAAACTCGTCAGGCGTCGTGAGAATCTGCATGAGGAAGCGCGACATGCCACGCTTGTTGCTGCCAGACGTACTGTCGGCAAAGAGAAGTGAGACGTGCTCGGGACGCCGAATGAGGCGGAAGAAATTGTAGGCATAGATGGATGCCTCTTCCTCGGCAGTTTGCATGTGGTAGTATTTGCGCAGATAATAAGGGATGAAACTATTATCTGCAATGGTGCGTGGCAAAACGCCTTCCTCCACGTTGAGGACCAGAACGTTATCGAAATCGAGCAAGCGTGTTTCCAGTACGCCAATAACCTGAATCTCTGTGACCGGTTCGCCATGAAAAGGCAGGGAGATGGCTTCCAGTACGCGGCGTACGATATTGCGGAGCGTGCGCATTTGCCGGATTTCGCTAAGCGTGCCGTCTTTGAGCAATTCGATAATTCGACTGATGGCGAGTTGGGTTTGATAATACGATTCGCAAAGTAATTTCTGCTGCCAAGTGAGATTAGGCATTTTATCGTCTTGATCCCAATCGGCCAAATGCGGAAGATACTCAGGTTTGATTTTATCGTTGAGATAATCAAGCAAGGCGATAAGGGCAGTTTCGAACTGTGCAGAAACTTCATTTTGCGGGTCTTGCAAGAATCTGTTGACGTCTGCAAAAATGCGGGTGTTGCGCAGAGGATAACCTTTGGTTATGTTGATGCGAGATTTGCCGTCTTCTTTTTCGATAAAGTCTTTAGGAAGGGCGTATAGCACCGGCTCCAGCATAGATTCGTCGGCAATAACGATAGCTGTGCGTTGCCCCTCTTTATGATGTTGGCGAAGCCAATGATTTACGAATTGCACCTGACCGGAAGTGGTGGAGGAAACGATGGCGTCAACCGTTCGTTTATCGCCTTTCATGGGCGTCAGCTCGTTCGGCAAATTCCGGGTGTGCTCGGCTATGAACGCGTAGGCTTTCTCATTGGTGGAGAAGTCTTGTCGGTCGTCCCAATAAAAGAGCGCTTTATGATCGGCATGGAGAAGACTCATCAGTCTCTTTTCTCCCCCGAGAAGATAATTGAAGCCGACGAAGACGAAGGTTTTTTCTGCGAGTTTATCCTGCACCTGAGGGTCTTCATAATGATTGATTACCCATCGCATGCGTGCTCCACGATTGCCCAAACCGGCTTCTTCCTGCAAGGAAGTGAACTGGTGGTAGATATTGGGTATGATTTTCCAAAGGCGCTCAAATTGTGCGATAACGGAATCTTTCTCTTTCTGGCGTTGCGGGTCTGCATTTCCAAAGATGTTGCGGAGGGCTTCCAGCGTTTTTTCCTCCAGAATAAGACCTTCCAATTCGTGTGCTTCAACCGAATTCCTGAAGAGCTGATTGGCGTCGAGAAGGGCCATGTCCACGTTGCTGAAGTCGGCGAGGAGTTGTCGTCCCCACGTGTAAAAAATATCAAAGGTGAGGGGCTTTTCGTCGGGTTCTTTTTCCAGCTTATCGTACTCCTGCTTGAAAAGCGTGTATAGTTTGGCAATTTCGCGCAATTCGTCGTCAGCCTGCAAGTGGCAAAGCTGATCGGTAAGCATATCGATGGTGGTGAAAGAAGGCAAGAGGATGGTTTTTTGCACGTTGTTGTCGCGCAAATATTGGAGCAGTTGCTCTTTCATAAAGAGCCCTGCACGATGCATCGGGAAGACGATGGTGTAGTTTTTGAGCTGATCAATACCACCCGCTTTGGCGATAAGATCAAGAGTGACTTGCCTAAGGAAAGATTCCATAAATTATAGCGTTTTTGCCCTTATGGTATGAGGCGAGTTATTCGTGAGATATAGAGGGTATGCAACTATTTAATTGACTTCTTTGAGGCCTCCGTTTTGTGCTCTCCAGAGCCATCCAGAAACACGTTTGTAGCCGAGACCTTTGAGCATTTTCATGTATGCCCGAACCTGTTTTTCGTATTTGTACTCGTTTTCGAGGAAGCCAAACTTATAGTCGAGCACGATGGCTTCATCGCCTTTGATCATGACTCGGTCGGGGCGCAGATCGTAGGCGTCCTGTCCGTCGAAACAAGCCATTCCCTGCTCGCGGAGCAATTCCCATTCGCCATTAAACCAAGGGCTGAGTGCGGGATCGTTTCGGAGGGTGTTGAGCGCGTTTGTTACGGCGTTCTCCATGGCATCGTTGCCCATGATGCCCGCATCTTTAAAGCGTTTCAGGATGGCATCCATATCGTTGAACATGACCACCTCTGCCATGATGTTATGGCAGATATTTCCTAGCACACGCATATTGACGGCATCGTGCTTATCGGGATTGAAGAATTGAAGGGCGTCGCCCGATTGCTGGAATGCAGTTTCGCTATCGCCACAGATGAGAGCAGGGGTGATGGAAATGGCGTTTTCAAAAGAGAACGGGTTGCTGCTTACTTCGGAGGATTCTTCTGTAGTGGCGGCGTGTTCGGCGGTGGGTTTATGATCGATTACAACATGGCCACGCGTGTATTCCATAAAGCGATAGTCGAGTTCAGAAGAGGCTTCGTTGAGGGCCAAGCACATGTCCTGGAAAAGGCCGAAACTGCAGAGCAGATTGTAGCCTACATTTCGGTTCTTGTACTTCTCAGCAAGCTGACTTTTGGGGTCGGCTGCCAGTTCGAGAGGCATCCAAAGGTAGAGATTATCCATCGCTCTCGTGAGTGCCACATAAAGAAGATTGAGATTGTCGAGGCGCTGCTCTTTCATTTCTCTCTCGAAGAATTGGGCATAACCGGCGCCCGTCATGCTGGTACCGATGGAGATTGGAATCTTTTTGAGCGGGTGCTTCGGATTCCATCCGTTGCTTGGCATGGCCGCGTTCACCCACATCAGACCCGATTTACCATCCGCATCACGTTGCATTTCCCAATCGCAGAAAGGAATAAACACGCACTTGGCTTCCAGGCCTTTGCTGGCATGGATGGTCATCATTCGTGTGGCGTTCATGGAAGGTGCAGGGATGCTGTCTTCGTGCATCTTATCATCCCAATAGCGAAGGAAGGCTGATCCGTCCGCTCCATTTCGACGTATGTATTCGCGCAGTTTATCACGGAAAGAATTGATGTAGTCTGTTTCCGGGTAGGCGTATCGGTTTTCGTCGGTAGGGTGGAGACAAATCTCCATGGCCTGTTCAGCAATATCATAAAGTGGCAGATGGCGCGGTATGCTTTTAAGTTTGTCGCTCGCCTCCTGGCCTGCATTCAAAATGACGTATTCCCGAGCGATGTGGTCGTCCAGATAGATATATTTGAGCGCGGCTATGATGAGTTGCACTTTGGCAGAACTGCCCAGATAGAAGCTATCGGCGGAAATGATTTGCAGGTCTTTCAGTTGCGGAAAATCCGGCTCAAGTCGCATCTTATCCAAGATGGCAAGCAACTCTTTTGACTCTCCTTTGTAACGGGTGAGAATCATGAGGTCTTTGGCTTGTTCGCCCTGAGAGAGGAGATAGTTGATTTGCTCAAACATATCTCTGGCAATTGCTTCTCTCGTACCTTCTTTTCTTGGCTTTGGACTTCCCGGATTTTTAGCGTTTTGCTTAGGTTTAGAAGCATAAGGATAAGCTCTCCATCGTACGTATCCGCCTGTTTTTTTAGCGGTATTATAGAACAGCGGGAGATTGCTGTCGCCCTCAAAACCTTCGTTGTAGATATTGCTTTCGCCTTTCGCGAACTCGCCGGCAGACACACGTTGCATGGCAGTCAGATTGAAACGAACCACTTCCTCACGACTGCGGAAATTGACGGGTGATTCCAATTGATGGTATTTCTCCCCGAACTCGTCTTCCAGTCCGGCCATGATGTGCCAATCGCCATTTCTCCATCGATAGATGCTTTGCTTGATGTCGCCTACGATGAGAGAGTGGTCGCCATTGGCAAGTAACTCAAAAATAAGCTCGCGGAAATTCTTCCATTGCAGATTGCTGGTGTCTTGAAACTCGTCGAGGAGGATGTATTTATATCTGAGTCCGGCAGCCTCCAGGATAAATCGTGCATCCTCCATTTTGAGTGCTTTGCAGAGGCGACTTGCCACTTCGGCGAGTAGAACGGAGTTGTTGTCTTCATTATTGGCGTCGATTCGTGCACGCAGAAAACCGAGCAGCATCATGTCGGCCAAATGAGCAGACGTAACTGATTTCGATTTGCGTACGGCTTCCAATTTCTGATATGCATTCAGCAGGTTGGATATTTTTGCAAATCGATCTGGCAGGTCCTCAAAGCGATATTCGGCTTCGAACGTATCTTTATCGCTGTATTTTTGGAGGACAGAGGTGATGGAGGGAAGAGCCGTTTTTCCTTCTCGTGCGAGCATCTTCTCTACCCACGAATTGATGTGCCGCTCGGCATTGCCTTTGAACGAACCGGTGGTCATAGTGCCGAATGAGAGGAGCGTATTGCGGAAGTCTGTTTCCATTTGGTCTTCCAGTAAGGCACAATGATCATAAAACTCTTTGCGGAAAGCCTTAATGGCTTGCGCATTCCAAGAAATCTCTTCCTGATTATCGGCCATGAGAACACGTTCAGAGAAGAGCTCTTTTGCCAAATTTTTGAGCTGGCCGCGCAGGTCCCATTGCTGCTCATCGTCGAGTCGTTCGTTGATATAGCCGGTAAGGACGTCCTCCAAGCCTTTATGCTGCTGCAAGTGGGTAGACATGATTTGGTCGACCGCCTGCGTGATGACGTCGTCGGTATCCAGATTGACCTCATAACCGGCGGCCTGATGGAGCGAACGAACGGCTCCGGAGAAGAGCAGGAGAAGGAAGGAGTCGATGGTGGTGACTTTCATTCCGTCAAAATCGATGAGCATGGCTTTATAGAGGTCTGCCGCCTTCTTTTTCATGTCTTCGTTGGTGAGGGTATGGCCAATCAGAACATGTTCGTTGAGTTCTCCAATCTCTTCAAACGTGAGATCTTTGAGCGTATGAGGGGCATCCATCTCCCATGCTAAAAACTGCACCATGAACTGGCGCACTTTGGGAATAAAACCAACGAGGTCTTTGTGCTTAAAATCGCCTAATTGAATGAGGTAAAGGTATTTTAGAATGCGCTCACGCATTTCCAAAGTGGCCTTGTTCGTGAAGGTCACGGCAAGGATATTGCGATAGCTTTTCCCGCTCATGAGAAGTGCGATATAATAGGCGGAAAGCGTGAATGTTTTGCCAGTTCCGGCGGAAGCTTTGAAGACGGTCAGCATGGTATCTAAAAGGGTCGTTCCTAAAATATTGTGCAAAGATAGTGCTTTTTTTTGAGATACGCAAGAGAGGACATGAATTTTTATAAAAAAGCGCAGATTTTTGGTATGGAAGCGGTAGCACACGGGTGTACTCTAGTTGCATTCGAAACACGTTAATCCTTCGCTAATCCTACGCTAATCCTACGCTAATCCTACGCTCAGCGACTCTTGAGAGGCTACGGTTAGACAACGAAGAGCCTGTGATTTGCGTGCAAATAACGGAGGTTGCGCTAATTTTACAATAAGTTTTGATTTTTTAAGAAAAAGTATTCTCTTTGTTAATTAAATTTGCGTAATTTATATAAAAATCGTAATTTTGCACCCGATTTTGTGCTTAAAACATGCGAAATTTCAATATAAATCTTAAAATTTGTATATTCTGCATGTTTTGAAATTTAAGAAAATAAGGTTGAATTTTAAGGTGTGAGACTATGGTGATGAAGAAATTTTCTTATATTTTGCTGATTAGTGGGTTGTGCGTGAGCGTGTTGCCGATGCAAATGGCAGCGGAGACGGTGGAAGAACGAGTACAATATCTAATTGATCATGCCAATGAGGCTTCTGCAGCAGGCGTGTATGATTTGAGTGAATTGGTGGCGCCGAAGAATAATGTGTATGCGCTGAGTAACCTATCGGTATCAGGAAATAAACTAGAGCGCGATGCGTTTACTACCAAGTATTCTGCATGTTCAGCAACATGCTCAATGCCCAATATGCTAAAAGGAAATTACCAACTTTCTTTAGACTATAATTCGTATCATTCCCAAGCAGGAATCAATCCTAAAACTATTATCGTTTTTAATGGTATAGAATCTGCGGGATTGACGACAGGAATTTCGTTATCAACAGAACACTATTCATTATCCACCGAGAAAACGACAATTTCGACGCTTATTTTAGATATTCATTCGGTTAGTGCGACAAATTATCTGGGAAGGTGGGTATATCGGTATCAAAATATCTCGCTTCAATATACCTGTCCTTTTTATGCGGTTGTGAAGAATTTCAAGACATATGACGATAGAGCAAACACGGAGCTGAATGCGACACAGCAAATACTATACAACACTTTGGTGGAGGACTTGCGTGATTTAACTTTGGCAGGCGGTCTGAGTGATGGAAGTCGTGCGTCAGAAATAGAAGAGGCATTCAATATCGCTCTCACGGGTAATATCGTGGTGGGAAATGGCAAAAGCGAGACGCTCAATAAAGCTATTACGATTACCAATTTGACTGTTAAGCCGGCGGGAAAGCTGATTGTGGCGGCTCCGGTGGTAGTGACGAATGATTTTGTGTTGGAGGGAGGTTTATATGATGGCGTGAGCCATTATTCGATGCCCAATGCGCAGATTCAGAAGCCTGTGAGCGTGAGTGCAGGACATTTTAAATTGAAATATACGGTGGATTTCACACGCTTCTATTTCGTGTCGCTTCCAAATGATGTGGATGTGAGCAGCGTGACACTTGAAGGCGAAGCGCCAGGTGTGAAGCCATTATTCTACAGGTATGATTCGCAGAATCGTGCATTAAACGGCAAGCAGAACAACTGGAAAGTGAAATCTCTGGATGGAACGGGCGTGCTGACGGCAGGTGTTGGCTATATTTTTTCGCTTGAACCGTCCGGCACAACAGCAACGGCCATTTTTCCGTTGGATGAGACGCTTATATCAGGTGAGAATGGCAATAATATAGAGACGTCGGTATCAGTAGAGGATTATGATGGGCCAGGCGTGTCGCCTTATAACAAGGGTTGGAACTTAGTGGGGGCCAATGGCAGGATAGGATCTATTTCTGCTATTGGAGACGCATTAGGGGTGGTGCGTTATGTTTCCATACCTCATGCTTTGGACGACAGCTACGATCAAGTGGAGTTGAGTGATGGGTTTGAAATACCGGCGTTCTCTTCTTTCTTCGTGCAAGTGGATGATGATAATGTACTTACATTCCCCGTGTCGGGAGCTTTGGCACCACGTCGTAATGCCAGAGAGACCAACGAAAGGATGGCTCGCATCACACTTACAGCACCAGACGGAGACAGCGACCATATGGGAGTGCTCGTGACGGAAGAAGCCACTACAGATTATAATGTGGGTCTTGATCTTACAAAAATGTATGGCAATTCGCAGGCGACCCTTTGCTATACGCTGATGGGGACGAATAAGCTGGCGTACAACGCTTTGCCGCAAGTGGCTGCAAGCAATATGCCGGTAGGCTATAAAGCCTCTCAGGCAGGCGAATACAGCTTTGCTTTGAAGGAAAACAGTCGCGAAGGATTCTTGCATGTATGGCTTACGGATACGGAGGAAAATACAACGGTGGATTTGCTGGAGGAAGCGTATGTCTTCACGACGGCGGCTATGACCAATAATACTCGTTTCTGGCTCTCTTGTGTGACGGATGCGCCGACTATCGCGACAGATGTGGAGGCTGTTTCTACTTCTCTTTGGTTGGCGACGGAAGGGCAGGTGATTCACGTCCATGGCGTGGCAGATCGTGCCTGGGTGAGCGTGTATGATGCGGCTGGCAGATTGGTGGAGCAGATGAGCGTGAACGGGGAGGATTTAAGCTTCCAAATGCCATGTGAGGGATTGTATGTTGTGCGCGTGCAAACTAACAATTCCGTGATGTCGCTTAAAGCAATAGTAAGATGAGTAGAATGCAAAAGCGGCATTTAACGATTATATTGTTGGTGGCACTAGTGGGCGTGTATGCGCTTATGTTGGCGCGATTCTACGTGGAAAGCAAGCAGACACCAAAGGTGCGTATTGTGCCGACAGTACATTATAATCATGTGGCAGGGGCTGTTTCTGTACCATCTTTTCATTCTGTTTCTGAGGTAAAAACGTGTGCTTCGGGCGTAGCAGTACCATTAAGAAAATCGTCGTTTGAACGACTGTACGGAGGTGCGAAAGGCAGTTCTATATATGTGGCGAGTTCACAAAAAATGCATAGTATAGGAGGTGGGGGAATGACATCTGCGTACCGAACGGACGGAACTCGTCCGGCAAAAGCTGCCCCTACGATGCGGATGACCACTTTTTCCACGTCGCCGTTGCTGGCTATGAATAGTGCATATGCATCGATACCATCACAACAGAATTTGCCTGCACGGGTGATGCAGAGAGTGTCGCGCCCTCCTTTTCCATTAGATCCGGGAGAAGATGGTGGTTATGGTCCACAATTTCCTGAAGAACCGGGAGAAGATCCCTGCTTACATTGTTTGGATAAGGATCATGATGGCATTTGTGATGTGTGCGGACATTCGCTCATTGGCTGCGGCTGCGACGATTGCCGATGTCCTATTGGAGACGTGCCAATTGGCGCCATACTGCTAATGGTGATAGGATATGGAATAGCAAAAAAGAGAAGCTTGCTGGCATTTAGCCGGCGAGCTTCTTTTGTAAAGAGTAGTGTGCAAGTGTAAGAAATATGCAAATAAATTTGCACAAGTGAAAAATTTTCACTAATTTTGCACCCGATTATGCGAATTACAGAAAGATTTCACTATATATTGATGTTCATAACGCTGGCGGTAATGCTGGCGAGTGCGGCGTTGATCCCATTTACCAACATCAATAGCGACATGACCAAGTATTTGCCCGACGACTCGTCGATGAAGCAGGGCTTGGACGTTATGCAAACGAATTTTGACATGGCCAGTTTTTCTCTGCCCGACGTGCGAGTGATGGCCAAGGATTTATCCGTAGATGAGCGCATTCAGATGGAGGTGAAGTTGGACAATATGCACGATGTGCTCTCAGTTGAGACTCGTGAGAGCGAGGACGGGCATTACACTCTTTTCGAATTGCAGATGCCGGATTCCATCAATATGATTTCCATGTCTCGCGAGATTCGCAATATGTTCGACGAGCAGGACGTGGTGGTGGAAACGGTACAAGATGGCGCCACACCTCCTATCTCTGTGATTGTGATTGCGGCGTTGCTCGTGATTATTTTGCTGCTGGTGATGGGTCAATCGTGGCTCGAACCCGTTGTTTTCCTTTTGAATGTGGGCGTAGCAGTACTTATCAATACCGGTACCAACGCCCTTCTCCCTTCTGTTTCCATTACCACCAATTATATAGGTTCAATCCTTCAGTTGGTGCTTTCGCTGGATTTTTCCATCGTGCTGATGAATCGTTTTCGACAGGAAATGGCTCCGGATCGTACGTCGCTCCAGTCGATGAATAAAGCCATTAAGCGAGCCACCCGCCCAGTTCTTAGTAGTGCTCTAACGACGATAGTGGGCTTGCTGATGCTATGCTTCATGCGCTTGAAAATTGGTATGGATATGGGTGTCGTGCTGGCCAAAGGCGTGGTGTGCAGTCTGGTGTGTACGTTCACGTTGCTGCCGTCCTTACTTATTCTTTTTCGCGCGGGTATTGAAAAAACAGCCAAAAAGAGTATCGTATTGCCTGTGGACCGATTGGGCCGCTTTGCTACCCGCCACAAGATGAGTATCGTGCTTGTGGCGTTGGGTCTGTTGGCATTGGCGTGGTGGTTGTCGCGCAAAACGCCAATTTTCTTCTCAAATAAAAACGAGAGCGAGATTGAGAAGATCTTTCCAATGCCTAACACGTTCCTTCTTATTTACAATCCGCTTGACGAGCTGGGAGTAATCCAAATGGCCGACAGCCTGGAGCAGGATAGTTGCGTGCAGACGGTGGTGTCGTATCCATCGCTTTTGAAGAAACAATTTGTGGCAGATGATGCCACGGCATATATCAGTACGCTAACCTCGAAATTTGCGGATTATGTGCCCAACAATATGGATCAAAGTTTGGATTTGCTCTCCAACGAGACGATGCGTATTGTATATTATCTCCGTTCTCAACAAGGCGATACTATTCGTCTGACGTTTGCAGAGATGATGCAGTTTTTAGCAAACGAATGTGCAGATAATCCACTTTTTGAGGCTTATATACCGGATGATGTTCGATCTCAAATGGGTTTGCTTCGACTGATGCTTGAGCCGGAAGAGGATGAGGCGGAGCTTGATGATGGGGTTGAAAAGAGTGTCGTAAAGGAAAGTGTGGCAGAAAATGCAGATAGCGGAATCGAAGAGGACCTTGCAGCTAATGAAAGAAACGTTAGCGAAGGTGAAGAGGATATCAAGAGTGGTGTAGACGAGACTCCTCAAGAGGAAAGCGGCGCTTTGAATATAGAGGATGAACGCTTGCTGGTGTCGGGGTTTGTACGTCAATTGTATGCCAATAATCAAGCTGACGATATAGCTTATTTGGTACGGATTACGGATAAAACACAACTCCAGAAGGAAATGTCGGCACGTGAGATTTCTGATTTTGTTGGTTCAACTGCCAGCCAGACGAAAATGGTGTTTTCCATGAGTAAGTCCGGCAAAACGATGACGCCATACCATTACGTACATTTCCTTTTGGATGACCTTTTCCAGCGCCCAAGTTTGCAGTCGTTTGTGAGCGAAGAACAGAGAGCCGGTCTTACGCAAGTGGGCAAAATGATGGATTATGCCATGCGTGACGCGACGCTGAAACCGAATGAATTAGCAGAGACGCTGGCTGCATATGGTGTGCACAATATGACCACTCAGCGTGTGCTTGCCATAGCCTATCCGGATCGTGTGCAGCCAGAACAACCTCTTCAAAATGGCTTGGCTTTGCGTCTTGGCGCCGACTCCAATGTGCAACAAGTAAATGAATTGCGCCTGCATCGCGAGAACGAATTGGCTATGAAGCAGTATGCATTGGCTCCTATCTCTACGTTGGCGCCCAAGCAGACGGCGATGCTACCGCCACGCGTAAATCGACTGACGTTGCAGCGTGTGAAAGCACTTACGGCCAGCCATCGCCAGGAAACTGCTCCAATGAAACCGGCAGCCATGTCGGCCGAAGAACGTCGTGCAGAGCGATTTATGAACGCCATGAACTCCACTAAGCGTCTTTCTCCAGCGGATATGACGAAGATTTTCCAACAGCTTGGCTATCCAATCAATTTAAGTCAGGCAGAACTGATGGTGGCTTTTTATGGCTGCATGCACTACTACGACGAGACGATGACGATGTCCACGGAGGAGATACTTGACTATATTGGCGATACGCTGATGCTTGATGAACGTCTCCAACCCTATTTCCCATCTGAGATGTTGGCCGGTGTACGTACAGCTCGTGAAGGTTTGGGAGATGCGGTGAACATGCTGTCGCACGATTCAGTAGGCCTTTTTGTGGTGATGACTAATCTGCCAGACGAATCGCCAGCAACATATGCTTTTGTGGACAAACTTCACACTTTGGGAAAGGCGTATCTTCCTTCAAACTATCATATTCTGGGACAGAGTGCCATGTATAGCGAGATGCGTAATGGCTTCAGTAGTGAAATGACGTTGGTTACGTGGCTTACGATTGCGGCGATCTTCCTTATCGTGGTGTTCTCGTTCCGCTCTGTGGTGATACCTGTTTTTCTTATCACTACAGTTCTTACGGCCGTATTTATTAACGTTATATTTGCCGGTTTTATTTCAGGTGGCATGCTTTATTTGGCGTACCTGATTGTGCAATCTATTTTGATGGGCGCTACCATCGATTATGGTATACTATTCGCCAACTACTACCGAGAAAACCGTAAAACCCTGCCCAAATATGAGGCAGCGAGGGCAGCTTATCAAGGTTCCATCCGCACGATAATGACGTCTGGAATGATTATGGTGGCAGCGCCGGGCGTGATGTCACTTCTCGTGGAGGACGTGGCGATATCGTCGATTGTGGGCTGTTTGGCAATTGGCGCCTTCGTGGCTATTTTGATGATATTATTTGTGCTTCCAGCTGTGCTTGTGGCATTGGACAGGTGGGTGGTGAATGCTAAAAAATCCGCATGAGCAAACAGAATTACATAGAGGTGACAGGTGCGAGGGTGAATAACCTTCGCAATATAGACGTGCAGATCCCCCAGATGAAACTGACAGTAATCACAGGCCTGTCAGGTAGTGGTAAATCATCACTGGCATTTGACACGATTTTTGCGGAAGGTCAGCGCAGATATATAGATACGTTTTCGGCGTATGCACGAGGCTACATGAACAACATGCAGCGTCCTGACGTGGATAAAATCACGGGTTTGTCACCCGTTATTTCCATTGATCAGAAAACCACCTCTCGCAATCCGCGTTCCACGGTAGGTACCATTACGGAGGTGTACGATTATCTTCGTCTACTTTATGCGCGAGCTGGTGTGGCGTACTCTTACGAAACGGGTGAGGAGATGGTGCATTACACCGATGAGCAGATAATTCAACTCATCCGCGAACGATACGCCAATCGAAGGATTAATATCTTGGCGCCACTCGTGAAGAATCGCAAGGGACACTACCGTGAACTCTTTGATCAGGTACGCCGTAAGGGGTATGTTTATGTGCGCGTTGACGGTGAACTCAAAGAAATAACTTACGGCATGCGTCTTGATCGATATAAAAACCATACTATAGAAGTGGTGATAGATCGAATCAAAGTGCCGGAGGTTGCTCTGTTGGAGGATGATCTTGATGCCAAACGCCTTCTGCAAACGATCGCCAAAGCAATGCAACAGGGAGGAGGGCAGATGATGATTCTTGATCATGAAACGCAGGAAGTTCGCTATTTTTCCCGTACACTTATGTGCCCCACTTCCGGTATTTCGTATGCAGACCCGGCCCCACATAATTTCTCATTCAATTCGCCGCAAGGTTGGTGCCCATGCTGCAAGGGATTAGGTAAAGTGCGTCCGGAAATCATATCAGCTCAGCAGAACGGAAACTCAAATGAAGAAGATCTGCCGGAAGAAGATGAAGTGCTGAAGTGGCTGGAAGGTGGCGATGCCTCATGGGCTCCAAAGGAAGATGACGAAGAAGGTGAGCAGGAGCAACAATGGGTTGAATGTCCGGAATGCCACGGAATGCGTCTCAATAAAGAAAGCCTGATGTTTCGCATCGGAGATAAAAATATCAGTGAATTGGCACAGCTGGATATCACAGAACTTCGAGCTTATCTTCAATCGGCCAAGCTCTCGCACAAGCAACAGCAGATAGCGGCAGAGATCGTGAAAGAGATAGATAAGCGTCTTTCTTTTATGGAACAGGTAGGGCTTACGTATCTCTCGCTCAATCGTCCTTCTGATAGCCTTTCTGGCGGAGAAGCTCAGCGTATACGTCTCGCCACGCAGATAGGCTCGCGTTTGGTGAATGTGCTTTATATCTTGGACGAGCCAAGTATTGGTCTGCACCAACGCGATAATGAAAAACTGATTCAATCGCTTAAGGATCTGCGCGATATGGGTAATTCTGTGATTGTGGTGGAGCATGATGAGCAGATGATGCGTGAGGCCGATTGGCTCGTGGATATTGGTCCGAGAGCAGGTCGTTTGGGAGGCAAAGTGATATATCAGGGAACGTATGAAAACATGCTTAAAGAGCATACGCTTACGTCAGATTATCTGCAAGGACGGCTCACAGTGCCGGGCTCTCGTATGCGAAATGCCGATGAAGGACGCATTGTCCTTGCCGGTTGCACGGGTAATAATCTCCGCGAAGTGACAGCTTCTTTTCCGCTTGGGAAGCTCATTTGCGTGACAGGAGTGAGCGGTAGCGGCAAGTCAACCCTCATTAATAAAACGCTCCAACCAATCCTTTCTCAGCGACTTACTCGCAGTCTTACCAAACCAATGCCATATGATAAGTTGGTTGTGGAGACGCCCGGGAAAATACGTTTGGAAGATGGGACCGAAGCGCATGTTGTGGATGTAGAAGATAAAGCGTTTAAGAAGGTAATAGATAAGGTTGTGGCGGTGGATCAATCGCCTATCGGACGTACGCCACGTAGTAATCCAGCCACATACACCGGTGTTTTTAGCGATATCCGTGAACTCTTTGCCAAATTGCCCGAATCGCGAATCCGCAATTGGAAGCCGGGTCGTTTCTCGTTTAACACAGGCGACGGGCGATGCAAGGAATGTGGTGGAAATGGCTATAAAACACTGGAAATGCGCTTCCTGCCAAATGTGTATGTCACATGTGAAGTGTGTGAAGGAATGCGCTACAATAAAGAGACACTTGAGGCACGTTTCAAGGGAAAGAATATAGGTGAAGTGCTGGATATGACCATCAATCAGGCAGTCGAGTTTTTTGAAGCACAGCCGCATATTCTTCAGAAAATACGTTCCATGCAGGAAGTAGGCTTGGGGTATTTGAAACTGGGTCAGTCATCCACCACACTCTCCGGAGGTGAGGCTCAACGAATGCGCCTGGCGGCCGAGTTGGCACGTCCATCCACGGGGAAAACCGTGTATATTCTTGATGAACCTACCACAGGCCTGCATTTCGATGACATTCGCGTCCTTCTTGATGTGCTCCAGCGTCTCGTAGATAAGGGCAATACGGTTATCGTGATTGAGCATAACCTTGACGTGATTCGTGCCGCAGATTACATCATCGATCTCGGTCCAGAAGGCGGTAGAGGCGGTGGCGAGATTGTTGCTACGGGCACTATTGAAGAGATCAAGCGCAATCAGTCATCACAAACAGGACGTTTCCTATAACTGTATGGGTTTCCAGAAAACTTCATAGCATTCATTCCGTAATCCAATGACAAAAAACAATATCCATCAACTACTCAGCAAGGTGTCTCCCTACCGAGATATCGTGCTTTTTGTGATTTGTCTTTTGGGGGCTAATGCACTCTGGAAACTGTGCGTCGTGGGGGATGAGCATATCATGGATGTGCGTTTGTTAGGGCGCTACGATGTTACTCCCCTGTTTGCCGCTTTGGCCGAGCATACGGCATGGTTGGTGGCATGCATGACGAGTTGGGTCCGGGATACAGTAACTTATTATCCTCCTATCTCTATAGGCTTTGATTCCGGCTTTCTGGTTCACGTGGTGTGGGGATGCACTCCGGTGAAACAATCATTTATTTGGCTTATTATCCTTCTTTTTGCACGCGGCAAATGGCAACATAAACTATGGTACATTCCTTTAGGTTGGTTATGTGCGTACGTTTTCAATATTATCCGTATTTGGGCGATAACTCTGCTCTGCGAACATCATCCCGACATGTTCCCTTTCTGGCATGAGTACGTTTTTAAATATCTCTTCTACGGCATGCTCTTTGCCCTTTGGGTGCTATGGGTGGAGAAGATTAATCCTGAAAGAATATAAGGCATGGATATAACAAAGGGGCACTCGAGTGCCCCTTTGTTATGATGAGAGAAAATTATCAACTCAAACCTTCTATGAGACCATTGACAACGTCGATGCGTTCAGCTTGTGGTGATTTGCCGAGACCCGGCATTCGGATGATAGCACCAGCGATGGCAACCACGAAGCCCGAACCAGCATTGAGTACAACGTCCTTGATTGTGATGGTGAAGCCTGTTGGGCAACCATAAGCTTTGGCGTTATCTGAGAAAGAGAACTGCGTCTTGGCGATGCAGACAGGCACGTTGGCCATGCCTTGCTGCTCAGCAATGGCGAGACGTGCTTCTGCCTCCTTTGTGAAAACAACAGCCGTTGCTCCATAAATCTTTGTGCAGACTTTCTCAATCTTGAGTTTGAGTGGATCAGTATCTTCATAGGTGAGCTGAAGTGGGCTGGAAGGCGTTTCATCAATAGCTTTGATTACTGCGTCTGCAAGGTCGAGTGCACCCTCACCACCTTTGGCGAATACCTCATTGATGATGCAACGTACGCCTTCCTTTGCACACGTGTCTACTACCACTTGAAGCTCTTCGTCGGAGTCGGTGAGGAAGCGATTGAGCGTTACTACTACCGTTTGACCGAAACCACGGAGATTGGCCACGTGACGCATAAGATTCTTCACACCTTCAGCTACGCAAGCAGGATTTGGTGTCTTGAGATCTTTCTCGTCGGCACCGCCGTGCATTTTCAGACCCTGTACGGTGGCCACAATAACGGTGGCAGCCGGCTGCAAGCCTGCTGTACGGCACTTGATATCGAAGAATTTTTCAGCGCCGAGGTCAGCACCGAAACCAGCCTCTGTAACAACGTAATCACCATATGTCATTGCCAACTTGGTGGCGAGGACGGTGGAACATCCGTGCGCAATATTAGCGAACGGACCGCCATGCACGAAAGCTGGTGTGTGCTCAGTGGTTTGCACGAGATTAGGGGAGAGCGCGTCGAGCAAGAGCGTGACAATGGCACCGCCCACTTTCATATCTGCCACGCGGAAAGGTTTGCCATCAGTAGTGATGCCGAGGAGAATATTATCAATACGCTTGCGCAGGTCATCCAAGCCCGTACAGAGGCAGAGAATAGCCATGATTTCGCTCGCAGGTGTGATATCAAAGCCACTTTCCAGAACAAGCCCATCGGTCTTGGCACCCAAACCAGTTACGATATGGCGGAGGCTGCGGTCATTTACGTCCAACACACGCTTCCATAGAATTTCTTTTAGTGCAAATCCCTCGTCTTTGTGCTGATAAAGATAGTTGTCGAGGAGGGCCGAAATCATGTTGTGAGCAGATGTAACAGCGTGGAAATCACCGGTGAAATGAAGGTTTATTTTCTCCATAGGAAGCACCTGCGCATAGCCGCCTCCTGCTGCGCCACCTTTCATGCCGAAGCAAGGACCGAGGGAAGGCTCGCGTAATGCTACGATAGCATTCTTGCCACGCTTACATAATCCCATGGAAAGACCTACTGACACGGTTGTTTTTCCGATGCCAGCCTTGGTGGGCGTGATGGCGGTTACGAGAATCAGTTTGCTCTTTTTGGCACGTTCCTCATCAATGAGCGAATATGGAACCTTGGCGATATGTTTACCATAAGGTTCAAGTTGATCAACAGGCAAGCCTAAGCGGGTTGCGATGTCTTGAATAGGGAGCAATGGTGTCTCTCTTGCAATTTCAATGTCAGTTTTCATGTGATATATGAATTATATTTCTTAACGATTATTTTTGAATGATAGCGAGAACTCTTTACTGATTCAATTTTATGCGCAGGCGTCGGATGAAACTGAAGGTGTTGGTATTGTCGGTTTTAACTTCCTGAATGAGTTCGTTAGCCTCCACGTCGGCGGGTTGCTGAGCGGGGAAGAGCAGAACGAAACTGCGTTGTTGAAAATATTGCCGCATAATGCCGGGAACGGATTCTAATTCAGGGTTGTACGCAGGTGTGCGCGGACGCGCTTGTATGATAATAAGGAGTTCGTTTTCCGTCAAACTCTGCTGTATGCGTGGGAGAATCTTCCAATCGCTAATCGTTTCTTGCGTGACGTCGGCTTTCATCTGCTCCACGAGTTTCTCAATAAACTGTTGCCAAATGCGATATCCGGGGTCGGCATCTGCATTCTTGGGCATGAGTACTCGTACCGTCTTAAATGACGTGAGAGCTTGGCGTAAGTGGCATTGCCAAACGGCCAAACCATATGTTTTGAGGATATTATCAACCGTGTCTTGCTGACTGATGATAGATGAGTCTGGGAAGTTGAGCACAAGATGCTTCACACGGTCTTCCAATGGTATCTTGTTGCGACTTTCTGTAAGGAAATTAACAAGATCTTTGGGTCGGCGATTATCGCGCGTACGGATAGATGGGAGAAGTGTCATGATGTCATCTTCTCGGCTGTCGTCGGCTTGCTTGGCCTCTTCGTGAAGCATCTCAGCAGCTTTCTCGGTAACGAAGGAAGAAATGGCACAAGAAATAAGAATGAGTAATATAACGCTATTGAGGAACGTGTCGTGGAGTAGTCGACAGCCATCCGGAAGGATGATATTGTAGCCGATCATGACGGACGCCAAAGCTCCCACAGCATGCGAGTTGGTGAGACCAAACATCAGTTTACGTTGCTGACGATTGAGGCGAAGTAGGCGTTGCGTAAGTGCTGCCGCCAACCATTTGCTTCCTATGCCTACCAGCACCATCACGGCCGTGCACACGAGCGTAGGCCATCCGTGCACGTATTCGCGCTCAATCAATAGTCCTACGCCTACCAAAAAAATAGGAATAAAGAGAGCATTGCCCGCAAAAGTGATGCGGTTCATCAGCGGAGACTGATTGGGTATTTGACGGTTGAGAGCGAGTGCCGTGAGAAATACCCCCAGAATAGGCTCCAACTTTGCAAAATAAGCCAAAAGTCCCCCCATAATGGCCATGGTCATAACCAATAACCATTGCTGAATAGGATCGTTGGTTCGATGGAAGCACCATTTGATAATGCGCGGCATTGCGCCAAAAATAACAGCCACCATAACCACCGTACCAACAGACATACGCAGTACGAACAGGTTGCCCGAGAATCCATGGAAATAGCCGGATACGAGTGCGAGAATAATCATGGCGGCCGTTACCGCCACAACGGTTGCTCCAATCGTGATGCTCACGGCGGCATTCTTATGGATGCCGAAACGGCTGACGCTGGTGTAGGTCATGAGGGTGTGGCTGCCCAGAATAGAAGCGGCCAGCAAGCTACTCCAAGCCGATACGCCAAGCGTGTAGAAGGCTGAGAAACCCAAAATTAGAGGGATGAGGAACGTGAGCAAACCAAAGAGAAAACCACGCTTGCGCTCATGTCGAAAATCGTCGATATCAATCTCGATGCCCGAAAGGAACATGATATAAAGTATACCAATCTGGCTTAGTACGTCGATTGTTTCAGTACGTTCCAAAATGCCAAGACCAAACGGCCCGACAAGCATGCCCGTAAGAATCAAACCCACGATGGCTGGTATTCGCACCCATCGGCACACGATAGGTACCACCAGAATGATGGCAAGAAGGAGAGCGGTTATGAAGATGGTATTGGACATTGAGGTTTTTAGCAGAATGTTGACTATATCGTTGTCTTAGCAAATGGTACTTCGCTGAGGGAGCAGAATTGGCCGTTGAGGAAGCGATAATAACCAGCTTGCGCAATCATGGCGGCGTTATCGGTGGTGAATGAGAACGGAGGAATGAAAACCTGTGCGTGGTACCGCTTCCCGTAATCAACAAACGCTTGGCGTAAACCCGAATTGGCGCTGACACCACCCGCCACGGCGACGGTGTTGATGTTGAGATCTTTGGCTGCACGACGGAGTTTTTTCATGAGAATATCAATAACCGTCTTTTGAAGGGATGCACAAAGGTCGGCAGCAAGGGTGTTGCCCTCCTCAATCTCTATGCCGGCAGCACTCGCTGAGAGCCCAATGAGCGCTCGCGGATCGTCCACCCCTGCTTCTTTCATCATATCACGGAGCGTATAGAGGAAAGAGGTCTTCAAACCGGAGAACGAATAGTTGTAGCCTTCAATGGCCGGCTTTGCAAACTGGAATGCCTCAGAATTACCCTGCTTGGCAAGTTTATCTATCCATGGTCCACCCGGATAAGGAAGTCCCAGCACTTTGGCACATTTATCAAAAGCTTCGCCTGCGGCGTCGTCTATTGTTTGACCAATAATCTCCATTTCGTGGGGAGATTTCACGAGCACAATCTGCGAGTTTCCTCCACTAACGAGCAAACAGAGAAAAGGGTAGGTGGGATGATGAAGTGGCAATTGGTTCACCGTCATTCCTTTAATCATTCCCGCTTCCACCATACTGGGGGCAGGCTCTACAAAATGTGCCATGATATGGCCCTGAAGATGGTTTACATCCACCATCGGAATGCCTAACGAGGTGGCCAAACCCTTGGCGAAAGATGTGCCAACGAGCAACGAACCCAATAGGCCCGGACCGCGAGTGAAAGCAATAGCAGAAAGCTCTGTTTTGTCCACTCTCGCACGTTTCAAAGCGGCATCAATAACTGGTACAATATTCTGCTGATGAGCGCGGCTGGCCAACTCGGGCACGACGCCTCCATACTCCTCGTGAACCGCCTGACTGGCAGTTACATTAGAGAGCAACAAACCGTCGCGTAGCACGGCCGCAGAAGTGTCGTCGCACGATGATTCAATAGCTAATATGATGGTAGATTTATGCATTATGATGGAATTTGGCGACAAAGGTACGAAAAAACGAGAATATATGCAAGAAAAAACGTGTTTTTTATCACCTATTAGACAATTTATTTGTCTATGTCAATTTTTTTTAGTACCTTTGCAAACCTTTTGTGCTGCAAAAGGCTGTTGAGTTACAGAATTGTTGAAACGACGAGTTGTTGATCATATGTACATTTACATACTTTTATTCTACATAGCATCTCTTTTCAACGCGAAGGCGAAGAAGATTATCAAGGGGCAAAAAGAGACGTGGCGTCGCCTGCAATCGGAGCAAATGACTGGTCCGTATGTGTGGTTTCATGCTGCATCGGTAGGGGAGTTTGAGCAGGCGAGACCTATTATTGAGCGCTTGAAGAAAGAGCAACCATCCACGAAAATCCTCCTCACATTCTTCTCTTGTTCCGGCTACGAGATGCGCAAGGATTACCCACTGGCAGACGTGGTGCTGTACCTGCCATTTGCCACTAATATGAACGCCAAGCGATTCTTGCAGAAACTTCCAATTGAGATGGCTGTGTTTGTGAAATATGAATACTGGCCGGCTTATTTGAAAGCTCTAAAAAAGAATGCTATACCCACGTATATCGTTGCCGCAATTTTCCGTCCAAAACAGGCATTTTTCCAATGGTACGGAGCGGCTTACCGCCGTTGGCTGAAGTATTTTACGATGCTTTTTGTGCAGGACGAAGAGTCGCGCGAACTGCTTGCTCAGTATGGTATCGAAAATGTGGTGGTGGCAGGCGATACGCGTTTTGATCGAGTTGCTGCGGTGTGTGCGCAAGCTAAAGATTTACCGGTACTATATCGCTTCACAGCCCCCGAGATTTCTCCGCTTACGGTGGTGCAACCAGCGCCTAAAATGACGATTGTAGCAGGTAGCACGTGGCCGGAAGATGAAGTCTTGCTGCAACGTTATATAACTACGCATCCGGAAGTGCAACTGGTGCTCGTTCCGCATGAACTGAGTGAAGAACATATGCACTATATCTTCAATCTTTTTGAGGGACGATTTGTTCGCTACACACAAGCCACACCGCAGAATCTGACGGTAAGTCGCGTGCTCTTGGTGGACACCATGGGGCTGCTCTCATCCATTTATCGATTTGCACAGGTGGCATACGTAGGTGGTGGTTTCGGCGAAGGAATACACAATATCGTGGAGCCGGCGGTGTATGGGCTGCCCGTAATCTTCGGCCCACGCCACGAAAAATTCCGTGAAGCACAGGATATGATTCGTTTGGGGGGCGGATTTGCAATCAAGGATTATGAAACGTTTGAGGCCGCGATGGATAGTGCTCTGCAAAATGCAACTGCCATCGGGCAAATCTCTAAACAATATGTACAATCAGAACTCGGGGCAACCGAGCATATTTATAACGCATTATGGCACAAGTAACAAAGCCCGCTATTCCAAAGGGTACACGCGATTTCTCGCCACTGCAGATGGCGCGTCGCAATTATATTTTTGATACGATTAAGTCAGTTTTCCGCAAGTATGGATTTTTGCAGATTGAGACGCCTGCGATGGAAAATATTTCCACGTTGATGGGGAAGTACGGAGAAGAAGGCGATAAGTTGCTTTTCCGTATTCAAAACTCCGGAGAGAAGGCGCACGAAGCTCCGGAAAAGGGCTTGCGCTACGATCTGACCGTTCCGTTTGCGCGTTTTGTGACTCAATATAGAAACGACATCTCATTCCCATTCCGTCGTTTCCAAATTCAGCCGGTATGGCGTGCCGATCGTCCTCAAAAAGGCCGTTATCGCGAGTTTTATCAATGTGATGTTGATGTGGTTGGAACGGATTCGCTGGTGAGCGAGTTGGAACTGATCCAGATTGTGGAAGAGGTGTATGGTAAGTTTGGCATCAACGTGTGCCTCAAGCTCAACAACCGCAAGATTCTTACGGGTATTGCCGAAGTGATTGGTGAAGCCGATAAGATTGTGGACATTACTGTGGCCATCGATAAACTTGATAAGATTGGTCTCGATAATGTAAACAAAGAATTGCTTGAGAAGGGCTTGCCAACGGAGGCAGTAGAAAAACTGCAGCCTATTTTGGGACTTTCCGGTACGAATCGAGAGAAACTGGCAACACTTCGCGACGTATTGGCTTGTAGCGAAATTGGTCTCAAGGGCGTAGATGAAACAGAAACGATTCTTGACCTTTGCGATGAAGCTGGTGTGAAACTTTTTGTGGAACTTGATCTTACTCTGGCTCGCGGTTTGAACTACTACACAGGTGCAATTTTTGAAGTAAAAGCTCTTGATGTACAAATGGGTTCAATCACAGGAGGTGGCCGCTACGATAACCTCACCGGCATCTTCGGTATGCCTGACGTTTCCGGCGTAGGTATTTCGTTTGGCGCAGATCGTATCTATGATGTGCTTACCGAGTTGGACCTTTATCCTGCCGACGTGCTGGTTGGCACTCGTTTGCTCTTTGTTACGTTTGGCCAGGAAGAATTGCGCTATGCAATCAAATGGGCAAAAGAATTGCGAGCTGCTGGCGTAAGTGTGGAAGTGTATCCGGAACCAACCAAGATGAAGAAACAGATGGGCTACGCTGATGCGCAACATATCCCTGCAGTAGCTATTGTTGGTAGTGATGAGATGGCGCAAAACGTGGTAGCGGTGAAGGATATGGCAACTGGCGAACAGAAGAAGATGTCGCTTGATGAGCTGTTGGCTGCTTTCAAATCATAATTTGTAATTAATCATACATCATCATAATGAATAATACACTTGAAGAATATGCTGAAGTAATTAGCGCTTGCCGCAAGGTGTACACGCTCAAGATGAAGGATTATGGTCCTTCGTGGCGCATCATGCGTCCGCAGACGGTAAACGATCAGCTTTATATTAAGGCTAAACGTATCCGCACCATTGAGATGACCGGCGTTAATCTGATTGGCGATAGTATCCGTGGCGAACTGATGGCTATCATTAATTATTCGGTGATGGGCATTATTCAATTGCGTCATGGCTTTGCAGACTACGTGGATATGACGGCGGAACGTGCCACCGAACTGTATGACGGCATCACCACAGAGGCAAGGGATTTGATGGTGAAGAAGAATCACGACTATGGCGAAGCATGGAGAGAAATGCTGCCTACCTCGCTTACCGATATTATTCTTACAAAGATCAATCGTAATAAACAAATAGCTGCCAACGACGGCCAAACACTCATTTCCGAAGGGGCTGATGGCAACTATTTCGATATGCTCAACTATGCCATCTTCTATCTCATTCAAATGAATGAAAGAGGAGAATAACTTTCCAAAACATGTCAAAGAAAATTGCTCACATTATCGGCGCTATCTGCCGTACGCTTTTAGGCGTCACATTTATCTTCTCGGGCTTCGTGAAAGCGATCGACCCGCTGGGTACAACCTATAAGATTGAGGACTATCTCAATGCTTTCGGTGGCTTCTTCACCACGTTTACTCCTTTGGCTGAAATAGCAGCATGGGGACTTATCTGCTTTGAGTTCGTACTCGGCGTGATGCTCCTTTTGAATGTGTGGACGAAGGTAAGCAGTTGGTTGGCACTTGCGATGATGTTGGTGATGACGCCACTTACGCTTTATATTGCTCTCACCAATCCTGTTTCCGATTGCGGCTGCTTTGGAGATGCACTCGTGCTTACCAATTGGCAGACTTTCTGGAAGAATATCGCTCTGCTTGCCTTGGTAGCAGGCTTGTTGTGCACCAAAAAGCACATCCCGCAGCTCTTTACCAAATGGGTGGAAATCTGCATCGTGATGGCTGCTTTAGGTTTCACGTTGGGCTTTATGACCTATAGCCGTTTGCATTTGCCAGTGGTGGATTTTCGTCCGTATGCAATCGGCAATAATCTGCCAGAGCTGATGGAAGTGCCGGAAGATGCTCCACAGGATGAATATCTGATTACGTTTATCTACGAAAAAGATGGCGTGATGGAAGAGTTTACGTTGGAGAACTATCCAAAAAATGATCCGGATTGGACCTTTGTCGATCAAAATTCGAAACTCATCAAGAAAGGCTATGAAGCGCCTGTACACGATTTTGTGATTACTGATGAAGATTTTGAAGATGTCACTTTTGATATACTTGAAAACGAGAGTCCTGTTACGTTGGCCGTGCTGTACAAAGTGGAAAAAACGAATATGGAGCAGGCCAAGCGTCTGAATGAGATGGCAATACGTGCTGCAGAAAATGATGAACCGTTCTATCTCGTTACAGGTTCCGGCGACGAAGAGATTGAAGCTTTCCGTGAAGAGGCTGGCTACGAATTTCCAATCTTCAATTGCGACCCTGTGACGCTCAAAACCATCGTTCGCGCAAACCCGGGTATCGTGACACTTATTGATGGTACGGTGGTGGATAAATATAACCTCCGAAACAGATAATTTTGAGAATTAGAAAAATGTACTTTTTTTAAGATTTAGGGGCTGCACGAGTGTTGGACGAGTGTTGGACGAGAGTTGAAGCCACTCAACAGCCACTCTCAAATGACTCATAAACACAAAAAAATGTACTGTTTTTAAGATTTACGCAATTTTGAACAAATTCTAAAACATTAAAATTTATACGATTATGGCAAGAATTAAAATGGTTGCAGGCAACTGGAAAATGAACAAGACCCTGCAAGAAGGTGTAGCTCTCGCTACAGAACTCAAGAACGACGTTAAGAATCCTAACTGTGCTGTTGTTATCGGCACTCCTTTCATCCATCTCGCTACCGTTGCTGAGCTGGTTAAGGGTACGCCAATCAAAGTGGCTGCTGAGAACTGCGCTGACAAGGAAAAAGGTGCTTATACGGGTGAAGTTTCTGCTCAGATGGTTGCTTCTACTGGTGCTGAGTATGTGATTCTTGGTCACTCTGAACGTCGTGCTTACTATCACGAAGATTATGCTATCCTTGCTGAGAAAGTTAAGTTGGCTTTGGCTAACGGCTTGAAAGTTATCTTCTGCATCGGTGAGGTGAAGGAAGAGCGCGAAGCTGGCAAGCAGAATGAAGTGGTTAAGGCTCAGTTGGAAGGTTCTGTATTTGGCTTGAACGCTGAGGAGTGGAAGAATATTACCCTCGCTTACGAACCAGTTTGGGCTATTGGTACCGGTCTTACCGCTACTCCAGAGCAGGCTCAGGAAATCCACGCGTATATCCGTTCACTCGTAGCTGCTAACTACGACGCTCAGGTAGCTGACGACACCACTATCCTTTACGGTGGTTCTTGCAACGAGAAGAATGCTGCAGAGCTCTTCTCTTGCCCAGATATCGATGGTGGCTTGATTGGTGGTGCAGCACTTGTTGCTGAGAAATTCGAAGCAATCATTGCAGCACGCTAATCCTATCCTTTTCCAAAACGAAGCACCACTTCTATGTGGTGCAGCAAACTAAGCGACTCCGCAGTTCCAACTTGCGGATGTACGCAAAAAAAGTGCCCCGCCACCATTGGCGAGGCACTTTCCTTTTGTTGTATGGAAGTAGGTGGCTCTCAAGATGAGATGAACCTGACCTCCTATGAAATTTACGTCTTACAAACCCTGCGCAAATTCATGTACGGCTGCAAACCAATCTTCATCAGTTGGGAATGCCAATTCGTTATTGCTCCATTCGCTCCAGCAAGCTCCAAAATAGTAAGTGATGGTGTCGCCCAATTCGTACGGACGAACCACAACAGAACTGTTTTCAAAGTCCATGTAGAGAGGACGTTCGTATGGCAACACTACAGCCACATAACTGCGTCCCTGAGTGGTCGAACCGTTATACTCATAATTCATCTGAGCTGCGGTCTTGTCGGAGAGTGCATCTTCAGCATACATCAAAGCACCATCTACTTCGCTGGCGAAAAGATTGTCGATGCTGTCGTGAATGAAAATGCCACCACCTACCCAAAGTTCAGGCATGCGAATCTTGGCTGGACAAGTGAGCACAACCTCTGCTCTGTTGAGAAGTTGACCTGCCTCTGCTGTAATAGTAACGTCGGCCTGCATTTGTACGTAATCTACTTGCAAGCTGTCGTAATGAAGACGGAAAACGAATTTGTTTGGCGTTTGCTCTAATATTTCCCAACTGCTGTAAGGACCACCCACATTCAGCATCACATTTGCTCCTTCCATAGGGGCCTTGCTTGCAACGGCAAGTCCGCCGCAACCTACAGTATGTCCAACCTTATAGCAGTCAAGTCCTTTACCATAATTGATATGATATGGCAATCCCAGCACGTGCTCGCGATAATAAAACGAATCAACAACCAATTCAGGGCTGGCCTTGAGCCACAGATCAACACCATTACTTGGATTCTCGGGAAGCAGGGCCGGACCGTACATGCGGAATGCTGCATATTCGTTCTCCCATGCAAAGTCGTCTTTGCGTTCTGGAACGAAACGCCCATACACTTTAGCGGTTTGTTCAGCCTTTGGTGTGCACGAAACCATTACAGCCACAAGGGCAATGAAATAGACTATCTTTTTCATGTTTCGAAGTGCGAATCGTAATATTACTTCAAATCCGTGATAAGAGAAAAATCCTGGTCTCCGTAATCAAGATTCTCGCCTCCCATGCCCCAGATGAAGGTGTAGTTATGAGTAGCTGCTGCAGAGTGGATCGACCATTCTGGTGAGAGTACGGCTTGGTTGCCCTTCATCCAGATATGGCGTGTCTCTTCCACTTCGCCCATGAAATGGCAAACGGCCTGATCTTCAGGCAATTCAAAATAGAAGTAAGCCTCCATGCGGCGACTGTGAACGTGAGCTGGCATTGTGTTCCATACAGAACCTGTTGCCAATTCGGTCATACCCATCTGCAATTGGCAAGTTGGCAATACTTGATTCACCAACATCTTGTTGATATTTCGTTCGTTCGACATTTCCAATGAACCCATATGTGCAACTACTGCATCCTGTTTACTGATTTTTTTGTCAGGGTAGGTTGTATGAGCATTGCATGAGTTGAAATAGAAGAGAGCAGGCTGATTGGCATCTACGCTCTCAAATACCACTTCACGGTCGCCTTTACCGAGATAAAGAGCCTCCTTGAAGTCCAGTTCAAAAATGGTGTCGCCCACTTTTACGCGACCTTTACCAGCACCTACGTTGAAGATACCCAGCTCGCGGCGAGTAAGGAAATATGGAGCCTTTAAAGGATCGATAGCTTCTAATTTCAAGGCTTCTTTCACGGGCATTGCACCACCTACTACCATACGATCGTACATGCTATACACCATATTTACTTCATCGGCAGCGAATACTTTTTCAATAAGAAAATCTTTGCGCAAGCGCGCAGTGTCGTAGCTCTTTGCATCTACAGGGTTAGATGCGTAGCGAATTTCGTAATTTGTTTTCATAAAATATAAATATTGTGTTATTTGTCGCCTTTAAACTGCCAAAGGTAGGCAAAGCATAGGGAAAGTCCCATCGCATTGGAATTGCGGAAATAATCCATTTGAGAGTTGGCAAAATAGGTGCCTAATGAATAGTTGAATCGCGCTTCAATCTGGTATACGCCTGCCTTGCGTGTGCGAGCATAGAAACCAAGACCGCCAGCAACTCCCCAGTCAAACTTGTTTTCAATCTGGCGATATTGTTTGCCAATACGGGCGTCGACATTTGAGTCGGTCCACCAATCCTGCTGTTCTGCAGATGCGAGGGTAGGTGCTTCATGCACGAGATAGCCAAATTGTGGACCAAGATTGATAAAACCTCTGCAGCGCTTGCCAAAAGCAAGATGGCATAGTAGCGGCACTTCTACGTAGTCCAGTTGGCGAGAGTAAGAAACAACCTTCTCTTCTTCTGAAATCTCATATTCGTTCCATCCTTTTTGCATCCAATTGGCTTCTACTTGGAGACCGCAAATTTTGTGGCCCATATAGCGAAACACGATGCCGGCGGTTGGAGCCAGATAGCTTTTCAGTGGATCTTGTGGTACCGTAGGACTGAACTGCACCATCGAAGCCAGTGCACCACCTTGTGCACCGATATACATCTCCGGATGTTGTAGTTTGGGTTGCGCCATCACTACGATGGCTATAGCGAAACCTAATAATATGCCAAGTAATCGTTTCATTTACGATAGATATGAATGGCCGCATTCATCTTGCCGCCGCGTTCATGAATGCGTGGCAATGCCAAATCGGATTGTATACCCTTTTGCAACTGAGAATATATGGCATCTCGCTCTGCTTCATAGTCAACTTGATGCGCGAGCTGCAGATAAGTGATCATCGCTTTTGTCATATCATAACCTAACAAATCGTAGCGTGGATCCGTGCTGGATAGTTCATGCCCAAAGTAAAGCTCGTATAGGTGCTTGTACTCATAGAACGAGTGTGAATCCAACTCGTGGAAGATACTGGCATAAAGCATTGGCAGAAGCACGTTTTCATTTGCCCAAGCGTGATGCCCATAAATAGTGATATGTTGACCATTTTTCTGCGAAAGTATTTTAGGCATAAGTACTTGTGCTGCCGACCATTTTTCGCTCGGGAACACGATGATATTCTCTTTGTCAGCCGCCAAAAGAGGAGAGAGTGAATCGTTCAATATCTGGCTGATACTCACATTCACTTCACTAAATTCTGCCTCACGAATAGCTTTTCTCAGCGCGAGAGAAGAGGCTGCAAGTTCACCATTGTTAGCGTCAATCAATATAAATTGAATACTATCTTTGCGTGGTGTCAATTCGTCGATGATGGCCTTGGCTTCGGCCTCAGGCGATGGATTGAACTGCATCAGATAAGGATTAACATCCAGTATGCTGATGCGTGAAGTGAAAGGAACGAGCACGGGAATACGATTGTTTTTGGCAAACATACCAACGATATTCACTTGCGCAGGGTAGGCCGGACCGATAATAACGTCTACGTTCTGCAATGCGCCATTCTCTATCGCTTGCTGTGCATGTATCTCATTCTTTTGTACGTCGTAGGTGTAAACCTCAAATTTCTGTCCGCGTTGCTGTGCTTCGTAGATGGCAATTAGGCAGCCTTCGTAGAAGTCTACAAAGCGATCCATGCTGGCATCGCGTTTGGTGGCGTTCACCATCATTGGCAGCATATAAGCTATGCGTAATGGCAATGGCGATATGGTTGGCATATCGGGAATGAATTCCGTTGGATCTACCTCAATCGTTTCTTGCTTCATTTCTGCAACCTTTTCCTGCTGTCCGGCCACCTCACGAGCCGGCATTATTTGTGTTGCTTCTGCAGGATTTTCCTTGGCGAGCACCTCTTTTACTGGTTTTTCAATGGCCGCAGGTTTGTCTTTCACCACTGGCATCTCCTTCACCGGTTCAATCTTTTTGACTGGGGATTGTTCATCTACTACAACCTGCTCAACCAATTCTTTCTTCTTAATAAGCAACGTTTTGCCAATCTCCATGCGTTGCGATGTCACAGGATTGAGATTTACGATGTCCTCCACACGCACTCCGTAAGTCTTGCCCAATCCGTAAAGCGTCTCTTTGGGCTTCAATGTATGCAAAACGTATTGGGTGGAGTCGAGTTTTTCCACCACGGGTATCAGTATCTTCTGTCCCACTTTCAGCCCTTCTTTTTCAAGTGAGGGATTTAGATTGAGCAGATCCTGCTGTTGTATGCCAAAGTTCTTGCAGATGCGGTACAAACCTTCCGATTTCTGCACCTCATATCGATATACTTTTTGCCCATTAATCACCTCTGTGGGCAGACTATCTTTATTCACTTGTGCTTGGCAAACCAATACCACAAGCAAACTGAGCAACAGTGCGATTTTCCTTCTCATATTCTATAATAACTTCCTTATTTTGCGAGTTCCAGGCAAGCCAGAATCAGTGGACCTATGCCCTTAGGGTCATCGTAACATTTCTTTTCGTGAATGTAGTATTCATACGTTGCATCGCGGTATGGATTACCTCCCAAGCCTGCAACAGCGCAGCATTCCGTCAAACTAATCGTTCCATCTTCATTCTCAATGATTAGGTGTTCACAGATGCCAGCAAAAATTTCTTTGGCATATTGCTTATATTCTTTTGATAGATAGCCCTGATTGGCACCTTTAGCGAATGCGTAGCAGAACATAGCCGAGCATGTCGCTTCCATGTAGTTGCCTTCCTTCCCTTGGCAATCAAGCACCTGATACCATAATTTCTTTTCAGAATCCTGATACTGGCGAATAGCGGCAGCTGAACGTTGCAGCATGCTCAAAATAGATGTATATCCAGGATGCTCTTGGGGCATGTTATCCAATACGTCACACATAGCCATCAGATACCATCCCATGGCGCGACCCCAATAATTAGGAGAACAACCTGTCACAGAGTCGGCCCATTGTTGCTCTTTCGATTCATCCCATCCGTGGTAGTTCAAACCCGAAATAGGATTATAGGTGTGCTTATCTACGGTTTCAAACTGAAGTTGAATATCGTCGAATGCCGTTTGTATCTTGTGTGCTTTAGCATAAGCGCAGTAGAATGGTTCACCCATGTAAAGCCCATCCAACCACATTTGGTATGGATATATTTTCTTATGCCAAAAGCCGCCTTCTGATGTGCGTGGATGATCCTTTAATTGGCTGTATAACGTGTCCATGGCAGCCTCATATCGGGTTTCGGGGAAAAGTTCGTTCATCACTAAAAGGAACGTACCGCCATTTACGCGGTCGATATTAAACTGACTCTTTTTATAAGTGACGATATTGCCATCCTCTTGAATAAAATAGTCAGCAAACTCACGCACATAATTCACGTACTCTTCCTTCCCTGTCGCTTTGTATGTTTCCAGCATAGCTTTGGCAATCAATCCCTGCGTGTAGTCCCATTTGGGTGCCTTCACGCCATCTGATTGCCAAAGTTCAGGGTTGTGTATCATTTGGCTGTCGGCTAATCGAGTCGCCCAATTTAAATAAGACTTTTTTTCTTGTTGACAAGCGGTAAGCAAGAGGCATATAGCCATCACAATAAAACTAAATTTGTATTTCATATTCGTGAGAATTTTCGTTTACGTATAATCATAAATACTGCTCCGAGCAAAACCAAAAGCAACAGGGGCAGTGCAATCGTCACTACTTGAGCCAAAGTGCGCATTTCGCGGGAACGTTGATCATTTAGAAGGCGTAACGTGAGTTGACGACTGCGCAATCCAATCAATCCACCATTGTCTGTAAGGTAGAGCACAGCGTTCACAAAAAAATCTTTATTGGCAAACTGCATGCCCGTATAGCGGTCGTATCCCAATGGAACGATTTGATTTTGTTGCACTTCGTTTCGAATAACAGATCCTGATGCCACTATGATTTGTCGGCTCATTTCTGAGTTGGTTATCTTGTCTCCTGCAGCCACGCTTTCTGGTGTCATACGATGGGTAAACAGAGAAGGGAAGGAACCCTCCAAAGCTGCCGCTACGGGAATATAGGAGTGTGGGAACATGTTTCTATCCAACTCAATCAGAGATAAATCCACTTCAGCTGGTACGCCGATGGCGCGTGATGCAGAAGACGTGGCCAATAGCACTTCTTTGCGCAGCCCATCATCACTGCCTACAAATTCCAATCCGGAGCAGAATGTGCTGCTCACCTGACCAAGATTTCTTGTTATAGGTGAAGCCTCAGATGTCAATAACAACGGCGCGTAATACCATGGCATCGGCTGGAAATTAGGCTGTGCGGCATCTTCACTCACGTCCACCGGTACAGGCAGACATTGCAAATCTTGTAGCAACGACGGAGTGATGCGCACGCCATAACGGAATAGTAAGTCCTGAAGATTCAAATCTTTGGCAATCACAGGCGTATAGCCCTCCTTTGATAGTATATCGTCTGAGAACATTACGCCATCAAGCACCCAAAGCACTCGTCCTCCATGCATTACGTATTGGTCGATCTGGTATTTGTCCGCCTCGCTGAATGCCGCCTGCGGGTCGGCAATGATCAAAGCTTCATAATCTTGAAGTACTCGCCAATCACCAGTCAGTACGCCTCGGTCTACCTGAAAATAGTTAGACAATGAACGACTTAAATCATATACATTTGCTTCCGGTAATTCTCCATGACCTTCGATAAATGCTATTTTTCTCGTCTCTGTTTGAGCAAGTCCGCTGATGCCTTCCGCCAAGATAAATTCCAATTGTTCAATGGAGCGATTGATATTCTCTTCGCCCGACAAACCACGCGTGTTGGTGAGCAACGAAACAACCGTCTCTTTGCCCTGATAACGAACGAGGGCATAAGGATAAATCGTAGTTTGCACCATTTGACCTCCCTGTTGGCGTTCATGAATAATGGTTGCTTTTAATCCTGACTTACCCAATTCTGCCAATTCGTCCTCATGCGCATTCGTATAGTGCACATCGCCATATTGCTCAAATTCCTCCAGGAGTCGTTCTGCCGCACTCTTCAACTGCAGAAACGACGCATTCAGATTACCGCCCAGAAGCAGTTTTACTTCAATATCGCCATCTGTCTTACGGAGTAATTCTTTCGTTGCAACGGAGAGTGAGTAGCGCTTGTCAGCAGTCATATCTACGCGCAGCGGCCAAACATACGCAAGTATGTTCAGCACCATCAACGCAGCCAATACCACTATGTAATGCGCAGTTTTCACCCTCTAAATTGCAAGCAGTTAAATTATTTTCCGGCTTTGAGCTCGTTCAGCGCTTCTTCGTTCACCACTACAGGATACTTGGCTTTCAGTTTAGCGATCCATTCCTTCTCCAAATAGTCCTGATAGGCTGATACTACCTTCCCGCGCTCGTCGGTATATTCCTGTGGAGCTTTGATGGTCTTGCCGAGCAAATATACGATAGGGAAGTCTTGACCTGGTGTCCAATCACCTTTCTTCCATTGCAATTTATCTACAGCCTTACTCTGGCCTTGCTGCCATACGCCATGTTCCGTACGAACAAAACGAACAGAATCGTTGTTGATGCGCTTGTCCAAATAGCTGCCTACGGAATCTTTTTGTGCGGATTTGATCACAGATTTGGCTGCCTTGGCTGCCGTTTCGTTTTTTGCGTATACTACGTAGCCCTTAAAACGTGGCTGGTCCCATTTGTATTCTTTCTTGTGCTTTTTGAAGAATTCTGTAATACCCACAGTATCAAGCGATGCCTTGTCCCATACTTCCTTCAATGAAACTTCAAACAAGAGAATGCCATCGTGATACTCTTTCATCAGGCTCTTCAATTCTGGGTATTTGTTCTCCAAATTAGCATCTTCTTTTGCCAAAACCTCAGCATCACTTAATTCTTCTCCATACTCCTTGCGAAGTTTGTCTGCATAAGCTTTCTTCACGTCTTGATAACGTTCGTCACGTTTCATTTTTGTGCGTAGCTCTTCGCGCACATCTTCGTAAGGAAGAATGGTACGACGCTCATGCAGATAAATGAAATGCCAGCCAAAGCGGCTCTCAAATGGCTTGCCCAATTCGTCTGCATTTAGCGCAAAAGCTGCATCTTCAAATGGCTTCACCATCATGCCGTGGCCAAACCAACCAAGGTCGCCACCTTTCATGGCAGAACCTTTGTCGTCGGAACTTTCCTTGGCGATTTCTGCAAAAGGAGCACCGCCTTTCACCATTTCATACAGCACCTCTATTTCCATGCGTTTTGCCAAACGAAGTGAGTCATTGCCCCTTGGCACCATTTTCATGATATGGCTTGCATGCACTTCCTCGTGCGGGCGCTCTTCTTCAATCAACGCAATATGAAAACCATACTGCGTACGGAATACCTCACTTACCTGACCCACTTCCGTGTTGTAGGCCGCCTTCTCAAATGGCCACACGTAGCGGAATGGAACAATCCAGCCAAGTTCACCTTTATTCTCTTGTACGGATGGATCGGTACTTACTTCCAATGCAACGGCATAAAAATCTTCCTTCTCCCCTGGTACTGTTACCATCTTTTTGCCTTTCTTTACCTGCTTTTCCATGCCGGTAGTCACGCGTATACGGGCATCAGTGATTGCCTTCAACGCAGAAGCTTCTGTTTCTGGATTGGAACCCATTGGACATTCCACGGCGATATGTGCCACACGGCGGTCCATTTTCATGTGCTCGTAGCTCAGACGAATCATATCTTCTTCCAATGCCTCGTCCATCATGTACTTTGGCGTAGCCTGCTTTCTATAGCTGGCAAGCTCTTTCTTGAATGCTTCAGTCGTGTCGATGCCTTGCTTTTCTGCTTCACGAACTTTCAATTTGAAATTGATAAACAAATCCAAGTATTCGTCAATACTCTTCTGATCAATAGCTGTTTCTTGATTGTTCTTCTCGTAGATGTACAAAAATTCAGACTGCATCACAGGCTGACCATCCACGGTCAACAGCACTTTATCCTCGGCTTTTGCCGATACCATTGCACAAAGTGCCAAAATGCTTAAAAGGATTTTCTTCATATCTATAGTATAATTATTCGTTCCGTAAAATAAGTTCCACACATAAATTTCGCCCAATGCGGCATTATGATATGTAATTGTAAATTACGCTGCAAAGATAATACTTTTTTTTGAAATAAACAAATAAATTTGGAGATATGCGAAAAAAATACTATCTTTGCATCATAATTTGAGTAAATTTATGATAAATCTCATCACTTCGCAGCAAAAGGACGCTGTGGTCAACCTTCTTTCTGCAAAGCAGAATATACTTATCTTTACCCACCAATCACCAGATGGCGACGCAATGGGCTCGTCTCTCGGTCTGCTTCATTATCTCCATTCTCTCGGTAAACAGGCTACCATTATTGTGCCAAATCGTTTTCCTCACTTTCTCACATGGATGCCGGAAGCCGATAAAATCATCGTAAACCTCGATCAGCCTGAAGCAGCCAAAACTGCCATGCAGGCGGCCGATTTGATCTTCTGTCTCGATTTTAATGAACCAAAGCGCATCAACGAGGCGGCCGACCTCCTTCTGGCTGCTGCATGTCCAATAGTCGTACTTGATCATCATCTCCTTAATCCTGCATCCACACTCACGGCTCTCCTCCCTGATCCACAGATTGCTACCCTCATTTCCTATCCGGAGGCACCTGCCGCTTCCTATCTTGTGCTTGAACTCATCAACGCTCTCATTCCTCAGCTGGGAGGCGAACTGACTACGGATGCCGCGAGCTGTATTTATTGTGGTCTCATGACCGACACTGGCAATTTTGCATTCAATTCGAATAATCCTAATCTCTACGAAATGGTTGCCCAACTCCTCCGTTTGGGCATCAATAAGGATAAAATCTTCGACGCTGTTTTCAATCAGTATTCTGTCGACCGTCTCCGCTTCACGGGTTTTTGTCTCTACCACAAAATGCGCATCTTCCCGAAATACCACACGGCATTGATTTCTCTCTCTTCAGAAGAACTCAAGCGCTTTAATTTCCAATCGGGAGATGCGGAAGGAATAGTGAATATGCCGTTACAGATTGCCAATGTCTACTACTCGTGTTTTATGCGTGAGGATGTGGATAAAATCAAACTTTCCTTCCGTTCGCAAGGTGATAGACCCGTCAACGAATTTGCGCATGCTTTCTTCAATGGTGGCGGTCATATGAATGCTGCCGGAGGTGAATTCTTGGGCTCGCTTGCCGATGCTGTCAAAGCCTTCGAAGCCAATTACACACAGTTCTTCAAGAAAGATTAATTAAAAGAGACGCGATCACACCATCGCGTCTCTTTTAATTAGGCAAACATCTCTACGTCTGCTTTGGTTATTTTCTCGCCTGACAAGATAATCAATCGCTCCACTACGTTTCTGAGTTCGCGAATATTACCTGGCCAATTCCTGTCTTGCAATTTTTTTACGGCATCTGCTTCAAATGTTTTCACGGCTGTGCATTGCTCGGAGCAGATAAGTTTTGCGAAATGCTCCACCAGCAAAGGAATATCTTCTTTTCTGTCGTCCAAAGCCGGTACATGCACGGGAATAACGGATAATCTGTGGTACAAATCCTCGCGGAAGTTGCCCTTTTCAATCTCGGCTTTCAAATCTTTATTGGTTGCCGCCAAAACGCGCACATTCACCTTGATGGTTTTTTCGCCTCCCACACGCGTAATCTCATTTTCCTGTAATGCCCTTAATACTTTGGCCTGAGCCGACAAACTCATGTCGCCAATCTCGTCCAGGAATAGTGTGCCACCATCTGCCTGTTCAAATTTGCCTGCTTTATCCTTGATGGCCCCCGTAAACGAACCCTTTACGTGACCAAACAATTCGCTCTCAATCAAATCTGAAGGTATGGCTGCACAGTTCACCTCTATCATTTGTTGGCCTGCTCGCTGCGATGCCGCGTGAATCAATCGTGCCACCACTTCTTTGCCCGTACCGTTCTCTCCGGTAATCAGCACTCTCGCGTCGGTTGGCGCCACCTTCTCTATCATTTCTCTCACGCGTTGAATGGCTTCGCTTTCGCCCACCATTTGAAATTTGCTGTCTACCTTTTTCTGCAGTACTTTTTTTGCCTGCTTTAACGTCTTATTTTCCAAGGCGTTTTTGGTCGTTACCAGCAGTCGGGTCAGTTCAAGTGGCTTCTCTATAAAATCAAATGCACCCGCCTTAATCGCTTCTACGGCCGTCTCTATATTGCCATGACCGGAAATCATTACAATAGGACATTCTACTTCGGCTTCTCTTAAAGAATTAAGAACTTCCAAACCGTCCATTTCTGGCATCTTAATGTCAGAAAATATCAGGTCAAACTGCTGTTCTTTGCCCATTTCCAGGCCTTTCTTGCCGTCTTCTGCAATGGCCACTTCGTAGCCTTCAAATTCTAATATCTCTTTGAGCGTATTGCGAATAGCTCTTTCGTCATCTATTACGAGAATTTTTGCCATAATTGTTTCTTATGTCTATATGCCTCCCATTAAATCAAACCTTCAGGGAGACTCAAAACGATCTTTTTATTGGTATAATCAATATCTTTTACAAAGTCTTCGTGTAGCGGAATTACTATGTCGCCCGTCAACTGCAACAGCGTATTTATTGTGCTTTCGTCCACATCTTCAACCATGCCGATTGCACCTGCTTTTTCGTCCTCTACTTCATATCCAATTAAATCGCTCGTGGTGAGCGCTTGGTCTTCTTGTTCGGTCAAATCTCTGCGTAGCAGGCATACTTCTGTCCCCACTAACGCTTGCGCCCTTTCTTCGCTCTCTACGTCTTGAAGTGTGAGGATATACGCTTCCTGATTTTTCTCTCGCCAGTCGTCCAATCGAAAAGGCGTGAGAATACCGTCTAGTCGCAGCACCACAAATTCCGGATCTGCTTCCGCAATCAAGTCCTCCTCCACTTGACATTGCAAACTTCCCTGCTTGCCATGTGTTCTGGATAAGTATCCTATTCGTATTACTTCTTTATCTTGTATCATGTCAATCAAACACCACCAATTTATCTGCGGTTGCTGAGGTCTTGTATTTCTTTAACGCTTCTTTGCAAATACCCTTCGTCGGTATGGCATACCCCCATGATAAATCATATTCTTCGCCACATAGAGGGCATTTGGCATACATGCCATCCACCTCTACCGGACTTTCTTTACTCACACATTTTGGGCAACACATATCGCAGGCGTGATAGCTTTCGTCCATACCTGTCCATACAATTACTCCTGCATATCCCAATCGGTCTACTGGTTGTGCCGGACGCTCTGCCGGATATTCGCCAGGTCGAAAGGTCAGCACGGCGAAACCGCCATTGGGCCGAAAATGAGGAAAGAGGGCCGTGATATTTAGCTCCAGTCGCACCAATGCTGGCGGTACTGAAGATACAAATGTCGTACCTTTGCATCCTGCCAACACAAGCATCATCGTCGCCGTAAAAGCAATATATGTTCCCTTCAATCTCATGTTCTGTCGTGCTGCATGATTATTGTACGGCGCAAACGTGTACTTCAAAAATCAAGGTGGAGTAAGGCGGAATGAAATACGAACTTCCTTCCGTACCGCTACCTTCTTCTCCGTAGCCCAAATGCCATGGAATATAGAGAATGATATCGCCGTTGGCGTGAATCTTGGTTAATCCTTCCGAAAAACCTTTCGTCGAGCCGCTCATGCCAAATGAAGCAGCCTGTCCGGCATCAAACTGATAGCCGTTAATCAACTTGCCCTTATAGTCGCAAATCACCACGGAAGATGCTTGTGGACGCACATCCGTTGGGGTAGGGTCAGCAATAATCTTGTATACCAAACTATCCGCCGTTATTTTGATGTCTGGATCGTCAGAGTGCATCATGTTTTCCATCCACAGTTCGTTCTGTGTCTTCCAATCCATCCAATCATTCTCTTTGCAGCCACTCATGACTATAGCCGCAACCGCCAAAAATATATATGTCAAATGTTTCATACGCATCATATTGAAGCTAATTATCGGGTTAACCAAAGTTCAGGATTGAGAATATCCTTATCTTTCCATACTTGGAAGAATACTTGCGTTATATTGTCATTATCTGGGTCGCTATAGATTTTTCCAATCGTCTGCTTGGCTTTCACCATGTCGCCTTTCTTCACGCTTACCGACGCCAGACCCGTATATACCGTTCGATAATTGCCATGTTGCACAATCACGGCATATGTGCCTGCCATCATAAACGTGCTCGTTACTTCGCCGTCAAACACCACTCGCGCCATTGAGCCCGCAGTTGTTTGGATATACACGCCCTTATTGTTTATCGTCACTTTTTCCAGCGTAGGATGTGCCTGCACGCCGAAATGTCCGGCAATAAATCCTTTTTCCACAGGCCATGGCAATCGGCCTTTATTCTTCTCAAAACCGCCTGCCAGCAAGGCCTGTTCCTTGGTTAGTTGCTTCTTTCGGTCAATCTCTTGAGCAATCAGGTCCTCAATCTTTTTATTCAGTTCGTTGGCCTTCTTCTGCTGTTTTTTCTGTTGTTCCAGCAGCGTCTTTTCTTTCTTTTTCAACGTTTGCAGCATCGCCTGCTGTTTCTTCTCGTCGCGGGCCAGATTATCTCGCTGACGTTGCTGATCTTTTCTTGCAATCTCTTTGTTTTCCTTGTTGGCCTGCAGCAGATCATTCTGCATGTCAATCTCGGCCTGAGTCTCCTGAATACGCGCTACCTGCTGTTTCCTGTAGGTCTGCACGTCGGCCATATAACGCACTCGTCTAAGCATTTGTTGGAAGTCTGTGGCCGACAAGATAAACAATAGCGGGGATGCCTGCTTTTGGGCATAATGCGATTCCCTTACCAGTTTTGCATAATTGTCCTGAAGTCCTTCCAAATTGCGTTGGAGCGAGTCTTTTTTATGGGTCAAACGAGTCATCTCGTTGCCCAGTTCCACGATCTCGCTGTTGAGCGAATTGATCAAAGCCTTGCGCTCTTTTATATCTTTGTTGAGCAGATTCAGTTTGTTTACAGTCGCCTTTTCGTTTTGCTTGGTTTCCGAGAGCATCTGTCCCGTCTTCTCAAGTTCACGTAATGCGTTAGCCTGCTGTTGTTTCAGGTCTTCCATCGACGGCTGTTTCTTCTGTGCCACCATCGGCATGGCCAATAGCGCCATCAGCAGTATGTATATCAGTTTTCTCATTCGTTTTTACTTGCCGGATATAATCAACATAAAATCCACTTTATTGTATTTTGCTACGTTCAGTCTTGTTGCGTTCGCGTTTTTGTTGAACACCAAATGGGGTAACGTAATGTCGCCAGCGGCCTCCATCGTGCCCACATAACGAATCGTTATTTTGTTTGGAAACAATACCGCTTGTGCCATACCATTTGGGCTGGCTTCATACAACGAGTGTCCGCTATATTCAATCAGTAATGATTCTTTCTCTGGTCGTATCTGCACAGTTGTTTTCAGCACAGCCAGCGTCTTTTCGTCAATACTATATTGGAAACGTTGTTTGTCCAGTTTCACCACACGGTCCATCGCTATGGCCTGCAGATCGTCGTATGCCAATGTCACGCCCACTTGTTTGCTAACCTGCTCGTACGTCATGCTGTCGTAGCGTCGGTTCATTTTATCAATTAGTCGAACATCCTCTTTCGTGGCCTCCAAACGCAGCAATTCAATACCCAATAACGGCTGTACGGAGATAATTAAAATAGAATCTTTCACCAGCGTAATTGTGCCGTTGGCATTAAACTGCCGTTGCTGATAATTGATGTTGAACTTTGCTTTTTGAGCTACGACCGACGTGAAATCCGGTTGCGCTTCTATCGCACGTTCTTCTATTGTTTTTTGCTTCACAACAGTCGTTTTCGGCTGTTCTTTCACAACTTTCTTCTTGCTCGCGCATCCGGCCAACAATCCTGCCGCCAACACGCTAATCAATATATATATAATCTTCTTCATATCCGTAACCTTTAACTTTCGACTTTCGACTTTCGACTTTTGACTTTCAGAACCCATTAATCACCCTGTAATGCTCCACCAGATCCTTGTCGTTCTTATCTTTCGCATTATCCAAGGCTTGCTGGATATACATTTTCGCCAGTATGCCTTGTCCTTGCAGATGTAGAATCCATGCGTACGTATCGAGGAAAGTGGCATTATGCGCATCTTTGCGAATCGTTATCTGGCTCATTTTTTCCGCTTTGCGCAAGTCTCCACCCGTTATGGCCAGAAAGTATGCGTAATTATTGAGTACATATACGTTTTCGGGGTCAAGACGCAATACTGTTTCGTAGCATTCAAATGCTTCTTCCAGCAATTTCTGGTTGGTTGTGTCGTTAAAATATTCCAATGCCAATAAATCGCCATGACTGGAATTGACCACCAATCTGTTAACAGCATCATCTTCTGCAATATGAGCTTTTACCACTCGAATAACCGAATCTTTCTTTTGAAAACCATTGGCCGAATCCAGCAGAGTCATCCACATCAAATCCATCCATGCGTCTTTGTTTTCGGGATTGATCTCCACGATTCGCTCGCATAATTCTCTCGTTTCCTCTATCCGCAATTGCTGTTTGTGGTAGCGCTCCAGCGGCAGCAAGGCCTCTTCTTCTTGCGGATACTGACCCGCAATCGATAGCATGGCCTCGTATTGTTGCTCTTCGTCGAACCATTTGCAATCTTTGAGCACGTCCAACTTGTAGCCGCACGACATCGTTTCGCTTTCCACAATCTGCCAGGTGTATATTGCTGCCCGCGCCGTATCGCCTTGCTCGCCGTAATACGTACTCATCGATAGAGGCAGGTACGGATTCTCTGGATAGTTTTTCTCTACGTCCGTATATTGGCGAATCGCCTTTGCTGTGTCGCCAAGTGCATAGTACGTATCGCCCAGAAAAACCTGCACGTAGTATTCGTCCGGCTCTTTCTTTAGGTAGTTCTCAAGAGCTTGTACTGCCTGCTTTACTTTCCCCATCTGTCGGTTCAACTGGTATCGTTGCATCACGCTGTATATGCTCTCGCCTTCCGCTTTGTCAATCAGGTCTTGCGCTTTCAAAGCACCCTTATAATCGCCTCTTGCGGCATACATTTTTTGCAGCAATTGTGCGGCATCACCATCATCCGGCTTGACCTTCAGTTGCTTTTTTACCACTTGTATGGCCTGCTTCGGCTGCTCGCGAAAAAGTCGATACGCATATTCTTCCCAATATGCCTCTGGTGCCAATTCATAGGCCTTTTTCGTATAATGAGCCGCCAAATCTTGATTGCCCAAACCCATGTGCAATCTTGCCAGATAATGAGCAGTTGCGGCATCCTTGGCATCTATTCGTTCGCACATCATGAATAGTGCCATCGCCTCGCCATATTGTTCGGCGTCAAATAGTCGTACGGCCTCGTAGAAGTAGTACTTCAGTTCTTGTTCCTGTACTACCTCTTTCTCTGGTCTTGCCTTTGGCTCCACAGTTTGCTTTTTCTTTGCAAAACCCACCATCGGCACCACCATCAGCCAACACAATATGTACGCTATCCTCTTCACGTCTTTCGTCTTTCGCCTTTAGGCCTCTGGCCGGACTTTCGACTTTTGACTTTTGACTTTCGACTTACTTCACACCGCTATGCCCAAATCCACCGGCTCCGCGTTCCGTCTCAGAGAGTTCGCTCACTTCAATCAGTTCTGGCTGTTCATGCTTGGCAATTACCATCTGTGCGATTCGTTCGCCGGGTTCAATCGTCACGTCCTCGTTGCTGAGGTTCACCAGGATAATCCCCACCTCGCCGCGATAGTCTGCGTCAATCGTTCCAGGTGTGTTCAGCACGCTGATGCCGCGCTTCAAAGCCATACCGCTTCGAGGACGAACCTGTGCCTCATATCCTTCTGGCAATTCCATGAACAAACCCGTTGGAAACAGTTTTCTTTCCAATGGTTTCAGCACCACAGCCTCTGTGATACTGGTTCTGATATCCATTCCCGCCGCCGCTTTGCTCTCGTATTTGGGCAACGGATTATTCGATTTGTTGATTATCTTTATAGTCATAATTAAATAGTTTTCGTAGCAAGCTTGCTTGCGTTTCGTAGCGTAGCGTTTCGTAGCCCTTGGAGGCGTTTCGTTCAAAATCGCTTTGCGGTTAATACTCTCAACCCATCTTCCACGATGCGGATGTTAATCTCCGTTCCCATCTCTACCGGGTCGCCGTCCAAATGGAATGGACCAGCCTCGTCTCTCAAGAGCGTCACTTCTTTCGCCGTGATGCTGTTCACGCAGAAACTGTTGTCGATGGTTTTGGTAAACAATCGCATAGCCAGAGCGGGAGCCACAGCCAACGAGAATTTTGAAATGATGGCGATATCCATCTTGCCGTCTTGGATGCTGGCTTTGGGCGCAATCTGTGCCGCATTTCCCCATTGGTTGCAGTTGGCAAACGTAATCAGGAAGGCATCTGTGTTCACGTCCACATCATGTCCCACCAGCTTATAGTGCTGTGGCTCATACGTAAAGAAGTCTTTCACCACTTTCTCTACATACGTCTTCATGCCGCGCTTGCCGGCTTTCTGAAATTCCTCGCTGATATACGCATCAAAACCCGTGCCACATGTCACGAAGAATGGCTTGTCGTTCACCAATCCGTAGTCGCACGCAATAGGTTCTACGTGGTTCAGATACTCAATCGCGCCCGGCGTTCTCAATGGAATACCCAAATGGCGAGCCATACCATTGCCGCTGCCTTCTGGAATAATGCCCAACGCCGTTTTCGTGTCACGCAAACCGCTTGCCACTTCATTTACCGTGCCGTCGCCACCTACTGCCACAACGGCGTCAAATCCCAGTTCGGCATATTGCTTTGCCAACTCCGTCGCATGACCCTTATATTCTGTGAATACCACGTTGGCCGACCATTGCTCTTTATCCAGCAGTTTGTCGATCAGTTTGGGTATTCTTTTCTTGTTCAACGTACCCGAAATAGGGTTGATGATAAATGCTATATTCTTCATATCTTTTCTTAATTTACGTTCTTCTGTTTCGCCAAGCCCCATATGTGCCCTTCTGTTCCTCCAAGCCCCGACCTGCGATATATCGCGTCAAGCCAATAGGTGCAGACGGGAGGGGCGTGGCGCGCGGGAGGCTTCAAAAGATAAAAAAAGCAGTCTCTCAGGCTCTTATCTTCCTCAATTTCCTCTTGTTTTGGCAAATTTTTTGCAAAGATAGTGAAAAATCTTCATATACGCAAATATTTTCATAGAAAATAAATATTTTTTTTCATTTTCTTGCGCACGTGTAATATTTTTTATAATTTTGTGCTGTGAAAAACTGTCTTCGTGAGAACGAAGATAAAAATGTACTTTTTTTAAGATTTTACCAAAAAACACAATAATCAAATTATGAAACGAACGTTATTCTTTGCGGCAGTCTTCAGCCTTCTGGCTCTTTCTTGTCGCGCAACCGTTCCCGCAAATCCTTCTCAAAAAGCAACCGTTAAAACAGGCATTGAAGTGCTTCGCGACCACAATTTCGATGTGCTACAAGGCAAACGAGTAGGTCTCGTCACCAACCCAACTGGCGTAGACGCCCAACTCGTTTCTACGGTAGATATCCTTCATAATGCGCCAGGGGTGCAACTTGTTGCACTTTATGGTCCGGAACATGGCGTTCGTGGCGACGTTCACGCCGGCGATCATGTGGAAAATACGGTAGATGCTAAAACCGGTATACCGATGTATTCTATTTATGGCGCCACTCGCAAACCAACACCTGAAATGTTGGCAGATATCGATGTGCTAGTTTACGATATCCAGGATAATGGTTGCCGTTCCTACACCTTCATCTCCACGCTCGGCATGCTCATGGAAGCTTGTGCGGAGCAGGATAAGGAATTGGTCGTTCTCGACCGTCCAAATCCGCTTGGCGGACGAAAAATCGAAGGCTCGTTGGCCGAAAATGGATATATCTCTTTCGTCTCACAATTCCGCATTCCATATCTCTATGCACAAACGCCTGGCGAGTTGGCGCTCATGCTGAATGCCGAAGCAAAACCCGAGAATGCCACTACCGGAAAAGGCGTCTCTCATGATGGTGCACTCTCCAAACCTTGCCGTCTTACCGTCGTACCAATGGAAGGTTGGACGCGTGATATGAAATGGGAAGACACAGGTCTCGAATGGGTGGTTTCTTCGCCTCACGTACAAACCGGCCACACCTCATATTTCTACCCAATGACGGGTATTATTGGCGAGTTTGGCTTCTATAATATTGGCGTGGGCTACACCCTTCCTTTCGAGTTGATTGGTGGCAAGTGGATAGACGCAGCCGACTTTGCCAACGCTATGAACGATCTCCACATGCATGGTTTTATTTTCCGTCCTATTTTCTATAAACCGTTCTATTCTACGGGCAAGGGTGAACAGCTTCAGGGCATACAAATCCACCTGCTTGATTTTGATGCGGCTTGCCTTACTGAGGTACAGTTCCGTGCACTTGAAGTCTTGAATCGTCTCTATCCGGAGCATAAGTTCTTTGAGGAATGTGATAAAGGTCGTTTCAATATGTTTGATAAAGTGTGCGGCACGGGTTTCATTCGTGATACGTTCTCAAAAACCTACACATGGGAATCCATTCGCGAGTATTGGAATAAGGATATTGAAGCTTACCGTCAACGTTCCTCACAATACTACCTCTATAAATAATTTTATGTCTTAGGCCGGCCTTTCGACTTTCGCCTTTAGGCCTCTGGCCGGACTTTTGACTTTTGACTTTTGACTTTCGACTTTAGGCCTCTGGCCGGACTTTCGGCTTTCGACTTTTGACTTTTGACTTTCGACTTTCGACTTTCGACTATAAACTATGTCCTTTTATCTTGAACGTTTGGCTTGGGGAACTGATGCCGGTTTCTACCGCTACATCCCGCAGGAAGTGGTGCACCCGCTTTGCGAAAAAGATGTGCAGAATCTCATCGCCCGTGCCCACAACGAACATAAATATATCACTTTCCGCGCAGCCGGAACATCTCTTTCTGGCCAGGCCTGTGGCGATTCGCTTCTTGTTGTGTGTGGAAAGAATTGGGAGCAATACGAAGTGCTGGAGAATGGAAATGCCATTCGTCTCCAACCCGGTATTATTGGCTCACGAGTGAATGCTATTCTTGCGCCTTACCATCGTCGATTTACGCCAGATCCGGCGTCACTCAACTCGGCCATGGTTGGCGGTATTGTCAATAATAATGCCTCTGGCATGTGTTGTGGTACGCACGCCAATTCGTATCGCATGCTCCGGTCTGTTCGAATGATTCTGGCAGACGGCACCATCCTCGATACCTCCGACGAAGCCTCTAAATCGGCTTTCCGTCAATCGCATCCCGCTTTCCTTCGTCGTATCGAAGATTTGCGGGATAGAACACTTGCCAATCCTGCTCTTACCAACCTGATTCGCAAGAAATACAGCATCAAGAATGTCACGGGTCTCACGATTCTGCCTTTCGTGGAATTTACCGACCCATTCGATATTATCGCCCATCTCATCGTAGGTTCAGAAGGTACGCTTGCTTTCCTCTCTTCCATCACCATGGAAACCGGACCGGATTATCCGTTCTCGGCATCTGCGCTTCTCCTTTTTCCTACCACCGAGTCGGCCTGCCGTTGTGTCACGGCTCTCAAAAAAACAGGCGTTCCGTCGGCTGTGGAATATTTCGATCGTCGTTCTATGCGAGTGGTGGAAAAAGACTTCCCAGAACTCATGAATCTGCCGGAAGATGCGGGTGCTGAACTCCTCAAAATAGAGGCCTCCACGCAAACCGAATTAACCGAGAAAATAGCGGAGGTAAATGCCCTTTTGAAGGATTATGAACTCTTGCATCCTGTTGAATTCTCAAGTGGCGAAAAGGCGAAGAAATATTGGGCGATGCGCTCTGGTATTTTTCCTGCTGTGGGTGGCACACGCCCAATCGGAACCACCTGTCTTATCGAGGATATTGCTTTCCCAATTGAGCATCTGGCAGATGCCACGCTTGATCTCGAAAAGCTCTTCGTGGAGCACCATTATCCGGATGCCGTCATTTATGGCCACGCCTTTGAAGGCAACTATCATTTCATCCTCAACCAACGTTTCGATACGCCTGAGAGCATCTCGCAATACGATAACATGATGCGAGCCGTTGTCGATCTCGTGATCGATAAATATCATGGTTCACTCAAAGCAGAACACGGAACGGGCCGCAATATGGCTCCTTTTGTTCGACGCGAATGGGGAGATGATGCGTATCAACTGATGCAGGATGTAAAAGCACTTTTCGATCCGGAGAACATCTTCAATCGTGGCGTCATCTTCAACGAAGACCCAGTCTCTTATATCTCGCATCTCAAGCCGCTTCCGGAAGTACACCCGCTCATCGACCGTTGTATTGAATGTGGCTTTTGCGAGGTCAATTGTGTGGCTTGTGGCTTCACCAATGGCAATCAAACCATCTCCCTCTCTTCCCGCCAACGCATCATTATTTCTCGTGAAATAGCCCGTCTGCAAAACCTCTCAAACCCCTCAAACCCTTCGAACCCCTCAAACCCTTCGAACTCTTCAAACCTCCCTACCGCAGAGCAACTGGCATCTCTCAAACGTGATTTTGCCAAGGCCGGACGCGACCTCTGTGCCGGAGATGGCTTATGTGCTACGTCTTGTCCGTTGCATATCAATACGGGCGAATACATCCATGTGCTTCGCGAAGAGGCCATGCCTGCGGCCGGCTACAAGATCGGTCGTTTTGCGGCCGACCATTTCGCTGGAGTAGCAGGTGCGGTTGGCTCCGTGCTTGGTTTGGCTGATTTCGGCAGAACCATTCTCGGCGATAAACTGATGCAGACTGTTTGTGATGGCCTTCATTATTGTGGCGTGCCGCTTTGGACGCCTGCCATACCAAAACCCGTTACTTCACGAGCCATCCAAAAGGCAAAAAATCGTGCAGGCGAGTCTCATAAGGCAGCCGAGAATACGCCTACGGTAGTTTATTTCCCATCTTGTCTCAACCAACGTCTCGGCGTAGAAAAAGCCAAGAAGCAATCGGCCTCTTCTGCTGCCTCTCAGCCGTTGATCAACGATATGACCGAGCTCCTCACCAAGGCAGGCTTCCGTGTCGTTTTCCCTTCTCAGATGGAGAAACTTTGTTGTGGCACAATCTGGGAATCAAAAGGCATGCCGGACATCGCCAATCAAAAAGCCGACGAACTCTTCCTGGCTTTGGATGAAGCCTCCAACCATTGGCAGTATCCTGTTCTCTGCGATCAGTCGCCTTGTCTTTATCACATGCGCGAGTACGCGAAAAATAAATATGGAGCTGCCTCCTCTCAAAGCCAAAGTATTGCCGTTCCGCAACTCTACGAACCGGCCGAGTTCATCGATCAGTTCGTTATGGATAAACTTGCCATCACGCCACTCGACCAGACGGTGGCAATCCACTATACTTGCTCCACCCGCAAGATGAACCTCTGCGATACGCTCAAGCGCATAACATCGGCTTGTGCCAAAACGGTCTTCGTCCCGGAAGAGATTAGCTGCTGCGGCTTCGCTGGAGATAAGGGCTTCACCAATCCCGAACTCAATAAATGGGCTTTACGCAAGCTCCGCAGCCAAATAGAAAACTCCGGAGCCACCCTCGGCGTCAGCAACTCGCGCACTTGTGAGATTGGCCTTTGCTACCATTCCGGCATCACCTACATCGGCATCGCCGCCCTCGTCAATATGGTGTCTTCACCTCTCGCGGCCTCTCCGTCGTCCTCCCCGTCGTCCTCTCCGTCGTCCTCCGTTGCCGCCTCTCCGTCGCCCTCCTTCGATTCCTCGCAGTCGTTGTCCATATCTGGCTGCGATGCCATCGCTGCCCGTGACCGTTCCTCGCACGTCCGTGCGAGTTCATCATCCCGCAATCATCAACAAAATTCAAATAACTAACTAAAAACTTTCTAAACTATGTTTACACAACAAGACTTAGAGCAACTTTCTGCTCGTGGCATTAGCCTCCAGGAGGCTGAAAAGCAAATGATGTGCTTCAAAACGGGTTTTCCTGCCCTTGACATTACCGCTGCTGCTTCTATTGGTAATGGCATTCTCAAGCCTACCGAGGCTGAGGAGGAGAAGTATCTTGCCGCTTGGGAACAGTATCTCGGCGCCAGCCACACCATCCTCAAGTTCGTGCCTGCTTCAGGTGCAGCTTCTCGTATGTTCAAGGACCTTTTCTCTTTCCTTGAGTCTGGCGAAGAAACGCCTTTCATCCAGAAGTTCATGGCGGGCTTGAAGAACTTTGCGTTCTACGACGAACTCGTGGCCAAAGCCGGTGCCGACGACGCTAAAACGCTCGTAAAAACCCTCCTCGAGGACATGAACTACGGCAAACTGCCAAAGGGCTTGCTCTCTTTCCATAAGTACGAAGAAGGCCCACGTACGCCAGCTTTGGAGCACATGGTTGAAGGTGCACTCTACGCACAAAACGCAGCTAAGGAAGTAAATCTCCACTTCACCATCTCTCACGAGCATCATGATCTCTTTATTGCTCACATCAACGAGAATCTCAAGGCTATGGAGGAGAAGTTTGGCGTACGCTATAACGTCTCTTTCTCTGAGCAAAAACCATCTACCGACACCCTCGCAGCGGATGCAGAAGGCAATCCTTTCCGCACCAACGAAGGCAAGCTTCTCTTCCGTCCGGGCGGACATGGCGCTTTGATTGAGAATCTTGGCGAACAAGACGCAGACGTCATCTTCGTTAAGAATATCGATAATGTTGTACCTGATCGTCTCAAAGAATCTACCATCCGCTATAAGCGTCTCCTCGCTGGCATTCTTGTTTCTCTCCAGGCACAGGTATTTGCATACCTCAAAGAACTCGAAAACGAGGCTATCTCTACCGCTAAACTCGAAGTTATCCATCGTTTCTGCGAGAAAGATCTCTTCACCCATGTTCCTGTTTGCAGCCGTGAAGCGCTTATTGAGGTCCTCAATCGTCCTATCCGCGTCTGCGGTATGGTGAAGAACGAAGGTGAACCTGGTGGTGGGCCTTTCCTCGTACGCGACGCAGAAGGTCGTATTCAGGATCAGATTCTTGAGTCTTCACAGATTGCCGATAAGTCTCTCATGGCTACGGCTACTCATTTCAACCCGGTTGATCTTGTTTGTGCCGTTAAGGATTACAAGGGCAATCGCTTCGCACTCAAGGACTACGTGGATCCTAAGACTGGCTTTATCTCGCAGAAGTCAAAGGACGGCCGCGAACTCCAGGCTCTCGAGTTGCCAGGCCTCTGGAATGGCGCTATGGCCAATTGGTCTACCGTTTTCGTTGAAGTACCTATCGCTACTTTCAATCCTGTTAAAACGGTTAACGACCTCCTCCGCGAGCAGCACCAATAATTTAGAGCCATCTCCCTTAAAATACAATTAGCGCGACACCTTAATTCGTGTCGCGCTAATTTTTATAGTAATCATAAAAAGTTCCCAAAAAACTTGCGAATATCAATTATTTTTTGTACCTTTGCCGACGTTTTCTTAAAAATAACCTATAAATTATTCTATTATGAAAAAGTATCTGTTATGTCTAGCTGCACTTTTGGCCATCTCTTTGTGTTCTTATTCACAACTCGCAGTTAATCATTATGGTGAAGTGATCATAGGTGCTAATTCGTCTTCTGTTAGTGCAACAGATAGCACGTCGGCTTTAGTTGTAAACAAGAAATGCAACCAAAGACCAGATACCGTATATGGAATTAAATCAAAAATAACAATGCCATATATTTCAGGTGATAACAGTAGCTGTATTGGCATTAGTGGCGGAACCGAATTTAGTAACCCATCGTTTGGTTTAGCGAAACGTATGATTGGCGTGCATGGCTATTCCTCAAAATCAAGCAGAACTGCGTCTAATTTTTGTGTAGGCATTGTAGGAACAACATCAGGCGGCGTTGGCATCTATGGACGTTCTTCAAATACTCTTCCTGCAACATTATCACTATCTTCAGCAATGGCCGGCTATTTTGATGGCCCAGTTAAAGTAGCAGGAACATTAACTGCCAATACTGTTTCTTCAAGTGATGCTCGCTTGAAAACATCTGTATCTTCTCTTGAACAGAAGAAGACACAAGACATCATTATGCAGTTGAACCCTGTATCATATTATTATAAAACGCCAGCAAAAGCAGCAGGTGAGGATAATGTGAATGAAGATACATTAGAAGGCAATGATCAAATCTATAGCAAGCAACATTACGGATTAATTGCTCAAGAGCTGCAAGCTGTCCTGCCAAATTTGGTATATGATGGAGGTGATACATATTTGGCAATAAATTACACAGAGTTGATTCCATTGCTCATCCAGCAAATACAATACTTAACCGACAAGGTATCCAATTTGGAGCAATCACTTTCCCCGGAAAAGAGCATGGCTCATGCTCCAGCACGAAACAGCATGGCCAACGTGCAAGCAACGCTATATCAAAACAATCCAAATCCATATTCAGCAGAAACCGTAATCACATATATTTTACCGGCAAGTATTCAGGACGCCACTATATATGTATATGATATGAATGGCCTGCAGCTGAATCAATATGCTCTTTTAGAACGAGGTGAAGGTAAACTAGTGCTATCTGCAAGTGAATATGAGGCAGGAATGTACTTATATTCTTTAATGGCAGACGGCCAATTAATTGATACCAAAAGAATGATTTTAACGAAGTAAGACAGATGAAAAAACTATATACTCTCATGTTAGCAATTGTTTTATCATCCATTGCTTACGGAGATGAATTTAGCAGATGTTATCTGCATATACAGGATGATAACTACATTCCTATTGTTGGAGGAATGGATAATGGCAAACTTGATATTTCCTCCAAAATTGAGAACTACAATAAGCTACTGCAAACATTCCACTTCCTTCAATTCGAGAGGGCTTTTCCTGGAAAGGCGATATCCTTAAAACATATCTATAGTGTAGAATTAAAAGATTCTATAGAAATGTTCTCTTTTATGTCGCAAATCTCAAAAAACTTTTCAACCCCTATCCCTGTAGTAGAAAGGCAAGGAATCACTCAGCTATGTGGTCCTAAATTCATACCAAACGACTCTTGTTATCTTTCAGGAGAACAAACATATCTTGATTTAATAAGAGCTCCGGAGGCATGGTACATTGCTAGGCACTATGGGAAAATTAAGGTAGGTGTCAGCGATTTCTATTATCATCAACCGCACGAGGACTTAGTATTTGATTCAATCATTAATAATGCACCTTATAATAATGATACTCGTGATCATGGAACTATAGTTGCAGGTATCATAGGAACTACCACTAACAATAGAGTAGGAATCTCTTCGGTTGGCGGATTCAACACTCAACTCATGGGCGCAAAGAGTGGTTTGGACAACGTTTGGGCACTTGCTAATGCAGGATGCAAAGTAATTAATTGCAGTTGGTATAACTCAACCTACTTTATTCGTAGTGACGAACTAAGTTGTCGAAGTATTGTAGAAGATATGGATGTGGTACTAGTTTGTGCAGCAGGTAATTTTGCAGACCAAGGTGGTTCCTTGGATCGCTATTTATATCCGGCATCATATTCCTCATGCCTTTCCGTTACTTCTATCGGGCACAAGAATAACTATGGAGACCCGTCAGGGCAACATTGGAAAGATGTCCACCTTATAGACGTGAATCGTCCAGATAGTTCACACCACCATAACGCTGCAGTTGACATTTGTGCACCCGGGTATGGCATAAAAAGCACTAATTATTGGTTAAATGAAGCAAAATACACTGATGGAAGTGGACTTGGCACATCTTTTGCTGCACCTTTAGTAAGTGGTGTTGCGGCAATGGTTAGAGCCGTAAATCAAAATCTATCCGCCATAGAAACAATTGAAATTATCAAATCAACGGCAAATAGTTCTATCTATCAAATACCTGAAAATGAACCTTTTATAGGTCTGCTTGGTACAGGTAGATTGGATGCATATGCTGCGGTAAGAAAAGCTTGTGCTTTGGATATCAATAATCAAACATACGATAGTGACACTGTTTTGCAAGATGCTTGCATCATCACGCTACAAGATGTAGATATTCAAGACGGTGCATCATTAACAATCAGTCCCGTTGTAGAAGCCGAAATCATCCGCGATTTTGAACTACCTTTAGGAAGTACATTAACTATTCAATGTCATACATCATTATGAAGAAGCTATTTCTTTTACTTTTCTTCGCAATTTCAACCATTACTTCTGCATATGCACAAAAGTATTTGCAAACAGGGCTAACATGGGAAATATATTTGGGATACAATATGTGGGCGGAAGAAACTTTGATTGGCGACACGATTATGAACGGCCATACTTACTTCATTCATAATTGGAATACGCGTTTTTATTTGCGTGACGATGATACAGGACTATATGCTTATTTCCCAAAATATGATTTAGAAACGCAATTATATTCGTATGATTTGGCCGTGGGAGATACCCTTACGGTTGTTAATGGCGACTTTCTAAAAGCAAGTTGGGGTTGGCTTGAACCCGATTGGGATGGCATTCGTTATGGAACGTTCAATCCACATAATGGCATTGTTGTAGGCGTGGATACAATCATATTGCAAAATGGCGAACCAAGGCGAAAAATCCAATACCAATGTGGAAAGGATCCAATAGCATGGTTTATTGAAGGGATTGGAACGGCAAGAGGCCTAACTGGCGAAAATGTAAACGAAGAGGATTCACGTGCACATGAGGTTTTATTATGCTGCCACACAAAAAATGCGATTCTTTGGGACAATGGCCATTGCCCTGACGTAAAGCAATATTATCCATGCGCATGCGAACTTGGGCCATCGTCGGCGTTGCCAATCATCCATGATACTCCTTCTGCCGTCAAGCAATTGATAGATGGCAGAATCGTAATTAGTGCACCAGACGGAAAACGATACTCTATATTGGGATTGGAATCGAATTAATACAATATAGCAGGACTATCATCAAAAATTAGCGCGACACTTCAATCCGTGTCGCGCTAATTGTATTTATGGCGGTTGGTCGATACCTTCGCTTTTTGAATTACGATAGGGCGGTACGAAGTAAGCCCCTTTACAAGTACATATTTTAGGTTTCGGAAAATTGCAGTACCTTTGCAGCGATTTTCGAAACCTAATTTTTTGTATTATGAATTTAGAAACATTTAAGGATTTACTGCAAAAGCAGCAGTCTAGTGGTTTAAC
>JAZRYY010000017.1:0-14996 GCA_045600985.1 Paludibacteraceae bacterium
TCAATACAAGTACGGCCTACGTTATTGAATGGATCTTGCTCGGTGAGCGACCAACCTGAAGTCTGAGAGTGCGTACGCAAAGCGTATGACTTAGGATTCTTGGCCCCGAAGCCCTTCACGATCTTAGCCCAGATCATACGACCCGCACGCATCTTGGCGATTTCCATGAAGTGGTTGGTACCGATAGCCCAGAAGAATGACAAACGTGGAGCGAAATCATCCACATTCATGCCTGCGTTCACACCGGCACGGAGGTACTCAAGACCATCGGCCAAGGTGTAAGCCAACTCGATATCTGCGGTTGCACCGGCTTCCTGCATGTGGTAGCCTGAGATAGAGATGGAGTTGAACTTAGGCATCTTCTGTGAAGTAAACTCGAAGATATCAGCGATAATCTTCATAGAGAACTTAGGAGGATAGATATAAGTGTTACGCACCATGAACTCCTTGAGAATATCGTTCTGGATAGTACCAGCCATCTCTTCGAGACTTGCGCCCTGCTCCAAACCTGCATTGATATAGAATGCGAGGACTGGAAGAACGGCACCATTCATGGTCATAGACACAGACATCTTATTCAATGGAATACCTGCGAAAAGCACCTTCATATCCTCTACAGAGCAGATAGATACACCAGCCTTACCGACGTCGCCTACCACACGCTGATTATCAGCGTTGTAGCCACGGTGGGTAGGAAGGTCGAATGCTACAGACAGACCCTTCTGACCTGATGCGAGGTTACGGCGATAGAATGCGTTTGATTCAGCAGCGGTTGAGAAACCTGCGTACTGACGGATGGTCCAAGGACGCAAAGGATACATGGCGCTGTACGGGCCACGGAGGAATGGAGGAATACCTGAAACGTAGTTCAAGTGCTCCATGCCAGCCAAATCTTCTTTGGTATATACCGGCTTCACTGGAATTTGCTCAGGGGTAAGCCAGTTTGCTTCGTTAGCTCCCTTATACTCGGAAGCCACTACTTCTTTGATATTAATATCTTTAAAATTGGGTTTCATGTTTAGTCGAAAGTAAAAAGTCGAAAGTCGAAAGCCTATAATGTGATTAGTGCAAAACATTGATAGGATGACTTCCTTATTATTTTTTATTATATTTTAATCGAAGTCCGGCCAGCATACGCTGAATCTCCCTGACATTGACAAACAGCAAATTGGATTGCTCTTCATTCATATAAGAGAATTTTTCAGCCAGCAAAAGCCAAGTTTCCAGTTCAAAAGCTGATCCCTCTGCGATATCCAAAAAGCGAACCAGTTCAGCATCAGTCGAGCGCCCCGCACCTTCTGCTATATTTGCGGGAATAGAGGTTGCTGCTCTACGCATCTGCGAAACCATACCATACATTTCCTCTTTAGGAAAATTTCCGGTGGTATAATAGACATCTTGAGCAAGCTGCATACCCTTTTGCCAAACACTCAATTCACGAAAATTGTGTATCATCAGTAATCAGGCTTTTGACTTTTTACTTTTGACTTGCGACTAACTTCTCACTATACTTCTTCAGTTCGTCGAGCACGTTAACGCGAACGTGGATATAGTTCTCGATGCCGGCAGCCTTGAGATCTTCCATGCATGCTGGAGCACCAGCCACCACGAAGATAGCGCGGCCGTTGAGATACTTATAAGCAGCAGGAGCGTATTCAGCATACTCATCATCAGAAGAGCAGAGCACTACGATATCAGCACCTGCAGCAAGAGCAGCATCCACACCCTCTTCTACGGTCTTGAAGCCGTTGTTGTCAACCACCTCATAACCAGCGCATGCGAAGAAGTTGCAAGAGAACTGCGAACGAGCGAGACGCATTGCCAGGTTGCCGATAGTAAGCATGAATGCCTTTGGAGCCTTGGCAGCAGCTTCCGTATTGAGACGAAGTTCCTCAAACTGCTCAGCAGCGCGATGAACGGTGATGGTGCGGCAGCCCAATTCTTCCTGGCAGCCACAAGCAGCAGCTACTGGAGCAGCAGCCTTCACGATCTTGCCGTCAGTTTTCTCGGTGAAGTTAGGGAATTGGTTGGTACCGAGGAGCGTCTCTTTACGCTGAGAAACATCCTTCCAGCGCTTAGCAAGCGTTGCATCGATATCGTCCTGCACCTTGCCTGCCAAAACCTGCGCGTGGAAACCACCGTCTTCTACGATAGCGAGGAAGCGCTTCCATGCCTCATCAGCAATCATTGAGGTGAGATTCTCCAGATAGTATGAACCGGCAGCTGGGTCAATCACCTTAGAGAAGTGTGATTCCTCTGCGAGGAGGAGCTGCTGGTTGCGAGCGATACGCTCTGAGAACTCATCGCTCTCCTTATACGTAACATCAAATGGAGTAACTACGATAGAATCAACGCCTGAGATAGCTGCCGACATAGCCTCAGTCTGGCTACGGAGGAGGTTAACATAAGCGTCGAAGATAGTCATATTGAAGGTAGAAGTGGTAGCATTAACCACCATCTTGCAAGCCTCATCGCAAGCGCCATAAGCCTTCACGATATTTGCCCACAACATACGAGCGGCACGGAACTTGGCAATCTCCATGAAATAGTTGCCCTGTACGCCCATATTGAACTTGATTGCCTTAGCTGCCTCGCAAGCGTCAACGCCAGCTTCCGTAAGCATGGTCATATATTCAGCACCCCAAGCAAGAGCATAAGCAAGCTCCTGTGCGCAATAAGCACCTGCATTGCAGAGGTTCTCTGAATGAACAGCGATCGTGCGATAGCCAGGGAGAAGCTTCTTAGCCTCCATAGCCTTCATAAGACGCGTAGTAACAGCCTCACAATCGAAATTCTTGCCCACCATCAGCATCTTATCGATTGGATCGGAAGAAATGCTGCCGTGGAGCTTGGTCACGTCGAGATTCTTGCTTGCGAAATACTCAGCGAGCAAACCAGCCAGAATAGGAGTAGCACCCGGGCAGGTAATGAAGTTGAGCTCAATCACCTCAGCATAAATGCCTTCGAGGAGAGTTGCCACAAATTCTGCGTTGAGTTGGCTCTTCGTTACTACGAAACCGAGCGAATTGATGCCCTTGTTAAGTACGTCCAATGCTTTTGCATTAGCAACCTTAGCGTCTTCAACCACGATGTTCTGACGAACATACCAATCGTTGTCCTGCTTGGTGCCACGTACGAAAGGGAACTCGCCTGGAGCGGATGCAGTGGTCTGCAAGCCATCCAGGTCTTCTAAACGATAGAAAGGTTGCACATTGAACCCTTCTGGGGTGCGCCAAACGAGCTTCTTATCGAAGTCCGCACCCTTCAAATCGGCAATGATCTTGTCCTTCCATTCCTGAGCGGAGGTAGGCGCAAAATCAGCTGCGATGTTGAGTTTGTTTTCTGCCATAAACTTAAGATTTGAAATATATTTGTTTGTTAATATTAATCAAAAATGCACACCCTTACATAGTAAGAGCATGCAAAGTTACTACTTTTTTTTTATTCCACCAAACATTTTGCAAAAAAAGAGGTAATTTACCTCATTTTTCAGCAGATGCAGAGAGATTGCAGGGTTTAGGGATGTTCTAATAATTGCTTTTTGAATGATTTTTGGATTATTACTTAGTAGATTGCTGTGCGGAAGGAGGGATCTATGCGGGCATAGTGACTGACTGATAATCAGCAAGATACAAGCAAAAAACAAAAAGCATCAAAAAAGTATAAAAACATCCAAATTAACTGTTAAACATGTCATAGCGGGGCACATTTATGATCGTACCCCTTGTGGGTAAAGAATTTTTAGAACATCCCTTTACCAATTGTAATCCAACGTTTGATTGGGTTCAAAGAGTGTATCTATCTCCTGATGCCATCTGAATCGGAAAACGGCATTCTGCTTGGGCACGAGTCCGCCATCCAAACCTGCCGCAGCCGTATAGTACGTATGCCCCTCCTGGAATCCATCCAGCAAATCGTCATCATCGCCATGACCATCATTGCAGAACGATTGAATGCCGAGACCAACCCACTCATTAAACTCGTCCTCTGATTCCAGCACGCTATTCATCAATTGAATGAAATATTCCGCTGGACTATTAAAACCATACTTGGCACACGAATCGCGCAAATCCAGGCTATCTATCGTGTTGAAGCCATAAGGAAAATTGGAGAGCACCATGCCCAACGAATCCACGGGGTACATATAATCCCAATAGCCGTTCACGCGATACTTGAAGCGGCAATAGATATCGCTGTGATCTTTGGTGTGAACCGTTTGAATATTCAGCTTGCCCACAGGTTTCATCGTTTTGGGATCTACGGTGAAGCAGAACAGCCAATAATCCTGATTGGGCTTAAGATTCAGGAAATACTTATCCACGATGCCATATTGCAACGCGTGAGATGAGAAAGAAGCCACGTAAGGCGTACCGTTCGCCAGCAGATCATAGCGCCAGGCGATATATTTGGCATAGGCGGAATCAATGGCCAATTGCATAAACTGCTTGGCATACGTTTCCGGCTCGGCCCACTCCACCACCGGCACCATATCCACCAGATAATAAGCATCTGCGGATGGCGTGAACTTCACCTGCGCAAAGCCTGCCGATAACTGGATAATCTCCGCATTCACCACCGTCTCCGGGGAGGTGGTGTATGGAGCTTCTTCCACTTCGCAGCTCATCATAGCCAGCGTCATGGCCAGAAAGATATATATGTATCGAAATATCTTCATTTTTCTATCCTTTGCTTCTAAGATTAGAGCACATTGCTGTTATCCTCTTCTTCCATATCTGCTTTGAGCAAGGTTTGCACGGTATAGATAAATCGAAGAGCCGTTTTCACGTGCGTGCCATAATGCCCAAAATTCACCTCAATATTGGCGTTTTTCCATTTATTCTTGGCATTGGTGGCATTCAGATAAGGCACCGTTTCATCATCCATGGAATGCAGCATATACACGGGCGCCTCGGGCTCCCAGTTGTAGGAAATAATGGAATTTTCCTTCATGGCCTTATAGAGCTCCGCCACCTCCGGCGAGGTGCGATCCATAGAAGTAGCCGAGAGCAGATCGGAAGTAACATGGCTTCCTATCAGTTCGTTCACCTGGGCCGTGGTGTAATGCTTCGAATTGATCCATTCATCAAGATGCTCCACCAAGCGTGGGGCCATCATTTGCTCCACCGTGATATTCAGTTTGGCTCCATGAATCATGCCCTGCAACACCAGCGGAACTGCCACCGGATAACCTGCCACGTTGGTCGTAACGAAGCGATCATAGGTAGCCTGCACATCATATGGGCCTCCGCCAGCAAACACGCGACGGATATACGTATTTTTATAATTGAACGGTTCCGTTTCCAGAAGACGCTCTACGGCCATCGTGGTGGCACCGCCTTGCGAATAGCCCATCAAATAGATATCGCTATATTCCGGCTGAATGCCACATGCCTCCAAATACATGCGCACACTAAGAAACATGTCCGCCACATTACGTGCCGTTCGATCCATCATCAGATAAGGATGCACCTTATCAGCCGTTACACCGTAGCCTATATAATCGGGAATGACGAGGCAGTAGCCCAGTTTGGCCAACACGCCCTCCAACGAGAAGCAGCGACTGGGCGCCTCGGCATTGGAACCAATCGTATAGTGAGAAACCAATATATAGCGGCGGAACTTGCCATCTGACGGCATAATCACTTTGCCGGAAAGATGAATCAGATTGCCATCCATATCATAGGAAGGATAAACGCCGCTAAGCTCAACCACGCGCGACTGCTGTCCCCAGGAAAGTAAAGCCTGTAAAGCTCCTACTACTGGTACGGAAGTGGTGCGAGATGGCGCGAAGGAAGATGATTCCTGCTCCTCTGCTGCTTTCGTAATATCCTCGTCATCCACATAGTCCACCATTCGGGTGCCATCAGGAAGATAGCAATCCATCGGAAATGCCTCGTCCAGATTGGTATAGCGCTGCTCTATCACGCGGAAAACGTGATCCAAATCACCTTTCTGCGGAGTTCCGGTGAAATCCACATACTCCTGATTCTTAAACTGACAACCAGCGAGCAGGACTGCTATGAATATGAGCGATAGTGTTTTTTGCATAAAGGATATGAAATGATTTATGGGGCACTTCTAAAATCGAACGCCAATGGAGGCTGTAAACATTCGCGACTTGAGCATATACACCTCATTGGTGCTGCGCAGGCCATACATTCCGCCATATTCCAACGCGGCGAAGAAATGCTTGATATTGGCACTCACGCCGATCACGGTAATTTGTAACGCGCCGCCCACCTCAATCTTATGCCCTTTGGCATTGGTTTCTGTGCCGCCATTCACGTCCACTCCCACGCCTAAACCGGAATAGAGATTCACGTTTGGATGGAAAAAATAAGTGAAGCGCATCGTTGGCATCGCCACCACATTATAGGCATGCTGCGGATCACTCTGCTGCACTTCGCCGTAGCCATTGCGCGTGACGTTATCCCAGGAAAAACCACTCCCGTCGGCCATCAGGCCTAGCGAAAACCAATAGCTGACACTATATTGATATTCCGCCCAAAGATGCTGATAGTAAATGTAGTTCTCCTTATATTTATACATCTGTCCGGAATAATCAACAGACGTATTGTTTGGCATCACGATGATACTGGTGGGGTTGTGCCAAATGGACGTCTCAAAGATCTGATCACCCCAGCCCACCCGCAACTCGTGCTTCATATCCACGAAGTCCATGCGCGTGGCTGCCATCATCACGCACGTCCAACACAGCAGCCCAACGGCCACTGCAAGACGAATGAACGTATGTGAAAAGGCATGCTTCATGTTTATCGTCCCCTTATTTAACGTTAATGAAAGGCAGAGCGCCACCGCCGTTGTAGGTTGGCAGTTTGCCATCCCATTTCAGTACGGCCTCGTATTCCACGATCTTTGGATTGCTGGCCATAGCCTGTGCCTTGATACGGATGGCTTCAGCTTCTGCCTTTGCAGCAATCACCTGCTGATTAGCCTCTTCCTGAATACGGATGGTGTTGTTCTTGGCCGTCAGCGCTTTCTGTTCTGCCACCTGCTTCTCCACGATAGATGATTCAAATTTATCATCATAATCGATATTGGTGATTTGAATCGTGACGTTCTCGAAATAGTTCGTTTTTGCCATTTCTGCACGAATAGCCTCCTCTACCGAGTGACGAACGGCATCACGATTGGCTACGATATCGGCAGCCACATAGCAGCCCACCACATCCTTGAGTGCACCAAGCACGATTGGCTGAATGATCTTGTTCTCATAATCGCGACCTACGCTGGCATAGAGATTGGCCACAGATGCTGGTACCACATTATAATTGAGCATATACGTGATTTCTGCGCTCTGAATATCTTTGGTGTAGGTGGAAGCATTTGAGCCGATTTTCTTCGTTTGAATCGACATTTTTTGCACCTTCTGCACGAAAGGAATCTTCAAATGAAGGCCATCACCTACCGGTTCAGGATCTACCTTGCCAAAAGTTGACACAATGCCGCGGTCTTGCGTATCTACGGTATAGAAAGTGCTGGAAAGCAATACCAATGCCACCAGACCCAAAACAGACCAGCGGATAATTTTGTTTACTTGAGCTTGCTGAATTACTGTTGCCATAGTGTTGAAATGTTAAAAGTTTTAATAGGTTTCAAAAACGCTTTAACGATTTTACGCTTTTACGATTTAACGATTTTACGATTTTACGATTTTACGATTTTACAATCAAAACTCCAGTTCTTCACCTGTTGCGGGCACGATAAAGCGCTGATTGCTGGAACCACGGAAGCGAAGAGCGGCACCTTGAGGTTTGAGGGCTTCCAGGAATGGTCCTTCCACCAAAACATCGATAAAATCGAGCAATTCCTTATAGGGCGACATATCTTTGATGTGCTCATAGGTAAAGCCCGTATAGCACCAAAGATCAAAGCCCTCTTCCTTAATCGCTTTTGCCAAAGGGAGCAGTTCTTCTGTCTGATACAAAGGGTCTCCGCCAGAAAATGTCACAGGGAAACGATTGAAGCGAATAACCGTCATCAGTTTTTCCACCGACCAATCCTCACCTGCTTCAAACGACCATGATTCCGGATTATGACATCCGGGACATTCATGCTTGCAGCCAGCAAAATAGATACTAGTGCGGAGGCCAGGCCCATCCACACTAGTTCCTTCTGCTATGTTGATTACGCGGAGCATATTCTTACTTATGAACCACGCGATCCTTGAGCTCGGCAATCTTGCCGCTGTTCCAACGGTCTGTCGTTCCTACGAGGTAGCCGGTGATACGCTGGAGCGTGTCGATATTCTTGCTATGGCACACTGGGCATTCTGCCAAACCTTCAGTAGCATCTTCGTAGCCGCAATCCATGCAGCGGTTGCGATTGTGGTTTACGGAGCCGTAGCCAATATTATACTCATCCATGAGGTCTACGATATTCATGATAGCCTCAGGATTATGCGTAGCATCGCCATCAATCTCTACGTAGAAGATATGTCCACCACGAGTGAGGTCGTGATAAGGAGCCTCTATCTCAGCCTTATGGCGTGGAGAGCAGTGGTAATATACAGGCACGTGGTTGGAATTGGTGTAATAGTCCTTATCCGTAACGCCCGGAACTATGCCAAAATCTTTCTTATCACGCTTTGTGAAGCGGCCTGAGAGACCTTCTGCAGGGGTAGCGAGAATAGAATAATTGTGCTCATATTCCTGCGAGAACTGCAAAGCACGATCGCGCATATAGGTAACGATGCGCAAGCCCAACTCCTGTGCAGCAGGATCTTCGCCATGATGATGGCCGGTGAGGGCAATCAGCGCTTCTGCCAAACCGATGAAACCAATACCGAGCGTTCCCTGGTTGATAACGGTTTCGATGGTATCGTTGCCCCCCAGCTTGTCGGCACCCGTCCAAAGTTTCGACATCACGAGTTGGAACTGCTTGGCCATTGCCGTCTTCTGGAATTCGAAGCGGTCGTGCAACTGACGTGCCGTTACGCAGAGCAGTTCATCAAGCTTAGCGAAGAAAGCATTCACGCGTGATTCCTGATCCTCAATATGCATCACTTCCAAGGCGAGGCGCACCATATTAATGGTAGAGAACGAGAGATTGCCACGACCGATAGAGGTCTTTTCGCCATAGCGGTTCTCGAATACGCGAGTACGGCAGCCCATCGTAGCCACTTCCCATTTATAGCGCTTAGGATCGTCGGCACGCCAATTCTCATGATGATTATATGGCGCATCGAGGTTCACGAAATTAGGGAAGAAACGGCGAGCCGTTACTTTGCAGGCATACTGATAAAGATCGTAGTTTGGATCGGTAGGGAGATAGCTGACGCCACGCTTCTTCTTCCAAATCTGGATTGGGAAGATAGCGGTAGAGCCGTTGCCCACACCTTCGTAGGTGGTTTTAAGAATCTCGCGAATCACGCAACGGCCTTCAGCCGACGTATCCGTACCATAATTGATAGAAGAGAACACCACCTGATTGCCGCCACGAGAGTGGATCGTGTTCATGTTATGCACGAAAGCTTCCATAGCCTGGTGCACACGACCTACGGTGCGGTTGATGGCGTGATGATAAGCACGCTCTTTGCCGGTAAGGCCGGTGAGTTCTGCCATCACGTAGTCCTTGATCTCTGCATTATAAAGATCGCTGTAGTCCTCGCCAGTCATCATCTCGATAGCCTTCACTTCTTCTATATAGGATGAGCGCACGTAAGGAGCCATATAGAAATCGAATGCAGGGATAGCCTGACCGCCGTGCATCTCATTTTGAGCCGTTTCGAGAGAGATGCAAGCTATGACAGAAGCTGTCTCAATACGCTTTGCCGGGCGGCTTTCGCCATGACCTGCCTCAAATCCGTGAAGCAGAATATTATCCAAAGGATGCTGAACGCAGGTGAGCGATTTGGTTGGATAATAATCCTTATCGTGGATATGGAGATAATTGCCACGTACTGCCTCTTTTGATTCAGGCGTAAGCAGGAAATCATCCACGAATGGCTTGGTGGACTCTGATGCAAACTTCATCATCATGCCGGCTGGGGTGTCGGCATTCATATTGGCATTCTCGCGAGTTACATCATTCTTCTTGGCTGCTATAATCTCCAGGAAGACCTCCTTTGTTTTGGCTTTACGAGCCACATCACGACGATTGCGATAAGCAATGTAGGCCTTTGCCACCTCCTTGCGAGGCGACTTCATCAGCTCAAGTTCCACTTGATCCTGAATAGCATCCACCGACATCTGCTCCTTGCCTGTCATCGCTATCTTATCCACAATTTTTTGGATAAGCGATTCATCCTCACCTTTCTCGGTGACAAGCATCGCCTTGCGGATCGCGGCCTTTATTTTCTCCTCGTTAAATCCCACAACTCGGCCGTCTCTTTTAAGTACAGTTTGAATCATATTGAAAGTTAGTTTTAACAGCGTTTATGGGATAAAAACGCTGCGAAGTGGTTATATAATATAAATTATCTGATTTTCGTATGATGCGCCAGCAAAAATATCCATGGCAAATATTTTCACCAAGCGGTGCAAATACCCGTTTTCAACGATATTTTAGTGTTTTTCGGAAATCGGCTACAAAGGTACTACTTTTTTTCTACATATGCAAATTTTTTTGCAGTTTTTTTTCATACTTCCCATTCCATTTTTCACAAACCCATTGATTATTAAGGAGTTATGAAGAAAAAAAAAATTTCATCGCCAAAAATGACGATGAAAACGGATTTTTTTTGCTTATACCTTGGTTAGACCCATATTTTTGCGTTCTGGCGTATCATAACTGCCCAGCCGAACCACCTCGCCATCAAATAATTGATTGATGGCATCCACGGCATGCTGCAATCGACGCTGCTTTTCCTTCTTAGGATCACTTTCCTCTTCCTCAAATAAACTTCTCTCGGAAGCCAGAGCCTCGCAGGAAATCAGTTTCTCGAGTTGCACGCCCAATCGCTTAAATTCATAGCCGTGTCGCCAAATCTGTTTAAATGCCCGTTCCGCATAGCGCACCAGTTCCGATGTCACGTCCTCATAATCAGATAGTTGGATGGTTATGCTGTTCTCATATTGCGGCAGATCTTCCCGATGGCGATTGGTATTGATAAAAACGGTAAGTTGCTTGCAACGGCTCTTCTGCTGGCGCATCTCCCGAGCCGCCACACTCACGTAGCTGCTCAGCAGCGACATTAGATAATTATAATCGTGCGACGTATGCGCAAGCGTACGCGAGTGCGCAATAGATTGCTTGCGATCTTTATTCTCCAGATGAATAGCCCGCACACCATTCAGTTCCTGCCAGGTGTGGAGAAGCGTCACGTTGAAAGCCTTGACGAGCTCCTCATATTTCTTATCGGCAAAAGCAAGTGCCGTTACGTGCCCCATTTTCTGCAATTTGGGGTACACTTTGCGTCCTATACCCCACACATCTTCTATCGGTACCTGCGCAAGTGCTTTTCGGCGTTTATCCGCTGGCAGTACGCAGATGCCATGATAGCCATCATAGCGTTTGGCAAAATGGGTAGCCACCTTGGCCAACGTATACGTAAGCGAGCAGCCGCAGGAGACGGGAATACAAGTCTTACTCTCGATCAAATCCTTCACTTTCTGCACATAATGCCTCATTTCATCGGGATTTTCAACCGGTATCTCGCCAAAAAACTCGTCCACAGAATATTGTACGAAATTCAGCACAATATCCTGCTCCCGCACGAGTTGCATGATATGCTCTGAGATCTGTCGATATTTTTTATGGTCTACCTCAAAGCAATAAATGGTCGTACCGCGAAAAAGAAAGGTACTCCCCCTACTCTCGCTCTCCATCGGCTTTTGCTGGGAGGCCACCTGAAACATAGGATTGCCTCGCTTCAGACCCAATTTCTTGGCCACACCATTAAGGGCGAGAATAATCCCACCGTTGTTCTCGTTCGACGAGGAAACAACGACGGGACATTCGTTCAGATGCGGACGATCCGCTATCTCGCAACTCGCAAAGTAACTATTGCAATCAATATGTACTACCATGCGAGCTATAGATGCTTTATCTGCCGATTAAATCTTGCCGCGAAGCAGGAAATAATATACGGCGAAGCCGATCCAAGAGAAGAAAAGTACTGCTACTGAGTACACAATCTTGAGCGCGAGGCTGCACTTAGCGGTTTTGAAAATGTCCAATACGCACCAAACTGCGCATACGATACCAAGAACGTAAAGAATAGTAGAAATCATAGCGATTAATGATTAGTAATTTATGATTAGTGATTAATAGTTCTCTGCGTGAACTTCGAAATAAGCCTGTGGATGAGCGCAAGTTGGGCAAACTTCAGGAGCTGCCTCACCTACTACGATATGGCCGCAGTTGCGGCATTCCCACACCTTCACTTCGCTCTTCTTGAATACTTCCTGTGCCTCAAGATTGTGGAGCAAGGCGCGATAACGCTCTTCGTGATGCTTCTCTATTGCGGCTACGAGACGGAATTTCTTTGCCAACTGAGGGAAACCTTCTTCTTCTGCGGTCTTTGCAAAACCCTCATACATATCAGTCCATTCGTAGTTCTCGCCTGCGGCAGCTGCTGCCAGATTTTCTGCAGTTGAGCCAATGCCATCCAATTCCTTGAACCATAATTTAGCGTGCTCCTTCTCATTCTCAGCCGTCTGAAGGAAAAGAGCTGCCATCTGTTCAAAACCTTCCTTCTTTGCTTTTGAAGCAAAATAGGTGTACTTGTTGCGTGCTTGTGATTCACCTGCAAAAGCTGCTTCCAGATTTTTCTCGGTCTGGCTACCGGCATACTTATTTGCCATAATATCTGATATTTAGTTGATTAAACGATTTGCCTCTGTCATATAACTGCGCCCCGAGCACGATATATCGTGCGAAGCGCGAGGGGCGTTATTTCCCCCTATAACGATTTGCGTCTGCAAAATTACTACTTTTTTTTGGCACGTGCAAGAAAAATCGTATTTTTTTGCTATTTTTCAAAAAAACAGCATTTTATGCTTTTCCATCACCTCCGCCAGCGCCACTTCATCCTGCGTCATTCTCACCTCTTTCCATTCCTCAAGCCATCCAAGTGCTCGCTCCATCAACGCCGCATCGGCTTTCAGTTGATCGATCAGCCCAGCCCTGATATAGCCGTCAAAACGTACGTATTTCTTCTGTTTACGGAATGCTTTTTGAAGGGCTGCACACCTCACTTCATCACTCATCACCAAACGGCATAAATACTGTGATACACCTATACGCTGGCGCACAGCTATCTGCGCCTCCGACCATGTTTCCGGCTTGTGTTCGTAGTGATACGTTCCTTCTTTGCCGTATCGCATTCGCATACATATTTTGCCTTTGTTTCCAGGCACTTCTCCGCTCATGCTTTTCAATAGCGGATTTAATGTTACTTTTCCCATATCTTTATATTATATTTTTTCATCTTCGTTTCATTCGTATCCCTCTTCGCCTCGTTTTCATTCGTCTCCCTCTTCGCCTCGTTTTCATTCGTATCCCTCTTCGCCTCGTTTTCATTCGTCCTCCTCTTCGCCTCGTTTTCATTCATCTCCCTCTTCGCCTCGTTTTCATTCGGCGACCATCGATGGGTGCCGCTCCGCCCCCCCCACCTCTCCGTCATGCCATCTCTCAGCCTATCTCCATTGTTCGCTACCACAGCATTAGCACAGCATTAGCACAGCATTAGCACAGCATTAGCACAACATAAGACTGCATTCCAGCCGCAAAGGTACAACAAATTTTTGGAATATGCAAATTATGCTCGCATAAATTTGATATTTTAATAAAAATTTGTACTTACCTAAACAAGGGAACCGCGTAAAGGTACAACAAATTTTTGGCACGTGCAAGAAAAATCGTATTTTTTCTGATATTTTAATAAAATATTGTTTTTTTCGTCCCTTTTTGCTATCTCGCGTTTGCAATTGCATTTTTTTTTACGTTTTTCAGCACTTTTCTTTAGAAAATATTTGCACAACTCAACAATTTGTTGTATTTTTGCAGGCTGAAATGGATATTTTGAAAGAAATACGTAAAAGTTTGAAAGCTCAATTGCCAGAGGATGCGCGGGCTTATCTGTTCGGATCAAGGGCACGTGGTGATTTCCACGACGGTTCTGATTGGGACATCTTAATCTTGCTCAATCAAGCCAAAGTTAAGCTGGCTGACAAGGATAAAATTGAGGACTCACTTTACGATATCGCCATTCGAGAAGATCAGGTGATTAGCCCCATCTTTTACACCAAAAAAGAATGGGAGTGGCGCAAAGCAACCCCATTTTATACGAACGTTATGCACGACCGAATAAGCATTGTTTAGTTATGATTTTAGATGAGGAACGACAGGCTTTAATCCAATACAGGTTGGAAAAATCCAATCAAGCGATAGAACGTAAATGCCCGTAAATTGTCCGTAAATTTTATCGTGAATTAGATGCCATGATTGATTACAAGGAATACGAAGGCTTAGTATATAAAATAATCGGCGCTGCGATGTCAGTGCATGCTGAACTCAATTGGGGACTTTTGGAACCAATCTACCAAGAGGCACTCCACTTGGAACTTAAAGATCAAGGCATTGAGAATGAGCGCGAAAAGGAAATATCATGTTTCTATAAGCACTACGAGCTTGACAAAAAGTACAAAATGGACATTGTGGTAGAGGACATTATTGTCGAGCTCAAATCGTGCAAAGAATTAATTCCTGCTCATCGCGCACAACTCTTCAATTATATGCGGCTCACAAAGCATCCTGTCGGTCTGCTTATTAATTTCGGATGCAGTAGTCTTCAAGGCGAACGTTATGGCTATGATCCTGACACAAATGAATGCCACCTACTTGATCGATGGATGGAAGTAGTTCCTGAAGAAGTTGACTCTAATTACGAATACGACCCATACGAAGAAGAAATACAAGAATAATTCACGAAACAATTCACGGTTAATTCGCGGTAATTCGCGTAATAAACTTCTTGCTTCGCATAACGTAAATGTTCATGAATCACCCGTAAATGTAGTCGCAAATAGATT
>JAZRYY010000018.1:0-13845 GCA_045600985.1 Paludibacteraceae bacterium
TGCGGCACGGCTGCACTTGGCTCGGTGGTACAATAAGGTTGCTGACTGCAACTTTAAATCTTTCCATGTCTTAGCAGCCACAGTGTACGAACACTATGATGATATCATCAACTACTTTGTAGAACGATCCACTAACGCATCCGCAGAATCTCTTAATGCCAAGCTCAAAGCCTTTAGAGCACAAATGCATGGCGTGAACGATGAAACATTCTTCTTGTACCGCGTATGCAAACTCTATGCATAATCCACGGAACTTTTACCATGCCCCCCATTCGAGACAAATACCGTGCCAAACTTGGGGGAAGCTAAAAAAAAAGAACACGTTCAAGCAAGCTTGCGTGTTCCCTTTTTTTTGAGCTTTGTAGTGCTACGGGGATTCGAACCCCGGTTTACGGCGTGAGAGGCCGTTGTCCTAGACCCCTAGACGATAGCACCGCGTGGGGTTAGTTTCAAAACCGGCTGCAAAATTACTACATTTTTCTGACATGACCAAATATTTTGGAGAAAAAATGCAAATTTTAATCGTTTTTTTGTATAATTGGTGGAAAATGAGTACTTTTGTAAGTTATTTTATACGAATAGATGCATATGTCTACAAATTTAGGTTATGTTCGTGTAGCTGCCGCTGTTCCTGAGCTTAAAGTGGCCGATACCGTTTTTAACACGGGGAAGATTATTGAACAAATTCGTGAAGCCGCAGCTGAGGGGGTTGAAGTGTTGTGTTTTCCAGAGTTGTGCGTCACAGGTTACACGTGCGCAGACCTTTTTTTCTTGCAGCAGTTGCAGCATAATGCACTGCACGCACTGGAGCAGATTTGTGCCGTAACGAAAGAATCACCAATGGTAGTGATCGTGGGGGCTCCTCTCAAAGTAGACAACAATCTCTACAATTGCGCATTCGTGATGGCCGATGGTGAAGTGCTTGGTGCCGTTCCTAAAGTGAACCTGCCAAACACCGCTGAATTCTATGAGAAACGCTGGTTCACACCGGGACGCAACCTTAACGTTCACACCGTGGATATGTTCTCTGGCGATGTGCCTTTCGGCAATGATCTTCTTTTCTCTACGCCTAATTTCACGTTCGGCATTGAAATGTGCGAAGATCTTTGGTCGCCTCTCCCCCCCTCCACGCAGCTCGCTATTCAAGGTGCGGAGATCATCTTCAATCTGTCTTCCTCCAACTGCATTACCGGTAAACACAGCTTCCGCCGCCAGATGATTACGCAGCAGTCCGCGCGCGTGCATTGCGGATACGTGTACGCCTCATCCGGCGTTGGCGAGAGCACCACTGACGTGGTATTCTCCGGCAGTACCTATATTGCAGAAAACGGTGATATGCTCTCTGAAGGCGAACGTTTCTGCCGCACCTCACAAATGATCATCAATGAGATTGATGTGGAACGCCTGCGTACTGACCGCCAACGTAACACCAATTTCACAGAAGACCACCAAGGCGAATATCGCAAGATATATTTGGGTGTGACGGCCCAAGAACCAACCGAAGCCAGTCATCGCACGTTCTATAAAAGCCCATTCGTACCAGATGGAACGGATATCGACGCTTTTTATGGCGACGTCATTGCCATCCAAACAAGCGGCTTGGCCAAGCGTTGGGAACACACCCATGCAGAAACGATGGTGATAGGCATCAGCGGTGGGTTAGACTCCACTCTCGCTCTTCTCGTAGCCTGCCTCACAGCAGATCTGTTGGGCAAGAGCCGTCGACAGGTAATCGGAATCACCATGCCAGGTTTTGGCACATCCGATCGCACCTATCAGAATGCCCTCCATCTCATGGAACTGCTTGGCGTGAGCATGCACGAGATCCCTATTCGAGATGCCGTTATTCAGCATTTCCAAGATATCAATCACGATATCGATGTGCACGATATAACTTACGAGAATGCGCAAGCACGTGAGCGAACCCAAATCCTCATGGATATGGCCAACAAATATAATGGCCTCGTAGTAGGCACTGGCGATTTAAGCGAGTTGGCTCTCGGCTGGGCCACCTACAACGGCGATCAAATGTCGATGTATGGCGTCAATGCGGGCGTACCCAAAACACTCGTTAAAGCCACCGTTGCCTACGCCGCCAACAATATGTTTGAGCAAGAGGTGGCCGACATTCTTCGCGACATCATCGATACGCCGGTTTCTCCAGAGCTTCTGCCTACCGATGAGAACGGACAAATCGCCCAGAAAACAGAAGATAAAGTAGGTCCGTACGAACTTCATGATTTCTTTATTTTCTACACCATGCGATATGGTTTCACACGCGAGAAAATTCAATATATGGCAGAACGTGCGTTCCAAGACCTATACGATAGCGAAACGATCCGCAAATGGTTAGACACTTTCATGCGCCGCTTCTTCCAGCAGCAATATAAGCGAAGCTGCATGCCTGACGGACCTAAAGTAACATTTGTATCCCTCTCTCCGCGCGGCGATTGGAGAATGCCATCGGATGCAGTTTTAATTTAACCTTTCAGCAGATTCTACATTTCAGCATCTCAATAATTCATTAATTCAAGATGAAGAAATTTCTCACTATACTCTTTTGGACGTGTTGCACACTCATTGCGCAAGCACAAATGGTGGACCCTATTCACTGGTCTGCCGAAGTAGAAGAACAAGGTACAACCGCCAACGCGGAAGCTATTCAAGTGGTGATTCGCTGGCACGCCGTCATCGATGAAGGATGGCATCTATACACCCAAGATCTGCCCGAAGACGGACCTCTTCCTACAGAATTTGACTATGGCGAACTCTTTCTCGTGGGCAAAACCACCACTGATGCACCTGTGTGTTCTGCCTACGATGAGAATTTTGAGATGGTTTTAACCTACTATGAGGGGGAAGTAACTTTCGAGCAACGCATCGAAACGCAAGATCCTTCCGCTATCGTTGCCTCCGTCACCTACATGGCTTGCAACGACGAGATGTGTCTTGCTCCTACCACGTGGGAAATAAACAATAATCCAGCCTCTCAACAAGTCATCCACTCAGAAGAAAATGTGGATTATGCGGGCTTGGGAGGCAATAAAAGCTTGATGTGGATTTTCCTCGCTGGCCTGCTTGCCGGCCTACTCGCCATCTTCACGCCCTGCGTATGGCCCATCATTCCTATGACGGTGTCCTTCTTCATTAAACGTGCCGATCGCGCTGCAAAAAAGGCGGCAGAAGCCACCGCTCACGACCCTGCAGCTAAATCTAAAGTATCTTCCCGTCAAGGTCTTTACGACGCCCTACTCTACGGATTGGCAATCATCTTGATATACGTTGGATTGGGCTTGCTTGTAACCATTATTTTTGGTGCTTCAGCACTAAATGCACTTTCCACCAATGCCATCGTCAACCTCGTATTCTTTGCCATATTGGTGGTATTTGCACTCTCATTCTTTGGCCTCTTTGAAATCGCGTTACCGGCGTCGTGGTCCACTAAACTCGACCAACATTCCAGCAACGCCAGCGGTTTCCTCTCTATCTTCTTCATGGCCTTCACCTTGGTGATTGTGTCTTTCTCGTGCACGGGTCCCATTATTGGCACGCTACTCGTGGAAGCGGCAGGCAAATCGCTTTTGGCACCTGCCATCGGTATGTTCGGCTTTGCCTTGGCACTTGCGCTCCCGTTCTCCCTCTTTGCCATGTTTCCAACAGCATTAAAGAAAATGCCCAAGTCTGGCGGATGGATGACGTCATTTAAAGTGGTGCTGGCATTCTTAGAGTTGGCCCTCTCGCTGAAATTCCTCTCCGTAGCTGATATGGCATATGGTTGGGGCATTCTTCCTCGTTGGTTGTTCCTCACGCTATGGATACTTATTTTCACCGCTTGCGGCTGCTATCTTGTATGGAAGATATGGGAAGTATCCAATTTCCGAAAGATACTCCGCGCTGTGCTTATCCTTGGATCATGGGGATTCAGTATTTATCTCATACCGGGCCTCTTTGGTGCCCCCGTCAAAGCCGTATCTGCCTTTGCACCTCCTATGCCAATTGAAGGCAGAGAGATATTTGACGACTATGAAGAGGGCTTAGCTTATGCACGCCAGGAGAACAAGCCTGTACTCCTGGACTTTACGGGTGTTGGCTGTGTCAACTGCCGCAAAATGGAGGCATACGTGCTTTCCAATCCTGAGGTGCAAAACCGCCTGAAAAACTATGTACTTATCGAGCTGTACGTCGATATCAAAGGTGGCGTAGGCGAAAAAAACAGTCGTATCCAGCAAGAAAAATATGGTGCCAACGCGCAGCCATACTATATCCAACTCTCGCCCGATGGCGAAATGATCAGTCAGCCATACGCATTCTCTATCGATCCAGAGAAATTCATGGAATGGCTGAAGTATTGAGATTCAAAGAAGAAATTTAACCCCCATATAAATTTATGAAATATCGTTATTCAGGCCATAGTGGCCTCCAATTGCCAGAAGTATCGTTAGGCTTATGGCACAATTTCGGTTCTGTTGATTCATTTGATAATGCCAGAGCCATGCTTTTGTCGGCATGGGAAAGTGGTGTCACCCACTTTGACATCGCCAACAATTATGGTCCGGTACCGGGTAGCGCAGAAATCACCTTTGGTAAAGTACTCAAAGACGATTTGTTCGCTCATCGCGACGAGATGATTATCTCTTCTAAAGCGGGCTATGGCATGTGGGATGGCCCTTACGGAGATGGCGGCAGCCGCAAATATCTGATTGCATCCTGCAACCAATCACTCCAGCGAACAGGCTTGGAATATTTCGACATTTTCTATTCACATCGTTACGACCCAAATACGCCTATTGAAGAAACGATGCAAGCGTTGGTGGACATCGTTCGTAGCGGTAAAGCACTCTATGCAGGCATCAGCAATTATCCTGCCGACAAGCAGAAAATATGCTGCGATTATCTTCGTGCACACGACGTTCCATGCGTGATTGGGCAGTATAAAGCCAACATGATTGCACGCGAAACCATTGAACAGAATCTCCCAATGGCACAGCAGGAAGGCTCTGGTTTCATTTGCTTCTCTCCTCTCGCACAAGGGTTGCTCACAGATCGCTATCTCAAGGGTATTCCCGAAGGCAGTCGCGCTTCAAAAGCAGTCTTTCTCCGTCCTGACATGGTAAATGATAAAGCGGTAGAACGTGCTGTACGCTTAGGCGAAATTGCGCAACAACGTGGCCAAAGCCTCGCGCAAATGGCATTGGCTTGGTTGCTTCATTTTGATGGAGTCACCTCTGTACTCATTGGTGCATCTTCTGTTCAGCAATTGCAAAACAATCTTGCTGCTGCCAATAATATTTCCTTCACCGAGGAAGAACTCAAAGCGATCGATACGATTATTGAAGAAACAAAATAAGAATGTTGTAAGGGGAAGATTGGGCTATGATAAATTTGGTAGATATCATTGATTATCTGGGCACATTTGCCTTTGCGGTTTCGGGTATTCGCCTGGCATCACAGAAGAACTTCGATTTATTCGGTGCATTCATCGTGGGCCTCGTAACTGCAGTTGGCGGTGGCACCACGCGCGACCTGATGTTAGGGGTAACACCCTTTTGGTTGACGCAGTGGATTTATCTTGCCATTACCATGTTGGCCTTACTGCTATTTTGGGCATTCCATAAATATATAAATAAGGTGGCCGCACCTATATTCCTGTTTGATACCATTGGTCTGGCCCTTTTCACGGTGGTGGGTTTTCAAAAGACGCATGATGCCGGTTTTTCCTATTGGGCTGCCATTGGTATGGGCATGGTAACAGGTGCCGTAGGTGGTGTGATTCGCGATATTCTTATCAATGAGATTCCTCTTATCTTCCGCAGCGAGATATATGCTTTGGCCTGCATCGCTGGTGGACTTTTCTATACAGAATGTCTGCGCTTGGGAATTAGTGAGGTTGTTGCTCAAATCGGCTGTGCTTCCACGGTTGTGATTATTCGAGTGCTTGCCGTTCGTCGACATTGGCAACTGCCCATTCTGAGAGAATAACGAGATGTTCGTAAGCAATTATCAGAACGCCCCGTAAGATAGGTTATTCAAAAAGAAATAAGGTGCTCCGCTCTGGAACACCTTATTTCTTTATTCTTCTGTTATTGTTTGATCGGCGATGCGGAAGTTTCTTCCCGGATAACGTGCCACCCATTCAAGATTGTGAGTGGACATAATCACCGTTGTTCCGGCCTTCTGAATAGCACTTATAAGTTGCATAATCTCATTACCCGTTTCCATATCCAAATGGCCTGTTGGTTCATCGGCAAGGATAAGGTCCGGAGAATTAAGCAATGCTCGTGCAATCACAATGCGCTGCTGCTCACCTCCAGATAGTTGATGCGGCATTTTGTAGGCCTTATCAGCCATTCCCACCTGTTCAAGCACTTCATTGATATGTTCGCGCATCACGCGCTTATCTTTCCAACCGGTTGCTTTAAGCACAAAGAGCAGATTCTCTTCCACGGTGCGATCTACCAGCAATTGAAAATCCTGGAAAACTATTCCCACCTTGCGGCGAAGATAAGGAACCTGCTTTCGGCGAAGATGTGCCAAATCATAGTCCATGATATGCGCTTCGCCATTGGCTATGGGTAATTCGCCATAGAGCGTTTTCATGAGCGAAGATTTGCCACAACCTACTCTACCCAGCAAATACACCATCTGGCCCGGCTCTATATCAAAAGACACATTCTTGAGCACAATCTGCTCAGCTTGCCGTATTTCAACGTCTTTATAACTTATCAGCATGCTTCGTTTGTAATGGAGAATAATTCTATCAACTCGGTATGTTAATCCTCTGCAGCGGCATCCAGCTCAGCGATTTTTGCCTCAATCTCTGCCATCTTCTTTTTGTTGGCATCAATTTTCTTCTGCATTCCAGCGAGCAAACCAGAAGCCTTGCCAGAGAAAAATCCCATATTATTCTCCATGGTTTTGGTTTCTGCATCCAATGTTTCATATTGGCGAACCAACTTGCGGCGGTCATTGCCAAGTACTTCCTCTTTTTCGCGACGCTGCTGGCGGTCTGCCTGACGTTGGAGATAAGCTTCGTGGTCTGCCTTACGCGCTTCTTTTTTCTGCGTAAAGAAATAGTCGCATGCTGCTTGGAACTGTTTCCAAATCTCATCCGACACCTTGCGTGGCACTGGGCCCACCTCTTTCCAAAGCTTCTGAAGTTCCACGAGTTTATCGGTCGTTTCGCGCCAATCCGTAGACACTTTCAATGCCTCAGCCTGCTCAAGCAATTCACGCTTCTTACGAAGGTTTTCTGCCAATTCATCACGCACCCCTTTATAGAATGCCGTTTTAGCCGCATAGAATCGATCCGTGAACGAACGGAACTCTTCGTAGATGATTTGATTATTCTTCTTTGGGGCAAAACCGATGGTACGCCATTCCGTCTGCAATGCTTGCACTTTCTCGGTAGCTTCATCCCAAAGCTTATTGCTGGTGAGCGAATCTATATCAAGATCGCGAATCTGAGCGACGAGTGCTTCTTTCTTTAGCAGATTATCTGCTTCTTTCTGGTGTAATTCATCAAAATATGCCTGATGGCGCTTGTTGATGATGGTTGATGCTTCTTTGAAGCGAGCCCATATTTCCTCGCGTAACTCACGAGCCACAGGACCTACTTCTGCCCATTCCTCGTGCAATTTTTGCAGCACACGATTGGCCTCCACTATATCTGCCATATCAGCCAAAGCCTCTGCTTTCTCCACCAATGCCTGCTTCTGCTCCAGATTCTTCTTGAAATCGTATTCTCGCAATTCAATATTAATCTTCACCAAATCATAGAATTGCTCCTGATATTGAGTGTATTGCTTTTGAAGGGCAGCAACCATAGGAGCAGGTACTGCACCAATGGCTTTCCATTCAGCCTGCAAATCTCGCATCTGCTGCACGCTTCCGCTCACGTCTGCTGTTTCTGCTTCAGCGAGCGCTTTCATTTTTGCCAGCACTTTTTCTTTTGAAATTTGGTTTTGCTGCATCTCTGCCTCTTTTTGAGCATTCAATTCTGCTCGCTTCGCCTTATATACTTGAAGCAACTCTCGGAACTCTTTCTCCACTTCGTCTACCTGGAGTGCAACATCTTCGCCTGCTTTCTTTTGTTCTTCTGCCTGCTTTCGAGCAACTTCCTGCTCCTGACGATACACACGATAGAACTGATTTTTCAATTCCTCTACTTGATCTTTAATTTCATTGATGTCGTTGCCGAGCAGCACTTTCAACTGCTCCAAGAGTTCCACTTTTTCCATTGTGATTGATGATAGATTAAAAAACATAAATTCCTTTCTCAGGCATATACTCCTCGCTCAAGAAAAGATTTTCTCTGCAAAGTTACTACAATTTTTCAAATTGTGCAAATTTTCTACTCTTTTTTTTGCATATTCCAATTAATTTTACTAATTTTGCAGGCAGATATTTCACTATTTATGGAAAATTGGACAACTGAAATACGGCCGAAGACCTCTTTGCTGGACATTGATTTCAAAGAAATTTGGCGTTATCGCGACTTAATGACCCTGTTCGTTAAGCGCAATATCATTACGCAATACAAGCAAACCGTTCTCGGTCCGCTTTGGTATTTGGTGCAGCCGCTGATGACTACGGTCATGTATATGGTTGTGTTTGGAGGCATTGCTAAAATATCAACAGATGGTCTTCCTCAGCCGCTATTCTATTTGGCAGGTATTTCTTTTTGGCAGTACTTTTCTGATTGCCTGACCAAGACCTCAAATACGTTTGTGAATAATGCCAGCATTTTTGGAAAAGTATATTTTCCTCGCTTGATTGTGCCCATCAGCGACGTGGTTTCTAATCTGGTGCGGTTCGGCATACAATTTGCCCTTTTCTTTGCAGTGTATCTCTATTACGTCATTTTTACTGACGTGAATATTCAAATTAATTTCTACGCTCTGCTTTTCCCAGCACTAGTACTGATGGAAGCTGGATTGGCGCTTGGATTTGGCGTTTTGTTTTCATCCATGACCACGAAATATCGCGATTTGCAGCTGTTGCTATCCTTCTTCGTCAGCCTTTGGATGTACGCCACTCCGGTCATTTACCCGCTTTCTACGATTACCAATGAGAAACTGCGTCTCCTCATGCAGCTCAACCCACTTACGGGCATCGTGGAATTTTTCAAATATGGCATGTTGGGCACGGGATGCCATGAATGGTGGATGTTAGGCTATAGCTTCGCATTCATGTGTATGCTTCTTTTCGTTGGCACTATCATTTTCAATAAAGTGCAACGCTCATTCATGGATACAGTGTAACGTTTAAGGGGATAGAATGGTAGTTTTTCCAAATGCAAAAATCAATTTAGGTTTGGCCGTCACGCATAAACGCGAAGACGGCTATCACGATTTGGAGACGCTCTTCGTCCCCATACCAGGACTTCACGATATTCTCTCCATCAACAAGAGTGACAAGTTAGAATTCTGCCAATCAGACGGACTGGATTGCCTACCAAAAGATAACATAGTGCTCAAGGCATACGAAGCTGTACGCAGTCGTTTCCCCAAAAAAGTGAAACCATGCAAGATTCTCCTTACGAAACTCATACCTTTTGGTGCGGGACTTGGAGGAGGATCGGCTGACGCTGCTTTTACCGTGGTAGCGCTCAATCAACTTTTTCGTCTGCGCATGACGGAAGAAGAAATGGAGACCATTGTAGCGCCTTTAGGAGCAGATTGTCCTGTTTTTATTCAAAATCGCCCTCGCTTTGCACGTGGCACTGGCAACATTTTTTCTGAGCCCAAAGCGGCAGATCTAAAAGCCATCAATGGTCTCTATATCGTGCTGGTTAAACCCAATTGTGCAGTTTCCACGGCAGCTGCCTATCGAGGTATCGTGCCACGCGATCAAGAACCCTCCGGCACTCGCCATAAGCATTGGCAAAACGATTTTGAAAAGACCGTTTTTCCTCTCTTCCCAGAGATTGCCAAACTTAAAGAAAATTTAAAGCAACAGGGCGCCATTTTCACCAGCATGTCAGGTTCCGGCGCCACCGTTTTTGCTCTTTTCAACGATAAGAAAAAAGCCTCCGACATCGCCGCTAACGCTCTATATGCCGATTATTTCGTACACGTAGAGCAACTTATTTTCTAATCGCAATAGTTGTAGTTTGTTTTGATTTCCCCAAGCGACGCTTGGGGTTTGGTTGCAAATAGTTCCATATAAGGATATGCTACCATTGATGATGTAATTAAGGTATGGTCAGTACTGATTCTCGCAGTCAAATACAGGGGCTGATTTGGCCCATTTTTATTGAGCTACTATTGGTAACACTTATGGGTGCTACCGATACGTTTATGCTCTCGCAATACAACGATGATGCAGTGGCCGCGGTGGGAGTTGCCAATCAGGTTATCTCGCTTGCTTTTCTCATTTTTCAAATCATCAATAATGGCACATCCGTTCTTTGCTCACAATTTCTTGGAGCAGGCCGGCGCGACAAGATGCATCAGGTAACCGCCATGGCGTTGCTTCTCAATCTCATCAGCGGTATTATCATATCCCTCATTTTGAGTTTGGGAGCACCATGGTTACTTAAATGGATGGGGTTAAATGAGGATTTAATGGTGTATGGCCTACCCTATATGCAACTGATCGGTGCGTTTGCCTTCTTCCAGGCCCTGCACCTAACCATCTCTGCCTCACTACGTGCCGATCACAAGGCTATTTACCCCATGTTGGTAGTGATTTTGGTTAATATAGTGAATATTGTAGCCAATTACGGACTTATCTTTGGGCATTTCGGACTACCGGCCTTGGGCGTGCGTGGCGCTGCGATTGCCACTGATCTTGCTCGTTTCACGGCAATGGTTTCTCTCTTCATCATCCTCTTCACGCGTCATATTCGTTGGGGAGCTTTCTGCGAGGCATGCCGTGCGCCATACGAGGAACTCAAGTGCATCATGAGTGATCTATTGCGCATAGGCCTCCCTTCTGCAGGAGAAAACATGTCGTATCAAGCCCAGCAACTGGTCCTCACGTTCTTTATGACACAGCTTGGCAGTGTAGCTCTTACTACTCGCGTATACGTATTCAATGCCACCATGTTTGTGTATATTTTTTGCATCTGTATGGCACAAGCAGCTGCCATCGTGATTGGACATCAAGTGGGAGAAAAACATTATGATGCCAGCTATAGAATCGGTTGGTGGGGACTGAAAGTGGCACTCATAATCACACTTATGCTCAGTTTAGGCCTGGCATGCATTGGCACTCCCGTAATGAAGATGTTAAGTGATAATCCGGAAATTATTGCACTGGGTGCCAGCATCCTCGTTATTGATATTGCGGTAGAAGGCGGTAAAGTTTCCAATATATATTACACGAATGTACTCCGCGCCGTAGGCGATGTAAATTTTCCATTCTATGTAGGCATAGTCGCCCAATGGCTACTAGGCGTAGGGTGTGGATGGTTTTTGGGTATACACCTCGGTTGGGGACTCAAAGGTATGTGGTGTGCATTCATCTTGGACGAATCTATCCGCGGATTAATTTTCATTTGGAGATGGTATAGTAGAAGATGGCAAAACCGCAGCTTCGTACGCTAAATCACACTTCTATACTCTTTTTTGCATAGTATTCGTAATTCTCTTAACAGATAATGCTAAGGGATTTATGAAGACAGGTAATGGTGTATGGCGTACAAGCCTGCACGAGAATGCCATCCGCTTCAAACACAAGATTATTCAGCTTCTGACCCGATTGCTCATCTACTGCAGGTATGTCCAATTTCACCTCAGATGCAGTATAGGTGTGAATGAAATCCAGCGTAGTGAGCTTTCCATCAAAGATATGAGGTACTGCTGATAAAATCTGCTTAAAACTTGGCGGACGCACAAACATGGAATGAAAAATGCCATCTTGCGGGTTGGCATCTGGGTTCTGACGAATTCCTCCTCCAGAGAATGGCCCATTGCCGATATTCATGGTAAAGAGCGGTTCCTCCAACTGAAGTCCTTCATCAGTTTTCATGCCAAGTACACGCGATTTATGCGTCCACACTGCAAAAACCAGTGCAAGTGCATACAACCAGGAATGGGAGCCAAAGTAATATTTCAGATTAGACGCCCATAAACACGTCTTGGCATCGATTCCGAATCCAACGGAATTGACGAAATAATGATGATGTTCTTCACCATTTCGGAAGTAGGTAACACAACCTATGTCTACAGGTTGTGGTTTCCCCTCAAAGAAGCGACGCAGCGATTCTTTATAGTTTTTGGTAAGATTCCAATAACGCCCGTAGTCATTACCTGTTCCGCGAGGCATAAAGCCAAATTCAAGTTTATCCCGATCTGGAATACGCGCCTCCATCAAGCCATTAATAACCTCACTGATCGTTCCGTCACCACCTAATATAAGAAAACGGCGGATACCATTTTCTTCTGCTAATTCACGCGCCAACTCACGCGCATGATTAGGATATTGCGTAACACGATAAATATAGTCCTCGCCACGCTGACGAAGAAGATCAAAAAGATAATACCTTTGCAAAAGATAAGCCTTTTTGCCGGCCTTGGTATTGATGATTATTCCTAGCATATGCTCTTCACATAGAGGTAATAAAAGAAAAAAGTATTGCCCCTCCCCCTATAGTAAGTAGGAGAAGGGGCAATGTGTGTGAATCTAACGCTCTAATTAGTGAGCGAAGAACTCCTTAACGTTATCGTTAGGAACGATTTCTTCCTGGAAGATGTAAGCACCTGTCTTAGGTGACTTAACCATCTTGATGCACTTCGAGTGGTTACGACCTGCATTACCAGTTTGGAGGGTAGCGACGGCTTTCTTTGCCATATTCTATTGTCCTTTCAAAACTTTGTGGAGATCATCATTCTGTTAAATGCCTGTCACCCCAGCAGATGGTTAATAACTAAATTACTTAATCTCCTTGTGGATTGTGTAACGCTTGAGGATAGGGTTGTACTTCTTCAACTCAAGACGATCAGGAGTATTCTTGCGGTTCTTGGTAGTCACATAACGTGAAGTTCCTGGCAGACCGCTGGCCTTCATTTCGGTGCATTCGAGGATAACTTGAACGCGAGCTTCTTTAGATTTCTTTGCCATAATGCTTTCCTCCTAATTTACTCGTAAAGGTAACCCTTTTCTGCGGCCTGCTTGAGTGCTGCGTCCAGGCCCATCTTGTTAATAGTTTTCAGACCAGCTGCACTCACGTTTAAGCTGATCCAGCAATCCTGTTCTACCCAGTAGAACTTCTTGTGGAAGAGGTTCACATCGAAGGTGCGCTTTGTGTGGCGCTTCGAGTGAGACACATTGCATCCACCCATGGCTCTCTTGCCGGTGATTTGACAAATTTTTGACATTTTAGTATATATTTTATATTAATTTTCAATGTTTTACGGACTTTTCTCACCTACACATAGGTCCACTACACGCGAAAAATCGTGCAAAATTACAAAAAATAATTCATATTACCAAATAAAATGTCACTTTTTTTTATTTTTTTCCAAAATCCCCTGTTTTTCTGCCATTTTGTCAGTTATGGCAGACATGTGTCTGCTCTGGCAGAGGCTTCTTGGCCTTGGCACACTATTTGTCCATTCATGGATAACGAATTTTGTTTCATCATTTTAAAATAAATCGCATTATGAATGTTCAACCTTTAGCAGACCGCGTGCTGGTTAGACCAGTAGCGGCTGAAACCAAAACAGCTTCGGGCATTATCATACCCGATAGCGCCAAAGAAAAACCCTTGAAAGGTGTAGTCATCGCTGTAGGTGGCGGCACCAAAGACGAGCAGATGGTGCTCAAATCGGGCGACACAGTGCTCTATGGCAAATATGCCGGCACCGAGATTGAGTTCGACAACGAGAAACTGCTCATTAT
>JAZRYY010000019.1:0-78102 GCA_045600985.1 Paludibacteraceae bacterium
ATTGATATATGCAAATATTTTATCAAAAAAAATCAATAAATTAAAGAACACATTTAAACTAAAAATCAACCGGGTTCTCAAAAAAAATTTGACACCCTATAAAATAACCTACAAAATTCGTGCCATATATCAGCGCCAAAAAATGTACAATTTCAAAGATCTTTTATGCAAAGGTACTGCTTTGGGGGAGAATAAGGGACACCCGTGTGTGAGGGTGCCCCTTCTCTTTTACTCTTTGTTCTTCGCGTTGTCGATGTGGCCTTGGGCAGCAATGGACATGATGTAGCCGTTGATGGACTTACTGGTACGTGATTGGCGAGCAGGGCCTAATAAAAGAGGATGCCGTTTTCGAAATATGGAACTTGCTTCTGCGTCCTTGTATTATTATATTTGGTTGTGGCGTAACGAGATACATTAAAGTAGTTATTTATCTTCTATCGGAACCCCCAGAATAGTATAGTTACGACCATTTTTTTGTATTAATACTTGTCCGTTCCGAAAGTATTTGGATGCCAAGGTTGTTGACTCTTGGTGCAAACCAGACGTAGTTAATTGGCCTAAGAGCACCAAAGTGCTTGATTGCCCCATGCGATTTTCTGTCCGAATGTTCAATCTCGTTATCGAATCACCATTGTTTACAATTGACATTAATTCGTCTGGTTGATCGCCCGACAGTTGAAATGCTCCATCAAGTGTTATAACCTGTGTTGCACGTTTCCAAGTAGGATCGGATACCGATATATATAACGTGTCTTCTCTTTGTTGTAATAACACCGAAGCAGCACCATCTGCACGAACGCCACTCACTTTCGCTGCCTCCCAGAAATTGATGCCTACCACGTTCTGCTCTTTCTGGCAGACGGCCTGGACCATAGGCGTGTTTGCCAATATTTGAACCTTGGGCGTATCAGCATATGCTGCGGTCTGCTCTTTGCTCATTCCTGGTAGCAGAACATATGAGTATGTGGAATTTATTGGAGCCGTACCATGATCGAAATAAAACAAACTATAACCATCGTAGCTGACAAACGTGTGAATTGTTACTGAATCAGGGAAGTAGTATCCTCCTGTACCTTCCAGATGCAAATATTGAGGATTCACAAATGGCAGATCTGTGCCTTTTTTCTTAGCTCTGGCTATGCCATCTATGGTAATCTCTGAGGTGGATTTGCGTTGTTCTATAATAGACTCCACTCGCTGATTATCTGTAAGTGTAATACCAGCGCCTAGGCAAACCACTTCGTCGTCAAACATGAACCACGACTTTTTTGCCTCTAAAGAACTTTTTTGTCCTACTAAATACATTCCTGCCACACTGAATCTATTGTGCAGAGAGACGCCTCCCGTCCAATCTTTAGCATGACTTGGAATACCAAACAGACCATAGTTATGGGTTTCTTCTGCTCGCTTGGTTACATCTACTGTAGTGCCCGGCAAGCGATACCAATTCAAATTGGTGCCATAATAGCCTACATAGTGCTGACGATCTGATGGCAGGTAGAGGTAGGTCATGCCATCTCCCTGATACCAACCTTTGGTATTGGCATTATTGATGGATTCAAACTTGCCTATTCGTGAAGATGACATAGAAAGGCCGAATCGAAAACGTGCAGTTTGATGGATAACGCGATCACCACATGGATACACCTTGGAGAAAGTACTATCTGTGTTGGTGGAGGAATAACTTGTAATGGAATCTAACAAAGGTTTATCCAATAAAGGACTCAGGCCCCCCAAAGCGGTTGTATATGAAGCAGGACTGCTTATCTGCTGGCGGCATGCTACCATTATTCGCTCATAGGCAGGATGTGTCGAGAGGGTTGTTTTGGTAGCAGAATAGATGTGCAAAATTGTTTTATAGCCATTCTCAAATGGATTCTTATTAGCCGATCGTCCCATAAACATCTGCAGCATCTCACCTTTGTAGATTGCGGGAAGATACGTTTGCTCTATCCATGTGGGCAAAATATCTATCACAGACTCCGGTATGCTGAATTGGGTATTTTTCAGTACTATGCCCATGAATGCTGCATATTCAATAATTTCCAGCCCATAGGCGCCTATATATGGAATGGCAATATGTTGAATAAAAGTGCCATCAGGATATAAACCTTCTTTCGCTCCTACGGCATATTTATGGTAGTCGCCCTGCGCCAACCAGCAAGCTGCAAATGCACTTTGGGCAGCTAAACGTTGTTGCACACTGGTATTGTCAACAAACACTTTCACTCCACTCTGTAAGGCTGCCTGAATCATGGCACTATCTTTGGTGAGAATGCCTAGCGTGATTAGTTCCTGACAAACGTTAGCCTGATTGGCATAGGTAAGATTGCCATTTACAGCCGTGTTGTGCACCATATGTGCTACGGAACTGGAATAGTTTGCTATACGCATCGTGCCAATACTATCGTATAGTAATGCCACAATGTGCCCATAATATTCAGGAATGCCAATGCGCCATTCGTAAAAATTCCCTATGGCAGAGGTTGAACTATTGAAAGCATACGCATTCATAAAGTCCAATCCCATCTTTATATCCGCTAGCAGATCGTTATTGTGATAAAAAGCAGATGCAGGACACGCCCAGCTCTTGGCCATATAGCGGAGATTGTTATAGGTATACCAAACGTGTGAAGGCGTGTTATCTTTATCTCCAATAAGCTTGTTGTAGCTGCTCCATAGGTATGTGGTTGGGGTTTTAATCATGCTGTTCCAAGCCGTCCGAGTTTGGTTGTCGAGAGACGCAACGTATGTAACTACATCAGGATCTGTAGTGGAAAAATTGGTTCCAAGAGCGATATGATCAACCAAACGCTGACGCATAGAGTCATATTCATCCGCGTGCAATATACCTACTGTGCAAATGAATAACCCAAGTATGAACAAACTGCGTTTCATTATGAATAGCATACTAGTTAGCGAGTAAGTTTTTCTATAAGCCAGTCTCTCCGATAATACCATTCGTTTCCATATAACCAATGGGCACAATCAAGCGGGTAAAGCGATTGTTTTGAAGCAGTAATAACATTATATGCAGCATGGGTTGTAGTCGGGGGACATACACGATCATTGTAGCCTTGGATAAAGAGTACAGGCGCTGTAATTAATCGAGCAAAATTAACTACGTCATAGTAGCGTGTTACTGCCATTTTCTGCTCACGATTTTCTGAATTACTTTTCCCCGTAAACAATCGCGGCCAGCCGTCAATGCGGCCATACTGACTGCCTGCTATCTCGCATAGAGCCGGATATGCAGCCGAACAGCAAGTAATGCGTTTATCCAAACCAGCAACAATCAGCGCCAGTGCTCCTCCTTGGCTCCCACCAAACACCCCGATATGCTTGCTATCAACGTATGGCAAAGAACAAAGGAAATCAACAGCTCTGACGCAACCGGTGTATACGCGCTTATAGTAATAATTTTCTCGATTGTCAATGCAATGGGTATTATAGTGCGCTAATGCTGTTGTTTTCAAATCTTGATATACATAATCTGGCAGATTAACAGGAATACCGTGAATGCCAATTTGGAGACTCACAATACCGGCTTTGGCATAGTCATCAGCGCAGCCTTTGTAAGATCTTACACCCGCTCCCGGCACCTCCAGCAAGGCAGGGAATGGTCCATCACCCTTAGGAACGCGAAGTATGCCATACATATGATTTTCTTCCCAGTACTGGCTGAATCGAATCATATACACATCCGAGTATGGGGTACAAAGCTCTGGCTGTAGGATGAGCAAAGGCGCCAGATTGGATTTGCGTGCTGCTTTCATATTCGCTTCCCAGAATGCCATAAAATCCTCTGGCATGGTGGTGGTAGGCGAGATGTCTTGTACGTTGAACCCCAACGTAATATAATTGCTATACTCTTTTCCATCAACAGTGGTGCTTGCGTAGCAGGTTTTAAACCCGGGCACACTACTACCGCTGAGATTTAATTCCACGTGCCCATTTTCGCCAGTGGAGATTGTCTCTTTGAACTCTTCTGTCCTCATTTCGGGTCCCCACTTGTAGGTTATTTCCTGGTTTGGCAAATCAATATTGAATCGTCTGACGCTTACTCGCAGCACAACCTTCTCCCCCAATTGATAATTCCAGTCGGCATGGTCTGGGGTAAAAGTGATAGTGACGTAATCGCGTTGTTGGGTGGTTTGTGCCACCATGCTTGCCCCGCACAAGGCGAGGCAAGCAAAGAGAAATAGCAAACGTTTCATAATAGCATTATTTGCGGATAAATTTCTTTCTGTTTTGAATAACTATACCTTTGTAGTCGGCAGTTACTTGCTGGCCTAAGATATTATAGAAAGCCTGATTGATGTGCAAGAAGTCCGCCTGAGGATTGTCCAATCCGTTTTCAATAGGCTTACCAAACTCATTATCAGGATCATCCGAAAGCGCACATCCATAAGGTGAAACTTGAATGCTATATAAACTTGGCCAAGGCGACTGTTTATAACTGATGCACAGGGTTACAGGTTCTTCTATATCCAATCCTGTTTCCACCATATTACTTCCATCACCGGGGAGAGTTACTGACTTGATGAAGGTGTATCCGCTGGTTTCTTCAGAATAATGTGTGTTGTAGAACGAAATCTGCAATCCCACACCATTACCATTTGAGGTGGATACATATCCTTCAATACGCAGTGCTCCGGCGCCTTTTCTCAGTACAGGCAGGAAAATGCGAGCATAGTGGGCAGAGTCCACGTTCGTAAAGCCATCTATTTCCGGGTTGTTGGTAAAGAGACAGTTTCGTTGGTCGTTCAGATCCCACGATCCCGGCGCAAGCAGGTTTGGTCGCCGTGTCATATTCCATCTAATAAAGCCTAATTTCTTATACTGCTGAATATCCTCGCTGGTCATTTCTGTACGCAAGGCTGTCAACGGCCATGTGTTGAAATTATCATAGATATAGTCTACCGAATCACCCCAATAAGTGCCGTCTTGATCCCAATCTAGTTCCCCTATTGGCATATTTGGGTCCAATACCTTCAGATGAATCTCATCATATAAATCGCCCAAAATCACACGTAGTATAGCTTCGCCACCACCATAGGTCCGTACCATACCCGATTGGTCAATGCTTGCACATGTTGGGTAGGTGCTCATCATGATAGCATTCGTATTTGTAGCATTAGCTGGCGTGATGGTATAACTGAGTTGCAGTGAATCGCCCATAGAAAGAGAGATGCTCTTATCTTGAACGTTCCAATTGATGGCCGTCGGCTTCACCACAAGATCCTTTATTTCCAAAACACAACTGTCTTTTTTGCCACCTGCAGAAGCATAGATCGTAGCAGTTCCTGAAGCTACACCGGTAACCAAACCGTTTTCGCTTACTGTGGCCGCAGCTTCGTTGCTCGTAGTCCAAGTGACGGTCTTGTCGGTAGCATCATCAGGAAGAACGGTAGCAGTAAGCTGCAACGTGTTTCCTATCTGAAGTTCTTCTTCGTGAATATCCATTCGAACATCAGCAACAGGAGTAGGAGCACCCACAATATCTAACGTGAGATCCGTTAGAGCGATCCATGAAGTGGAACCATATTCAAGGTAAATAGTTGTAGGGCCAACAGAATTCAACTGAAGTGTTTGATTGGCATACGCGCTGGTTAATGCAATGGCTCCGCCATCTGTCCACGTGCTATGATTGGCATCTTTGTAGCGAACGAAAAGCGACACCTTTCCGTTACCGCCGAACACATTTATGCTTCTTACGCTATCTGTGGTGGTAGGCAGATAAATGCGAGGGCGATTAGTGGTTACATTATTCTTTGGACCACCGGCAAAGTCGCTATTATCGTTATTGAACAATGCATTAACTGACCCCTTTGATCCGCAAGGACGATTGGCTATTTTCCACTTTACAAATCCCAATTGTCCCTTTTCTGCTAAGGCCATTTGGTCGCTTAAAGGAGCTGGCAAATCCGTGAGAGACCATGTAGAGAAATCAACTACCAGTTCGCTTACTGGGGTACCTGTATAAGTGTAGGTGTTTGTTACGGCATCAAAAACATAATTGTCGGCGCGGAGCGATAAAGCTCCGGCCAACAATAAACTTACTGCCGATATGAGAAGTTTTTTCATATGGATGACGATTCTTTAGTGAATATATTTATAGCCATTTTGGATAATGATACCGTGGTAGTTTTCGTCTACCTGCTGACCCAAGATATTATACATTGGAGCCTTGCTATTAAGCGCTGGCACTTCTTCAATAGAAGTTGCAACGCGCGTATCATTCATCACAAGGCTAATGGTATTAATGGCAATCCAAGAGGTATATCCATAAGTGATATAGATGCTGGTTGGGCCTTCACTTCCAAGGTAATAGTGGCTCTCGTCGAAAGCCTTAACGAGTGGCAGATATGTGCTGGCCTGCGTCCATGATGTGTGGTTGTTATCCTTATAATATACGGTCAGGTTAACAGCCGCATTTCCGCCAAACATATAAATTGAATCTACACCCATGGTGGTGGTAGGCAGATAAATAGTAGGACGGTTGGTGGTTGCATTATTTTTTGGACCACCGGCAAAGTCACCATTATCGTTATTGAACAACGCATTAACGGTACCTAACGAACCGCTTGGGCGGCTGGCTATCTTCCATTTGATAAGACCCAAGTCTCCAAGCTCTACGAGCGCCATGTCGTCGCTGAGCGTTGCAGGAAGATCTGTAGTGGCATAATTGGAGAAATCTACTTCAAACTCATCTACGGGTTCTCCAATATAATCGTATTTTCCCGTTACCTGATCCAATCGATAGTTATTGTAGGTAGGATCATCAGAAGGTTCTTCCGTAGTTGCTTCCATTGGTTCTACCTCAATATTGGTGATAGAAAGGTATGACGTTGAGTTATATAGCAACATTACTGTCTTAACGGTTGCATCATCGATGGTGATACTTGCACTTCCGTAAGCGCTTGGAACTGCAATTCCACCCACATACGACCAACTGCCATCGTCATTTCTTTTGTGCACCCAAAGGGTCTTGTTGCCCGTTCCATACACAGTAATCGACTTGATACCACTTTGAATGGTTGGAAGATAAATGGCTGGTTGTATCGTGTCCTGATCGGCTGCGGTTACATTGCCTTTACCATTATTGAAAAGAGCATTCTTGGTGACGCCGCTGGCCAACCAACGATTTTGATAGATTACGAAACGATGGAAACCCATATTGCCGCGCTCTTCAAACATATCAGAATGTGCAGCTGTAGTGTAGTTGCTTCCTACTGCCGGGTCAACAAGGCTGTCTGGCGCCCATGTGGAGAAGTCTACTGAGAGAGACGCTACTTCCGGACCAGAGTAGTCGTACTTGTTGGTGGTTGCATTTCGAGTGTAGTTGGCAGCCTGCACACTGAAGGCTGCTACCATAATTACTGCAAGAAGATAAATCTTTTTCATAATGTTGTTTTTTATGGGTGTTGATATTAAGTTAATTGCTTTTTTTTGTATGACGCTGCAAAGTTACTGCTTTTTTATGAAACTATACTACTCTGATTGGCATTTCCATTGCTCACCTTGGCAATAAATCCATTCGGCGTATCACCGTACTCTTCTTTGAAGCTTTTGATAAAATACGATTGACTCTCTATGCCCACCTTATCCATAGCTTCACGCATGCTCACTCCTTGCTCCATCATCAGTTTCAATGCTGTTTGCAATCGATAAGAACGTATCCATTCTATAATGGATTTGCCGGTGTTTTCTTTTACAAAGTTGAATAACTTTCTTCGCGACATACCCATCTCTTGCGCCAACAAATCGATATCAATTTTGCCAGAAATCATGCGTTCTTCCACCAAAGATCGGAATTTATTCAATCCGGTTTCCACATTTCGCTCTTTCCACTCCTGAGAGGTATCAATGCAATAACGATCCGCATAACTGCTCATGGTGGCTACCATTTCGTCGACTAATGGTTGCTGAGTAGGGGCTAGATTATTCTTCAGCTCTTCCAATGGTTTGCGTAATTCTTTATCAACATCGGTAAAGAAACGCACTTTCGCACGATTGGTTTGCTCTTCCTGGCGACGCATCTCATTCGCCAAATACACTTCATTCCTCAGTTTGTTTTGCATAATGATCGTGTGGATGACGTATAGCAACAGTCCGGCTATTATCAATAAATACAGGCATATAGCCCAAGCACTTGCCCAAAAAACGGGCTTAACAGTGATACTGAGTACGCGTACACAACCCCGCTCCCCATCATTATTGGCGGCCTGAAGCTCCAATTGATAGCGACCGGCTTGCAGTTGGGAAAGTACGACCATCCGGTGTTCCGCATCCGTTTCTATCCACGGACCTTTTTTGCTCGTTATCAAACCGCGTTCCGTCAGACGATAGCGATACGTATTCTTTTCTGGATGCACATAGTTGTCGCACGAGAGCAATAAGCTGAGATTATTTTCTTTGTGGTTCAGCTGCAATTGCCATTGAGCCAACTGGCGCAAATGGTATATCCTGGTACTATCGTCGAGTGGTTTGCCATTAATATACATTTCAGATATACGCACATTAGGTGCCACGTAATTAATGGAGAAGTTTTCAGGATTAATGCAATTAAGACCTTCTGCACCTCCCATATATAATGTGCCGGAGCGGTCCAGGTGGCATGCCAAAGGATGGAAAACCGGACTCTGCATGCCATCAGTCATATCATACTCCACACAGCGGTTATCTTCGGGATGATAACAATATAATCCATTGGACGAAGAGAGCCACATTCGGCCTTGCAAGTCATTTTGTATGGCATAGACCGACGGAACTTGTACTTTTTGTTGCAAATGCCGAGTGGCAAGGTCGTACAGCACCAATCCATGACTCTGCGTTCCAATCCATAATGCTCTTCGGGTGCTATCGTATAATAAGGTACGCATTTGCAGAGCTTGCTGATTAAGCAAAGGGTGGATATGATAACGGAGGCTATCAGCCTGATAGTCGTAACAGTAGAGGTCAACGGCTGTGAGCACCCACAATATGCTATCATTCTGTTCCACCATGTCCACGATGCGGCGATGCTCATATTCGGCTTCCTTGCTGCTTATCTGGTGGTGAATAAACTGCTTGTGTTTCATATCCAATGTGGTGAGCGTATTTCCTTCACATTGGTACGCTATCCACATTTGCGAGCCATCTTTGCTCAGGAGCAATTTACTGACCTGATTACTGAGCAGTTCTGCATGGGGTTGCCCGGCTTTGAAATGGGTTACTTCTCGGGTGGCTAAATCGAAGCAATCGAGGCCGCCCAGGTACATGCCAATCCAGAGTTTGTTTCCTTGAAGTTGGAGTGACTTGATGTTATCGTAGGACAGTATTTTCTCCCCTGAGGTGATGTGCTGAACGATATTACCGTCCGGCATTTGGATGGCATAAATGCCACCTCCTTCCGTGCCAATATAGAGCATATTGCTGCTTTCGTCTTTGATAATGGCGCTTACGGGTTGCTGCTGATTGCCGGAAGGCGAGAGTTTCTGCATAGGGTTATTTCCATCTGAAGCAACCATGTTCAGTTGCCCGGAAAACGAGCCCAGCCACATATTATTGTCTTTGTCTCTGAAGATGGTCCAGATGGAGTTGTTGCGCAATCCGTTTTGGCCGTCACTCACATACTGTCGCAATAGGCCCGTCTCTTTCTCTTGAATCCACAGTCCTCGTTGTGTACCAATCCATCGGTTGCCTTCTTTATCAAAGGCAACGCATCGTATGGGCACGTTGGGATCGAATCCGGCGTCGACCAGATCGGGGAGGTAGATGGAATAGTCCTCTGCGACGGGGTTGACGGAAGAGGGAAAGACCTCCTCAAATGTTTCTGTTTCCACGTTGTAGGAAAAACCTCCGGCGGAGGTGGTGAGCAGGAGTTTACCATCTCTACCGGTGATGATGGAGCGGAAATAGATAGGGAGGGTATTGTCGGTAGGACGGATGGAGCGATTGAGGTTTTTGAAGGTGTGTCCATCGTAGCGGAAGAGGGCTTCTGATTGGAGCACCCAAATGTAACCTTCGCTGTCCTGACAAATGGAGCGTATGCCATCATAACCCAACCCTCCAACGGGCGAGATGGGTCGAAAATAATGCTGCTCGTTGGCAGTGATAGCGGCTGTTGAGAGCAAGAGAAGGGATAGTATGAGGAGGAAGGTTTGTTTCATAGGATAGTGATGGACATAACGCCCTCTGGAGCGGGTTGCTGAAGAACGAAGGCCAGTCGATTGATCCGTGGCCCATTCTCCTGCAGGGTGTTACGGGTGATGCTATATGGCTGTGTTGTATGCACCTGAAGTTCAGCTGCTTCACGACTACCTTTTATGCAGATCTGCTGATTATTCGTTTGTACATCTGAAGTGGTGGTGATGGCCGATTCGAAGCAGATGGGCTGACTGGCCTTCCACTCGTCTATCATGCAGAGCGAACCGTTACCCGTGCGTGAGTAGATGAAGGTGCGCGTGAGTTGCTTGAGATGCGGGAGTGGGTAAGCGGGGGTAAGGTCGAGAATGAGAGTATCGATATCGTCATGGAAGGCGACGTAGCGTACGATGGCAGCTGCTTGCGCGCCCACAGCCTGCTCCTGACCGTCCACCAAGGGAACTGGATGACCAAAGGAAGAGAGGGTGCGATAGGTGTAGCGCTTGCTGGTCCACATGTCTTTGGTGTAACGGTATGGCCCACCTATATCGCCCAAGAGTGTTTCGTCGCCTTTTACGACGACGAATGAGCCCACATCATTATGGTTGTGGTTCTCGCCGTTGTGCCCACCTTTGAGGGCGACGGAGAGACGATGTGAAAGATTGTTTTGGGTGTTACGACAGATAAGTATGCCCGCATCAGCGAAGTGGCTTCGCAGGGGGAGCTGATGTGGAGCAGAGGCCGAGACGGCAGATTTGCTGACCGAATTAGGGAACCACATCATCGCGTTGTAGGAGGTATTGCAGAGGATGGTATCGAAGGGGTTATACGGAGGCGTAGAGGTAACTCCCATCGACATGTGACAGTACCAAATAACATCCTTATAGGGCTTGGTGCCAGGTTTGCAATCGGCAAAAGCAGGGTATTCGTTTTCCTGTATTTCCAAAGAGGAGGCATAATCGACTATTCGTTTTGTTTTGGGGTTGCTGAAGAGATCTATTCGTCCTCCTGTGGCGTTGCACACTTCCTCTCGAAGCATCATATAGTTGGAAAAACCATAATTGAAATAGCCCAGCCCCTCAGAGCAATAGCCATCGTCGGAAAATCCATCAATAGAGTACTGAGCCAACTCTTCTGCGGTAGCCACCCAATAAGCTCTCTCTTCCTTGCTAGGGAGCATGAAAAGGGCGGCGCCCACCGTGCCGCAAAGACATACGGAGTTCCAATTATCCTTGCGGTAGAGCCATGTATTCTCTTTGTTGCCACTCTCAAGGGAGATGCGAGCGGGGGTGAGTACGTGCGTATAACACGCCTCCATGACCACTTGACGAACGGAGTCGGAGATGGCGTCGTTGAGCATATAGAGCGACTGCGCCAGATTCTGCGCCAATAGTGCCGCCACCAGATCCACATGATAGCGACGCTGGTAGAGATTATTCAGTTTGGGGTCGTGGGCGGGTAAAGTCCATGAAGGGTTGGCACAAATGGCGAGAAGCGTGGCCTCTATTTGGGCTATATAGCGCCCGCTTGGCCGTATGCACTCCGCCCAAACCAAGGGTAGCAAGCGTTTATTGCGCCTTCCAATCATCTCTTCTCCTTGGGCACGGTTACCAGTTCGCACAAAATCCAAATAGGCATCGTTGCTCCACTCGGGCATAGGTGTAGCAAGTACCGCTTCGGCACGGGCGAAGAGGTCGGCGGTGTCGATTTGTGCAGCCAACTGCTCCCATGCCTGACGATCGTGATACGTAGGGCCAAACCCTTGAGGCTGGTCGGGAAGCATTTTTTCGATGGCTTGAATACGATTGGCATGCGTACGGGAGAAGGCGCTGTTCCATTGGAGTATTTGTTCTGCCGTCTGCGCCATAGCCGCAGCTCCGTATACTTCGGTCATGTCGGCCGTCACAGCCTTCGGGTCGGCCCCAACCGGCTGCACGTAGCCCAACATGCCATTCGTGTGCTGCGCTTGGAGTAGCGCCCGCCATGCTTTTTGTGCAGGAAGGAGATAGGTGTGAGGGTCGAGATAACCATTATTGAGCCCCCACCAAAGGCCATACGCAATGAGGCCTGTGCTACTCATTTCTCCGTTGGGGTAACTGTCGGGATCAAGCAAAGAGGCTGTCCAGTAACCTTCCGGCCGCTGGAGATGCACAAGGCGAGCGGCCATGTTCTGATAGAGCTGCACGTATTGCTGGCGCTCCGGCATCTCGTATGGGAGGAAAGGCAAGAGGTGCGCCAAACCGGCAAAGACCCAGGAGTTTCCTCGGCCCCAGAAGATGGGCTGGCCATTGGCCTCTTTTTGCGTGAAGTAGCGCACATCGCGGAAGAAGAGACTGTCTTGGGTGCTATATAACTTATCCACGGTAGCCCAATACTCGCGATGCATGAACTGAAGCAAGAGAGAGTCGTGCATGAGTGCGGCATACTCCGCAAAGACGGGTGGAGCCATATAAAGGGCGTCACACCACGACCAGCGGTCCTTGGTGGCGGGTTGATCTTCTTTGAGTTCCAATGGTATATAGGATGGGTGGTCCACGATGAAGCGCAGACGGTCGTAGGTAGAGCGCAGAGCGGCACTATCACCGGTAAGACGGAAATAGCGGGCGTAGAAAGCTCCAATGGCCAGATCGTCGGCATGGTAAGGGCGATTATAGCCCTCAGAGAGCATGAAGAGATTGCGCTCCGCCACCTGCTTTCCCCATTGGAGGAAGGTGGTGTTGGACGTTGTTTCTCCCCAACTGATAACGGCATGGAGGAAGATGGCGTTTTCCCAACTGAGGTCGCCATGCGAGACCCATATACGGCCGTCATTCATCGTAGGGTAGGCCTCGATTTGCCATTGCAGGGCGGCATCGGCAGCCTGCTGAACAGCGGTATTGGTGAAGGGCGTTTCCTGTGTAGCCCGTTGGCAACCGATGAGGCCAAGCGCGAGCGTGGTGAGTATTAGAATCTTTTTCATTGTGGACGAATAAAGCGAACAGAAACAACGTGTATGATGCCATTAGTGCACCTGAGATTGGAAGTAACCACACTACGTAGATTGGCCGTACCATCCAGATTCACCCAACCGGCCTGCATGGCATTCAGGTTTTGGCTGGCTGTGGTGGCGTTTGGGTAGAGACGCATGCGAATGACGTGGTCTCCATCTAGGGCGGGCACGTCGGTATAGTTCGTTGTGAGTCCAGCCGAATTATAAATACCATCGATAGTGTAACCTTTGAGATGGTATTGTGCCAGGGTGAGTGGTATTTGCTGCACGCTCGAGTATCGGTAGGAGGTGAGCCATTCCGCCACCTGCTCGTCGTCGAGAATGAAATAGGTGTGGCCCTCTTCCTCGTAGAAACTGCGCATGTCGGCGTGATTGATCATCTCAAACCAAAGCGAAAACTTATCCACACTCCTTGATTGAATGAACTCATATGCCGTCATGTTGATCATGCTGTCGGGCAGTTGTGTGGTGTGCTTAAAATCGTATGCATAATCCAGTCCGAACAGGCTGCATGACTGCATAGCCGTGAGCAGCATGATGCTGCTGATGCAAAGGAATAATTTTCTCATATTAATATTCGCCGGTTTGGGTGATGTTTCCATTTTCGTTGATTATATCTCGATGTACAGGCCAAAGGAGCTGCCATGGCTGATCATCTTGGAAGAGATTAAAGCCGCTGCCACCGTAGGTGGTGATATAATTCTGGAAGTGGTCGTTCATCACTTCCACGGCGTGGCCCGTGCGCACCAAATCCCACCATCGCTTGCCCTCAGAGAAGAGTTCGAACTGGCGTTCCTGCAGCAGATCTTTCTCAAGCGCCTCTTTATTGGCATACTGCGTAAGCATCTTCCCTGGCAGACCGGCACGAGCACGCACCTCGTTCATCACTTCAATGGCTTCGGACATCTGGCCGACCTGATTGAGCGCTTCCGCACGCATCAGCAGAACATCAGCATAGCGATAGAGCGGCAGAGGCATATCGCGGTAGTCTGTTGGTTGCAGAAACTCGCCTGGCGACCATTTCCAAGCACGCACAACGGCCGTCGGGAAACGGAGTGCATGGCGGGTGCCGTAGCTGGTGATTCGGGCTGAATCGATCGTGGCGAGACGACGCAGATCAGTAGCTCCGGCTTCCGTTTCCCATTCGGTCCATTTGCTATAAATGGCACGGGTTGGAATCAGCAGGTTGGCAGAATTATTGAGAGAAGTGAGGATGGTGTTGTCGCCATTGGCAGCGTACGACCAAGCCATCGTGAAGATATTGTCTGTCGTGTTGGCGGGGTTGCATATCTCGTTGAAATTGGTGCCCACGAGGCTGTATTGGTGCAGATTGATAAGGCGCTCGCTATAGTCGATGGCCTTCTCAAAATTATGATTCCACATGGCCACATCCGTCTGCAATGCATAGAGTGCTCCTGCCGAAAAGCGGTAGAGCTCCTGCTGACTTTCATCAACGAGCACAGAGGCCGTATCCAAATCGGCAATAATGAGCTGCATCACTTCTGCCTTTGCCACGCGCGACGGTTTGGTGACGTCGGCTGCTTTGAGCACTGGCTCTTTTATTAGCGGCACATCACCCCAAATGCGATAGAGGTGGAAATAAGCATACGCACGCAGGAAAAACGCCTCGCCAAGCAGGTGATTGCGCTTCTGCTCCGTGATGTTTTCAATATTGGGTATGAAATGAATACCATAGTTGGCCACACTAATCATTTTATACCAATTATTCCAGTTGCAGCAAGGATAAGAGGCCGTTATATTATTGTAGCACACGCCCTGATACGGGTAACTGCCCGTGCTGCTGCCCAGGAAATTATCGCTTCTGGCTTCTGCCCAATAAAGGAAACCATTTTTATACGCGGCTTGCAGGTGGGCATAACTGGCATTAAGCGCAGCTCGGGCGTCGGTTTCTGATTTCCAATAGTTCTCGTTGGTGATGATATTGAGTGGCTCAGGCGTGAGGAACTCGCCCAAACAGCTGGTCAGCAAGACTGCCGTAAAGAAAAGATATACGATGCGTTTCATAAGATTGAAGATTAGAAGGTGATGTTGGTGCCACAAAGAACCGCTTTAGCCTTTGGGTAACAATAATTATCGTAACCTATGGAGAAGCCGGATGAGCGCACCTCCGGATCAAAGCCCGAATAGTTGGTCCACGTGAAGAAATCCTGCATCATCAAAGAGAAGGTCCAGTCAGACATATGCATGGCTTTGCACCAATTCTTTGGCAAACTATAGGCCACTTTAAGGTTCTTTAGGCGAATATAACTGCCGTCTTCAATCCAAAGGCTGCTGTTCAAACGTGTGTTCTCCACCACGTTACGAGCACTGCTGGGGATTGGATATTTGGCAATATCGCCGGGTGCTTGCCAAGAGTTGGCCACGTTTACAGGACTGGCGCAGGTAAGGGTCGACCATTTATGATCGTTTCGGCTCGCCTCGTAGCGATTATAGATATCGCCTCCGGCCGAATAACTGAAGAAAGCAGAAATGGAGAGACCTTTCCAACGGAATTCAGTATTGAAACCACCAATAAACAAAGGTTGTCCGCAACCTATGATCTGGCGGTCGTCGTCGTTGATGATGCCATCGTGGTTCAAATCGTCCCACATCACATCGCCCCCTTTGAACACTTCGCCCGATTGAGTGGCGTAGCGCAATTGCTTCACTTCGCCGTCGTATGGAGAGCCATTTAATTCATAATGAGAAAAACGGTCACGACTATCAAAGATTGGAGTCAGCTGCTCCCATTCTGGCGTAAAAGCATTCGACTGATCGTAGGGAAAAATGGATAATGCCTTATAGCCGTACATAGAGCCGAGCGTATAACCGTTATCAATGATGTATACCTCATTGGCAATACTTACGTTCTCACTTGGAATATTGTACATTCTATTGCTATTGAATGCGAAGTTCAAGCTGGCTTTCCAATCGAAATCGCGAGTTTTGATGATGTGGCCGCTCAAGGTGAATTCAATGCCCTTATTGGATATATTGCCCACATTGAAATAGCTGGAAGAGAAACCCGTTGTGCCCGGCAAGCTCATATTAAAGAGTACGTCTCGTGTGTCTTTTTTATAGAGATCAAGTACCAACGAGAGGCGGTTATTGAACAGCGCCAAATCCAGACCTATATTGTGCTGCATCGTGGTTTCCCACCCCAGGGCACTATTCTCCAGTTGGGCGGCATAGATGCCAATATAGTCGGCATACGCAATGGTGGTGTAGCTCGAGAGGGCTGCATAATCGCCGGCTGTTTGGTTGCCCGTCATGCCGTAGCTGTATCGTATCTTGGCATCGGAGAGTGTTGGTTTGGCCCAGCTGAACCATTTCTCATCAGAGAAGCGCCACCCCACACTCACGCTCGGGAAAACGCCCCAACGTTTATCGCGGCCAAAACGGCTGCTTCCGTCTGCGCGCACGTTCGCGTTTAAAAGGTATCTGCCCTTGTAGGAATAGCCCAGGCGTGCAAAAAACGAGGCCATACGATTCTCCGTTTGGTAGTGGTAGGTGTTGTTCATATCTATGGTATTGAACGCATAGGATGTTTCAATCGCCTCCGAAATATTTTCTTTGGCTGAAATACGGGCATACTCGCTATTGTAACCTTGCAGGCTGAAACCAACCATGGCATTTACGGAATGTGCCTGCTGAAAGGTTTTATTATACGTAATCACGTCTTCCTGTGCCCAACGAAGACTGGTGGTGTGTCGGTTTTGCGACTCAGGAATCTGGCTACTGAGCAAAAGACCAGGGGCAAAATAGCGCAAATTGTTCTGCGAGTAAGATCCTGCCAAAGAAGCTTTTACCGTAAGCTCCGGCAAAATATTATAGCTAATGTATTCGTTGAAATTAACGCCAAAGTTTTTGGTGTTGTTGGTGCAGAGATACGACCATGCGAGCGGATTATTGCGATTGGCAATAACTGGTGCGTATGAGCCGTCGTTCATTAACATGGTCATCGTAGCAGGACGCGACAACAGGTTGTTTCTTGCACCGCCTGGCGTTTGACGGTTGCCACCAATATTCAGCGAGGCATGCGTACTTACGGTCACCTTGGGATGAGGCTTATAATCCACATTAATGCGAGCAGCTGCTCGACGGTTGTAGGTGTTCAATTGGATGCCATCATCGTCCATATAACTATTGCTCACATAATAATGCATTTTATCAAAGGAGCCACTTAAACTCACGTCTACTTGATGAGTCAAGCCGGTGTGGAAAAGCAAATCCTGATAGTAATTGTCGCAGGCAAACGACGGATTTAAGGTGTCATTCACATAGGCTGTGGTGGCTGTTCCTTGCAAATAGGCGCGCAAAATGTCGTAGTCGATGGTCTGCTGACGGTTCATTTGAGGAATTTTTCTGGCAATCTGAGATACTCGGAGCGAGTAATTCAGGCTCACAGAGGGCTTGCCTTCGCCATGTTTGGTAGTGATGATAATAACGCCGTTGGCTGATTTGGAACCGTAAATGGCAGCAGAGGCGGCATCTTTCAACACCTCAATGGAAGCAATATCCGAAGGTGCGATATTATCAATATTATCCACTTCCGTTCCATCCACTATAAAAAGAGGTGTAGCTCCTTCGCTATTAAGCGTACTGGCTCCTCGAATACGATAATCGCTGGTAGAACCAGGCTCGCTGGCAGTCACGATTTCCAAACCAGAGATTTTTCCCTGAAGCGCATTGGCTACGTTAATCGGTTTGTTTGCCACCAAATCTGTTTCTCCTAACGAACTGATAGAGCCGGTCAAATCGCGCTTTTTCATAGTGCCATAACCTACTACCACAACCTCTTCCAAAGCTTTGGAATCTTCCTCAAGAAGCACACGGAAAGTGGTCTTGCCTTTGGTGTTGACGGTTTTACTTTGATAGCCAACAAACGAAATAATCAAACTGCTTCCTGAAACGATATCTAGATGAAATTTTCCATCTATATCAGTAATGGTAGCACTCTTTTGATCGGTTGTGCGAACTGTCGCACCTGTCAAAGGTCCAGACGCATCTTCCACTATACCATTTATTAATACTGTTTGTGCACGTAGGCTCTGTAAACTTATCAGCGCCAATAGAAATAAAAACATTCTTTTCATGTTATGCCGCTAATATGAGTTCCACATAAAGTTGATAAGTAATCGCCTTACCGCTTTCTGAGGTGATTCGTATGAAAACAAAACCATTGCGGAAATCCATTTCCGTATTGTTTGCGAATTCACGAAAACTTGTCTTATCTCCGCTTTCGCAGACTTCAATGGTGGAGCGACGGCTTGCGTTTGACAAATCCAAGTATATACGCACATGAGAGAGATCTGTATCTACAGGCACCCATAATTTCGACTGTGCACCTTCTGCAAAAGAGGCGTACGTACAGCGGCGTGGCTCTTGATGATCGTCCAACAAATCCATAGCATAAACCGCTAACAACTCTGCCTTATCATAAATGTAATCACGTGTAATATGCACAGTGTAGACGGCCTGCTTGCCACTTTGCGCGCTTACCATATAGTCCAACGAGTCGCCTCTGCTAAAGTCGACTATCTCCAAAGAACGAGGAGTTATCGTCGCCCATGGTGACAATTGAATGGTCGGGCATAAATGGCAGAGGTCAGCATCTACTGGAACGCTCAAATGAATCACTTTGTTCGCCTCATCGATTGTTCCTACATGCTGAACAAAAATATTAGCCTCCGCATTGTGATAAAACTCTAAAGTAAATGACGAAATGGCTCGTAAGTTAGATAGCGGGTAATCGTCCATCGACTTGCTGCAACCCACCAGAGTAATAACCAATACGCTTAGTCTGACTAAGTTACGTAGTGCTTTCATAAAATGGTATTTAGAAATTTTTTGCAAAATTACATAATATTCTTCATAAATGAGCAATAAATCGGTAAATAAATTGCTCAAATTGGCATAATTGATGTTTTTTGTGCTTTTCTTGTATTTTTCGTTAAGGGTGTTCTAAAAATTCCCCGCTATAAAATTATCAATAGCGGTTGCAAAGGCACTGCTTTTTGAAAATCCTATCGGATACTTACCGGTAAGTTACCGATTTTTTTCGTCAAAAAACAAAGCACCGCGGCTCATTTCTGAGTCACGGTGCTTTGTTTTTAGCTAATTGTTCGTTTTTGCTTTACCTAAAGGGACATTCTAAAAGGGAGTTTAGAAGTGAACGATGTGCGGTTCACTGGTGTAGGAACAGAAGGTAGCTTCGGCATCCTGCATATAATAGATGGCCATCTTAGTGCCCGTTTCATCATAGCCCATATCGCGCAATTCCGGCATTTGCTCCAGAAAAGCATGCTTGGCTTCATAGGATTCATCCGCTACCAATCGGCAGGCGATGCGCACCCAGCGGCTCTGATTATCAAAGGCACAAATCTCCACCAGCGGATGTGCATCAATCTGGTGGGAAACAGGCTTGCCATGAGCCGTTTCGATATACAACTTGCCATCAAAAATGGCATACGAACCAAACGGGCGAACACGTGGTTGCTCGCCATCCATCGTGGCCAGATAATAAGTGCCACAAGTCTTTAAAAACTCGTAAACTTCCTGCATATTATTTTTCATCGATATTGATCAATTGATACGTTTTGTGGCCGAGGCCGATCTGCTCGGCGTAATCGACGATGTGGGTGCCGTGCTGGCGATTGATGCGCTTGATGAGTGGCGCATTATCATCACCGGGTTTGGCCTCATGATGGAACACCATATCCAGGCAAGCCTGATCCACAGCCACCGGATCCAGGGAGGCAGCAATGCCCATATCCAAAAGTTCGGGGGCGGCGGGATGGCCATCGCAATCGCAATCCACCGACATATTATTCATCACATTGATATACACCACTCTGCCTTCCATATAATCGTGCACAGCCTGCGCTGCGGCTGCCATGGATTCCAGGAAATAATCCTGCGTAGGACCAGCGGCGAGATAGCCAGGAATCCACGCCTTGATATGGTTATCCGTTTTGCCGGCGGAATGGATATAAGCTTTTCCTGCCGTGGAAGCCACTCCAATAGACGCATTCTTGAGAACGCCACCGAAGCCTCCCATTGCATGGCCCTTGAAATGGGCCAGATTGATCATCCAGCGGTAGTTTTTCAGATGCTCGCCCACGATATCGTATTTGATATGGGTGGTGTCGCGAACGGGGATGGTGAACTGCCCAAACTCGTCCATCAAATCCACACGGAAAATAGAATCAAATCCGTGATCATGGATCGTTTCCCAATGCTTTTTAGGATCCTGCCTCGTGCCGCCATACGCCGTGCAGCATTCCACGATGGTGCCATCCACTGCCTCCACGAGATTGCGGATGAAAGGTGGTTTGAGATAATGGGTGTTACCCCCTTCTCCGGTGGAGATCTTTACGCAAACAGAACCTTCCGTTTCCACACCCAAGGCCTGATAAATGCGCAAAAGCGACTCGGGCGTAATCTCTGACGTGAAATACACAACCGACTCCCCTTCCGGCAGTGGTGCAACAAACGCAGGTTTCTTCGTGCGGCAACCAGCACAGCACAGGCACAACAGTGCCAACATCCAAATAGAACGATTCATTTTTTAAAAATTGTATATTCGGGTGCAAAGGTACAATAATTTTTTGGAATATGCAAGCAATGCTCGCATAAGTTTGCTATTTTAATAAAAATTGTACTCTCAGAAAGACGGAGTTCGTGCGGTAGTGGCGGGACATGGTTCTCCGTTTCGCCTATCAATGCAATAAAGGCTCCCACCAAATGGTGAAAGCCTTTATTGTGTCGAGAAGAGGCGATTCGAACGCCCGACCCCTACGTCCCGAACGTAGTGCGCTACCAGCTGCGCTACTTCTCGATTCGGTCTGCAAAATTACTACAAATTCTTGACTTGACCAAATTTTTTCTTATTTTTTCTTATAATACGTCTTTTTTTGTGCCGTTTGGGCCGCAGAATTGGCGATTATGGTGCGGCAAGCCTCTTCCGTGAGCTGCTCCACATTGGTGCCATGAGGGATCTTATAGTTTTGGCTACCCTGCTTGATATAGGCTCCATATCTCCCGTGAAGCACCTGAATATCGCCAAACATATGGATAGGTTCTGGTGCCGTTTCTTTCTTTGCCAACAACTCACGAGCCTGGTCAATCGTAATCGCAAGCGGATCAATCGTTTTTGGAATGGAAACAAACTGATTATCTATACGCAGGAACGGACCATATTTGGCGCTACCCACCACGACCTCTTTGCCATCCAGTTCTCCCAACGTGTAGGGCAAGGAATGTTCGAAAAGTTCGCACGCCTCTTCCAACGTAATGGTATAGATGGATTTATCCTTTGGAACAGAAGCAAACCGCGGCTTTTCTGTGCTTTCCGTAGCCCCCAATTGCACGCACGGACCATTCTTGGATATCTTGGCACTTACGGGTAATCCTGTTTTTGGATCGATACCCAACTCTCGTGCCGGCAACTTGCCCGTAGGCACAGTCTGCGTAGAGGGATGGAAAGCCTTATAGAAGCCATCAACCATCTCTACCCAATTCTTATCGCCTTCCGCGATTTCATCGAAAGATTTCTCTGCATCAGCCGTGAAATCGTAACTCAAAATATTAGGGAACTGATCCACCAGAAAATCATTCGTGGCACGTCCCAAATCAGTTGGCAACAATTTGTGCGAATCGGCGCCCACCACTTCGCTTTTCTGCTTGGCATTTAATTTGCCATGCTTGAGAGTGAGCATAGTGTAGCTGCGCTTATGGCCAGCCACGTTACCCGTTTCCACATAGTGGCGCGTTTGGATCGTTTCGATAATAGTGGCATACGTGGAAGGACGACCGATGCCCAATTCTTCCATTTTTCTAACCAGCGTAGCTTCATTATAGCGTTGCGGGGCCTTTGTGAATGTTTCTGCACCCATCATTTCCACAGGCGTGAGCACGGCACCTTGCGCTATTTGCGGTAAGGTTTGCGTTTCTTCCTGCTCATCGTCGCTGGATTGCACATAGGCCCGCATGAAGCCGTCGAACACAACCACTTCACCGCTTGCTACAAACATGTATGGCGAATTGCTGATGCCCACTTCCATACGCGTTGTCTCCACCTTGGCATCAGCCATCTGGCTGGCAATCGTCCGCTTCCAGATTAATTCGTAGAGATGGCGTTCGTCGGCCGTACCGCTAATGGTGTGCAGATCGATATACGAAGGCCGTATTGCCTCGTGCGCCTCTTGTGCGCCCTTGCTGGCCGTCTTATAGTTGCGAAGCTTATGATAATCGGCACCATACTCTTTAATCACCTCCTGCTTGGCCGTATTGAGGGCCAAACTGCTGAGGTTGACGGAGTCGGTACGCATATAGGTGATCTTACCGGATTCATACAAGGCCTGCGCCACACGCATCGTTTTGGAAACGCTGAAGCGCAATTTGCGAGCAGCTTCTTGTTGCAAAAGAGAAGTGGTGAAAGGAGGAGCCGGTGTTTTCTTTCCCGGCTTGCGCTGGATATCTTGCAGCGTGAAAGAAGCATTTTGAAGCGAGATGAGGAAAGCTTCTGCTTTCTCTTTGGTAGCGAAGCGATGATTGAGTTCAGTGTGCAGTAAATTCCCGTTTTCATCGGTAAAATCAGCCGTAATGCGATACTGCGAACTGCAGCAGAATTCCTCTATTTCACGCTCGCGCTCCACGATCAAACGCACGGCTACCGATTGCACACGGCCTGCCGACAAGCCCGTGGATATCTTTCTCCACAAAATAGGCGACAGCTCAAATCCCACGATACGATCGAGCACGCGACGTGCCTGCTGGGCATTCACCAGATTATAATCGATATCTCGAGGTTCAAGGATGGCATTCTGAATAGCCGTCTTCGTGATTTCATGGAAGACGATACGTTTGGTTTTTTCATCCTTCAGCCCCAGCACCTCCTTGAGATGCCATGCAATAGCCTCTCCCTCGCGGTCCTCATCGGAAGCCAGCCAGATAGTGTCTGCTTTCTTGGCTTCATTACGGAGCGATTGAATAAGGTGCTGTTTGGATTCGTCCAATACATAATTGGGCTGATATCCATTTTGGAAATCAATACCCATACTGTTTTTGCCCGTACCAGCAATATCACGAATGTGGCCTTGCGACGACAATACATGATATCCTTCACCCAAGAACTTCTCAATCGTCTTGGCCTTGGCAGGAGATTCGACTATAACTAAATTTTTGCTCATACGTTTCGGGGTGGCTATAAGGATTGCCTTATTGCCATTTCTTCCTATATATTATATATAAGGTGTTGTTTTGCGGGAAAAAACGGCATTTTTGGCGCAAAACGGGTGCAAAGGTACATCTTTTTTTTTATTTGGCAAAATTTTTGCAGTACTTTTTTGACTGCCAATTTGGCATATAAAATATATTTTATATCTTTTTTCAGTGGCGTATTTCTCACTAAACAACCCCATAAACAGATGAATTTTCGCGAAAAAATAGCATCCTCACATCCTCTTTGGAAGGTGGTGATCTGGTTGGGCTGGATGGCCGTATTAACCATTATTATGATCGTAGGCTACGCGATGTACGTGCGTGCCACGGGTAATCAATCCACGAATCAATTACGCATGTTGCAGGCGCTTCAAACGCTATGCGTATTCATTCTTCCTGCCATATTGGCAACCTGGGCATGGACGAAGAAACCATTCACATGGCTTGGCATGACCACAATGCCCTCACTTTTGGAGGCAAGCCTGGTGGCTTTGCTGATGCTGGTGGCTCAACCGGGCATTAATCTTATTGCCGACCTCAATTCCCGAATCTCATTGCCGTCCAGCATGGCAGCCCTTGAATCGCAGCTCCGTCAAATGGAAGAGGCAGCTCAGGAACTGCTTGAACTTTTTATGCAGGTGGATGGCATTGGAGGCTTGCTTGGATGCGTGGCATTAATGGCTTTGCTGCCCGCAATAGGCGAGGAGATGTGCTTCCGTGGCGTGATGCAGGGTTTGCTCTCGCCTGCCACGCGTGAAGATAAAACTCCGATCTCTGGAAAAGTGCATGTGGCCATATGGGTGACGGCATTCGTATTCAGCGCTATTCATTTTCAATTCTACGGCTTCTTCGCCCGCCTTATCTTAGGTGCACTCCTTGGCTACTTTTTTGCATGGACAGGAAGCTTATGGACTGCTATATTGGCACATTTCATGAATAACTGCACCGCCGTTGTGCTCTATTATATCGGCCAGCATACAACAATAAGTGCCGAAGCTATTGAAAACTTCGGCACCGGCCATCAGTGGTGGATTGGAGCATGCAGTTTATTGCTCGCCATAGCATTGCTGCGCACGCTGACGAAACTGCTGAAAAATCCGGAACTTACTGCGCGTCCTTAAAACGTCGCTCCGATACGATCATTAATGCTTCATCCAATATATCCTGCGGAATGGTAATGTTGCGCAATTGAAGGCTTCGAAGCCATCCTGCCACATCCTTATCCTGCAATGTTTCAAAGACCTCCCGCACGTCGGCGAGGTCTTTTTCTTCGTATTCATCGGCATTTATACCAATCAGGCGATCCAGTTCCTCATCGTCGTAATAAACGATATCGGGCTTGCTGGTGAGCAATGATTCACGCTCGCAAACCGAGTGGCGTCCGCAGCATTCGTCGTCCACAGGCACGCGCACCATTTTCTCTGCCTGAGGATTATTACCCTCTTCTGCCTCTGCCTTTTTGGCACGCTGGCGCTCTCGTATTTCCAGCAGCACGAGAATCACCAGGCCCAAGCCCAAAAAAGCAATTAAAACAATAATGGAATCTGCCATAGTTTAGCTTTCGTACTCTGCACCATCCTGCTCAATCACAAGATTATTAATAATGAAGTTCTGGCGCTCAGTGGTGTTCTTGCCCATATAGTAGGCGAGCAATTCATGCACGTTATCACTCTTTCGAAGCGATACCTGATCCAAATGGATATCTTTGCCAATAAATCCCTTGAACTCGTCGGGAGAAATCTCGCCAAGACCTTTGAATCGGGTGATCTCCGGATTCTTGATTTCTGCAAGCGCTTTCAAGCGTTCTTCCTCACTATAGCAATAGCGCGTTTCCTGCTTGTTCTTCACTCTGAACAGCGGCGTTTGCAGAATATATACGTGACCTTTTTTTACCAAATCCGGGAAGAATTGCAGGAAATACGTGAGCATCAGGAGGCGGATGTGCATGCCATCCACATCGGCATCCGTGGCAATAATCACCTTATTATAGCGCAAATCATCCAATCCATCTTCTATATTCAATGCGGAGTGGAGACAATTGAACTCTTCGTTCTCATAGACCACTTTTTTCGTTTGGCCATACGTATTGAGGGGTTTGCCACGAAGCGAGAAAACAGCTTGCGTATTCACGTCGCGCGACTTGGTGATGGAACCGGAAGCTGACAGACCCTCCGTAATGAAGATAGCGCTTTCCAAACGCAAATCATCTTCGCTGCCCTTGCTGGCATAGGTAGGCTTGGCATCATTAAGATGCACGCGGCAATCGCGGAGTTTGGGATTATTGAGCAGATTCTTCTTCGCACGTTCGCGTGCCAACTTCGTCACGCCCGCGATGGCTTTGCGCTCTTTCTCAGAATCCTGAATCTTTTGAAGCATCGTTTGCGCTGCCTCTGGATTTTTATGCATCCAATTATCCAATTCTTTCTTTACGAAATCGTTCACAAACTTATTGATGCTGATGCTATCCTCGCGGAGCGACATATCTCGAGAACCTAATTTAATCTTGGTTTGAGATTCAAACGTTGGTTCTTCCACGTTGATGGCAATAGCACCCACGATGCCATTTCGAATATCTGACAGCTCGAAATTCTTATTGAAGAACTCCTTGATGGTTTTTCCCAATGCTTCGCGATATGCGGCCTGATGGGTACCACCCTGAATGGTGTGCTGGCCATTCACGAAAGAGAAGTATTCCTCGCCAGATTGATCGGTATGAGTGAGGGCAATCTCGATATCCTCGCCCGCAAGATGGACGATAGGATAGAGCGCTTCTGCGGTCATATTCTCGCGAAGCAAATCAAGCAAACCATCTTTTGAATGGAAGCGCATTCCATTATATTTGATGGTAAGTCCCGTATTCAAATAGGAATAATTGCGGAGCAGGGTTTCAATATACTCGCTGCGGAACTGATAGTTCTCAAACAGGCCTTTGCTGGCATCTGGCTGGAATTCAATCAGCGTGCCCCTTGGCTCGTTGGTGGTGTTATCGACGACGTCCGTATCGGCGATGAGATGGCCCTTTTGGAATTCTGCCCGACGCATCTTGCCATCGCGGAATGATTGCACCACAAAACGATCAGAAAGCGCATTCACGGCCTTCGTGCCGACACCATTCAGGCCAACCGACTTTTTGAAGGCCTTGGTATCATATTTGCCGCCCGTATTCAGGATGGAAACGGCATCCACCATTTTCCCCAAAGGTATACCACGGCCGTAGTCGCGCACCGTGACGCGCCCGCCTGCCATGCCACATTCCACGTTCACCTCAATTATCTTTCCTTCACCCATTCTGAACTCATCGATAGAGTTATCAATGGTTTCTTTTATGAGCACGTAGATGCCATCGTCGGCATGGGTGCCATCCCCCAGCTTGCCAATGTACATGCCCGGGCGGCGACGAATGTGCTCGCGGTCGTCGAGGTGGATAATGTTGTCCTCGTTATACGAAACGGTTTTCTGTTCTTCCATGTAAATAATCGTTATAGTTGCCTCAACTATAAGGCGGTGCAAAGGTACTCAAAAAAAACGACATACACAAGTTTTGTGGTGAAAAATTCGCCCCTAAAATAATACATTCCACCCCATAAATCAGTTTTTTATCCCAAAATAGGCCTGTATGCGTATAAAATTTGCTGTTGTGAGAGAAATGTAGTAATTTTGCATCGGTTTTGAAAAATCAACGTTCGAAACGTACGCACTATTATATTTATTTGTGTAACTAATTTGGTTTTGATTATGGCAACTCCTACAACGCACATGTTTACCTACATCAATCAATCGATTCGCAAGGGTTGGAACAATCCTGGCTTTTCTGATTTTGGTGAGGACGTGAATTATACATATGGCGAGATCGCGACTCAGGTGGCTCGCTTGAATCTTTTCTTTGAATTGGCAGGCGTCGAAAAAGGCGAGAAAATTGCGTTCTGCGGCGGCAACTGTTCTCATTGGGGCATCAGTTTCCTTTCCACCTTGGCATACGGAGCCGTGGCCGTGAGCATCCTGCCGGATTTCACAGGTCCGGACGTGGAGAAACTGGTGAATCACAGCGATTCACAGATTCTTTTGGTAAGTCAGTTGGTAGCAAAGAAACTCAATTTTGAGAATATGCCAGGCGTGAAGGCCGTTATCAGCATGAAAGATTTCAGTATTCTTTATGCAAAGACGGAGGCTTATAAGAACGCATTCGACACCCTGGATGAATCTTTCAAAGCAAAATATCCGGAAGGTTTCAAGCCAGAACACGTTAATTATCGCGACGATAATTTGGATGATTTGGCAATGATCAACTACACCTCCGGCACCACCAGCAGTCCTAAGGGCGTAATGCTTACGTACCGCAGCTTATCAACCAACTGCACGTTTGGCGTGGAGCACATTCCAAATAGCCCAGATGATAACATCGTATCCATGTTGCCATTGGCACATATGTTCGGCATGATGTTTGAATTCATATATCAGTTGGCCGGTGGTACGCACGTGTTCTTTATCACGAAGCTGACCACTCCTATCCTGATGAAGGCATTCCATGATTGCTCTCCATATTTGATTCTTACGGTGCCTTTGGTATTGGAAAAGATTTATCAGAAGAAGATAAAGCCAATGGTGAATAAGCCCATCATCAAGCTTCTTTGGAATGTGCCAGTAGTGGGCAAGATCATTAAGAATAAGGTGCGTGAAGGATTGGTGAAGGCCTTTGGTGGAAAACTTCATTCGCTTATCATCGGTGGTGCAGCTTTGAATGGGGAAGTGGAGAAGTGCCTGAAGGACGTAGGATTCCCATTCCTCGTAGGTTATGGCATGACAGAGTGTGGTCCACTTATCGCTTACGTGCCATGGCAGGAGTTTGAGCCTCACAGCTGCGGACGTATCGTTGATCGCATGGAAATCAAGATTGATTCTGCCGATCCTCTGCATGAAGTAGGCGAAATCCTCGTGAAGGGTGAAGCCAACATGATTGGCTACTATAAGAACGAAGAAGCTACCAAGGCCGTTTTGATGGAAGATGGCTGGTTGCGCACGGGTGATCTTGGCCTGATTGATGCCAAAGGCAATATCTTCATCAAAGGACGTAACAAGAACATGATTCTCGGTCCAAGCGGACAGAATATTTATCCGGAAGAAATCGAGGATAAGGTGAATTCATTGGATGCCGTAATGGAATCGCTGATTGTGGATCGCAACCATAAGCTTGTGGCCTTAATCGTGCCAGAGCCAGAAGTGGAGAATAATGCAGAACTTCTTGGCGGCATGACGCTCAAGCAGCATCTCAATGCAAAGATTAAGCAGATTAACAAGGAACTCCCACAATATAGCCAAATCACGGATTTTGAAATTCGCACAGAGGAGTTTGAAAAGACACCGAAGCGTAGTATTAAGCGATTCTTGTATAATTAATCGAGCTACGCATTTGGTACCCCACCGAGTAATTCTCGGTAAATAATTAATAGTGTTAGTAGGGAAGGGGCTTGTCGGGAAGACAAGCTCCTTTTTTGTGTTTTCTATATAAAATGGCGATAAAAATAATATATGGAGGCGAAAAATTTGCACACGTCAATTATTTTCACTAATTTTGCACACGATAAAAATAGATAAGCCATTATGTTTCATCGGGTTTCTGCAATAATGATCGCTGCCTTATGTGCGGCTATGTTTTTCTTTTCTTCCTGCACGAGGCAGCAAAACTTTCCTGTTTCGCTGGACTTGTTTGGCGACGGCAGTTCAGCCCCAGGTGCTGGCACCTTGCAGGATTTCTATAAGCAGCATTATCAGTCGTTCTATGGAGCGGAGCATATGGCTCCTGACACGTCGGCTGTTTTAGGCTATCTGGCGTATGAACTCTCACGAATGGAATCAGAGCCATCTTCCCTTGCAGATTTGCATAACATAGGCGGTTTTACGCGTGTGTCGCTCACGTTGGTGCAAAAAGGAATCGTTGCTGACACGGCGTTGGCATATGCTTTCATTGCTTCAGCTCAACCTATTCATCATGAGGATGGCGAATGGCTTGCTTATTGGCAGAAGATCGAAGCGGAGGTGCTGAAAGCCTATCCTCAGCTCGCCAATGATACCCTTCAGGCGGATTTGATGGAAGCCGCTCGGCTCAACGCTGCAGTGCATCATTCCCGTGAATTCCACAACACGTATCATCCTCATTATCGCATTATTCGCAATGATCTGGTGGACGAACTCCTGATTTCTGAAAAATGAAGATTTTTGATAGTAGAAAAATGAAGAATAAATATGCTTTGGTAACAGGTGCGAGCAGTGGCATTGGTTTTCAGTATGCTCGCGTATTGGCGAGAAGAGGTTATCATCTCGTGATTGTGAGTAATGAAGAAGCTATCCACGATCGCGCTCACGAACTTTCCCAAGAGTTTCCAGAAGTGAAAGTGGTGGCATTGGTGCGCGATTTGAGCAAAGAGGAATCTGCCAAGGAATTATATGACTACTGCAATGCTCAAGGACTGGATGTGGAGATGCTGGTGAACAATGCGGGAGTATACCACGATCGTGATTTCTGCGATGATAGCGAGGGATTCAATTCGTTGATATTAAAATTGCATATGTACACTCCTGCCATGTTGTGCTATTTCTTTGGCAAACAAATGGCGGAGAAAGGAGAGGGTTATATCATCAATATGGGCTCCGTCACGCACGCGATGGCAGCACAGCGTTTGGCCACATATGGAGCTTCCAAATCGTTTTTGCATCATTTCAGCCAATCGTTGCATATCGAATTGAAGGCGAAAGGCGTGCGGGTAACCACCGTTTCGCCAGGAGCAGTAGACACAGGCTTATACAATCTTAACAGTGTTGCCACGAAGATAGGAAAAGCTCTTGGCTTTATTGTTTCTCCAGAATATCTGGCCAAGAGAGGCGTACGAGCCGTTCTCCATGGCAGAAATCGTGTCACAGTTCCTTTGGTATGGACGGTCATTGCCGGACTCGTATGGTGTATTCCAACGTGTGTGTTGCAATTGATTCGTCGCCTTAAATTGTTTTAAGAAATCCCCTTTCAGCTTTCTATGAAATCGGGCTCGCTGATGTTTCGGAAGAAACGTATCTGGCGCGTGAGAAGAATATAGGCGATGCAGGCAGAAAGAGCATCAGACAGCGCAATCGACCACCAAACGCCGTTAATGCTTTGCGTGACGGACGGGAGCAGAAGCAGCAATGGTACCAAGATAAGCACCTGGCGGGTGAGCGACATAAAAATGGCCTTTTTCGCTTTGCCTATCGACGTAAAGAAATTGCCCGTTACCATCTGGAAACCAACGAGGAAGAATGCGCAATTGACGATGCGCATCGCGTGGGAAGAAACGGCGATGAGTTCTGCATCGTGCGTGAAAATTCGAACCATGTATTGCGGACAGATAAGTCCGAGCAGGCACACCAATGAGGTAATGGCCGTGGCAGCTAATGCCGTCAAATTAAAGACGCGAAGCACACGGTCGTATTGGCGTGCCCCATAGTTATATCCGGCAATCGGTTGCATACCCTGATTGAGCCCCATCACAATCATGCAGAAGACGAATGTAAAGCGGTTGATCACTCCATATGCGCCAATCGCCATATCGCCACCAAAACGCTTCAGTTGATTATTGAGAATAACTACCACGAGGCAGCTCGCCAGATTCATCAGGAAGGGAGACAAACCAATCGAGAGAGAATCAAACGTGATTTGCTTATCCAATCGCCAAATGCCTTTATGGAAATGGATAGGCTCTTTCTTATTGCAGAAGATAATGATTTCCCAGGTAAGGCCCACACATTGGGAAATAATAGTGGCAAGGGCTGCTCCACGCACTCCCATATCCAATATGAAGATGAATACAGGATCAAGTGCAATATTAAGCGTCACAGCCAATATGGTGGCGTACATGGCCGTATACGGATGTCCGGAAGAGCGAAGCAGATTGTTGAGGCCAAAATAGATGTGCGTCGTAATATTGCCCAGCAAGATAATGAACATATAATCCCGAGCATACTCAATCGTATCTCCGGAGGCTCCAAAGGCAATCAGAATGGGGTCCAGGAAAATGAGCGACACAATCATGAAAGCCAGCGAGAGAATAATGTTGAGTACGACCACGTTGCCCAGCACCTTGCCCGCAGACACCATATCTTTCTCTCCTAATTTGATTGCCATTAATGCACCAGCACCAACGCCCACAAGTGTGCCGAAGGCCGTGCTGATGTCCATAAAAGGTTTGGCAATCGTTAATCCACTCAAAGCAAGTGCACCTACACCATGGCCGATGAAGATCGAGTCCACGATGTTATACAGCGATGAGGCAGTCATCGCCATAATCGCAGGTAATGCATAACGGAGCATCAACGTGCGAATACGTTCTGTGCCAAGTTCTGCGTGGTTAGGGACCATTATTTATTGGCAATAGCCTGGGCTAACTGATGATAATAAGCTGCGGCAGGATGGCCTTGCTGGAAAGCGATAGGCTCGCCATTATCGCCACCTTCACGAATAGATTGTACTAATGGAATTTGGCCAAGGAGAGGCACCTGCATCTCTTCTGCAAGCGCTTTACCGCCATCTTTGCCGAAAATATAGTATTTATTGCCCGGCAATTCGGCAGGCGTGAACCATGCCATATTCTCCACGATACCAAGCACCGGAACATTAATCTTTTCGTTGCGGAACATATCTACGCCTTTTCGTGCGTCTGCCAATGCTACAGGTTGCGGCGTGGTTACCACAATCGCTCCCGTCAGCTGAAGGGCCTGCACGATGGTGAGATGGATATCAGAGGTGCCGGGAGGCATATCAATGAGGAAATAATCCAGCTCTCCCCAATTGGCATCAGAGATGAGTTGCTTAAGCGCATTGGAAGCCATACCTCCTCTCCATACGAGTGCCGTGTTTGGATCTACAAAAAAACCAATGGAGAGCATCTTGATGCCGTATGGTTCGCATGGATGAATGAGGTCGCGACCGTTTATGGTGTCAGGTTCGGGGCGATAGCCTTCACATTGCAGCATTTTTGGCTGCGACGGACCATGAATATCTGCATCCAACAATCCTACGCGGTAACCCTGCATGGCCAACGCTACAGCCAAATTCGTGGCAACAGTGGATTTACCCACGCCACCTTTTCCGCTGGAAACGGCGATAATATTATGGAAAATATTAGGCGATTGCCAGGTCTCTTCTGCCGTGTTTTGATGTGGCGTTTTGGTGTGAATAGTCACTTCTGCATTAGGATCGACGTACGTCTTAATAGCCGCCTCTGCTGCCTTAATAAGCGATTTGATAAACGGATCGTTATCCTTTGGGAAAATGAGTGAGAAGGATACGGCAAAACCTTGAATACGGATGTCGTCTTCCACCATGCCGGAGGATACAATATCTTTGCCAGTGCCCGGATAGCGAACCTGGCGAAGAGCTGTGATGATGTCGTTGGGAGTCATATGCTGATGATGTTATTTCTTAGGAAGAACAATTAGTTTTGCTCAATCTCATTATGGATTCACCTGTGATCGGGCATTTCGGCCGTATGAGCGATATGTATCGGGTTCAATCTCCACCTCCGGCTCAATAAATGAAAGTGTTTTAGGCAGGGCAAACTGGAGATATTTGATGGTGAGTCCTCGTTCAAGCCATTGCTTTTCATAGTGCGTCTTGATGGCCAGATCAATGCCGTTGATTTTCTCCTGGTCGTCCACGAGAGAGGAGTGGTAGAGATCATCCGTATTGAAGAATGGCACCACATTATTGGCTTTGAGCAGTTCACACGTGTACGTATAGAGGAAAGGCGAATCTGTTTTGAGATGCAGCAATCCCCCGTCGCGCATGATGAGCTGGTAGCGATAGAGGAAATAAGAAGAAGTGAGGCGTTTGGTGGCTTTCTTCATCTGCGGGTCGGAAAACGTGAGCCAGATCTCGCTAACTTCATTTTCTGCAAAGAATTGAGGAATCATCTCAATATTGGTGCGCAAAAAAGCAGCATTGGGCAGACCTTTCAAGTGCGCTTCTTTTGCACCTGCCCACATGCGAGCCCCCTTGATATCCACGCCAATGAAATTCTTTTCCGGGTAGCGCTCAGCCAAACCTACCGTATATTCTCCACGTCCGCATCCGAGTTCCAATACGATGGGATTATCATTATGGAATACTTCATGCCAATGTCCGGCAAATTGCGGCTGCTTGGTGTCGGCCAAGCGACGAAAATCTTTCTCTTCTATATCGTTGGCAGAGAGTTGGAATACATTAGGCAACTGCTCCATCTCTGCAAATTTATGTAATTTATTCTTGCCCATATGGTAGGAATGAGTAATGATTCTGTAAGTTGGATTACTTTGCTGCATTTTCGATAATAACGCCGAAATCATTGATGCCGCGGAGCACCTCTTCGCGCATACCCTGGCGTACCTCAATGCGATAATTGCCACATGCAGCAAACTGCGTGTTTGAGAGGTAGAGCATGGGCATTTCTCTGAGACGTCCAAACCCATTGCCGAGCCATTGCCCACGCTGATTGGCGAGGTAGTATTCAAGCGTGTCGGTCATTACGCAAACGGAGTCGAGATAGACGTTGGTGAACAGCCAAATGTTCTGGTATGGATAATCATCCGTGTGGCGAACGCTGAGCAGAACGTCGTAATGCGCAAGGCTATCGTTCACCACAAAAGGAAAATTGAGCACAGAATCAGCCTGCCAACCGCTGATTGGAAGCGATTGATATTGCGAGGTAAGGATATTATTGCTATTGCAGGCCGTAATGATTCCCGCAATGGCCAATATGTAGAAAAGACGTTTCATATGACGTATAATGGGCTGTTCAGGCCTGCTGTGGTTTATTTGGGCGTTCCCCACGATGGTGATGACCTCCTCGGCGGTCTTTATTATGACCACGTCCGCCCCTTTGATCCTGACGTTTATCACCCTTTCGGCGGTCGAAGCGGGTAAGATCATCCTGTCCGCCGCCATCCTGGAACCCAATTTCCACGGCTTGGACTGTGGTGGATTTGCCACCCAGCGTATCCGGCTTTTCTCCGCGGTTGTTCTTTTCTATAATACTCTTGGCACGTTCAGGAGAAATAACTTCCAGATTGGCAGGAATACGTGGGTCGGTGGAATAGGTAATCTGGCCTGCCAGAGGATCTGCCGAGAAGAAGTAATAATCGTTGTCGCGTGTATGGAGGACGACGTCGCGAGAAGGCAGTTGAGCCGTTGCCTCTTCATAAACGTCTACTTCATAATTGAGGCAGCATTTGAGTTTGGCACACTGGCCTGCCAGTTTTTGCGGATTGAGGGAGATGTTTTGCAGGCGGGCTGCTCCGGTACCAACAGAATGGAAATTAGTCATCCATGTAGAGCAACACAACTCACGACCACAAGGACCCGTACCACCAATACGTCCGGCTTCCTGACGGGCACCAATCTGCTTCATTTCGATGCGCACACGGAACGTTTCTGCATACACCTTAATGAGCTGGCGGAAATCCACACGACCATCGGCAATGTAGTAGAAAATAGCTTTTCCACCATCACCCTGATATTCCACGTCGCCGATTTTCATTTCCAAGCCAAGCGATTTGGCGAGCTGACGAGCTTTAATCATAGTGTCCTGCTCGTGAGATTTGGCTTCATCACGACGTCGAAGATCCTGCTCGGTGGCGAAACGATAGATATTGCGAATTTCGTAGCGTTCGGTATCGATACGCATTTTGGTCATCTGCTTCTTCACGAGCGTACCGGTGAGCGTGACTTCACCAATATCATGACCGGGATTGGCGTCGACGGCCACAACATCTCCTTTTTGGAGAGGCAGATGGTCGATATTGTGATAATATCCTTTTCGAGTGTTCTTAAACTGCACTTCCACGAGGTCCGACTCGTTGATATTCTCTGGCAAGTCGCAGAGCCAGTCCGTCACAGGCAACATATGCGCAGAATTGCGCTTGCACCCGCGTGCGTTGAAGTGGCAGGAACCATTATTGAGTGTGAAATCTTCCATAATCTGAGTTATTTAATAAGCACAATAAGTTGCAGGCAGAAATCAAAAAACACCATATGAGGGTTTCCATTCTGCTCTATCTGGCGAAGAGTGAGGGAGAGTTGATCGATAAGTCGCTCCACGTTATTATCGTTGATGAAACGCGCAAAACGCACGGAAAAATCCCGCTCTTCTTTAGTTTGAAAAACAATATCAGGCTGCGCAAAATTGGAGATATAATTCTCTCTTACCTGACGGATGGCGTATTCGAGGAATGCCTTTTGCTTTTCGCGTCCGGCTACCGCCATTTCCTGACTCCACTTGCGAAGTGCAAGCAGACTGCCATACTGCTGACGTTGCCCCACCAGCCAAGCGTTACGCATCAGTTCCACAAACCATTGGAAGAACTGTGCACTCTCGCCGCGAGCCTGCATTTGCTTGAGGGCGGTGAGGTAACTTCCATCAGCCATATGGGCCAAATCGAGCGCATCCTCCACGCTCAAATCGTCATTCATGCTGCGCAGAGCGGTTGTTATTTCCTGCTCGCTGAGGCGATCGAACGTCACTTGCTGAACGCGGGAAAGGATTGTGGTGAGAAGTCGCTGCGGCTCTTCGCTGACAAGAATGAAGATGGTTTTCTCTGGAGGCTCTTCTATAATCTTGAGCAACTTGTTGGCGCAAGTTTCATTCATCTTCTCCGGCAGCCAGATAATCATCGTCTTATAGCCATCGCCAAAGGCTTTAAGCGATAATTTACGAAGAATTTCCGACGACTCACGCTCGTAAATCAAACCCTGCTTATTGCCAGCTCCCATGCGTTCATACCAGTCCGTAAGGTCGAAATAGGGCATATCGCTGAGCAATTGTCGCCATTCCTTACCGTAGTCGTCGGCAACGGGGGACGAACTATCAGATTTAATAACCGGATAGGCGAAGTTGATGTCCGGGTGATTGAGTTTGCTGAACTGCAGACACGTTGGGCACACGCCGCAAGAGTCGGTTTCGGTTCGATTCGGGCAAGCCATATACTGCGTGAGGGCGAGTGCCATCTGCAATTTGCCCACACCGGACTTGCCGGTGAAAAGCATAGCATGAGGGATGCGCCCATCGCGCACAGCTGTTCTCAACTGCTGCTTGATATTCTCTTGTCCTATAACGTCGCGAAACTGCATTCTTCTCCAATTTCTTAATTTGCGGGTGCAAAATTACTATTTTTTTTTGACATATGCAAATTTTGTTCCAAAATATGCAGTTTTTTGCCAACAACAGATGCACAAGTGACTGCCCATGCATAATCGTTGGGCAGTCACTTAATAGTCGTTTAACGCAAGATTAACGGAGGATTAACGGAGGATCAACGCAGGATTAACGGAGGATCAACGCAGGATTAACGGAGGATCAACGCAGGATTAACGGAGGATCGACGGCCTATGGACGTGAGATGAGTTGCTCCAGAAGCCATTCGCGACGCAATTGTTGCCACTCGGCATGCATCCAATGGCCAGCTTCCTGCATGGTGATGAGGTATTTGGTTTGCGTTTGTGCAGGAGATGCATTTTCACGCTCAGCTAAAGGAATGGCGTTATAGGCGGTATAAGTGGATGTCGGGCAGCAAACAACATCGTTGAAACCCAGGAAGAAGAGCACGGTGCAATCAATCTTCTTTGCAAAGTTAACCACATCGTAGTAGTCTCCCACTTCCATCAGTTTTTCATCATTCGTTTTTCCTTTGAAGAGATGAGGCCAACCTTCAGAGCGTCCACGAGCATAACCGGAAATTTCTGCCAAGGCAGGATAAGAGATGCTGGTGTAGCGGATTCGCTTGTCGAGTGCCGCGTTGACGATACTGAGTGCACCTCCCTGACTGCCGCCATAGCAAGCAAGACGATTGGCATCCACGCAAGGGAGAGAGCAAAGGAAATCAACGGTTTTAACGGTACCAACATAGACGTTCTTATAGTAGTACTGATCTTTATTTTGCGAAAGGATGGTGCTATAGGAATGCATAGCATTGGCACGCAGATCGTTGTAGATTTGCTGCGGCAAACTGACAGGAATGCCATGAATGCCCATGTCCAACGTGATAACTCCTTTTTCTGGGAAGAAATTAACGTCGCCATTATGCTGCTTTACGCCTGCTCCCGGCCAAAGAATGACGGCAGGATATTGCTTGGAAGCAACAGTATCGGTAGGGTTGACACCTTTAGGTACTGCCAAGATGCCGTACAGGTAGTTGCCGGGTTTTGCGTTTTGGAAACGTACTTCGTACGCGTCGCAATACTCATTATCCAGTTCAGGCTTACGCGTGAAAAAGGGAAGGAGTGGCACCTGACGTGCTTTATCGATTGCTTTTTGCCAGAACTGATCAAAATCTTTGGGAATGACAGCCGTTGGCTGAAGTTTCTCAGGCGAGAAAGCCACCTTGATGAGATTGGTATAAGTTTTTCCGTCCAATTCTGCCGAAACCTGGAGCGTCTTGAATCCCGGCACTTTTGAACCTTTAAGCGTGATGGTTTCCACGCCGGATTTGCCTACTTTCACGTCGAATGTTTTCTCTGCTTCACGCTGATCTACTCCCCACTCGCAATGGAGTGTAACGTTGGGTACGGGACAGAAGTGCTGGCGGAGTGACAGCTCCATTTTCACATCCTCGCCAAGAGTGTAGATCCAATCAGCATGGTTGGGTTCAAAGCCGATGTAGAGATTATCGCGCAGATTGGTGCGTTGTGCAAGGGAAGGAGAGGCAAACAAAAAGCATAAAATAAGGGTAGAAATACCGATGAAAAGGGAAATTTTTGAATGTTTCATGGTGGTTGTGTCTTTTGTAACTTGGTGAATAGACTGCAAAGATACAAAGAATCCTCGAAATAGACAAATATTTTAATAATAAAATGATAAAAACCGTTAAAAAGCACTTTATTTGTGAAAAATGAGCCTAAAATTTGGTCATGTCAAAAAAAAGCAGTAACTTTACAACGCTTTTTGTGCGACCTCTCCAAAAAAGGTTGCATAAATGCCATGAATAACAGTAGATTTAGTGAGAAATTAGAAGGAAACAATCATGCAATGTAGAGCATCTATAGTATTGTACCATACGCCCCACCAGGAGGTGGCACATGTGTCGTCTCTTCTTTACGACTCAGGTGTTGTGGATGAGGTGCAATTAGTAGATAATGGCAAAGGAAACAATATCGGATATGGCAGAGGACATAATATCGCTTTGCGCGAGTCGCAGAAGAAGGGTGCTACCTACCATCTGGTGATGAATTCCGACCTTGATTTCCAGCCTGAAGATCTAAAGAAACTGATTCATTACATGGATGAGCATCCGGACGTGGCGCTTATTCAGCCCAAAATCATATACCCCAACGGCGCTTTTCAGCCATGTGCACGATTGCTGCCATCTCCAATGGACGTGTTCAGCCGCAGATTTTTGCCAGACTCATGGAATCAGGAGCGTTTGGAAAAATATGAGCTACATAAGAGCAGCTACAAGCATATTATGAACATTCCCAACCTTTCGGGCTGCTTTATGCTTCTGCGTATGAGTGCGTTGGAGGAAGTGGGTTTGTTCGACGAACGCTATTTTATGTACATGGAGGATATGGATTTGACACGCCGTCTGCATGCCAAATATAAAACAATCATGTACCCAATGGTGACGATTTCTCATCGTCATACAAAAGCATCTTACCATAATTTGAAAATGATGTGCGTGCACGTGATAAGCGCATGCAAATATTTCAATAAGTGGGGCTGGTATTTCGATGCAGAAAGAAAAGATTTCAACCAGCAAATTCAGTTGGAAATCGATCAGCAGGAATTGGAATAAACGACCTTCAGTACGTTTGAAGGCATATTAAGTGCCCCGAGAAAATGTGACCCCCGAAAGTTAGACTAAAAAACTTTCGGGGGTCGCTTTAAGCAAAAGTGCTTTTTTTGTTTATCGTTTAGAGTGTTACCAATCTATAGGTGAGATAAGCGGCATAAACAGCCACGAGCGAAACACCCTCCCAACGGCTGACGATATGCTTTTTATCGTTGGTAATGAATAGCCAAACGAGTGCCGGGCCGAGGAAAGCCATTGCTGCATCCAGAAGCAATCCTTCGTAAGAAGGCAACGGACGGACGATGGCAGAAATGGAAAGCACGAAGAAAATATTGAACGTACATGAACCGACGCAATTGCCAAGAGCAAGGTCGGAATTATGCTTGAAGGCGGCAATACACGAAGTGGCAAGTTCTGGGAGAGAGGTACCAAGTGCCACAATCGTGAGACCAATCACAGCTTCGCTTACGCCCATGTTGTGCGCAATTTGTACGGCGGACTTCACGCAACTTTCGCCACCCACAGTCAAACCAGCAAGCCCCACGATAATCAAACCAACAGCCACAGGCCAAGCCATTACGGGTTCTGTGGCGAGCACTTGTGCTGCCTCCTGCTTATGTTTTTTATTATCTTTCTTTGCCTTCTTGAAGAGGTAGTACATATAGAACACAAAGCAAGCAAAGAGCAGAGCGCCACCCATTCGGGAGATATAAGTATTGCCAGGGGCAAGAATTATTTCTATCGGCCATTCCCAAAATATATCCACGCACGCGCACATTTGAATGAGGAGCGCGCCTGCACATGCGAGAGGAATATCCACTTTTCTCGATTGCTTCTCGCTGGCAACAGGCCAGATAAGTGCCGTACATCCGAGCACGATGAAGATATTGATGGCGTTACTGCCGAGCACATTGGTAATGGCGAGATCCGTAGAGCCCTCTGATGCAGAGATCATGTTTACCACAAACTCCGGCATGCTGGTTCCAAAAGCGACTACCGTAAGACCAATGATAAGATCACTCACACCCAATTGCTTGGCGATGGCAGATGCTCCATCCACCAACCAATCGGCTCCTTTTACGAGGAAGAAAAAACCTCCCACCAGGAAGACGATCAACCACCAATTATTCTCCAATAAAGGATCTATAAAATCGAGCATAATCTTAAAATTTGTACGTTTTTTGCGTTTTTGGGTAGCGTTTGAGAGTGGCTTCAACTCTCGTCCAACTCTCGTCCAACTCTCGCGGAACACTCGTACATCCCCAAATCTTAAAAATCGTACATTTTTTGCGAGGCGTACCTCGTGCGTTTTTTTACGTTAATTATACGTTGAAGAGGAAGTGCATGATGTCGCCGTCCTGAACGATGTATTCCTTGCCTTCAATACCGAGTTTGCCGTTTGCGCGGCAGGCTGCTTCACCTCCAAGAGCAATATAATCGTCGTATTTAATTACTTCCGCACGGATGAAACCGCGTTCGAAATCAGTATGGATAACGCCGGCACATTGTGGCGCTTTCATTCCATCTCGGAAGGTCCATGCACGCACCTCGTCGGAACCTGCCGTGAGGAAAGTGCGAAGGTTGAGAAGATTGTAGGCAGCTTTGATGAGGCGGTTTACGCCAGATTCCTTCAAACCAATCTCTTCCAAGAACATTTGGCGTTCCTCGTAGGTTTCAAGTTCAGCAATCTCGCTCTCTATTTTAGCCGCCAAAACGAGCACCTGTGCCCCTTCTTCCTCTGCAATTTTCTTTACTGCTTCCACGTAAGCATTACCGGTAGCAGCACAATCTTCATCCACGTTGCAAACGTAGAGAACCGGTTTGGCAGTAAGGAGGAAAAGCTCATGTGCTGCCAACTCCTCTTCTCTGTTTTCCGGCGTTACGACGCGTGCAGACTTGCCCTGCTGGAGCGCTTCGCGATAGCGGAGATAGATTTCCAGAGCAGCTTTGGCCTGCTTATCGCCTCCCACACGCACCTGCTTCTCTATTTTTTGAATGCGTGATTCTACCGTTTCAAGATCCTTGAGCTGGAGCTCTGCGTCGATCACTTCCTTATCTCGGATAGGGTCCACACTTCCGTCTACGTGAACCACATTAGGATCGTCGAAGCAACGGAGCACATGGATAATAGCATCCGTTTCTCGAATGTTTGCGAGGAATTTATTACCCAAACCTTCACCACGGCTAGCTCCCTTCACCAAACCGGCGATGTCAACGATCTCGACGGTGGTAGGAATAACACCACGTTCAGGTTTGCAAAGTTCGCCAAGCTTGACGAGACGCTCGTCAGGCACGGTGATGACGCCGACATTAGGTTCTATTGTGCAGAACGGAAAGTTTGCAGATTGTGCCTTTGCATTCGAAAGGCAGTTAAAAAGGGTAGATTTTCCGACGTTAGGTAAACCTACGATACCACATTGAAGTCCCATTGTTTTCTTATTCTTTTATGGTTGAGCGCATAGTAGCGCACGATAATTTGTGTGCAAAGGTACTACATTTTTATGGTTCTTGCAAATTTTTGCGTGATATTTTCTGAAAAAAGTGAATCTGGGTGTATAATCGTACAAGAATTGTGGATAATTTGTCAAAAATAGCGTAAAGTTTGATATTTTATGTTAAAATATTTGCGTATTTAAATAAATAATACTATCTTTGCATTCGAAATAATACCAGACACACATTCCGGCCAATTATTAATCTAAAATAAATTCCATTATGAAAGCATTAAACAAACAGACTGCTCCTAAGTCAGTCGCTCCTGAGAAAATTATTCAATTTGGTGAGGGAAACTTCCTTCGCGCATTTGTGGATTGGATTGTATGGAACATGAACGCCAAGACCAATTTTAATGGTTCAGTAGCCGTAGTTCAGCCAATCGATAAGGGTATGGTGCCTTGGTTGAATGGTCAGGACAATCTTTATCACGTTAATCTGCAGGGTCGTCTCAATGGCGAAACGGTAGATACTCTCGAGCGTATCGACGTTATCAGCCGTGGTTTGGATCCATATGCACAGAACTGGGCATTCATGGCATTGGCAGAGCAGCCAGAGATTCGTTTCGTGATTTCCAACACCACCGAGGCAGGTATCACGTTTGATCCAAACTGCAAGTTTACCGACGCTCCTGCTTCTTCTTATCCAGGCAAGCTTGTTCAATTGCTCTATCGCCGCTATAAGACTTTCAATGGTGATCCAACCAAGGGCTTGATCTTTATGCCATGTGAGCTTATCTTCCTCAATGGTCACCACCTCAAGGATTGCATCCGCAAGTATATCGAACTTTGGAAAGAGGATTTTGGTGCAGACTATGAAGGCCTCAAGGAATGGTTTGAGAAATACAACTACGTATGCGCTACTCTGGTTGACCGTATCGTTCCTGGTTTCCCACGCAAGGATATTGCTAAATTGCAAGAACGTGCCGGCTATAAGGATAATTTGATGGTTCAGGCAGAAATCTTCCACTTGTGGGTAATCGAGAAGCCTGAAAACATGTCTATTGAAGAGCTTGAGAAGGAGTTCCCAGCAAACAAGGCCGGCTTGAACGTGCTTATCGCAGAATCAGAGAAGCCTTACCACGAGCGCAAGGTGACCCTGCTCAATGGTCCTCACACCGTTCTTTCTCCTGTTACTTACCTCTCAGGCGTGAATATCGTTCGTGATGCTTGCAACCACGAGGTATTGGGCAAATATATCCGCAAGGTGATGTTTGAGGAACTTCTCGAAACCCTCAACTTGCCAAAGGATGAATTGAAGGCATATGGCGAGAGCGTATTGGAACGCTTCGACAACCCATTCGTAGATCACGCTGTAACCTCAATCATGCTGAACTCATTCCCTAAATTTGAAACTCGCGACCTCCCAGGTTTGAAGACCTATTTGGAGCGCAAGGGCGAATTGCCAAAGGGCTTGGTACTCGGTTTGGCAGCCATCATCACTTACTATAAGGGTGGTGTACGTGCCGATGGCGCAGAGATCGTTCCAAATGATGCACAGGAGATCATGGATCTCTTGAAAGAGTTGTGGGCAACCGGTGACACTCGCAAGGTGGCAGAAGGTGTGCTTGGTGCAACGGATGTAATCTGGAAAGAAAGCAAGCAGAACCTTAACGAGATTCCTGGTTTGACCGACATGGTGGTTAAATTCCTCGATGAAATCGCTGCTAAGGGCATGTTGGAAACCGTGAAGACGATTCTCTAAAATTGAAAATCATCATGACTCAGGTTTTGAAAATCAATCCTGCCGACAATGTGGTTGTAGCCATACAACCTCAGTCGGCGGGAGCCGTTATTTCTGTGGACGGCAAAGAAATAAAAGTGCTTGAAGATGTGCCAGCAGGCCATAAGATTGCCATCGTGGATCTGGCTGAAGGCGAAAACGTGATCAAGTACGGCTTCCCTATCGGCCATGCTCGCGAGGCAAAGAAAGCTGGCAGCTGGATGAACGAGAATAATATCAAGACTAATCTTGCCGGTTTGCTTGAATATAAGTACACTCCAAAGGCCGTTACTTTGGATATTCCAAATGAAGGCCGCACCTTTATGGGTTATCGTCGTGCCGATGGTCAAGTGGGTATACGTAACGAGTTTTGGGTGGTACCAACCGTAGGTTGCGTGAACGGTATCGTGAATAAAGTGGCAGAACGTCTTCGCCAAGAGACGGGTGCCGACAATATCTTCGCATTCCCTCACAACTATGGTTGCTCACAACTTGGCGACGACCACGAGAATACGAAGAAGATCCTTCGCGACATGGTGCACCATCCAAATGCAGGTGCAATCCTGGTAGTGGGCCTTGGTTGCGAAAACAATCAGCCAGACGTGTTCCGCGAGTTCTGCGGCGATTACAATCAGGATCGTGTGCAATTTATGGTATCGCAGAAAGTGCAGGGCGATGAGGTGGAAGAAGGTTTGCGCATCGCTCGCGAACTCTATGCCAAGATGGCCAAGGATGAGCGCGTGGAAGTGCCATTGAGCGAACTGCGCATCGGTCTCAAGTGTGGCGGTTCTGATGGTTTTTCCGGCATCACGGCCAATCCGTTGCTCGGCTGCTTGAGCGATTGGCTCGTAGCGCAAGGCGGCACCACCGTGCTGACCGAGGTGCCAGAGATGTTTGGCGCAGAAACCATCCTCATGGATCGTTGTGCCGACGAGAATCTCTTCAACCAGACCGTTGATTTGATCAATAATTTCAAGGAATACTTCCTTTCACACGGCGAGCCAGTTGGCGAAAATCCATCTCCGGGCAACAAGGCTGGTGGTATCTCCACTCTTGAAGATAAGGCACTTGGTTGTACGCAGAAATGCGGCAAGAGCCTCGTTCGTGGCGTGATGCCTTATGGCGAGCGTCTTCAGGTGAAGGGATTGAACCTCCTTTCTGCTCCGGGCAACGATCTCGTAGCGTCTACAGCATTGGCTTCTTGCGGCTGCCACATGGTGCTCTTCACCACGGGACGCGGCACACCATTCGGTACGTATGTGCCTACAATGAAGGTATCTACCAATTCGACATTGGCACAGAATAAGCCATCTTGGATTGACTTCAACGCAGGTGTAATCGCCGAAGGCGAAGATATGAAAGAGACCACCCGTCGCTTCATAGATTTCGTAATTGAGGTAGCATCCGGCCGTGAGGTGAATAACGAGAAAAATGGTTATCACGAGATTGCTATCTTTAAAAACGGGGTGACCCTTTAATGAACTATATTTGGAATATACGCCAATTTACTCCGGAAGAAGAAGAGTTGCGTGATTCATTAGCCAAAGAATTGGGCATAAGTCCCATCTCTTCCTCTCTCCTGATTACACGAGGTCTCCGCACAGCAGCGGAGGCCCGTGCTTTCATTCGTCCCCGCCTGGAGGAGCTTCACGATCCGTTCCTTATGGCCGATATGACCGAAGCGGAGGCTCGATTGAGCGAAGCAATCGCCACCGGGGAAAAAATCCTTATTTTTGGCGACTATGATGTAGATGGCACGACTGCCGTTTCCCTGCTCTATAATTTCCTATCAGAAGTGTTGCATAATCAGGGAAGCAACGCGGAGGAGCGCCTTTTCTTCTACGTCCCAGATCGCTATGAGGGCTATGGCGTCTCATTCAAAGGTATTGATTATGCCAAGGAAAAAGGATGCACGCTTATCATATCGGTGGACTGTGGCATCAAATCCGTTGATATGGTGGATTATGCCACCAATCGTGGCATAGATTTCATTATTTGCGACCACCATAAGCCCGATGAGGTGCTGCCTCGTGCCGTGGCTGTGCTTGATCCACATCGGGATGATTGCCCCTATCCTTATCAGGATTTATCGGGCTGCGGCGTGGGTTTCAAGCTGATGCAGGCATATGCCATACGCCATCGCATACCATTTGATCGTTTGAGCAGATTACTGCCTTTGCTGGCCATGAGTATTGCTTCGGATATGGTGCCAATCACGGGTGAGAATCGAATATTGTGCCATTATGGCCTTATTGAGTTGAATAAGAAGCCTTCGTTGGGCATCCGTACGATCATAGATTTGGCGGGTATTGAGGCTGGTCATCTTTCCGTGAATGACCTTATCTACAAAATAGGACCGCGCGTGAATGCATGTGGGCGCATACGCTCCGGCTCCGATGCCGTACGCCTGCTCATTACTGATGATAAGGAGGAGGCGTTGCGTTTGGCGCAGATTGTGGATGACCACAATTCGGAGCGTAAGGATCTTGATAAGGCCATTTCTGAGGAGGCGTTGCAGATATTGCAAGCCGATCCGGATAATGAGAAGAAAAGCGCCACGGTGGTATATTCGCCCAATTGGCATAAGGGTGTGGTGGGCATTGTGGCTTCACGCCTGACGGAAACCTATTTCCGCCCTACGATAGTGCTCACACAGAACGAAGAAGGTCTGATTACGGGTTCGGCTCGCTCAGTGGCAGATTTTGATATCTATTCAGCTATTGATTCGTGCCGCGATCTGCTTACTAATTTTGGTGGGCACGATTTTGCAGCCGGTTTATCGCTGAAGGAAGAGCATCTGGAGGAGTTCAAGCAACGCTTTGAGGCGTACGTGGCAGCCCATATTGAGGCGCATCAGAAAGAGCCACGCATCAATGTGGATTGCGAGCTGGCATATGCCGATATCACGCCTCAGTTCTACCGTATTCTCCAATGTTTGGAGCCATACGGACCAGGTAATCTGCGCCCCATTTTTGTAACGCGCAACGTGATTAATTATCGCTATACGAAGCGCGTGGGCAAGCAGGGAGAGCATATGCGTCTCAACGTGACGGACCGCAGCAGCAATCAATATGGCGAGCTTATTTTTATCGACGGTATCGCCTTTGGGCAGGGCGATTTTGCGCCTTATCTGCAGAATGGAAATGCCGTAGATATTTGCTACCATCTGGAACCCAATTTCTTCAACGGAAAAGAAACGATCCAAATGATGGTGCAGGATATTAAAAAACGCTAATATCTTGATGTACGATTAGAATATGTATTCAGAACGCGATAATCAATCTCCCAAGCAGCGAAAAGGCTGTATTGAGGTAGTGTGTGGCTCGATGTTTTCGGGCAAAACGGAAGAACTGATCCGTAGAATGAAGCGTGCACAATTTGCCAAGCAGAAGGTGGAAATCTTCAAGCCTGCCATTGATGTGCGCTATTCGGAAGTTGAGGTGGTTAGCCATAATCATAATGCCATCCTTTCCACGCCGGTGGAGTCGTCTTCTTCTATTTTGCTGTTGGCAGAAGATGTGGAAGTGGTGGGTATAGATGAGGCTCAATTCTTCGATGAAGGAATCGTGGATGTAGCGCGCGAATTGGCATCCAAAGGCATCCGCGTGATTGTGGCAGGTTTGGATATGGATTATAAGGGCGTACCTTTTGGCCCGATGCCAGCTCTGATGGCCATTGCCGATGATGTGTTTAAAGCGCATGCTATTTGCGTGCGTTGCGGCAATCTGGCCACTTTCTCCCATCGTACCGTAGCTTCAGAGCGCCAGGTACTTTTGGGCGAAACGGAAAAGTATGAGCCGCTTTGCCGCGAATGTTATGCGAAAGCAGACTGAGGACGGCACAAAATATAAGATACCTCAAAACTATCATTTTAGCAGACGTAATAGTGCCATTGGCAGTAGCGCAAACGTATACGTATAGTTTGCCGGCTGACTGCCCTGTGAACCCGCAAATAGGCTTGCGGGTTCTTGTTCCTCTTGGCGCAAAGCGTATCTATACGGGCATTATTGCCAGAATATATGCAGCGAAAGGATCCTCAGCCGATCGAGAAGAATTGGCATACAAAGAGATTTTCTGCTTTTTGGAAGACTACCCGATGGTGACGCCTATGCAGTTGAAACTGTGGGAATGGCTCTCCAGCTATTATATGTGCTCATTGGGCGAGGTGATGCGAGCAGGTTTACCGGCGGCTCTCAAGCCGGAAAGCGAAACACGCATCCGTCTCAATAAGGATTTTCAGGCAGCAGGGCAGCTACCTCGCCTGCAAACCAATATCCTCGATCTGCTCTGCGATGGCAAACCCAAGAGCATAGAGGAGATCAGCCGCAGGCTGGATGTGCGCACCCTTTTACCCAGCGTGAATGCGCTACTTAATCTGGGCGCTATCTTCACGGAAGAAAGTGTGCATATAGCAAAGCGCAAAGCGGCAAAACGTTCCATCGCTTCTGCCGAGCAACTCAATACGCCATCATTAATCGCCAAAAATGCGCTCAATCCGCAACAGGAAAGGGCATTAACTGAGATTCGCCAATCGTTTGAAACGCATAATACCACCTTATTGCACGGCGTGACATCGTCGGGCAAGACGGAGGTGTACATTCATCTTATCCAGGAGGCCATAGATAAAGGGCAGCAGGTGCTCTATCTTGTGCCGGAGATTGCGCTTACCACGCAGCTGACAGAGCGCCTCCGCCGCGTGTTTGGCGATCGCCTTGATGTGTACCATTCTCGTCTCAACGATCGTGAACGTGTGGACTTATATAAGGATGTACTGCAGCGTCGCGATCATATAGAAAACACCGATGAAATCGGCGATTTATACCATAAAGACGTGATTCTTGGTGTGCGTTCTGCCTTGTTTTTGCCATTCCAGCAATTGGGACTGGTGATCGTAGACGAAGAACATGATGCCAGCTATAAGCAGCAGGATCCGGCGCCGCGTTATCATGCCCGCAGCGCAGCGATCATGCTTGCCAGTTTCTTTGGAGCAAAGACACTCCTGGGAACCGCAACTCCAGCCATAGAAACGTATTATAATGCCCTCCATGGTAAGTTTGGTCTAGTGAAGATGATGGAGCGTTATCGCGGTTTATCGCTTCCGGAAATCAACGTGATTGACCTTCATGAACAGTATCGCAAAAAAGAGATGGACGGACATTTTTCCGCCTCTCTCACGCACGAGATGCAAGAGGCTCTGGGTAAAGGCAAGCAGGTGATTCTATTCCAGAACCGCCGCGGCTATTCCTCCTATATCGAGTGTAGGCAATGTGCCTATATACCCAAGTGCGTGAACTGTGACGTCAGCCTCACCGAACATAAATTCTCTCATACTCTTGTATGCCATTATTGTGGCTACACCACCAGGATTCCTACCGTGTGCCCGGCCTGCCAGCAACCTGATACCATGGCAGATAGAGGGTTTGGCACGGAAATGATAGAAGAAGAGGTGGCTCAGTATATTGGCTCCTCAACGTTGCAGAGTCCTATCCGTACGGCAAGAATGGATCAGGATACCACGCGGAATAAGAATAGTCATCAGAAGATAATTGATGACTTTGCGGCACATAAAGTGGATGTGCTCATTGGCACGCAAATGGTAACCAAAGGTCTCCATTTTGACGATGTCACCCTTGTGGCAGTATTAAAAGCTGACGCGCTCCTTCATCAGCCGGATTTTCGTGCCACGGAGCGGGCCTATCAAATGCTGGAGCAGGTGGCAGGTCGTGCCGGACGAACAGAAGCCGGAGGCAAAGTGGTGCTGCAGGCGATGGATCCTTCGCACCCTATTTATACTTGGTTGCAAAACCACGATTATGAGGCCCTCTATCGCGATCAGATAGCGGAGCGTGAAGCGTTCCATTATCCCCCATTTCATCGAATAATCTGCCTCACGTTGCGCCATCGAGAAATGAGCCGACTGGAAACGGCGTCCAGAACGCTGCATGAGCGTCTTACCGCTGTGTTCGGATTCCGCTGTTCGGGTATTATTGTGCCGAGCATCGCCAAGATGCAAAATCAGTATGCCCGCCAACTCGTGCTGCGCATCGAGACCTCGGCTAATTTTCAAAAAGCCAAAGAAATGTTGGCTGCCGAAATCGCATATGTGCAGAGCCTCCAGCCCTGCAAAGGCACAGCTATCATCCCAGATGTGGAGCCGATGTAATCTGGTAACTTGTCAATAAGAAAACAGAAGGGAATGCACAAACCTTGTGCATTCCCTTTTGGATAGAATAGAGCTCCATTACCAGTTTATAGAGGTCGAAGCATTATAGCATATCCTCCAGACGGAGCCTCATAGAGGCGCAGCTTTGTCTTATTGGTGACAGTTTTAGTTTCAATAACGTACGCCTGGGGGTTAGTAAGATAATGTGCATCTTTTGCATCGCGATAGATGGTTGCCTGGTATTTCTTGCCAGTTGGAAGAAAATCAAGTGAGAGAACCGAAGTTCTGGCTATTTCTCCCGTGGTGCTGCCTACAAAATACTCGTCTTTCCCTTTCGTCTTACGTGCAATGGTAAGGTATTCCATCGGTTCTGCTTCAAGATACCACGACTGATCCCAATCCAAAGCCACATCTTTGATGAACTGGAACGCATCCATAAAGCGGGCGTAGTTCTCTGGCAAGTCTGCCGCCATTTGCAGCGGCGAATACATGGTGACGTATAGCGCGAGCTGATTGCAAATGGTAGTGTTGCAATGATGTGGGTTATTAGGGTTCATAGTGGACATATCCATTTCAAAAATACCTGGCGTATAGTCCATAGGACCACCATTGAGACGTGTGAATGGCAGGATACAGGTGTGTCCGGGACGAATGCCGTGCGTGGCCTGATATTCAGTACCCATAGCAGATTCGTTACCGATGAGGTTTGGATAGGTGCGGCAAAGACCAGTCGGACGTACCGCCTCATGTGCGTTGACCATGATATGGTACTTAGCCGCCTCAGTTATGCAGTAAAGATAATGATTATTGAGCCACTGCGAATAGTGGGTTTCGCCCTGAAGCATAGGTCCTACATAACCTGATTTGACGGCCGGGTAACCATAGTCGTTCATCATTTGATAGGCCTCATGCAAATGTCGCTCATAGTTGCGAATAGAAGCAGACGTTTCGTGATGCATAATCATATATACCCCCTTTTCATGTGCATAACGATTCACTTCGTCCACATCAAAATCAGGCGTAGGAGTTTTGAAGTCGTATACATAATCTTTCTCGCGTCCAAGCCAGTCTTCCCATCCAATATTCCATCCCTCTACCAGGACACCATCAAAGCCATTAGTTGCAGCAAAATCGATATAACGCTTGACATTCTCGGTTGTAGCGCCATGCTGGCCATGGGGCTTGACTTTCGAATAGTCGGTTACACCAATCTTTACCATAGGCAACTCGTTGGTATACGACCATTGGCTCTTTCCGTTGATCATTTCCCACCATACACCTACGTATTTGCACGGATGAATCCATGACGTATCTTCCAACTTGCAGGGCTCGTTAAGATTGAGCGTCATGCGGTTAGCGAGCATGTCGGTAGCCTGCTTGGCCACCTGAATGGTGCGCCAAGGCGAGGATGCAGGCGTTTGAATACGGCCCTTTTGCCCAAGCACATCAGGCGTGAGGTGCGAGGTGAAGACGAAAGTCGTATCGTTCAAATCAAGATGCATGCAACTATAATCAATGAGAGCTGCTTCATGAATAGTCATCCAATAATTGCCATTCTTGAGCAAGAGAGCGGTCTGTACACCTGTAGGAGAGAAACCACGTTGCGAGCAGTTGCCAATACGTGTTGCTTCACTCAGGTTGCGAATCTCACTCAGATGAGAACGAGTGTACATGTATTCTTGAGTATCATAATCTCCAGAAATCCAATAGGCAATCAAGTCACCTGGCATAGCAAATTCTGTTTTTTCTTCACGGATGGTAAAGTAATTAAGTCCCAACTGAGGAAACTCATATCGAAAAGCCATACCTTCCCGGAACATGCGAAAACGAACGCGAATATAGCGGTCCTGCGGAAGTTGGTGCAGCGTGAAACAATACTCTGTGTACTCGTTGTGAATAATCTTTTCTTCGCCCCAGACAGGTGACCAATCTTCGGAAAAAGCAGAAGAGTCGGTCTCGTGAAGCAGGAAGCCATCCATGAGGTCGTTCTTTGTGCTTCGCTTATTGCTGAAGGATGAGGACATATAGTCGAAGGCGGCTTGTTCGTCTTTGAGTTGCAAACCCAGATGTGAAGGCCGAATCAGGGTGTCTCCATCAGCCAAGAGACAATAGGTCATGCGGCCATTGTCCATCCAGAACTGCCCCACCAAATGGCCATCGTGCGTCATACGTACTTGCGCTTGTGCTGCTAATGCGATGACCATTATGAAAAACAGAAATATCGTCTTTTTCATATGCGTATACCTTATTCAATAACAATCATATCCCAGTATTTGAGAGCTGGGACGGTAAATGTAAGTTGGTCGCCATTTTGCTGGAAGGTGAGCTCCTGCATAGCACCAGCGTGATAGTCGGGCGATGCGACATAGACATGGTTTACCTTATCGCTGACAGTAACAGTGAGGGGCAAGCTCTTTACCACACGTGCGGCTGGCATCGTGCCCTTCAGGTCGCGCCAAGAGAGCTGGTCGGCGTTGAGGAAATTGAGGAGATGAAGCACGTGCTTACCCTCCTGCAATCGCCCGAAGGTGGTCACTTTGCCCAATTTGGGTGGCCATGCGTTAATGCCAACACTTTTGCCCGCTGCGACGGTCAGTTTCTCCTCTTTACCACCGCCACGCAAGAGATTCTCATAGGCTGTGAGGAAATCGTAGTAACGAATCATTTGTTCCTTGAGGTCGTCTGACATGTGAACGCCGGTGTAAGGGAAATACTCGCGGCACAGCATGTGGTCGCCTAATTCAAGGTGGCTGCCACCCAGCGCGAACATAACAGCATCCGTGAGAAGTACACCTGGTGTGTTAAAATTGCAGTTGTCCATCTCATAGTTCATATAGCAGGCAAAAACGGTATGTGCACGACCTTCGGAATAGACGTTATTTGCTTTAACCACATTATATAGTGACGAAAACTCAGCTTCATCCCACCAACATTCGTTATAAGCAAGCATAGTATTGCCGGTTTGCAGAATAGCTTGTGCGCCATAACTGCCAACAGCATTCATGATCAGATCCTTATCCGGGTGACGTTGCTTCATAGCGTTGATAAACGAAGCGTAGGCGGTGTTGAAATTAATCTTCTGACCGCTGTAGGTATATCGATCACCACGATGACCCAGCTGGTCAATCTGGTAGCCGTCGAAATCAAAATTCTGATAAACTTCTTCATTTCGATCTGCCAGATACGTTTGCCACTCTTTATTTCCCGGATCAAGCAGGAAGATATCTGATTTCCACGAACTGGGCAGGTTATGTGCATCTTTTGAGCCATGGTTAGCGTCCTGGAAAAGATACCATTCCTCTTTTACACCATCTTGCTTGGCATCATCAAGCGCGCCGAAAGCCAGATTATAGAAAATGGCCTTCATGCCGTAATTATGCTGTACGCGGATATAATTGCGGATCACTTCAGTCGAATTATCGCGGTTGGCAATATCTTTGAAAGTTGCAAGCAGTTGTCCATTTTTGATAGGGGCAGGCCAGTGGTGCTTATAATGCCAATCCTGGAACTGAACACCATTAATATGACAACGATTCAAATACGCCATTTCTTCGGCAATCTTAGCAGGCGTTTTGCTATTGTCGAACGTGGCAACAAACCCATATCGAGGGAAGAGATGCCAGTCGGAAGACACATCCACACCGATGGTAGCCACCACCTGCTGCAGCGTGTCGCTCTTTTGGCGATACACCTCTACCAGATATCCGGTACCATCATTAGCGGGAGCAGTCCAAGTCCATTCTGCAGAAGTCAGCGGCTCTGTTGCCACTATTGACGTGCCCTGACGGTAGCGTACGTACATATTGGCAGCAGGAGTTCCATCAGAAGTGAAACGGATAGTCTCGCCTGGCTTATACATTGCTTTATCAGACGAAAGGTTCCAGCAGAGATCGGAAGTGATAGTTGTAACCGAAGTTATTGTTCCGCTCGTGTTATTATTGCTGTTATCAGGGTCATTGCCCCCTCTTGGGTTGCAACTGAGCAACAAAGGAAGGGCAATGACTAAAAAAATAGAATGTTTCATACCGAATTATTGTTTAACGATAGAGATCGTTTCGTGCAACTGATCTAGCGTGATGGTGTAGGTTCCAGCTGTTGAGATCATCCATTTTTGGTCTACATCACTAACGTTTACATCGGCACTTTGAATATAGGTGTAGCGGCAGAGTGATTCCTCTGTTTTGTCAATGAAGAGCATAGGCTCCACTTCGCCAGTAGGCTCTGCATCTGCTTTGCATGCCATAAACCAAGCACCATTCCAATCGGCTTGCTTGTCGCAAGAGAACTTAAGTGCACCTGCCGTCAAGGAACCAGTCCAGGTGAAGATGCTGTCGTCAACAGCGGTCATGGCTGTTGCATTACCAAGATCCCAACCGTTTGGCGTTGCATCACCCACGAGGTACATATCAGTATAAGGAACGAATTCGCGCATGATCATGCGTTCCTGAGCCGTATGAATATCCACGCAGATTTTGTACATCTTGTTGCACTCGCTATCTTGCAACCACCACTTGTTATCAGGATCATAACCTTTAATAAAGGCCATTGACTCTTGGGTGAACGGTGCGTCAGCGCTCGTTGCCTTGTAGTTGTTTTCCCATGCACCAGATGCCGTACCGAACTTAAAGTCGTGACCAAGCGTCCAATAATGACCGATTCGGAAGAGGAAAGGATCAAGAGGATCTCGCTGCATCTGCCAGAAGTTCCACCCCGTTTCATTGCCAATCAGGTAGAGGTCGTCGTAGTCTGGACGAACGGCGGATACTTCCTTCATGGACATCTTCATCGTAATGAGGTTCACGCTGACCTCATAAAGGTGAGGAGTGGTGACGGACCACATCTTATCCTGCTGGGTTGCACTCTCGCGAAGAGCCAAATCTTCGTCGGTCTCGCCCGGCATATAACCAGGGAGCATACCTTCACGGGTCGTGATGAGTTTGAAGAAACCTTTATTGAGCATAAGGGTTGTCTTGAAATAGCCAATATCCTTCATTTCCATCTCAGTCGCATCGGATAATGTCCAACCGCCAGGAGTGGCGTTACCAACAAGGTAAAGGGTGTGCGTGATAGGTTTATAAGGATGGATCACAAAATCGCATTCAGCTACCTGAGTGTCAAAACCATTGCCGGATGCCGTGATACGTGCTGACAGGGCTGCAGGTTGGTCGCAAGGCAAGCCAAACTGTTTGACCACAAGATTATTGACATCATCAACGGTCCATTTCTGCTCGAATCGTTCAGAAACACCGTTGAAAACAAGGATGGCGTCGTCCCAACCCATTCCTGCCTGCGTGATCTCAAGGCTGTAGTAGATGCGATGTCCCGTACCCTGGTTGGTGCCAGAAGTCCAAGTGAGGATAAGGCCGTCACTGCTATATTCGGACTGATCCAGAGCGAGGGTATCACAGTTTGGAGTGATGCAGAGTGGATTGTCGCCCTTGTTCAATTCTTTCAAATCTTCGCGGCAGCCTGTGAAGCAAATGGCTGCCAATGCGAGGAGGAAAAATACTATCTTTTTCATAACGTATTATTTATAAAACCAAAGATTAGTAGCCTGGGTTTTGTCCCATCAATGGATTTGCGTCGCGTTCGGTTTGAGGAATAGGGAAGATCAGGCGCTCCTTGGTGGCGTTGGTTTTTCCGATGGAATGGAGGAATTCTACAGCATATTGGCCGTCTTCAATTCGGATCATATCAAACCATCGGTGTCCTTCAAATGCCAACTCGATACGACGCTCGTGGATGATTGCCTGGCGCATCTCGTCCTGGCTGAGGCCAGACAGATTAGGAAGACCTGCACGACTGCGCACTTTGTTGATAGAAGCGTAAGCCTCGGAAGGACGAATCTCGTTGAGAGCTTCGGCTTTCATCAGGAGAACATCAGCAAATCTATAGACTACGAAATTGGCTGGAGAAGTGTTGAAATCAGGAGAGACAGACTTTGGTACAAGGAACTTGCGCACGTTATAGCCCGTGTTGGAATAACTTGGTTTGTAATCCTTGTTCACGCCTGTAGGGTCCCATGTAGGGCAACCGTCGTAGAAGATGGTGATATCTTTTCGAAGGTCGCCTGCCTCATATTGCTGCACAAACTCTTCTGTAGGCTGATTCCAGCCCCAAGAGCCGGCAACGAAATCGGAGTTACGAGGTCCCATGAAAGTGCTGAGCCAGCTAGACTGTGGGTTGTTGCCCCAGAAATCGTATTCTTTGTCGCCAGAGAATTGCACTTCAAAGATAGATTCGGCACCATTATGAATAGTGGCGTTGAAATTGTCCTCATAGCGGCAAGCACTTAGGTCATAACCCATTTGCTCTACCTCAGTGCAGAGGTCGGCAACTGCTTCGTAGTAGTCCTCACGGTTCATGCCGTTCACGCTGAGGTTGTGGCCCGCAAGAGTCAGATAGACGTCAGCAAGCATGGTGTAGCATGCATCCTTGCAGGCACGACCAAGGTCTCTAACGGCATACTCCTGTTTCTCTGGCAGCAGTTCTGCTGCCTTTTGGAGATCGGCGATGATATTGGCATAGTTGTTTTCTATCTTGTCGCGAGCAATAGCCGTACTGGTACCAGGCTCGTATGGGGTGAGACGGGTAGGAACCGCACCATAGAGGCGCACGAGGATAAAATAATAATGCGCGCGAAGGAAGAGTGCCTCACCCAAACATTGGTTATGAACGGCCTCAGACAAGCCCGTGGCTTTTTCCATGGATTCAATGAGGATATTGCATTGACCGATACCAACCCAAGGCGAGCGCCACATATACAGCGCCATGCCATTGTCGGAAAGAGTGGTGAAGTTAGCAGCTTGTACAGTCTCCAAACCATCGGTACCGCCGCCTGCACCTACGTTTGAGTTACCGGCTACAATATCAAGCGTCCAGATACGCTGGTTGTACATATTTGAAGATTGGAGCGTACGATAGCATGCATTGGCCATGGTGATGGCTACTTCGTCGGTCACCTCTACGGTAGGGTCTACCTTGTCGTAGGGTTGGCGCTCCAGAAAATCGCAACTGCTCAACAATGTGGCAGCTGCCAATAGGGATACGATAATATTCTTTTTCATATAGTCATCTCCTTTAGAAAGTGATATTCAGCGAGAAATTATAGGTACGTGCCAGAGGATAACGGTTCAAATCGATGCCGTTTTGTGCCACCTCAGGATCAAAGCCTGTGTACTTGGTGGCAGTAGCCACGTTCTCGCAAGAGAAACTGAGTCGCAGATTCTCCATAGTTGCTTTTTGGATAAGCTTCTTAGGGAAGTTATATGCCAGCGTGATATTCTTCAAACGGAGGTACGAACCATCCTCCACATAGCGGTCGCTAACACGAGTATTTTGGTTAGGGTCGCCATAAACGGCACGAGGAAGAGTGCCTGCGGTGTTAGAAGGTGTCCAACGATCCAAAACCTTGGTGGTTTGATTGTAAGCAGCTGACATACCGGTAAGGTCGATATCGTTGGCATTATAAATATCATTGCCAGCCACGCCCTGCAGATAGAATGAGAACTCAAGGCCAAACTTAGTGGTGAGCGTGTTGCCCATAGAGAACATCCACTGAGGATTTGGATTACCGATAACGGTACGATCTTCATCGGTTATCATACCATCATTGTTGAGGTCGCGGAAACGAATATCACCAGGCCTTGCACCAGGCTGGTTGGCGTGTTCAAGAACTTCTTCATCGCTCTGGAAGATGCCATCGGTTACAAAACCATAGAAACAGTTGATAGGTAAGCCTTTCTGGAGAATGGTTACGTATGAGTTACCAATCTGGTTGATATAGTAAGGCACCTCGGAATTGAGATCAAGAATCTTGTTTCGGTTGAAGGTAACACTCACGTTTGTTTCCCACTGCACAGGACCATTCTTGATGTTCAGCGAATTGAGCGAAATTTCAAAACCGGTGTTGCGTACCTTACCAGCATTTGCATAGGTCACTGAGGTGTCCTCAAAACCAGAAGTAATAGGTACACTAGCCTTAACGAGCATATCGGTAGTGTGCTTCCAATACCAATCAAAGCCCACGGTCAGTCGGTTGCTGAGAAGGGTCATATCAAAACCAGCGTTTGCCTGACTGACGGTTTCCCAGTGAATATCCGGGTTAGCCAGTGTGCGATAGATAAGTGCGTATTGGTTCATTGCCTCCGGATCGGCAGAATAGCCACCGAAAGGATATACAGAAGTCTCGTATTGTGCGAGATATCCATAGTTGCTGACAGAGGCCTGACTACCGGTCATACCGTAGCCGGCACGGATCTTGAGATCGTTGATGGCATCCACCTCCGGGAACCATTCTTCACGAGAAACACGCCAAGCAGCAGCACCAGAAGGGAACACGCCCCAACGATGATTGGCACCGAAACGGCTGGAACCATCGGCACGAACGGTGGCGGTGAGCATATAGCGGTCGTCATAGTTATAGTTGGCACGTCCCATGAACGACATAAGCGCCCATTCGCTGCGCGAACCACCTATAGAGGCCGGCTCCTGACCATTATCGAACTGATTAACGTTGTCGAACATGAAACCTTCTTTGGACATATTGGACCATACAAAATCATTCCATTGCATAGACATACCTGCCATGATATTGAGGTGATGCTTCTGCTGGAAAGACTGATTATAGGTGAAATAGTTATCCCAGGTGTACGTCATAGAACGGTTGTTCGACTGATAGCGGCTTGATATTTCCGATGGAGAAGGTTTCCATGGATATTTAGGGCTGAAGCTGTCGGTAAACCAGAATTTGGCATCGTAGGCGAACATCGTTCGGAACTTGAGCTGTGGGCAGAACGTGATCTCTGCGGCCAGACTGGTGAGGAGGTTATATCCCTTAGTGGCAGATTTATATACCTCCATAGGGCCGATAGGGTTGCGGGTTGAACCATACCACATGGCATTGCCTTCAGGTCCGGTCCATTCGCCATCCTCATCCTTGATGTCATAAATAGGAAGCGCGCGCAAGCCATCGCTGATGCTATAACTTCCGGATTCCTTAATATCGTGCGAGAACGTGAGCGCGTGCTCGAATTTCAACCATTTAAGAACCTGTGCATCGCTCTTCTCCTGAAGGGTGAAACGCTGATAATCGGTGGTTTTGATCAAACCTTTATGCTCCTGATAACCGAGGCTGACATAATAGTGCGAATTATCGCTACCGCCGGAATAATTGAGGTTGTAATTCTGGAGCAAGCCCATCTGCATCATTTCGTTCATCCAGTTGGTAGAGTGGGTCAGTTCGGTAGGGTCGAGCCATTCTGGGTTGGCACTTTCGCCTGCGTTGAACATCATCTCATTATTGAGTTGAGCATATTGAGCAGAATTAAGCATGGTAGGAATATTCATGCCCGTCTGCATGCCGACGCTGGCATTGAGCGATAGTTTGCCTTTGCCTGCAGCACCTTGTTTGGTGGTGATCATGATGACGCCGTTAGCGCCGCGGCTACCATAGATAGCAGTAGCGGAAGCATCCTTCAGCACGTCCAAACGCTCTACGTCGTTCATGTTAATGGCATTGATTCCAAGGTCGGTAGGAATACCATCAATAACAACGAGCGGGTCGCAATTGTTGATAGAGCCCAAACCACGAATCTTGATAGACACATTATCGCCAGGAGAGCCGGCATCAATAACCTGCACACCACTCACTTTACCCTGAAGGGCCTGACCTACGTTGGCTACAGGAGCCTCCATATCTTTAGTTCCCATAGAGCCTACCGAGCCAGTGAGATCGGATTTACGCATAACGCCGTAACCTACAACGACCACTTCGTCGAGCAGCTCGGTGTCCTGCATAAGCGTGATACGAACAGATGTTTGTCCGTTAAGGGCTACCTGTTGCGTTTTATAGCCCATATAGCTGATTTCCAGAGTGGCTTTAGGATCGCATGAAAGGGAGAACTGACCATCAAAGTCAGTAATCGTACCCTGAGTGGAACCAGCCACGATGACGTTGGCACCAATGACGGGTTCGTTCTGGTCGTCCAGAACCAAGCCCGTTACAACGGTTTGAGCTGCCGCCCCGAAGGACAGCAGCGCAAACAGCATGATGCACAACCATTGTTGAATAGATTTCATATGCTTATTATTTGGTTGCACAAGATTAGAGCTCTATACCCAATACAGAGTAACGCTTATTGCCACGCATGATGATTACCTGGTTGTTTTCCATGATTTTAACAGCCTTATCGTCTGCGTTGATATTCTCCAAAGCATCCTCGATATTGTAAACAACGGTCATTTTTCCCTGCTTGAGATCCACGGTCAGTACATAGTGACCAGCCGTCATATAGAACTTATTGTCCTCGCTCAGTTTTACGAGTTCAAATTCGCCGCTGCCAGTAACAGGTGTACCTGCAGCTACTGCGCCCCAAGCTTGTGAGCCGAAGTCTTTCTTCTCAAAGAATTTGAATTCACCGTCGAAAAGGTGACCTTCAAAATGGAAGACACTATCGTTATTGGTAGAGGTGATTTCGATAGCATTGTCGTCGAAGCTCCATCCGCCAACAGCATCGCCACACATATAAAGAACTTCGCATGGAGGAATAACAACTGAGGTGTCGCGGAGAACGAGCTTGCCTGCGCGTGGGTCTGCAATCATATGGAATGCGGTCAAAGCTTCAATACCTTCAATTTTCCACTTGTTGTCGTCGGAAGGTTTGCAGAGTGAGTATTCGCCTGCGCCAACAATCACTTCATTGCCCGTAACAGGGCCATACTGAGCGCCCCAATCTGATTGGTGAAGCAGCTTAAATTCGCCATTTTTGAGGAAAACTACGCCATCAAAAATGCCGTCGGTTTGTGCGATAGCCTCACTTGAGCCAGGAGTCCAACCATAAGGAGTAGCGTCGCCGATAGGATAAACATTTTCTGGAATTGGAGCTTCAAACTGCTGCTCGTTGCCGTTTTTATCGTCCAATCCGGTGCCGTCAGCCACGGTAAGGGTCATAGCAGAAGCATTAATAACCAACTTGTAGCGACCTGCAGTTGCCACCCATTTATTGTCGGCGTCATCACCGCTCAGGCGCGTCTGCATCTGGTGAGTGCCTGCTGATAAAGCCTCTCCGTCCACGGTGGCAACGTATGCTGGCTCCCAGCTGCTGCCGTAAAGGAATTTAATCTGACCTTCCGTCAAATCACCCACCCATTCGTAAATACCAGTAGGGGTAACTCCGTCTTCTGCTACTTCGGTAAACATTGGCCATTGCTCGGTAAACCAACCCGGACCGGCAGGACCACAAATGTAAACACGATTGGAAAAACCGTCAGCCATTGCAAGAATAGCCACCATTGCCATTAGGCATAGAGAAAGAAATTTTTTCATGATAATGTTGTTTTTTTTATTGTAGTTTATTGTAATGTAAAATGTGTTGCTGGTGCATAAAAAACTGCTGCAAAGATACTACACATAATTTAATGTAGCAATAGTTGGGAGCGTATTGGGAGCATGTGGTGAGCGCAGAAATCGTTCATTATCAACGAGATGTACGCAAATATAAGGTTTTACTTCCTATGTTTTGGGAGTGGTGTTAAAGAGAAAAAAGATCGCAAACTATTGCATAAGTCACGAAAAAGCAGTATCTTTGCAGCCGATTTATAAATAATACCGATATGAAACCACGCTTATTATTCTATTTTATTTGTGTATTATGGACAGGAAAAGCAACGTCTGCCCCGGCAGATTCCCTGCTTTTAGAACTGGATAGGATGGTAGAAAACCGCCAGCAATATATTGATATCAAAGAGAGAAATTTGGCCCACCAAAAAGAATTGGTTGCAGTAGCCTCTGGGCAGAGACGCTGCGAATTGTTGTCGGATCTATTTTTGGCTTATAATGGCTATGATACTGATTCTGCAACTCACTATAGCAATGTGCTGCACCAGCAAGCCTTGGAACAAGGGAATGAAGAGCAGATTCAGCTGGCCAATATTTATCGGGCACGATGTTTGGCAATAAATGGCATGTACGAGCACGCTAAAGAGATTTTATTGCCGATGCAGGGGCATTTATATGCCAGCAATAAGTGTATTTACTATCATGCTTGCAGTTCCATGTACATATGGGAGGCCGATTTCACCACTATTCCGGAAGAAAAGCAGCAGGCTTGGGACCACGTGCCTGCGCTACGGGATTCATCTATTATGTATGAAAAAGATAGCGTATTGCGAGTGCACGAGGCTGCACTTTTGATAGGAGGAAGTTATCCGGAGGGCGGAATAGCCATGTTGCGGCCCATATTAAAAAATTTGCCAATCGACGATGAAAATATTCGTTTCTTGGCAAATTCAATGGGTTCGTTCTATTTGGCTCTTAATCAGCGTGACACAGCGTTATATTATTACACGATGTCCGCTATTTCCGACCTTCGCTTAGGAGTACGAGAGCATGCTTCGCTTCGTGAAGCAGCTCTGATTCTATTCCAACAGGGTGAAGTAGCACGCGCTTTCACATATATGCGCTGTTGTATAGAAGATGCTGAGAGGTGTCGTGCCCGCTTGCGCACGATTGAGATGGCCGGAGATGTGCCATTTATCTTGGATGCGTATCAGCAGGAGATAAAGGACCACCAGCGTCTGCTTCATTTTACATTGCTTTTACTGGTGGTTGGCTTATTGTTTGCAGTAGGAATAATGGCTGGTGCTTTTGTGATGGCACGTCGTTTGCGCAAGGCAAAAGATGCATCAGACATGGCTCGCAAAGAGGTGCATAACAAGAATGTGGAACTGAAGCACACCTTGGCAGACCTCAGTGCTTCTAACGAATCGTTGCGGCAATCAAATCGTATACGAGATACGTATGTATTGCAGTATATGCGCGAATGTTCGGAGACGTTTGAAAAAATGGAAAATCGCCATCAACAGTTACTGCATATTGCAAACCACGAAAATTATCAAAAACTGGTGAATGCAGTACGCTCAGCCACTTATATCGAGGAAAATGCCCGTGTTTTCTATCAGCATTTCGACGAAACCTTCCTCTCGCTCTTCCCCCATTTTGTGGAAAAATTTAATGAGTTGCTACGTCCAGAGGAGCAATTTGCGCCATTGCAGAATAATCGCCTGAGCACGGAGTTACGCATTTTTGCGCTCATTCGATTAGGCATTACCGATTCGGATGAGATTGCGCGTTTTTTGCGTCATTCCACCAAAACCATATATAATTATCGCACATCCGTGCGCAATCGCGCAGTAGGAGAGCGCTCGATGCTGGAGCAGCGCGTGCAGCAGATTATTTAAAGGGGTGCTCTAATAATTGCTTTTTGAATGATTTTTGCTCCTTAGATCGTTCCCTTTAGGGATAAGAATTTTTACTTAGTAGAATGCTGATTTGAATAAAGGCGTAGTGCGGGCACTATAACTGAATGATAATCAGCAAGATACAAGCAAAAAACAAAAAGCATCAAAAAAGTAAAGTAGCATCCTTGTTAATTGTTAAACATGTATGACGGGGAATTTTTAGAACACCCCTAAAGCATATTCTTCTTGGCTTGCTCCTGGGTGTAGATGACGCGATCACACCATGCATCAAAATCAGGGTCGGGCTGTTGCAGTTCCGGGTGGGCAAGAATATGCTCTACTGCGCGTCGGCAGCCTTCGGCATAGGAGATGTGGGTGGCGAAATCAGGTACGGCACGGCGTAGTTTGGAGCAATCAAAACGTACGCTGACCGCCTTATCGCCAAGCAGATTTCCGCGCAGGTCATATTCTTTTGGGCACACGTCAGCGAGAAAAGCAGAAGATACATAATAAGGGCGATACTCAACGCCCAACGCGTCGGCAAGCGTTTGATAAATCTGATTCCACGTCAGCGTTTCATCACCCATGATTTGGAACCCCTCGCCGATGGCGTGTGGATTGCCAATCAATCCAATGAAGCCGCGTGCGAAATCCTCGTTGCTGGTGAGCGTCCAGAGGCTCTCACCATCGCCATGAACAAGCACCTGTTTGCCTTGCAGCATGCGGCTGAGCACCTGCCATGAACCTTTCAAACCATGGATGGCCACAGGCACACTGCGTTCGCAATACGTATGGGAAGGGCGGATGATCGTTACAGGAAAACCTTCCTCGCGATAGTGGCGCATGAGCAGTTCTTCACAAGCTATCTTTTCACGGCTGTATTGCCAATATGGATTTACTAATGAGGTGCCCTCGTTGATCACATATGATGGAGCCGGCTTTGCGTAAGCCGAAGCACTGCTGATGTACATAAACTGACGGGTTCGACCGCGGAAAAGACGTATGTCGCGTTCTATCTGCTCTGGAACGAAACCTATGAAATCGCAAACGGCATCGAAAGTCATGCTGCTGAGCAATTGGCGCACATGCTCTTCGTCCCGGATATCGGCCGTGATAGTGTGTACGTTGGCTGGCACTTCATCGGCGTGTGAACCACGATTAAGGAGCCATAATTCAAAACGAGGGTTGGCAGCCAATTGGCGCGTGATGGCCGAGCTGATAGTGCCGGTGCCACCGATAAAAAGGACTTTCATGAGAATGGATTTATTTTTTGATGTATAAAAATGTACAGACGTCCCACCAGAAGCAGAAAGAGCAGCATCAGCACCGCTCCGATAAGCGCCACCAATGCCATCCAGGCGTTGCTCTGAATTGTGAAGTACTGCCAAACGGTTTTGCCGCCCATAAAAGCATTCGGGTCAAAAGCGCAGAGCGAAATACCCCACACCGCGGCTACCACAACAATAGCCTTAATACAAAGAGATACAATCTTATATATACTCATACATCATAGGTTGATCAAAGCCACTTGAAATTCTCTCGGCCGGCGGCGACTTCGAAGTGGTATTTAGCGATTCCGAGGTCGAGCGATGTGTAACCGATAAGGGAGAATGTTTTGGTGGCACGAACGCCATCAGGCGCTACAAACTCAAAATGGAACTTCTGCTGGTTGACAGCCGTAGGAGCAAGGCATGCAGCCTCCATTCCACGGCGAAACCAATCGGGTGAGTCGGTAGAGATATTGCTCAGTTGCTCGGGAGTACGTTTGCGCATATGGCGACCTTCGTCGTTGGGAAAACCAAGGCCTATCATGCAAACCAATTTTTCGCCCTCGTTCAGCGTGAAAGTGCCGGGAATCTTGGTGTAGTTCAGTCCCACCCAGCAGGTACCGAGTCCCATCTGCGTAGCGAGCAGAACGATACGCTCGCCATAATAGCCAGTGCGCTCGTCCAAACCGTTGTCTTTTGGACCGGCCATGACAAGGTAATTCTCTACGCCGGAGAAAGTACCGTAGTTGATGATGCCATTGAAGCAACGAGGTTCGTTGGTAACCAGCTGAATATGCAGGTTGCCTTCTTGGTTACAACTGTCAATCTCGGCTTGCAGGGCTTGAACAATCTCATCCGTCAGAGGATTGCTGATATAGTGGCGTACGCTATGTCGCTGACGTATCGCCTGTTCGATGGGTAGTAGTTGCATATTTATATTCATTAGCTTCCACTATCTTGCGTACAAAAAGCGTGCCGACTATCAAAAAAAATCGCAAAAATTGGGAGAAAACAGCAACTATATGGTATTCAAGCCGAAATTCATAAAACTCTTTCCTCTATGTCTCCTTTGTCCATCCCCGACAATTACCCTCCAGCAGCCCGACGGCAGATAGTGTGACTTCCCCATGCCAACACCATTTTGGTGATATCCATAGGATGGCCTACTCGTCCAACCTTTCTTCCGTTTGTTGTAGTGCGGCAATCAGACGATCGATAGCCTCACGATTGACATGCTGCATGACCACCACATGCGCCAGTTTGCCCCCAAATCGGTCATCGTAACTGCACGCCAAATTGAAACGTTTCACCAATTCGTCAGACGGGCGACGGAAGAATACGGTATTACTGTATCCATTGCTCCAGCAAGGCCAACCTATACGTTGCAGTTCGCTCATGAGATAGGTAGTATTGCTCAGCATGGCAGAAGCTTGCTCACGCCATCCCTCCGCACCTATCGTTTGGATTAACCACCAGAACTTTAGCGGATCTGCCCCCGAGCGAGAGCAACTGATCATGCGCATATTGGCGTTCAAATACGGGATGTCAAATGAGACCTGATGGTCATAAATCTCGCGAGTGGTGATAAACAGGCCACAAGGGCTGTCGATGCCAAAGAACTTATGTCCGCTGATGGAGATAGATTGATAGTCGATGGCGCGACAATCCACCAACTGACGATATTCAGTAAAAGGCAGATAACCACCGAATAAAGCAGCATCGATGTGCTTATAAACAGGCATCTCGGGATGACGAGCCAGCACAGCATTAAGCGCCTGTTGGTCATCAATCGCCCCCTTGAACGTAGAACCCATGGCATAAATCATCAGGCACGGCCGCGACACATCCAGCACCGCCTCCAACGAGTCGGGAATCATCTGCCCCATCGCATTGGTCTTCACCAATCGCACCTCCAGATGCTGGAGGTCACACAGACGGTAGTTGCTATAGTGCGCCTCGTCCGAGACATACACGATAGGCATTTTTCCCGTCAGTCCACGCAGATAGTTGACTCCAAAATATATGCCGTGGTTGTTACCATCGGTTCCACTCATCGTAACCATTCCCCATAGGTTTTCCTGCTCAAATCCATACAATGGGGCGAAGAACTCGATGACCTCGCGTTCGAAGGAAATAGAAGATAGCGCACCGGCCTTGCCAAACGGATCTCCGGCATTATTGATGAGGATATTCTCCATACCATTGGCGGTGTACCATCGGTAAAAACCGTCCAGATGGCTATTGTAGTTGCCGGGATACCCCAACGCATTTGGTCGATCCTGCTTACAACGCCTTGTCCATGCATCCAGTTGCTCGAAGCCGGATGGAACAATCGTATCCATCTCGGCCCAAACACATGTTGGCATACCCAGCAAGAACACCATCATGACGAGTAAAAAACGCCGTGTCTTTTTCATAAAATTAGTATGGTCTAAAGTTACTCAGCACATTCCATGGGTTCGACGTGGAGGTTGATGTGGGTTTCGTGGCCGTAGGTGCTGAGCAATGCTGCCTCGATGTTATCGGTGATGGTGTGTGCCTCAGCCACCGTGAGGGACGAATCCACCACCACGTGGGCATCCACCACGAAGTAATGCCCCATCTGGCGCGTTTGCAAATGATGCACGCTATGTACGCCCTCTACGCCGGACATGATAGCGATAATCTGCTGCTCGGTCTCCTCGGGTAGCGACGCATCGGTAAGTTCCTGCAGCGCAGGCAGGGCCATCTTCACGCCCACCACCAGAATGACGATGCTAATGACACCACCTACCAGCGGATCGAGAATCGCCCAACTGCCACCCAAGAAAGCGGCTCCAGCGATACCGGCAGCCGATGCCACCGATGAGATAGCATCCGTGCGGTGGTGCCATGCGTTGGCGATCATCACGGGACTATTGACGCGTTTGCCCACACGTGCCGTCCATTGGTAGAGTGCCTCTTTCGTGGCAATAGACAGCAGAGCCGCCCACAGCGCCATCAGTCCGGGCGTAGTGATAGTTTCGCCATGATAGACGGCTGTAATCTGCTGCACGGCATGAGCGAGCATCTCGCCTGCCACCACCAAAAGCAGCATACTCACCGCCAAGGTCGCCAATGTCTCAAACCGACCATGACCATAGCTGTGTCCGTGGTCGCACTTACGCGACGAGACACGCGCGAAGATGAGCACAATGCCATCGCTGATAAGGTCGGATAGCGAGTGTACGGCGTCAGCCACCATGGCGGCACTACCGCTCAGCGTGCCGGCCACGAACTTCACCACCGTCAGCGCCACATTGCATATCGCACCCCAGAGGGTAACGGTTTCTATTTGTTTTAATCGTTGTTCCATACTTCGTTATCTCATTGTGCACCCGGTCGTGCGCATAGACTCACGCTCTGCTACTACTTCGCCGGCGTGGCGTTCGGAGAACTCGCGATTGATGTCGACCAGTTCTTTCAAACCGTAGATATAGTCATCGTACATATCCGAGAGATCAATCCCCTCGCAGTCGGTATCCATTCCCAATGCTTCACGCACAATCTGTGCTCGTTCCGACACCGTAGTATCTTTAATCAAGAGAGATTTTGCCATATGTTTTTTACTTCATCATAAATAGTTTCTACTCGTAGCAGTATCTCCGAATTTTTCGGTTGATCTACATTCAGGTTGCAAAGGTAGTGCTTTTTTTTTGAAAGGCCAAATTTATTTGAGACTTTTTAATTAAAAAAAGCTATTATCTGGTAATACGATCCACCTTCTCACTTCTTGTTTTCTTCCATTAATAGATATGCGAAACTTAATTTTTATTAAATTATTGTAAATATATTTGCATACTCCAAAAATTTTATGTACTTTTGCAGGCGATTTTATTAACCCCCAAATAAATTCCCAGTTATGAAAGAAAATTCTGTTTATTGCGCCGAGTCGCGCGCGGCCTTGAAAGGCCATTGGACCAATCTCGTAGTCACCACGTTGGTGATGATCCTTGTGGTAATGGTGGTGAGCGGTGTGGCATCCCTTATTCCAGTAGCGGATACCATCCTTTCGTACTTCATCACGCTCCCAATCAGCTACGCTTTCACCGTTATTTTCCTGAAATGGTATCGCACCCGCGAAGACGTGCAGTTTGGCGAGTTGTTCACTCCTTTCACCAATAAGGACGAGTATGTTCGCATCTTAGGTACGATGTTTCTTCAGATTGTTTACACCTTCCTTTGGATGCTGTTGTTCATCGTTCCTGGCGTCATCAAGAGCTATTCCTATGCGATGACTCCATATATCCTCAAAGATCATCCTGAGATGAAGAATAATGAGGCCATTGAGAAGAGTATGGCCATGATGGAAGGCCACAAGATGCAGCTCTTCCTCATGGATTTGCGCTTCTTTGGCTGGTGCATTCTTGCCATGTGCTTCACGCTCTGCATCGGTCTCCTTTGGGTTCAGCCTTATCAGTATGTAGCTCACACTGCATTCTATGAGGATCTTAAGGCAGAGTTCGAGCCAGCAGTAGAGGCTCCCGCAGCAGAAGCCGCTGAATAATCTTCCTGCATGCTATCTGTTCCCCACTTTTACCGCGCGGTAGAGGTGGGGAATCAATTATCATCCCCCCCTCCCCATTCTTTTATGGATTCACTCTTTCTGGAGAATGGTAAAAGTTCCGATTTCAAGGTTGATTACGGATTATAAAGATTGAAACACGCAAAAGGCTCTCACTTTTCCGGTGAGAGCCTTTGCTGTATAAAGAGGGCGTTTTAATCGTAAAATCGGGAGGAACGCAAATTTTCAGTAAATATTACCTAAAAATCGTTAGATCAGTTCGCTTTAATGCCGTTTACCCAGTGCCCTTCCGTTACTTCGCCAGTAGGGTACGTGAGCTTGCCGGGGCCGTTGCGTTGGCCATCCTCAAATTCTCCTTCAAATATTTCGCCATTCTTATAATAGATCTTGCCATGGCCGTGCGGGATGCCGTTTTTCGTTTCGCCCACGTATTTCTCTTTGGATGATGAAGCTTTATAATGGAGGGTGCTGACGTTCACCTTACTCTTTACCTGCTCAATCTTTTTGATTGCGTTGCCAAGATTGCGTCCCGCAAAACGTTGGCAATCCCATGTTTTATGCGTTTGAGGGCAGGATACAATAACCTTCTGCAAAGGAAAATCTTTCAATTCCTCCCATTGCTCTGGCGTAAGCGGACAGGCCAATGATGAGACGTTGTCCTGCCGGGTGTTCCAACGGGCACATAAAGATATTTTTCTATGCTCATCGCCGATTAAAAAAACAGAATCCCCCTGCTGCGTCAGCCAATCTCTGGCTGGCATCACAAGCCATAACTGATGTACATCCCCGGCATAATAAAACGGGATGAGCATAAGATTAACAGTTGTTTTGGAATGACGGCCGCCATAGCTGACATTAACGCGTACCTTGGCAAAGGCACAGTCATCCTCCACTGTCAGGCTTGGCAAAGAAAGCAGTCCGCTTTCCCGGATAACCAAATAGCCAATGGCCAGTGGGATGGCCACTAGCCATACTATGATTTCCATTTTGATGGATTTGGACTTGGAAGTTTGTTCGTTTTCCATAATTATGAACGAGAAATAAGAGATGCAAGCATAGCGATATCTTCCTCGGTTGTTTCCCAGGAAGTGACGAATCGAACCTTGGATTCCTGCTCGCCACGCGGTCCCCAATATTCAAAGGACGCATGCGGAAGAAGGCTGTCGATAAGCGCATTTGGAAGCGTGAAGAACTGCTGATTGGTGGGCGAATCGATAAAAGCCAGATGGCCATGCTGCTCCATTATTTGGCGCAAACGCATGGCCAATGCCACGGCATGGCGGCCGATACGCAGATAGAGATCATTGGAGAAAAGGGTCTCAAACTGCATGCCCAGCAGTCGACCTTTTGCCAGAACGGCTCCATGCGCTTTCTGCAAAGGGAAGAAACGGCGCAAGAGGGCGGGATTGGTGCAAACAACGGCCTCGCCAAAGAGCGCGCCCATCTTCGTGCCGCCAATATAAAAGACGTCCGCGAGGCGGGCAATATCGCGCAGCGTCACATCCTTGGAAGCGGCAAGACCGCAGCCCAATCGTGCACCATCCACGTAAAGCGGAATCTGATATTCGCGGCAGAGCTGGTGCAATTGCGTGAGCTCATCGAGTGTATAGATGGTGCCATACTCGGTGGGAAAAGAAAGATAGATCATGCCCGGCGCAACCATATGCTCATTGGTGTCGTCGGCAAAGAACGTGCGCAGATAGGCAGCCGCCTCTGCCGGGCACATCTTGCCATCATGGCTGGGGAGCGTGAGCACTTTGTGCCCAAAAAGTTCTACAGCACCAGATTCATGCACGTTGATATGTGCCGATTCCACCGCCAATACGCCATCGCTGCGACGCAGAAGGGCATCAATAATGGTGCTGTTGGTTTGCGTGCCTCCCACCATGAAATATACCGCAGCATCCGGCGTTCCGCAGGCTTCGCGGATAAGCTGCTTGGCATGCTCGCAGAAAGGATCACTGCCATAACCGGCCGTTTGCACGGCGTTATGTTGAACGATGGTTTGCAGCACCTCCGGGTGCGCACCTGCCATATAATCGCAATCGAAATGAATCATATATAAAGAATTTTCAGCATACTATAAATGTCCGCTATGGCGCGTGGTGACCAGAATGGCACCATTGGCGCCGCGCGAGCCGTAGATATAAGCATCTTTCATCACTTCCACAGATTCCACATCATAGATGCTGATATAATCCAGCGAACTTACCACGATGCCATCCACCACAAAGAGCGGCGTGGTATCGCATAAGATACTGTTGTTGCCGCGGATAACCACGGTGGCTTCACCCATGGCAGAGGTGGTGATAAAGAGGCCCGCCACCAGTCCCTGCAGCGCATCCAATATGCGGAAGCGCCCCGTGCGGCGGAGCACCTCGCCCGATATGCCCTGCGATGAACTGACGGACTCGCGTCGGGGCACGTAGCCATAACCCAGATTCTCCAATGTTTCAGACGCAGAAGCCTCCGATACAAATTGATCGCCGAGCACGACGCGCATGCTCTTTCTTCCCTCTACCGGAATATCGTAGCGCTGGCGACGAAACATAAGATGAAGCGTATCATCCGGCAGCACATTGGTGAGACCAAAGCGCCCCTTCCGATCGGAAGAGGTGGAGTAATTGCGATCGATGGTGTACACCTTCACTCCGCGGAGCGGTTGACCGAGCACATCCACCACCATTCCATTGAATGGTACCACATCCGCAGTCTGCGCGTAGGTGCACAACGTGCAAACCAACGCGCAAACCAATATGGAGAAGCGATGCTTCATGCCTTAGAGAGCGGCCAAAGTGGCCAAAAGATATTCGTAGAATTTAGCAACCGATTCGATATTAACGGCCTCAGAAGGGCTGTGCGGATGCACGATGGTTGGACCAAACGAGATCATATCCATGCCAGGATAGTTCTTGCCGATGATACCACATTCCAAGCCGGCATGGATCGTGACGATGCGTGGCGTTTTGCCATAAAGATGCTGATACACCTCCTGCATCTTATCCAAAATAGGCGAATTGGTGTTTGGCTTCCAGCCCGGATAACTGCCCGAGAACTTAATGTCAGCACCCGCCAGACGGAAGGTGGAATCAAGCACCTCCATCAATTCCTCCTTGCGAGATTCCACGGAAGAACGGCCAAGGCATGAAACGGTGATGGTGTTGGCTTCAGTGGTGATAATAGAAAGGCTATTGGATGTTTCCACTACGTCCGGCATCTCAGGAATCATGCGATAAACGCCGTGAGGGCAGATGGTGATGGCATGGATAAGGAAATCCTGCGTATCTTCCGGAAGAAGTGTCTTCACGTCTGCCACAGGGAACTCTTCTGCCGTGAGATAAATACCATCCTCTACGCCATCATATTCCTTAATAAAGAGATCCTCATAGAAATCCACCAATTCAAGCAATTCAGCCTTGCCTTCAGCTGGCACGGTGATCAATGCAGTAGCTTCGCGAGGGATGGCATTGCGGAGCGAACCGCCCTGAACGCATGCCAGACGAGCTTCATATTCGCTTACGGCCTCCTTGAGGAACTCAAAAAGGAGCTTGATGGCATTCGCGCGCTGGAGATGAATATCGCATCCGGAGTGGCCGCCGTGCAGACCCGTCAACGTGATCTTGAGAGCCACATCGCCTTCCGGCACAGGCTCACCTTCGTAATGGAACGTGGCAGTAGCATCCACGCCACCTGCGCAACCGATGAAGAGTTCACCTTCCGTTTCGCAATCAAGATTAAGGAGCGTCTTGCCCTGAAGTACGCCAGCCTCCAATGCCTCTGCACCATACATGCCCGTTTCCTCATCAATGGTGAAAAAAGCTTCAATGGCAGGGTGCTGGAGCGTCTTGTCGGCCAAAACAGCCATGGCAGCAGCCACGCCCATGCCATTGTCTGCACCCAAGGTGGTTCCATTGGCACGAACCCATTCGCCATCCACGATCGTTTCGATAGGATCTTTCTCGAAATCAAAAACCTTATCATTGTTTTTCTGTGGCACCATGTCCATATGTCCCTGCAGGATCACACCCGGTTTGCCTTCGTATCCGGCAGAAGCAGGCTTGCGGATAATCACGTTGCCAATGGCGTCCACTACGGTTTCAAGGCCAAGAGAACGACCATAATTAGCGATGAAATCGGAGATTTCTTGACGCTTGCCCGAAGGGCGAGGGATTTGAGTGAGGCTGTGGAAATTAGCCCAAACAGCCTGAGGTGTAAGATTTTTCATATTATGCGTTTTTATGATTACTCGTTTGAATCATCGCAGCCAGGCCGCGAATCTCCTGCCATGTTTCTTCCGTCAGCTTGGCGCCCAGCACCTCGCAAACACGTCCAGCAGTAAGGGTACCCAATTCAGCACATTGCTTGAGGCTGTAGCCGGCTGCGTAGCCATAGAGGAAGCCGGCAGCATAGTAGTCGCCGGCGCCGGTGGAATCGACGCAATTGGTGCAGATGGCAGGGATAGTGTAAGCCTCCTCGCCCTGGCGAACGATAGAGCCGCGTTTGCCGATTTTCACTATGGCAATCTGGCATTGCTTGGCAATCGCTGCGGCCGATTCATCCGGAGCCAGATTGGTGTATGCCAGCGATTCATCTTCATTGGCAAACACGATATCTACGTATTCGCTGACGAGATGCTGAATGAATTCTTTGTTTTCGTTCACCACATTGAAAGACGCCAGATCCAGCGAAACCATCATGCCCGCTTCCTTGGCCAGGCGCATCGCTTTCTCAATCAAATCGTGGTTTTGCACGAGGTAACCCTCAATATGGCAAATATCATAGCCCACAAACATTTCCTCGCTCAGGTCCTCCGGCTTGAGATTGGCCGCCGCACCGAGATAGGTGCAAAACGTGCGCTCGCTGTCGGGCGTGATAAGCGCGATGCAGCATCCGCTCACTAGTTTGCTTGGAAGCAGGAGCGGTTGCACGCCGTTGTTCTCCATGTTATGGCGGTAGAATTCGCCGATTTCATCGTGACCGATCTTGCCGATATAGGCAGCCGAACCGCCCATCGCGGCGATGGCATTCACGGTGTTGGAAGCAGAACCGCCGGCTATCATTGATTTGCGTATAGTGGCAAACTGCTGCTGAATCTGAATGCACGTATCGAAATCGATGTGATTCATACTGCCCTTATCCACGCCCAGCGCCTTCACCTGCTCATCAGAAACCTGGAGCAAAATATCGGTCAATGCATTGCCCAAACCAAGAATTTTCTTCATATCATTTCAATTTTGGCTACAAAGGTACAACATTTTTTTGGAATGAACAAATTATGCTTGCATAAATTTGTCATTTTAATAAAAAAATGTACTTACCGAAACAAGGGAACCGCGTAAAGGTACAACATTTTTTTGGAATGAACAACATTAGCGCGTAAAAAAACGCAATTTTATGCGCTTTTGCGCAAGCGTGTGATCGTGCAAGCGTAGCATATAAAGAAATTATGCTTGCATAAATTTGTCATTTTAATAAAAAAATGTACTTACCTAAACAAGGGAACCGCGTAAAGGTACAACATTTTTTTGGAATATGCAAATTTTTTTGCACGTGTCAATTTTTTTTTATAACTTTGCAGTCCATTTGAAAACGAACGGGATAGATTAAGGAGTTATTATGATGCAAGTGTACATTATTTTGGCCATTTACCTGCTGGGACCGGTGGCCATTATCGCGGGATTCAGACGTTGGAGCGTGATGCGCAAGATTGGAACGGTATTGACGGCCTACGCCATCGGTATTATCCTGGCGCTATGTGGAGGATGCTCTTTTGAGGCGGGGTCGGCAGCCGCTCTTACGTTCTCAAAGATTCAGGGCACGCTGATGAACATTGCCGTTCCGTTGGCCATTCCTTTGATGCTTTTCAATTGCGATTTTCGCCTGTGGACGAAGGCTCTTCCGAAGACAATCTGGTCGCTCGTGGGCGGATTATTGGCTGTTATCACGGCGGTGACGACAGGCTATTTTATCTTCAGAAACCACGGCATTCCGGAGTTCAATAAAGTAGCAGCAATGATGACGGGCATCTACACCGGCGGCACGATGAATTTCAATGCCTTGGGCGCTTCGCTGGGCGTGGATGGCACCACGATGGCTATCGTGCTCGCGTTTGAGATGGTGCTCACCACCCCTTATATTTTCTTTATCATCGGAGGAGGATACAAACTATTCCGCAAGCTCCTGCCTTACGACGACACCACCCGCAAGGGCCGCACCAATGATGTGAGCGCCGTGGAGCAGGAAGGTCATCCCATCACCAACGATCTTGAAAACTACAACGATCTTTTCCTCCGCAAGAATCTGCTTGGCATGCTGAAAGGGCTTGGTCTGAGCGTGCTTTTCCTTGCCGTCGGTGCCGGCTTGGCCTTGGCCATTACGGGCAAGCTGAACGAACTCGTAGTGATCCTCACCATCACCACGCTCTCCATCATTGCCTCTTTCTTCAAAAAAGTGCGTGAGTTGCCCAAAACATTCGAATTGGGAATGTTCTTTATCCTTATTTTCTCCATCATCGTGGCTTCACTCTTTGATATCCATTCGGTGAATGGCGGCAGCCTGATGATCGGTGCTTTCGTGGGATACATCATCGTGGTGGGCAGCGTGCTCCATTTGTTGTTTTGCCGCATCGCCCACGTGAGTGGCGATCTCTTCACGGTAAGCCAGATAGCCTTGCTTTGTTCGCCTCCTTTCGTGCCACCGGTAGTAGGCGCGATGGGCAATAAGAAAGTGCTCATTTCCGGCATCGTGATCGGACTGGTGGGCTACGCCGTAGGCACCTATCTCGGCCTCATCATCGCCTGGGTGCTCTAATTATGCCATAATTTCAGGAAAAAACATTGAGATATTCATATATCTCGCAAAGAAGCAGAAATTTTTCGGTCAAAATCTGCAATTAAGTTGCCGTTTTTGTCATAATAGAACTCGGTTTGGGTGTTTGCGAATGGGGGTTATTGTTGTTTATACCGCTTCCTCCGTTTTATTAATGTTTGCTCATCGTAGCGGGTGGTGTAATCAATGTTGGCCTCTTTTAAAATTGCTCGATTAGCATTAAAGGCGTCAATAAACTCTATAGAACATCCTTCTGCAAATTTAATCTTACGTCCGTCCGGATCAATCATATTTACCGGATTATTTCCGCACCATGCGTACGGTGAGATGGAGAAGTACTTCTCGCAGAGCGGATCCATGGTGGTGGTACGCATGATGGCAGGGTAGTACCAGCGCGCCCCGGAGTCGTATTCGTCCAGTCCACTTATCTCCACAAATTCCTTGCCAGAATACTTGAACGGTTGCTCACTCTGTCCTGTACCGTGATACCAAGGAAGACCACTGGGATAGTATTGGGTACGCTGAACACATTCTCTATAATTCGGATAAGGATTGACATACATTTCACGGACATTGCCAAGATGATCTCTAATATAGTAGAACCGATAACGCTCTTCTTTGCCATAGAACCGAGTATAGCCTTCTGGATTGAAGACGTAATCCAACTGCCAGAAATTACCACCATAGTTTAAGTATTTCTTGTTTCCGACAAAGGCGTGAACGAGAAGCCTATATTCGTCAGAAGCTGCTGCATAGATTAATGCCCACTGTTCATGGCATCATTTCTTTTCCATCGCTTAAAAATGTCCCGAAAATGTTATGGCAAAACCACGCAGAACCTAATCTCTTCCACTTCTTTGTGTTTTTTCCAAAAACTAGATAGTTCACGAGTTATATAGTTAGATAATGAGTTTTCTATTTTCTCCTGTGTACAATAGCATAAGACATCGTTGTTACCTTTTCGGGCAATGAGAGCAGTCCATCCATGTAAATCTAAATCACGATAAGGACTTTTTGAGCAATGTCTCTTTATTCTGCCAACAGCAGATTCCAGAGACGGTAGCGCATCATAAACAACGTTACCAATAGAGTCAACACATACATTACGAATCCTTAATTTCTTAGTAATAGCCCATGTAGATGTATCTTGTTCTAACAAACAAGGTCCTTCAAATTGAGAATAAGAAAAATAGCAGATGTCACTATCAAAATAACATCTTAAGCTGTCAGCATCAACATAATATGTATAATCATGACGTTCACTCAGGTAAGCAATACTAGCGGCTAAGTCCTTTTTTTTTCGAGGGGGATAATTGTTGACATGAGTTAATATATCAGATATGCTATCAGCATCTTTCCAATGCATTGTAGAATACTCCTTAAATATATAGTATATCCCCGAGGTTATATATGAGGTTTGTGCAAGTAGATTAGTTCCTAAAAAAAGAAATATCAGGAAGAATATTATTTTACCATGTTGAACGATAGTAGAGAGTTTGAAGATATAAGTCATATATTTTATCATGTAGTTCTTTATCTTTGAAAATAATATTTAAAGGATCGTAGCCTTTGTCATTTAAAAACGAAATAATGTAGCCAGAAAAACCGCGTTTTGTCATCCAATCTGTACAATTTTTATAATAGTCCCCCCATTCCTCTAAATGCAAGCGGTTCTCTTCAACTTGTGTATAGATAACTTTTCCGCCCGCATAATGAAACTCCAATGTTTTTCCCTTATTCATTCCAGGAACGACAAATTTCATATGATAAATTTCTCCTTCTTGCGAATACTTTGCATCTTGAATAAAAAAATTATCCATAATTTTTGCAAAGATTTTATCATTATTATCGGAGTATTGAGCACCAAATAGGCCATAATATGTTCCATTATAAGTGGTCGTAATGCCTGCATAAGTGCCATTAATGCTTGCTTTGTCTATATCATCTTGCGAAAACACTTGGGAATCATATACATATTGACGCTGGTTTAATGAGTCTATAGTATAGTACCAATCCTTTCCATCCGGATCCACGAACATCACCGGATTATTTCCGCACCAAGCGTACGGTGAGATGGAGTAGTACTTCTCGCAGAGTGGATCCATGGTGGTGGTGCGCATGATGGCGGGGTAGTACCAACGTGCCTCGGAGTCGTACTCATCCAAGCCACTCATTTCTATAAACTCTTTTCCATTATACTTGAATGGTTGCTCGGAAGCTCTGCTGTTTTGATTCCATGGTAGTCCACTGGGGTAGTACTGCATGCGTTGTTCACAATATTTCTCTCTTGGTGTAGGAGTTATGTATGTTTCGCGAATATTACCGATATGATCCTTGATGTAGTAGAAAGGATAATGTTCCCCAGGCGCATAGAAACGGAGATATCCTACTGGATTGAACACATAGTCCAGTTGCCAACTGCCGATTGTACCATATCTCTTATACCGCTTGTTTCCAACATCTGTTTGCGACGTGATGGTATAGAGCTGGGTGTTATTGGTGACAGAGCCAGGAAGGGTACTTGTGGCAGGCTCAACCAGTGCCACCTTGCGGGTGTAATAGGTCGTTTGCAGACGTTTGCCCGAAGCATCATACACGTGCACAATCTGATTTCCGTTGGAAAATTGGATTGTGTCTGGCAAAGATAAAAGTCGGATCGTAGCCATGTCGTTCTGTGAGCCAAGGAGTTGACACTTCATGTTGTCTTCCTAAGACCGCTTGG